>NZ_RJUT01000003.1:0-171782 GCF_003751395.1 Rathayibacter sp. PhB152 | reverse complement strand
GTGCGCGGCGGGCGACCCCTTCCTGCTGATCGAGCAGCCCGCGCAGCGGGCGCATCGAGATCCGCCGGCTCCAGACGAGCAGCCTGCAGACCACCCCGCTGACGACGCCGGGTCTCGATACTCCCCTGCGGGGCTACTCGACCAGCATGAAACGGCTGCCCGTTCCTGCCGACCGAGTCGCCCGCGCGGAAGGCCGGGCGTCCATGTTGATCGAGTAGCCCGCGCAGCGGGCGTATCGAGATCCACCGTCGGCAGACCTGCGGCCTGCAGACCCACTCTGTGGTGACGGCGGGCGCGCCACGCCCCTGCGGGGCTCCTCGACCGGCTGGGTTGCGCACAACATCAGCTGAGAGCAGGGTCCCTCCCCTGACAGCGGAGGCCTCCCCATCTCAGCTGATGTTCTGCAGCGCCCGAGCGCTCCCCACCGTTCGAGCGCCTCTCTGCTGATCGAGTAGCCCGCGGAGCGGGCGTATCGAGATCCACCGGCGCCGGACGTGGAGCCGTCAGCCGGCCGCGACGCGGCGCAGCGCCGCCAGCACGGTGCGGACCGCGGTGCGGGCCAGCGCGTCCGGGCGGGCGAGGACGTCGACGTGGCGGACGAGGCCGGCGCCCTCGAGCGGGCGGAGGACCATGCCGTCGACGGCGAGCGGAGCCGCGGTGATCCGGGGCAGGATCGCGATCGCGGCGCCGGAGCGGACGACCTGCGCGGCGACGGAGAACTCGTTGATCCGGTGCGCGACCCGCGGGGCGCGGCCGATCAGCGCGCCGAGGTGCTCGAGCACGCCCGTGAGCGGGAAGCCCTCGTGGGTCGAGACCCACTGCTCGTCGGCGAGCTGCTCGGGCCGGATGCTCGACTGCGCGGCGAGCGGATGCGCGGCCGGCAGCGCGATGTCGAGCGGCTCGACGAGGAGCGGGGTGACGACCAGCCGGGCCCGCGACCACTCCGGATCCTGCGGCAGCCGGTGCGCGACGACGAGGTCGTGGTCGGCGGTCAGCCCGGCGAAGCGGCTCTGCGCGACGTCCGCATCGGCGAGCGCCACCCGCGGGCCGTCGGCGAGCTCCGCGAGCAGCGGGCCGAAGAAGGCGAGCCCCGCGCTGTGGAACGCCGACACCCGCACCGCGCGATCGTCGTGCCGGAGGAACGAGCCGATGGTGTCCGCCGCCTCGGCGAGCGCCTCCTCCACCCGCGTCCCCGCGACCGCGAGCGCCTCGCCCGCCTCGGTGAGCACGAGCCGCCGCCCCTCCTTCACCGTGAGCGGCACCGGGACGCCGGCCTGCAGCGCGGCGAGCTGCTGCGAGACCGCGGAGGGGCTCACCCCGAGCGCCGCGGCGACGGCGGCCACGCTCCCGCGGTCGCCGAGCTCGCGGAGCAGTCGGAGGCGGGCGGGATCCATGGGCGCGAGCCTAACCGGGAAGTGCTTGCTTCATCGTCGGTGAAGGAGCAGCCGGTCGCTCTTCCGCTTCCCGCCTGCGACGCTGTCCCCGTGCCCCTCCGCTCCCGCCCCGACCTCGCCGTCGACCTGCTGCTGCTCGCCGTCGCCGCCGTCTGGGGCGCGAGCTTCGTCGCCGCGAAGGACGTCGCCGCCGACATCGGCGTCCCGTCGACCGTCGCGCTGCGCTTCCTCACCGCCGCCGCCGCGCTCGCCCTGCTCTGCCTCGCCCGGCGCGAGCGCCTCCCCCGCGGTCGGGGGCTCGCCGTCGCCGCCCTCCTCGGCGCCTCGCAGGCCGCGATCATCGGACTCGAGACCTGGGGCGTCCACCTCACCTCGGCGACCAACGCGGGTCTGCTGATCAGCCTCACCCTGGTGCTCACCCCCGCACTCGAGGGCCTCGCATCGCGCTCCTGGCTGCCGCGCTCCTTCTTCATCACCGCCGTCGCGGCCGTCGTCGGGGTGGCCCTGCTCGTCTCCGGCGGCGGTCTGCGCACCCCGACCTGGGGCGACGCGCTCGTGCTCGCGGCGGCAGTGGTGCGCGCCGTGCACGTCACGGCCAGCGCGCGGCTCGTCCGCGGGCGCACGGAGGGCTCGCTCGGCGTGGTCCTGGTGCAGCTGGTCGTCTGCGCCGCCGTCTTCTCGCTGCTCGCCGGGCCGGACCTTCCCGCCGCCGCCCGGGCGCTGGACGTCGGCGGCTGGGCCGGCGTCCTCTTCCTCGGGCTGCTCTGCTCCGTCTTCGCCTTCGTGGTCCAGCTCTGGGCGGTCCGGCGCACCTCGGCGGCGCGCGCCAGCATCCTGATGGGCACCGAGCCGGTCTGGGCGCTGCTCGTCGGCGTCGTCGTCGCGGGCGAGGCGATCGGCCCGCTCGGAGCGGTCGGCGCCGCGCTGATCGTCGCCGCGGGCTACGCGGGCCAGGCGATCGAGCGCCGGCACCGGCTCGGCGCGAGCGCGCCCGCCGACCGATCGGCCGACGCGGTCAGTGCGCCACGAGCTCCTGCAGCCCCGTGACCCGGAGCAGGTCGAGCCGTGTCTGATCGGTCGAGCCGGGCGTCGCCGTGTAGATCACGATCCGCAGGTCGCCACCCGGCACCGCGAGCACGTCGCAGTCGATGGTGATCGGCCCGACCGGCGTCGAGGTCACGGTCTTCCGGCTGGAGCGGTGCTCGGCGACCCGGGCCGCGGCCCAGCGCCGCTCGAAGTCCGGCGAGGTCGCGCGCAACCGCGCCACCAGGTGCGCGAGCGCCGCGTCGTCCGGGTAGCGACCCACCGCCGCGCGCAGATCCGCCGCCAGGTCGTTCGCGAAGTCCTCGGCGTGCTGGTCGTCGAACTCGGTGCCCTCGTGCCCCTGCGTGAAGTAGCGCCAGACCAGGTTGCGGTCGAGGCCCGTGTGCCGCGAGGGGTCGCCGTTCAGCGCCGCCCAGAGCGGGTTCCAGAGCAGGATGTCGTGCGCCGCACTGAAGACGGCGAGCGGCACGTCGCCGCAGCGGTCGACGATCCGCTGCACGCCCGGGGTGATGTGCTGCGGCACCTGCGTCGCGGTCGGCGGAGCGACGCCCGCGACCCGGTAGAGGTGGTCGCGCTCCGCCTCCGTCACCCGCAGCGCGCAGGCCAGCGCGCCGAGCAGCTGCGCCGAGGGATGCACGGCCCGGCCCTGCTCGAGCCGCACGATGTAGTCGACGCTCACGCCGGCCAGCGCGGCGAGCTCCTCGCGGCGCAGGCCGGCGGTCCGGCGGCTCGGGCCGGCCGGCAGCCCCACCTCGGCGGGCGTCACGCGCTCGCGCCAGGAGCGGAGGACGTCCGCGAATTCGCTCATGCCCCCATGATCCCCCGCGGGGGCGGAGCGGTCCTGGTACTGCTGGTCCTCCCGTCGACCGGGGCCTGGGCGCCAGGAGTGCCGGGGCGGAGCATGGAGCCATGACAACGACACTGATCACCGGGGCCAACAAGAGCCTCGGCCTCGAGACCGCCCGCCGCCTGCTCGAGGCCGGCCACACCGTCTACGCCGGCATGCGCGACCCCGCCAACGGCGACGCCGCCCGGGCGCTCGGCGCGCAGGTCGTCCAGCTCGACGTGACCGACCAGGCGAGCGTCGACGCCGCCCTCGCCTCGCTCCCCGCCCTCGACGTCCTGGTCAACAACGCCGGGATCCTCGGCACCTCCTTCGGCGTCGACGACCTCTCGGCGGAGGCGATGGCGAGCGTCCTCGAGACGAACGTCGTCGGCGTCGTCCGGGTCACCCAGGCCGCACTGCCGCTGCTGCGCCGCTCGGCCGCGCCCGTCGTCGTCAACGTCTCCTCCGGAGTCGGCTGGCCGCGCGCCCTGGTCACGCCCGGCCGCGACGAGTTCGGCGTGCCCGCGATCCCCTACGCCGCCTCGAAGGCCGCGGTGATCACCCTGACCGTGCAGTACGCGAAGAACCTGCCCGAGTTCCGGATCAACGCGAGCGACCCCGGCTACACCGCGACCGACTTCAACGGCCACGGCGGGCACCAGACCGTCACCGAGGGCACCGACGCGACCGTCGCGCTCGCCCTGCTCGGCCCGGACGGCCCGACCGGCGAGTTCCACGACCGCCACGGACGCATCGAGTACTGAGCGCCGCTGCAGGCTCGCCGCCGAGCGCTCGCCGCCAATTCGTTGGAGACGGCAACAAACCGGCGGCGGGCCCGGCAGAATGGAGCCATGACGCAACGGAGCAACTGGGCGGGCACCTACGAGTACCGCGCCGCCGACATCCTCGAGCCGGAGTCGATCGACGAGGTGCAGAACCTCGTCCGCGGGAACGAGCGGGTCCGCGCGCTCGGCACCCGCCACTCCTTCAACGCCCTCCCCGACACCCCGGGGGCGCTGCTGCACCTCGGCCGCATCGCCCCCGATCCGGTGATCGACGCCGACGCGAGCACCGTCACCGTCGGCGGCGCCACCCGCTACGGCATCGTCGCCTCGCACCTGCACAGCAACGGCTACGCCCTGCACAACATGGGCTCGCTCCCGCACATCTCGGTGGCCGGCGCGATCTCGACCGGCACCCACGGCTCGGGCGACCGCAACGCCAACCTCTCCTCCGCCGTCTCGGCGCTCGAGCTGGTCACGGCCGACGGCTCGCTGCGCACGATCCGCCGCGGCGAGCCCGGCTTCGAGGGCGTCGTCGTCGGCCTCGGCGCCTTCGGCGTCGTCACCCGCGTGACCCTCGACATCCAGCCGACCTTCGACGTCCGCCAGGACGCCTTCGTCGACCTGCCCTGGGACCGCGTGCTCGACGAGTTCGACGCGATCACCTCCTCCGCCTACAGCGTGAGCCTGATGACGCACTGGTCGAGCCCCACCGTGGAGCAGCTCTGGCTGAAGACCAAGGTCGAGCAGGGCTCGGTCGCCGACGTCGACGCGACCCACCTCGGTGCGGTCGCCGCCTCCGCCTCGCTGTTCGCCGTCTCCGAGGGCGTCGACTCGAACCTCAACCCGTTCGGCGGCTCCGTCGGACCCTGGTCGGAGCGCCTGCCGCACTTCCGCCTCGACCGCGAGCCGAGCGCCGGCGACGAGATCCAGAGCGAGTACATGGTGCCGCGCGAGAACATCCGCGAGGCCCTCGTCGCCCTGCGCGCGATCGGCGAGCGGATCGACGAGGTCCTGCTGATCACCGAGCTGCGCACCATGGCCGGCGACGACCAGTGGCTCTCCCCCGCCTCCGGTCGCGACAGCGTCGGCATCCACTTCACCTTCAAGAAGGACCGCGCCGGCGTCGACGCCGTGCTGCCCGCCGTCGAGGGCGCGCTGCTCCCGCTCGGCGCCCGCCCGCACTGGGGCAAGCACTTCCTCGCGACCGCCGCCGACATCGCCCCGCTCTACCCGCACCTCGACGAGTGGCGCACCCTCCGCTCCGCCTGGGACCCCACCGACCGCTTCGCCAGCGCCTTCGTCCAGGACCGCCTCCTCGGCTGACCCCCTTGCTTCCTTCCGCGAGATGCCACTTATGAGCGCGACACGCCGTGAAAGGCGTGCACAAGTGGCATCTCGCGGAGGGGGACGGCGGGGGTAGCGTCGGAGGGACGAGAGGGAGGCAGCATGCCCGCCAAGGAGGAGATCCCGTCGACGATCGAGCGGTCGGACGAGCACGCGCAGAAGCTGTGGTCGGCCGCGCACGACTCGGCCGTCGACAGCTACGGCGAGGGTGAGCGCGCGCACCGCACCGCCTTCGCCGCGCTGAAGCACGAGTACGAGAAGGTCGGCGACCACTGGGAGCGCAAGGCCGAGAGCGGCCCCTCCGACGACCGCGCCGCCCAGCGCGGCCCCGACGGCGGCGGCGACACGGCCGGCGGAGTCGACGCGAACGCCACCAAGGCGCACCTGCTCGACCTCGCGAAGCGCCTCGACGTCTCCGGCCGCTCGCGCATGACGAAAGCCGAGCTCGTCGACGCCCTGCAGCGCGCGAACGCGAAGCAGACCCGCCGCGCACGCGACTGACCCGCGCACCGCACCGGCGACCCTCCGCCACTCTCCAAGAGTTGTCGTACTCGGCGCTCGAGTACGACGACTTCTGAGGAGTCGGAGGAGGTCGTCGTCCTCGGCGCCCGGTGCGACGACGGCCGAGGACCGGCGGGGCGGCCGCTAGGAGATGCCGAGCTCGTGGCTGAGGACGAGCGCGGCGGCGCCCTGCAGGACGAGCTCGCCCGGGTCCGTTCGGGACTCCATCCGCAGCTCGCGGGTGACGGCGGGCAGGGTGCGGCGGGCGATGGTCGCGCGCGCCTCCTCGAGCAGGACCCCCTCGACGAAGCGCTCCGGACCGGCGAGGACGACCGCGTCGATCCCGAGCACGGCGACGATCGGCGCCAGCGCGATCCCGAGCGACCGGCCGGCCCGGCGCAGCAGCCGCTCCTGCTCCGGAGCCGAGGCCGCTGCGAGCCGCGGACCGAGGTGCGCGACGGACACCGCGGACTCGAGGCAGCCCCGCCGCCCGCACGAGCACTGCTCGCCGTCCTCGTCGATGACGACGTGGCCGATCTCGCCGCCGGTGAACTGATCGCCCTCGACGAGGGAACCGCCGATGATCAGTCCGGCCCCGACGCCGTCGCCGAGCAGCACGAGCAGCAGGTTCGCTCCGCCGCCGCGGTGGAAGGTGTGCACGGCCAGGGCGGCGGTGTTGGCGTCGTTCGCGACGTGCACGGGCAGGCCGAACCGCTCGGCGAAGACGCTCCGCAGATCGAGGCCCCGCCAGCCGAGGTTGGGGGCCTCGCGCACGACGCCGCCGTGGTCGACGACCCCCGGTGAGCCGATCCCGATCCCGAGGACCGGCGCCTGGGACGAGGCGATCAGCTCGGCCGCGAGGCCCAGGGCGAGCTCGACCGCGTCCGCCCCGGACGCGCCGTCGCGGGCGAGCCGGCGGTGCTCCCGGATCTCGCCGCGCAGGCTGACCAGGGCTCCGGTGCACTCGGCCTCCGCCGAGAGGTCGAGGCCGACGATGCTCCGCGCCCCGTGGTCGAAGGCGATCACCAGCGCGGGCTTGCCCACCCGGGCGTCGACGCGGGGGCCGAGGTCGAGCAGCAGCCCCTCCGAGTGCAGCTCGCCGACCAGATCGGAGATCGTGACCGCGGTGAGCCCGCTGATCCGGGCGAGATCCGCCCTGCTCATCTCACCGTCGTGGAAGAGGCGCTGGAGGACGAGCGAGCGGTTGTGCCGGCGGTTGTGCGACGGCAGTGCCTTCTCGGTGACGCGCAGCTGGCCCATGGTCCTTCATCTCAGCCCGTGACCGGCTCAGCCCTTGACGGCGCCGGCCGACATCCCGGACACGAGATTACGCTGGATGATCAGGAAGAACACGACCACCGGGAGCGAGAAGAGCACGGCCCCGGCCATCTGCCCGCCGTAGTCCGTCCCCACCTGCCCGCCCGACGCGGTGCTGAAGGACGCGAGCCAGACCGGGAGCGTGTAGCGGGCCTGATCCTTCAGGAACGTGTAGGCGACGATGTAGTCGTTCCAGCCGGCGATGAAGGCGAAGACGCTGCTCGAGACGATCCCGGGCATCACCAGCGGGAAGAGGACGCGGGTGAGCAGCTGCCAGGTCGAGGCGCCGTCCAGGCGCGCCGCCTCGTCGAGCTCGACGGGGAGCGCGAGGAAGAACCCGCGCATCACCCAGATCGAGAACGGCAGCACGCCCGCCACGTAGGCGAGGGCGAGACCCGCGGAGGTCCCGATCAGGTCGACCGCGTTCAGGAGCAGGAACTGCGGCAGGAGCAGCGCCGTCGCCGGGAGCATCTGCACGACGAGGAGCAGGACCAGGATCGCCCGCCGGCCCCGGAAGCGGAACCGCGCCAGCGCCGCCGCCGCGAACAGCCCGAGCACCATCGCGAAGACGACCGCGGCGCCCACCACCACGACCGAGTTCTGCAGGTGGCGCAGGAAGTCGCCCTGGGTGAGCGCCCGGACGAAGTTGTCCAGGGTCGGCGACTCGGGGAGGAAGTGCGGGGTGGAGCTGAGCATCTCGGACTGCGGCTTGAAGGCCGTGTTGACCATCCAGTAGACGGGGAAGAGCCAGAGCAGGCAGAACAGCACCGCGATCGCCGAGCTGATCCACGGGTAGCGCCGCAGCCGGCGCCGGATCGAGGTCGAGGTCGAGGTCGCGGTCACGGTCAGAGCTCCTCTCCTGAGCGGACGAGGGTCCGGATGTAGACCGCGCTCAGGGCGAGCAGGATCAGCGTCGACGCCACGGCGATGGCGGAGCCGGTGCCGATGCGGGCGCCGCCCGAGAACGCCGTCGTGAAGGTGAAGACGCCGAGCGTGGACGTGGCGCCGTCGGGCCCGCCGGCCGAGACGAGCCAGATCTGGTTGAAGACGTTGAAGTCCCAGATCACCGAGAGCATCGTCACGAGCAGCAGGGTCGGCCGGAGTGCGGGGAGCACGACGACCCGGTAGACCGCGAGCTCGGAGGCGCCGTCCAGCCGCGCGGCCTCCTTGCGCTCGATCGGCACCTGCGTCTCGGCGGCGTGCAGGGTGAGGGCGAGGAAGGGCACGGCCTGCCAGACGACGAGGAGCCAGATGCAGACCCAGGCGAGCCGCGGGTCGGCGGCCCAGTTCGTGCTGGTCAGATCGCCGACCAGTCCCGTCCGGGTGAGCAGCCAGTTGACGACGCCGTACTGCGGCTGGAAGAGCCACCGCCAGATCAGCGAGGAGGCGACGTTCGGCATCGCCCAGGCGAGGATCAGCACCACGGTCGTGAGCAGGCGCAGGGCCGCCGGCAGCCGGGTCAGCAGATGCGACATCCCCGCGCCGATCAGCACGCTGCCCGCGACGAGAGCGCTCGTGAAGACGAGGGTGCGCACCAGCGCGAGCCAGAACTCCGGGTCGCCGAGGATGTCGGCGTACTGCGCGAGCCCAACCACGTCGTAGGCACCGGTGAACAGGCTGCGCTGGTCGTAGTCGGTGAAGGAGGTGAGGACGAGGAACACGATCGGGGCGATCGTCACGCCCGCGAGCACCAGCCCGGCCGGGGAGAGCAGCAGCAGCGGGGCGAGCGAGGAGCGGCGCCGGGCGCGGCGGACCGCCGTCGCCGGGTGGGGTGGGGCGGTGGCGGGGGCGGCGGCCGGGGCGGTGGACATCGCGCGATCGCCCGGCCGGCCTAGTGGCCGTTGAGCGTGTCGTCGGCGGCGGCGTCGAACTCCTCCGACGCCTCCTGCACGCTCTTCGCGCCCGAGGCGATCGAGGAGAACAGCGACTCGATCTCCCGGTTGCTCTCGATCGCGGCCCAGTTGGGGTTGGCCGGAACCGACTCCGAGGTCAGCGCGGCGGTGAAGAACGCGCGCTCGATCTCGCTCAGGTCGGACTGCGTCGCCTCGATCCCCTCCCGGCTGTTCGGGATCCAGCCGTCCACGCCGTGGACGAAGTCGCGCTGCACCTCGGGGCTCGTGGCGACGGCGATCCACTGCCGGGCGAGGTCGGCGTTCCGCGACTTGGCGGCGACCGCCCAGTTCGAGCCGCCGAGCACCACCGGCTGCGTGCCGCCGTCGACGCCCGGCATCGGGAAGGTCCCGAGCTCGTCCTCCGACAGCTCCGGGTTCGCCCTCAGGACACCGGCGACGCCGGTGGTCAGGATCGCGGAGGTCTTCCCGTCGGCGAAGATCTGGTTCTGGTCGGGGTCGAGGGTGTTCAGCGTCGCCGACGAGGCGCTGGAGTAGGCGTTCTGGAACTCCTTGAACGCCTCGAGACCGGACCGCGAGGCGCTCGTGCTGAGCGCGGACCACCAGGTGTCGCCGTCCTGCATCGCGATCCGGCCGCCCGCGTCCCAGACGAACTGCAGCCCGGCGTACCAGTACTGCCCCGGGAGGTAGAAGGCCGAGAAGTCGGGGGTGCCGGCGTGCGCCGCCTTCACCTTGTCGAGCGCGGCGGTGAGCTCCTGATAGCTGGTGGGGAGGGTCATCACGCCCGCCTCGGCCCAGAGCTTCTTGCTGTAGACGACGGCCCGCGCGCCCGCGAAGCCCGGGACGGCGAAGAGGTGCCCGTCGAACGTCGCCGGGTCGACGAGGCCGTCGAGCCAGGTCTGCCCCTGCGCGAACTCGTCCCGGTGCTCCGTCAGGTCGAGGAGCCCGCCGTTCGCGGCGTAGCCGGCGACCTGGGTGTTGCCGATGTCGAGGACGTCCGGCGGGGAGTCGGTCGCGAGCGCCGTCGAGACCTTCGTGGCGATGCCCTCCCAGGTCTGCACCTGCACGTCGACCTCCGCCCCGGTGGCCTTCGTGAAGCGCTCGTCGACGGCGGCGAGGGTCTCGGGCGAGTAGTCGCCGTCCATCGTCCAGACGGTGAGCGTCCGGCCCTCCTCGCGCGACCCGTCCGGCCCGCCGTCGCTCGGCGTGCAGGAGGTGAGCAGGAGCACGCCCGCCACCCCGAGGGCACCGAGGGCGACCGCCCGGCGCCGCACCGACGCGCTCTTTCCGACCAGGTTCTTCCAGACCACAGTTCTCTCCTCCGTAGGGGTGCCGCGGCGCGATCCGGGATCCTGCGCCAGTTGCGACGGAGTTAGTAAAGAACCCTTGCGAACCCCTGTCAACGAGGCTTCACTGACAGGCGCGAAGAGTCGCATCCCCCGCGCAGAACGGAGACCGCCGTGCCCCTGCTCCTCCCCCGACCCCGCTCGCTTCGCCCGGAGACCGGCGAATTCGTGCTCTCCGCGAGCACCCGGATCGCCTACCCGGAGGCCCTCGAAGGCGCCGCGCGGCTGCTCCGCACCGCGGTCGGCCGGGCGACCGGATCCGCCCTCGAGCGCGGCGACGAGGCGACGGCCGGCATCCGGCTCGCGCTCGACCCGGCGCTCCCGCCGGAGGGCTACCGCCTCCGCGTCGACGACCGCTCGGTCGTCCTCACCGCGGCGGGCGCGGCGGGCGCGCTGCACGGCGTGCAGACGCTGCTCCAGCTGCTGCCGCCGGCGATCCACCGGTCCGCTCCCCTGCCCGGGATCCGCTGGGCGGTGCCGGCCGTGACGATCGAGGACGAGCCGCGCTTCGCCTGGCGCGGGATGCTGCTCGACGTCGCCCGGCACTTCCTGCCCGTCCGTGAGGTGCTGCGCCTCATCGACCTGCTGGCCCTGCACCGCCTGACCGTGCTGCACCTGCACCTCACCGACGATCAGGGCTGGCGCCTGGAGATCCCGCGCTACCCGCGGCTCACCGAGGCGGGCGCCTGGCGGCGGCGGTCGCAGGTGGGCGCCGGCCCGACCGCGGGGCAGGACGACCGGCCGCACGGCGGGTACTACCGCCGGGACGACATCCGCGAGATCGTCGCCTACGCCGCGGCGCGGGGCGTCACCGTCGTCCCCGAGATCGAGCTGCCCGGCCACGCGCAGGCCGCCCTCGCCGCCTACCCGGAGCTGGGGGTGCGGGGCACGCCGCTCGAGACCTGGACGGAGTGGGGCGTCAGCTCGAACGTCCTCAACGTCGAGGAGAGCACGATCGAGTTCCTCGAGGACGTGCTCGACGAGGTGATCGAGCTGTTCCCCTCCCCGTACGTCCACATCGGCGGCGACGAGTGCCCGAAGGACCAGTGGGCGGCCGACGCCCGCACGCAGGAGCGGATGCGCGAGCTGGGGATCCCGGACGAGAACGCGCTGCAGAGCTGGTTCGTCGGGCGCATCGGCGCCCACCTCGCCCGCCACGGGCGCCGCCTGCTCGGCTGGGACGAGATCCTCGAGGGCGGCCTCGCACCCGGCGCGACGGTGCTGTCCTGGCGGGGACGGGTGGGGGCGGTGGCGGCGGCCCGGGCCGGCCACGACGTGATCGCCTGCCCCGAGGACACCGCCTACCTCGACCACCGGCAGTCCGAGGCGGCGGCGGAGCCGATCCCGGTGTCCACCGTCACGACGGTCGCCGACGTCCTCGCCTTCGACCCGGTCCCGCCCGAGCTGACCCCCGAGCAGGCCCGGCACGTCCTCGGCGGGCAGGGGAACCTCTGGACCGAGCACGCCGACTCCCCGCGCACCCTCGACTACCTCGCCTTCCCGCGGCTCTGCGCGCTGGCGGAGGCGCTCTGGTCGGGCGGGCACCGCGACACGGCGGACTTCGAGGCCCGGCTGGCGCACCACCTGGCCCGGCTCGACGCCCTCGGGGTCGAGTACCGCCGCGCCGACGGTCCGCTGCCGTGGCAGACGCGGCCCGGCGTCCCCGGCCGCCCGATGACGCACGCGGAGGCCGCCGCGCAGGTCGCGCTGCTGACCGCGGACATCGCCGGCGGTGGGGACGGATCCAGTCCCTAGCCCGAGAGGCACAGGGTCATCGAGCAGGAATCCGCTCTCCGTGCGGTCCTCCGCGGCCGGGAAGGCGGGCCTCCGAGATGTGCCACAGCCTGTGGCACCTTCGCCGTGGGCCACGTCCGAGTCCTCATCGACGAGCGTGATGAGCAGGAGGTCGACGGGTCGGACTTCTCCATCGATCTGCTCTTCTTCCACGTCCGTCAGCTCCGATCCGTCGTGATCGAGCTGAAGAAGGGCGCGATGGAGCCGTCCCTCTCTGGGCAGCTCGGGTCTCCCTCGCGCTCGTCGACGACCGGCTCCGCGGCGACGTGCCGCACCGGCGGACGGTGGGATTCTCATCCGCGGTGGCCGTCGCCACCTGCACTCACGAACCCCGGCCGACGGAGGAAGACCGAGCAGTCGACGTCAGAGCCGGCTTCATCGCGGCGAGCCGACCGACTGACACCGCCGCCGCCGGTACGCCTTCCATCAAGTGCCGATATTCGACGTCATGTCAGTTCGTCCCTCGACCTCTGCGTATCCGTCGTTGGTTGCGTCGATCTTCACGGCTATCGGCTGGTCGATGCAATTCGTGCGTTGATCCTCGTCGGCGCCTCTGCTCCACGGCGTTCCGTTCGATACCTTCGATCGCCATTTTGCTTGTCTTTGATCAGCGGCCGACAAGAGGTGAAAACCGAACAGGTGAACCATGTTCGTGGTACTGTCGGCCCGATCGATCCGTGAGGGATCGACAGAGCCGAAAAGGATCAACGATGTTCCCGTGGAAAAGAGCCGCAGTGGCGGCGCTCACAGTCGGCACGCTCGTGGCAGGACTCACCGCGTGCGCGGACGGAGCCGACTCGTCCGCCGGCGGCTCCTCGACGCTGACCCTGGGCCTGCTCGGCCCGGCGACCACCTTCGCGGCGGCGGACGCCTCCTGGGCGAACGAGACGCCGTACCTGCAGGCCGTCTACGACACCGTCCTCCGGGCCGAGCCCGACGGAACGGTCATCCCGGGCCTCGCGACCGCGTGGAGCTACAACGAGGACAACACCACGCTGACGCTCACCCTGCGAGACGACGTCACGTTCACCGACGGCACCGCGATGACCGCCGAGGTCGTCGGGCAGAACCTCCTCCGCTTCCGCGACGGGACCTCCCCGAACAGCTCCCGCCTGAGCTCCGTGCAGGACGTCTCCGCCGTCGACGACACCACCCTCGACGTGACCCTCAGCCAGCCGGATCCCGCACTGCTCGGCTACCTCACCCAGAACGCCGGGCTCGTCGAGAGCCCGTCCGCCTTCGACGCGGCCGATGCGCAGACGAAGCCCGTCGGCTCGGGCCCGTACGTCCTCGACGACGCCGCGACCGTGGTCGGCTCGAGCTACGTGTTCACGAAGAACCCGGACTACTGGGACCCGGAGTCGGTGCACTACGACACCCTGCACTTGAACGTGTACACGGATCCGATCGCCCTGCTGAGCGCGATCAAGGGCGGGCAGGTCAACGCCAGCCAGACCCTCGACGACAAGACGCTCCCCGAGATCGAGGCCGCGGGGTTCACTCTGAACACCCTCGAGCTCGACTGGACCGGTCTCATCCTGTTCGATCGCGCCGGCGCGCAGACGCCCGCACTCGCCGATGTCCGCGTGCGTCAGGCCATCAACTACGCCTTCGACAAGGAGGCGCTGCTGAAGACCGTCGGGCAGGGCCGCGGCACCGTCACGTCGCAGGTCTTCCCCGAGAACTCCGCCGGCTTCGTCCCGGAGCTCGAGGACGCCTACCCCTACGACCCCGCGAAGGCGAAGGAGCTCCTCGCCGAGGCCGGCTACTCGGACGGTCTGACCATCTCGATGCCGTCGACCGCCGCACTCGGAACCTCGCTGTGGACGCTGATCGAGCAGCAGCTGAAGGACGTCGGCATCACCGTGCAGAACACGGACACGGGGAACAACTTCGTCGCCGACCTCCTCGCCGCGAAGTACTCGGCCTCGTGGATGCGCCTCCAGCAGGACCCCGACTGGGCGCTCATCAACTTCCAGCTCGCTCCGGACGCCGCCTGGAACCCGTTCAAGTACGACGACCCCGCCGCCGACGCGCTGATCGAGACGATCCGGACGGCGTCGGGGGACGACTACGACACCGCTCTCCAGGAGCTCAACACGTACGTCGTCAACCAGGCCTGGTTCGCGCCCTGGTACCGGCCGCAGTCGATCTTCGTGACCGACGCCGCCACCACGGTGGAGGTCCAGGCGGGCAACTCCTACCCGTCGCTGTGGAACATCCAGCCGAAGTAGCCCGCAGCGTGCCCACCGGAGAGATCAGGACATCCGCATGACAGACACATCAGCTCACCGCCCGCGGGTGACCGCCACCGGTCTCGAGGTGGAGGGGAAGCCCTTCACTGTCCTCGGCGCCGAGATCCACAACTCGAGCTCGAGCACGTCGGAGGCGATCAGCCGGTCGTTCGCGCGGGTGCGGGAGCTCGGCGCGAACACCGTCCTCGCTCCCGTCGCCTGGGACCTGTTCGAGCCGGAGGAGAACGTCTTCGACACCACGCTCGTGCTCGCCATGCTCGAGGCGGCATCCGCGCACGACCTGCGGCTGATCCCCCTCTGGTTCGGATCCTGGAAGAACGGCCAGTCCAGCTACGTGCCGGCCTGGGTCAAACAGGACGGCGCGCGCTTCACTCGCGCCGAGTCGACGAGAGGCCGCCTCGAGCACCTCTCCCCCTTCTGCCTGCAGTCGAGATCCGCGGACGCCCATGCCTTCGCTCAGCTGATGGCCTGCCTGGCCACGGCGGACACCCGGGGCACGGTCGTCATGGTCCAGGTCGAGAACGAGGTCGGACTACTCGGAGACTCGCGGGATTGCAGCCCGCTCGCCGACGCCGCGTGGGAGTCGGCGGTGCCGGTTTCCGTCGTGGCGGCGATCGCCGATGCCCCCGGAACCCCTGTTCACGCCGACTGGCTGGACCGAGGCTCGCCCTCCCAGGGCTCGTGGGCCGAGCTCTTCGGCGACACCCTGCAGGCCCACGAGGCCTTCATGGCGCACGCCTACGCGGGCTACATCGAGACGGTCGCGGCGGCCGGCCGGCAGGAGCACGACGTCCCGCTCTTCGTCAACGCCTGGCTGGACAACTCCGTCGAGGACTCGCTGACGCCGGTGCCGGCCGAAGGCGCGCCGGTGCCCGACGACTCCGCGGAGGACGACTCGGACGTCGCGTTCGCCGGCGGGGCCGTTCCGGGCTCCTTCCCCAGCGGAGGTCCGCTGCCGCGAGTCGCGTCGATCTGGCGCTCGCTCGCGCCCACCGTCGACATCCTCGCGCCCGACTACTACTTCGGCGACGCGGACGGGATCTTCCGCGCCTTCGCATCGGCGGGCGGTCACCTCCTGATACCGGAGATGCGCAGGTCGGCCCTCGGCGTGGGCCACATGTTCCTCGCGCTCGGCGAGCACGGGGCGATCGGGGTCTCGCCCTTCGGCGTCGACTCGATCGAGCGGGACGGGGCCGACGAGCCGTCCCTCGCCGACGGCTACGCACTCCTCGCGCATGCGGTCTCGCTGCGCGACGAGTCGCCGTCGAACGAGACCTGGGCGTTCCTGCTGACCGAGGAACGGCACGAGGCGTCCTTCACGCTGGGGTCGTACGTGGTGACGGTGACGAGCAAGGACCGGTTCGGTCTCTTCGAACCGGCGTGGCCGGCGTACGGGATGCTGATCCACGAGTCCGACGGACGCCTCATCGCGGTCGGCCGAGGATTCACGCTGTCGTTCTCCGTCGCCGACCGGGACGGCGTCACGGCCGGCATCCTGTCCGCGGACGAACTGCGGCGAGAAGCCTCCGGCGAGACGGTCGTCTCGCGGCGGTGGAACGGCGACGAGACCGCCTCCGGACACGCCGTGCGGCTGCCGCCGCTGACCCCGGCGGCGCCGAAGAGCTTCCCCATCCCCCTGATGTCGACGAGCACCGGGGTAGTGCGGGTGCGGCTGTACACGTACTAGCCGCCGCCTCGTGAGAACTCTCCGCCGCGGTCGGGCCGCCGGCCGCGGCGGTCCTGCCCTCGTCAGCCCTCGGTCGGCGCCTCCGGGAGCAGTCGGGCGAAGAGGTCCCCCATCGCCCCCTCCATGTCGCGCGTCGGATCGATCAGCCACTGCAGCTGCAGTCCGTCCCAGGCCGCGGTCACGATCTCGGCGAGTCGCTCGACGTCGTGCGCGGCGTCGATCCGGCCCCGGTCCTGGTCGATGCGCAGCGCGCGGACGTACGCGTCGATCGTCGTCCGGTACCGGTCGACGAACCACTGGTGCGCCGGGTGGTCCTTCGACGACGCCTCGGCGGCGAGCATCGCGAGGATGCGCAGCAGCTCCGGTCGCTCCAGGTTGAACCGGACGAGGCGCATCGAGGTGATGACGAGACCGCGCTCCCGGCAATCGCTCTCGAACGAGGCGAGCCCTGTCTCGTTCGCCCGCTCCAGCACCGCTTCGAGCAGGAGGTACTTCGATCCGAAGTGGTGCACGATGCTCGTCAGACTGAGGTCGAGCTCCCGCGCGATGTCGCGGAGGGAGCCGCCGTGGTAGCCCCGGGCCGCGAACACGGTGGTCGCGGCGTCGATGATCTCCTGCCGACGCTGAGCGGTCTTCGCGTAGGGGCCCCGCGTGCGGGCGCGCTCGGTCTGCTCCATCCGCCCAACCTAGCCGCCCCGCCCCTCACCACTCCGCACCCTGCACCACTCCTCGAAAGGACCCCATGCAGCACCTCACCGACTCCGTCCTGTTCGGCGCGGCGTACTACCACGAGTACCAGCCCTCCCCGCGGCTCGAGGAGGACATGCGACTCATGCAGGAGGCCGGCTTCACCGTCATCCGGGTGGGCGAGTCCGTCTGGTCGACGTGGGAGCCCGAGAACGGGGTCTTCGACCTCGACTGGCTCCAGCCCGTCCTCGACGCCGCCCACGCCCACGGCATCGGGGTGATCCTCGGCACGCCCACCTACGCGATCCCGATGTGGCTCGCGCGGGAGGCGCCCGAGATCAACATCGAGCTCGAGACCGGCAGGCGGATGGGCTGGGGGATGCGGCAGGAGATCAACCACCTCCACCCCGCCTTCCTCTTCCACGCCGAGCGCCTCATCCGGAGGATCATCGCCCGCTACGTCGATCACCCCGCGGTCATCGGCTACCAGGTCGACAACGAGCCCGGAGCGCACATCATCCTGAACGACCAGGTCTTCCAGCGCTTCGTCGACCATCTGCGGCACACCTACGGCACCGTCGAGAAGCTCAACGAGGAGTGGGGCCTCACCTACTGGTCGCACCTGCTCACCACCTGGGCCGATCTGTGGCGTCCGGACCTGAACCACCAGCCGCAGTACGAGCTCGCCTGGCGCCGCTTCCAGGGACGGATCACCACCGGCTTCCTCTCCTGGCAGGCGGACGTGGTGCGCGAGTACGCGCGGGAGGACCAGTTCGTCACCACCTGCATCTCCTACGACCGCCCGGCCGCCGCCGAGGAGGATCTCGGCGCCGACATGGACGTCACCGCCGGCAACCCCTACTACCGCATGCAGGACGCTCTCGCGCTGCCCGCCCTCGAGCAGCCCGAGCAGTCGTGGATCAGCTCCGGCGCGTGGGCGCTGATGCACTCCGCCGACCGGATGCACGGCACGAAGCAGGCACCGTTCCTCGTCACCGAGACCAACCCGCAGGCGATCGGCCCCTCCTGGGTGAACGAGCCCGCCTTCCGGGGGCAGTACCGTCAGGCGGCCTGGGCGCTGGTCGCGCGCGGCGCAACCATGATCGAGTACTGGCACTGGCACACGCTGCACTGCGGCACCGAGACCTACTGGGGCGGGGTCCTCCCCCACAGCCAGGAGCCCGGCCGCGTCTACCGGGAGCTCGCAGCGCTCGGCGCGGAGTTCAGGACGGCAGGGGACCGCGTCACCGAGCTCACCCCGCACACCGATGTCGAGATCCTCTGGTCGACCGAGAGCAAGTGGGCGCAGAACGGCGAGCCGTCGCTGGGCATCGGGACGACACCGGACCGGCGCTCGTACCACACCGTCGTCGACGCGTTCGCGCGCGGGACCTTCGACGCCGGCCTGCAGAGCGGCATCGTGCACGCCCACCAGCTCGCCGAGACCACCCCGGAAGCGTACGCGGCCGAGCACGCCGTGCTCGTGGCGGCGGCGTTCACGATCGCCGACAACGCTCAGCTGCAGTGGCTGGAGCGGTACGCCGCCGCCGGCGGACACCTCGTCGTCGGCATCCGCACCGGCTACGAGGACCAGGAGCAGCGCGCGCGCCTCGAGCGCAAGCCCGCGCACCTCACCGACGCAGCAGGCGTCTGGTACGACGAGTTCAGCAGTCTGCAGACGCCCCTCCCGCTCGTCCGGGGACCGGGAGCCGCGGAGACCGGCTTCCCCGAACTCCCCGAAGGCGCACGGGCGACACGCTGGGCAGACGGACTCGAGGTCGACGACGCCGAGGTGCTCCTGCGCTACGACCACCCGCACTTCGGCCAGTGGGCGGCGGTCACGACCCGCGCCCACGGCTCCGGCCGCGTGACCTACGTGGGCACCGTGCCCGACCCGGAGCTCGCCGCCGCGCTGATGGACTGGGCCGTCGACGTCGGCGCCGGCACCCCGTCCTGGCGACCGAGCGGACCCACCCAGTCCGTGCACTCCGCGCTCAATCGGCACGGCGAGACCGTCCACGTGATCCACAACTGGGCCTGGGAGCCGAGCACCTTCACCCTCCCCCGCAGCGCCCAGGACATCCTCTCCGGCGAGGACCTCGCCGAAGGTACGACGCTGCGACTGGGGGCGTGGGACGTGCGGGTGGTGGCCATCACCTGATCGCCCGGCGCTGACGGCGGCGGGTCTCGAAACGCCCTTCCGGGGCTGCTCGACCAGCAGGAGGTGGCCGCGGGCGGGCCGCTGTCCCTGCTGATCGAATAGCCCGCGCAGCAGGCGTGTCGTCTCGAGATCGTCGACCGCTCAGAGCATCGCGACGAGCCTGCCGACGACCTCTCCGCGCTCGAGCCGCCCGAGCCCGTCCGCGATCTCGTCGAACGTGACGTGCGTCACGCGGGAGCTGAGCTTGCCTTCGGCGACGAGGTCGAGGACGGCGGCGCAGTCCTCGTTCGTGCCGGCCACGGACCCGAGGAGGTCGACGCCCTTGAGGACCAGCTGCAGGAGAGGGATCGTGCCCTCCGCGACGCCCAGGCCGACCTGGACGACGCGCCCGCCGGGCTTCACCGCGAGGATCGCGCCGGCGGTGGTCGTGCCGAAGCCGGCGTAGTCGATGATCACGTCGAGACCCTGATCGGCGAAGTCGGCGATGTCGGTGGAGACTCCGGCGACGCCGAGGCTGCGGGCGAAGTCGTGAACCGCCTCGTTCTTCTCGGCCACATACACCTCGGCTCCGACGGCCAGGGCGGCCTGCGCGCCGAGCGACCCGAGTCCGCCGAAGCCGATGACGCCGACCTTCGTGCCTGTTGTGACTCCTCCGCGGGTGATCACCGCGTGGTACGAGGTCATGCCCGCGTCGGTGGCGGCCGCGGCCTGATCCCAGTCGACGCCGTCCGGGAGCGCGACGACGAAGGCGGCCGGCGTGGCGACCTTCGCGGCGAACCCGCCGTCGAGGGTGGTGCCTGCTCCCTCGACCTTCGCGGGGACGACGACGCGGTCGCCGACCGCGAACGTGCCGACGTTCTCCCCGACGGCGGAGACGATGCCGGCGATCTCGTGGCCGAGAGTGATCGGACGGAACGCGAGGATCGGGGAGAGCGTGCCGTCGAGGTAGCCGACGTCGCTGTGGCACAGGCCCGCCGCCTTGACGTCGATGACGACGTCGTCGGGTCCGGGCGTGGGCTCCGGGACGTCATTGAGGGTGAGGGGCTTGTCGTTGTCGACGAACTGCCATGCCTTCATGAGGGTGTTCCTTTCGGCGCCGTTGCCGGTCGGACGGCGTGGTCGCGTCGGCCGGTTCCTGGTCGTCATCAGTGGGATCGCGCGGATGCACGACCGGCTCGTCGAGCCGCTTCCACTTTACGGGGCTCGGTGCCGAAAAGGGGCTGAGATGCCACGGACCTCAGTCGACGAGCAGGGACTCCACGGCCTCGCACAGGCGCAGCAGCTCGGCGTCGAGCCGCGCCAGGAGCGCTTCGGGGGCGACGGGATCGCGCACCCCGTCCCGGAGGACGGCCAGCATCGTCGCCTGCATCGCGGAGCCGACCGCCGCCTGCGCGGGCGTCGGGTGCTCGCGACCGGAGGACAGCCGCAGGTGCTCGGTCACGATCTCCGCCCACGCCGACCAGCGGACGGACTCCTCGGAGCGGAGCTCCGGCGAGGTGTCGAGCAGCTCGAAGCGCCGGAGGGACACTCCCCCGGAGTCCAGGTCCGCGCGGAGATTGTCGACGACGGCGAGCCGGACAGTGGTCAGGCCCGCCGAGCCGCCCTCAGCGAGGCGGGCGCGGAGGCGGTCGGTGTGGGCGTCGAAGTCGGTCCAGACGATCTCCGCCTTCGAGGAGAAGTAGCGGAAGAAACTGGTCTTGCTGATCCCCGCACCCTCGGCGATCATCGCGACGGTCGTCCCCGAGTAGCCGTGCTCGAAGAACAGCTCGACGGCGACCTCGGCGACCGCCGACCGCGAGGACGCGGGTGGTCGTCCACGCAACGCGACCTGGGGCATCCCGTCAGCGTAGGCGACCCCGGGGTGCTACTCGGAGGCGCTCGGCGTCATCCGCTCGCGGTTCTCGGTCGCCCACTCCCGCAGCGAGGTGGAGGGGCGTCCGGTGACGAACTGGACGTCGTCGCGGACCGTGCCGATGTAGCCCATCCGTCCGTCGAGGACCTGCCGGTTGAACTCCACGCCGGCCTCCGCGTACCAGGACTCGACGGTCGCGCCGCGGGCGGCGAGCGACGCGAGGAAGTCGTCCGGGCCGCGCAGGTCGCAGCGGATCTCCCGGTCGAGGACCTCGGAGAAGACGGCGGCTACCTCGGGCCCGGAGGCGACCTCGGTGGAGAGCCAGTACTCCTTGCCGCTGTGCCGGGAGGGACCCTGCCGCAGGACCGTCGCGGCGACGGCGGCGATGTCGCGGGCGGCGATCCAGCCGACGCGGCGGTCGCCCCAGAAGACCGAGAGCGTGTCGTCGCCGGCGGTGATCATCGACGCCAGGCCGTCCATGAAGACGTTGGGGTGCAGGTGCGTCCACTGCAGGCCGCTGCCCTCGATGTAGCGCTCGATCATCTGGTGCCAGACGAAGTGCGGATCGGTGACGTCCCAGTTCGCGAACACGCCCTGGTGCACGACGTGGCTCACTCCCGCCTTCACGGCGGCGTCGACGAGCGTCTTGCTCTGGGCGAGCATGGCGACCGTGTAGCCGGTCAGGAGGTAGACGCGGTCCACGCCGTGCAGGGCGTGGGCGAAGGTGCTCGGGTCGTCGAGATCGAGGCGGACCGCGTCCCGTCCGGCGGTGCGCAGCTCCTCCACCTGCTCGGCCCTGCGAGCGGCGTAGCGGACCCGGACGCCTCCGGGCTCGCGATCGAACTCGTCGGCGATGAGGGAGCCGACCAGGCCGGTGGTCCCGAGAACGAGCACCAGGGGGCTCACCGGGTCGGTCTGTGCGGAGGTGTTCATGGTGTCCTTCACTCGGTTCACAGCAGTGTCAAGAGTCGTCGGGTCGGAGTTCAGTTGGCCGAGCGGGCCGGCGTCCGGGTCTCGTCGTACGTCGGGTAGTCGGTGTACCCGACCGATCCCTGGTCGTAGAGCGTCGTGAAGTCGACCACGTTCTCGGCGAGTCCCTCGCTCCAGCGGCGGACGAGATCGGGGTTCGCGATGACGGCCCGGCCGACGACGATCGCGTCCGCCAGATCGTCCGCCATCATGCCGATCGCCTCGTCGCGCGTGGTCGGCTCGGCGAAGCCGGTGTTCACGAGGAACGGCCCGCCGAAGCGGGAACGGAGCCCCTGCACCAGGGCGCCGGCCGGCTCGGGGTGCAGCACGCTGACGAAGGCCAGGCCGAGCGGGGCGAGGGCGTCCATCAGGCCGCCGTAGACGGCCTCGACGTCGGCCGGGTCGTCCTCGATCAGGTCCTGGATGTTCCGCTCGGGCGAGATGCGGATCCCGACACGGCCGGCTCCGATCTGCGCGACGACGGCCCGGGCGACCTCGACGACGAAGCGGATGCGGTTCTCGGGGCTTCCGCCGTAGGCATCGGTGCGGATGTTGGAGGTGGCACCGAGGAACTCGTGCAGCAGGTAGCCGTTGGCGGCGTGCAGCTCCACGCCGTCGAAGCCGGCGTCGATCGCGTTCTGCGAGCCGCGGACGAAGTCCTCGACGACGCCGGGCAGCTCGTCCGCGGTGAGGGCGCGGGGGACCTCGTAGGCGACCTTCGTCCCACCCGCGCGGGTCTCGCCGTCGATCGCGAGCGCGCTCGGCGCCTCCACGGGGAGCCCGGAGACGGCCGAGTGACCGGCGCGCCCGCCGTGCATGACCTGGGCGACGATCAGCCCTCCGCCGGCGTGCACCGCGTCGGTGACGCTGCGCCAGCCGGCGAGCTGCTCGTCGGTGACGAGGCCGGGCTGGCCGTCGAAGGCCTTCCCGGCGAGGCTCGGGAAGGTGCCCTCGCTGATGATGAGGCCGACGCTCGCGCGCTGGGCGTAGTGCTCGACCATGTGCTGGTTCGGGACGCCGTCGGCGGCAGCGCGGCTGCGGGTCAGGGGCGCCATGACGATCCGGTTGGCCAGTGAGAGGTCGCCGGCGGTGAGGGGGGAGAAGAGGGAAGGCACGTGCAGAAGTCCGTTCGTCGGGGGGGGTGGAGGAGAGGCGTAATGGGGGGGGTCTGCGATCAGGAGGAGAGGCGCGGGTCGATCCCGTACTGGGCAGGGACGCCGAGGTTCTCCCGCAGCGTGGCGCCGGGATACTCCGTCGGGTAGAGCCCGCGCTGCTGGAGGAGGGGGACGACCTCGTCGACGAACGCGTCGACGCCGTCCTCGTACACGTCGGGCGAGATCCAGAAGCCGTCGACCGCGCCGGCCTCCAGCCACTCCTGGATGTGGTCGGCGTGCAGGGCGCCGGGACCGACGACGGTCGGGTGGAAGTCGATCACGCCGTGTGCCAGGACGTCGCGCGGGGACCAGCCCTGCCGTGCGACGTCGAGGGCGATGCCGGAGCGCGGATCGGCCGGAGACGGCCGGGCCGCCGCGAGCTCGCGTTCGGACAGCGGCTCGTCGATCTGGTCGGGCGAGAGCGGCACGCCGATCATCGCGCCGAGGTGCGACAGGCGCGCCTCGATCACGTCGCCGGCCAGGGCGATCCGCCGATCGAGCCCCTCGCGTACGGTCGGCGTGACGGTCGTCATCAGTCCCGCGAAGTACTTGACCTCGTCAGGGTCGCGGCCGGCGTCCCGAGCGGCTCGACGCACGATCTCCCGCTGCGCGCGCGCCTCCTCGATGGTCCAGACCTCGGCGATGAAGCCGCTGGCGTAGCGTCCGGCGATCGACAGCAGGTGCGGGCTCGGGCCGCCCGAGGTGAACACCACGGGCTGGCCCTGCTCGGACGGCGGGATCGCGAGCGGCCCGCGGGAGGCGACGTGCTGCCCCTGCAGATTGATCGGCCGCAGCTTGGCCGGGTCGATGAAGCGATTCCCGGGCTGGTCCTTGATCCAGGCGTCCTGCTCCCAGCTCCCCCAGAGAGCCTGGGTGATCTGGATAGCCTCGTGCGCGCGCTCGTACCGCTCGTTGCGCTCCGCGACCGGCCGGCCGTAGTTCGCCGCGACCGCCGGGTCGCTCGTCGTCACGGCGTTCCAGCCGGCCCTGCCGTGGCTGATCACATCGAGCGCCTTGAACTGCCGGGCGAGGTTGAACGGCTCCTGGAACGTGGTCGACCCGGTCGCGACGAAGCCGATCCGCTCGGTCGCGCGCGCGATGGCGGTGAGCGAGACGATCGGATCGAGGACGTTGCTGATCGTCGAGTGCTCGAGGTCCCCGCGCACGGCCGGGAAGTCGGGCGTGAAGAGGAAGGCGAACAGGCCTCGCTCCGCCGCTTGCGCGTACCGGATGCTCACGTCGATGTCGGCGTAGGCACCCGGGTCGGTGCCCGGTGCGCGCCAAGCGCCGTGGAGGTTGCCGTATCCGTCCGTCAGGGTCATCCCGAGGAGGACGTCGCGCCCGGTCATGCGAGCGCTCGCGGCTTGACGAGGACGATGAGGACGCTGCCCACGAGGACGGCGATGCCGCCTGCGATCAGGGCCGTTTGCACTCCGGCGCCGTCGACGAGGACTCCGCCGACAAGGGCGCCGAGAGCCACCGCGAGTTGGAACACGGCGGTCTGCAGGCCGCCCACGCTCTCCAGCCGTTCGGGCTCGGCGCGTGCCAGCCAGGTGGAGACGACGACGGGCAGAGCGCCGAAGCCCGCTCCCCAGAGCACGACGGTCGTGAAGATCCCTGGGGCCCCCGCATCCAGTGCCGCGAACAGGATCATGGCCGCGCCGAGCACGAACGGGATGATGAACACGGCGAGGTGAAGCGACCGGTCGGCCAGCGGGCCCGCGACCAGATTGCCCAGCACGATGCCGATGCCGTAGGCGAGCAGCAGCAGGGCGAGCTGCTCGGGGGTGAGGCCGCCGATCTGCGTCGCTGCGGGTCGGATGTAGGTGAAGCCGGCGAAGTGGCCGGCACCCATGAGGGCTGTGGCCGTCATGCCCAGCACGATGAGGCGGGACCGCAAGGTCTGGAACAGCGGACGGAATCCGGCCGACTGGGCGCTTCGGATCGAGGGAAGGGCGACGAACTGCAGGGCCATGGCGATGATCCCGACGGCGGCTGCGAGGAAGAAAACGGCTCGCCAGCCCCACAGCTCGCCGAGGAAGGTGCCTAACGGGACCGCTGCGACGGTCGCCAGGGAGACCCCGACCTGGACGACGGTCAACCCGAGGCCGAGTTTCGCTGCCGGGACGAGCCGGGAGGTCAAGGAGATGGACAGCGACCAGAAGCCGCCGATGGCGATCCCGAGGAGCACTCGTGCCAGAAGGAGCACGGGGTAGTTCGGAGCGAGGGCGACGAGGATGTTCGAGAGGGCCGCGACGATCGAGAGGGCGATCATCAGGTGTCGTCGATCGACGCGAGAGAACAGGACGGGTACGAGTAGCCCCGCGACCGCGGCGATCACGGCGGTGATGCTGACGGATTGCCCGGCCACTCCTTCCGTGACGCCGAGTTCCCCGGCCATCGGGGACAGCAGGCTCGCGGGCAGGAACTCTGCCATGACGAGGGCGAAGACGCCCACGCTCAGCGAGACGACTCCGATCCACGATGTCGTCTTCGGCGGCTGCACGTCGTCAGCTCGTGGATCACCGGGCGATGAGGTCGTCGCCAAGGGCAGGTTGGGGGTGGTCACGTGTGTTCCGTTCTAGCTTCTCGGGAGTGTTCGGTCGAGGTCGGACGAGGGACGTCAGCTGTAGCAGGCGCGGTTCAGCGCGACGAGGAAGGGGCCGTCGATCCTGGCTCCTGAGCGGGCGTACTGCCCGATGACGTCCATGGCGAGGTCGCGGCGCTGAGGAACGCGCTCCTTCTGGGCGGCGGCCAGCCACTTCGGCATCTCGTCGCGCGTGCGGTCGGTGCAGTAGACGGGTGCGCCGGGCTGTTGGCGCCACGACTCCGCGAGGACACCCGCGTCGACGGCGTCGAAGCCGGTGTCCTCGACGAGCCGCATGGCGACGGCGCGATCCTCGTCGCGGTCGGCCGCCACGGGGACGGCCACGCGAGCAGGATCACCGGGCTCCGTGGCCTTCGCGTCGAAGGACTGCGACGTGATGGCGTTCCACGCCTTCGCGACAGGACGGCCGAACAACCCAGACAGCCACACGCTCTCGGGGACACCGTCTTCGAACTCCCGCACCGAGCCGTCGCGCATCGGGTAGTAGTTGGAGGTGTCGATGACGACCGCTCCTTCCGGCGCCGATCGGACGTACTCGGCGATGTCGGCGTTGCGATTCATCGGCACCGACACGATCAGGACGTCCACGCCCTGAGCGGCGTCGGCGGCCGTCAGGGCCCGAGCTCCCGTGCGCAGGGCTGCGTCATCGATGGTCTCGGGACCGCGCGAGTTCGCGATGAGGACGTCGTGTCCTCGACGGCTGAGGCGACGTGCGATGGTGGAGCCGATGGACCCGGCACCGATGATCCCGATCGTGAGGTGTTCTTCTTCTCGTGCGACAGACATGCCACTAGCATGAACATTGCCATTAGTGTGAAGGTCAAGCCCGAGGAGGACTCTTGCGCATCGGTGAACTGTCCAAGCGGACGGGCGTCGCGCCTCGGATGCTCCGGTACTACGAAGAGCAGAACCTGATCACCCCGAGGAGACTCGACAACGGGTACCGGGAGTACGACGACTACCTCATTGACCGGGTCCGCAAGATCAGGGGCTTGATCGACGCGGGCGTCCCCACCCGGATCGTCACCAACATTCTCCCCTGCCTCGGGCAGCCCCAGACGATCGTTGTTGAGAACGCCGACCCCGCTCTCTACGAACTGCTCGAGACCGAACGCGATCGGATGAACGAGAAGATCGCCTTCCTGACTCAGAACCGGGACGCGCTCAGCAGCTATCTCCAGGCTCTCGAGCTCGCCGGCCTCCAGATCCCGACGAGCAAGGCGAGTTGAACGGGCATTTCTGGTCGAAAGAAGACTTGACCTTCTCACTAGTGAGAATGTTGAGACTGGGTGGCGAGCTCTTCGACGTCGCAGTGCTCTGCTCGGGTGGTGTTCCTAGAACGTCGCCGGGGCTGTTCATTCGCACGAGCCTCGGAGCCAGCAGCTATGACCACTGACGTCCACTTCACCCCCGACACCGACTCCATCAGGGTCGTCCCCGACAAGGTGACCCCGGGAGCAGACAAGCGGCTCTCGCCCGGTGAGGTCCTGACGATCTCGGTCCTGGTGTTCTCGGCGTTCGTGGCGTTCCTGTCCGAGATGGTGATGGGGGTGGCGCTGCCGCAGGTCATGGCCGACCTCGACATCACGGCGACGACCGGGCAGTGGCTCACCACCGGATATGCCCTCACCCTCGCGGTGATCATCCCCACCACCGGGTACGTCATGGCTCGGTTTCAGCTGCGGACGATCTTCATCGCCAGCGTGGGCATGTTCACCCTCGGCACCGCGATCGCCGCGATCGCCCCGGGGTTCGAGCTCCTCCTCACTGGGCGCATCGTCCAGGCCGTGGGCACGGCGGTCCTGGTCCCGCTGTTGATGACGACGTCGATCGGTCTGGTCGCCCCGTCTCGCCGTGGACAGATGATGGCCCTCGTCACCGCGGTGACAGCCGTCGCGCCGGCGGTCGGCCCGGCGTTCTCCGGCCTGGTGATGTCTCAGCTGGGCTGGAGGTGGCTGTTCATCATCATCCTGCCGCTGTCGGTCCTGGGTCTGGTCATCGGAGCGGTCAAGATGCCCAACCTCACCACGCCCCGACGCGTCAGCTTCGACACCCTGTCCCTGGTGCTCTCCGCGATCGGATTCGGCGCCCTGGTCTACGGCCTCGCCAGCGCCGGTGAAGGCGGCGGGCACATCGCCGCAGCGACCTGGATCGCGCTCCCGCTGGGCGTGCTCGGCATCGCAGCCTTCGTCTGGCGCCAGCTCCGCCTGCAGCGCCGCGGCGCCGCCGTCCTCGACATGCGGATCTTTACCCACGCCTCCTTCATCCGGCCCGTCATTGTGTTCGTCTTCCTCGTGATGGGCGCGTTCAGCCTCGTCACCGTCCTCCCCCTCATGCTCCAGCAGTCCCTCGGGCTCGGCTCGCTGGAGACCGGGCTGCTCATGGTTCCCGGCGGCGCGACGATCGGCATCGTGTCGGTCCTGGTTGGCCGGTACTACGACCGCCTCGGCGCCCGAGGCCTCGCGATACCCGGAATCGCTGTCCTCACCGCCGGATGGTGGTTCATGACGACCTTCACCGAAGACACCTCCGTCTGGGTGATCCTTGCCGTCTTCGTCATCATCTCCGCCGGACAGGCGTTCGCCTGGGTCGCCATCTTCACCATGTCGCTCGGCTCGCTTCCCAGCCATCTCACCGGACACGGCAGCGCCGCACTCAACACCATCCAGCAGCTCGGCGGTGCCGCAGGCCTCGCCGCCCTCATCGGAGTCCTCAGCGCGACCGCCGGCGGCACCGACCCCGCAGATATCGCCGCCGGCGCCCGCGCCGCGTTCACGGTCGGCGCCGTCATGGCCGTCATCGCCCTCGTGCTCGCCCTGTTCCTCCCCCGTCACAAAGAAGTCACCGGATGACCACAGGGGCATCACTCCCACCGACAGCGGGGAGAGTTCGAGCCGATGCTCACGAGGATGACGACATCACATCCCACGGGTCTCGATCACTCGAATACACCTCCTTGAGGACGGCCGACGCGCGATCGAACCCTTCGGAGCGGGCAGGCGACAGCGCGCTATCAGCGCTTCGCTGAGTACCGTTCCTCGGTAGCGGGCCTTGTGCCCGTCTCCGGCAGGGTGAAGTACACCGCGAGCGAGATCGCGACGATCACGATCATGTAGACGGCGACGAGCAGAGGCTGGCCGGCTCCGACCAGCGCCGTGGCGATGAGCGGTGCGGTGCCACCGAAGACGGCGATGACGATCTGGTGGGCGAAGCCGATCCCCGAGACGCGGACCGCGGCGGGGAAGAGCTCGGCCTGGATCGTCGGATAGACCGACTGCCAGATGCCGAGCACGACCCAGCCGGAGGCGGCGACGAGGATGTAGACGCCGAAGCCGGGCTGCTCGAGGAGCAGGAGCAGGGGGAAGAACAGGACGATCATGCCGATCGCACCGACGATGGGGAAGATCCGCCGGCGTCCGAGGCGGTCCGAGAGGTAGCCGCAGACGGGGACGATGATCACGAGCAGCACGAGGCCGATGACGCTGCCGGCGAGCGTCTCGGACAGCGCTCGTCCGGTGGTCAGGTTCGCGTAGGTGGGCAGGAAGGTCGCCCACGTGTAATAGGCCACGGCCGGGGCGGAGAGCGCTGCGGTCTGCAGGAGCGGCTTGCGGTGGTTGCGCAGGAGGTCCTTGAGCGCCGCCAGCGCGGACCGCTGGTCGGTCTCGACGGCCTCGAACTCGGGTGACTCGTCCGAGCGGGCGCGCATCACGAGGCCGACGATGCCGAAGAGCCCGCCGATCAGGAACGGGATCCGCCAGCCCCAGGAGGCCAGATCGTCGGGGGCGAAGGCGGAGGTGACGATCGCCGCGGCGCCGGTCGCGCACAGGGTCGCGAGTCCACTGGCCATGTTCGAGAAGGAGCCGAAGAGCCCGCGACGGTTCGCCGGTGCGTGCTCGACCATGAACGCGATGGCGCTCTGCTGCTCGCTGCCGGCCGAGATCCCCTGCATCACGCGGGCGATGACGAACAGGATCGGGGCGAGGTAGCCGACCGTCTCGAACGGCGGGGTGAGGGCGATGATCAGCGCTCCGAGTGCCATGCCCGAGATGGCGAGGGTGAGGATGCGGCGGCGGCCGTACTTGTCGGCGAGCGGCGAGATGATGATGCCGCTCAAGGGGCGCACGACGAAGCCGATCGCGTAGGTCAGGAGCGCGGCGATCAGGGAGGCGAAGGGCGAGTCGCTGGGGAAGATCTGACCGGAGAACACGGCGGCGAGGAGGCCGTAGATGTACCAGTCGTACCACTCGACGAAGTGGCCGACGGTGCCGGCGAGGAGGTTCTTGGAGCGTCGCCGAGAGGCGCGGGCGTCCTCGACGGACGCGGGGGACGTGGTCGAGCGGGGGGTCGTCATCGAACTCCTTCAGGGAGAGTATGCGGTCTGCGGGGGCGCGCGCGGGCGCGACGATCACCGCCGTCGGCGCGGTGCCGACGGCGGTGACCGGAGGCGACGGTCTAGGTGCCCATTCCGAGGTGGGCGCCGCCGGCGACGTCGAGGCTGACGCCGGTGATGTAGCGGTTCGCGGGGTCGGTGAGGAAGAGCGCGGCGTTCGCCACCTCGTCGGGGCGGGCGAAGCGCTGCATCGGCAGCTGCGCGGCGCGGGCGGCGCGCGCCCGCATCGCCGAGTCCTCGGCGTCGCCCGAGGCGTCGGCGAGCTGTGCCCACATGTTCGTCTCGACGGGGCCGGGAGTGATGGCGTTCACCGAGATCCCGGAGGGGCCGAGGATCTGAGCCATCGACCACATGATGTGCAGCACGGCGATCTTGCTGGCGTTGTAGGGGAGGTAGGTGGTGCGGCCCTCTTTCGCGGCGACGGAGGAGAAGAGGAGCATCGTCCCCTTCGTCCCGCTCGCGAGCATCGCGTTCGCGGTCTCGCGGACGATGGTGAAGGTGCCCGTCGCGTTGATGGTCATGATGCGCTCGAACTCGGCGGTGCTGGTACGCAGCGGGTCCGGCGTCTCTCCCAGCACTCCGGCCGCGTGCACGAGCACGTCGATGCGGCCGTAGGTGGCGACGACGTCGCGGACGACCTCGGCCGTCGCCGTCTCGTCGGTGACGTCGAGGCGGTAGTAGCCGGCCGCGTCCGGGGAGCCGCTGTCGCCGCGGTCGGCTCCGATCGCCGTCGCGCCCTGCGCGACGTAGGCGGCCAGCATGGCGGCGCCGATGCCTCCGTTCGCCCCGGTCACGAGGACGACCTGATCGGCGGCGGTCACGGGTCGGGTCTCGTCGTCACTTCTTGGCATGGCTGGACCACTCCCTTCCTTCTTGCTCGTGGGTGGGGAGCCCGGCCGCGGTGAGGATGCGGTCGAGCAGCAGCTGCGTCCTGGCGGCCTCGGCGCCCGAGGTGAGCGGCTCCTGGCGGTCGCGGACGCGGTCCAGGAAGTGGTGCACCGCTCCGGCGAAGCCGAAGGTCTCGGTGGCGGTGGCCCAGCCGAACGCCTCGGGCGACATCTCGCGGACCGTCGTCGTCCCGTCCCTGGTGAGCGAGACGCGGTCGGGAGCGACGATCGCCGCCGTGGTGTCGTCGCCGTAGGCGTCGAGCTTCTCGCTCCAGCCGCCCGCGGTGCGCGCGGCCATCAGGACCCCGGTGTGGCCGTTGTCGAAGCGGACGAGGGCGCTGACGCCGTCCTCCTGCCAGGGGTCGTCGCCGGCGGCGGAGGCCGTCACCTCGACGGGCTCTCCCCCGCAGTACCAGCGCAGCAGGTCGACCATGTGGATCGCGTTCTCGAAGGTCGCGCGGTACTCGGAGCCGGCCCGGTTCTTCTGCGCGACGCAGAACGTCGCGCCGGCCGCCGAGAACGCCTCGCGCCCCGCCGCGTACACGGGGGCGAAGCGGCGGTTGAAGCCGACCATCAGGATCCGAGCCCGGTCCTCGGCGAGGCGGGCGAGCGCCACGGCGTCGTCCGAGCTCGTGGCGAGGGGCTTCTCGCAGAAGACGTCGACGCCGGCCTCGAGTGCGAGCCGCGTCGCGCGGACGTGCTCGGAGCGGGGCGTGAGGATGAACACGGCGTCGAGGTCCTCGGCCTCGAGCATCGCCTCGACGGTGGGGTACGCGGCGCGGAACCCCCAGCGGCGCAGCAGGGCGCTCGGATCCGCCTGCCGCGTGACGAGGGCGCTGAGCTCGACGTCGTCGCGGGCGACGAGGGTCGGGAGCTGGGCGATGCTCGCGATGTTGCCCGCTCCCGCGACGCCAATCCGGAGCACGGCCCCGGTCGCAGGGCCGGTCACGGGGCCACCGCCGAGCCGGCGAGGATCTCGCGGACGGCCCGTGCGCCGTCCGCGAACCCGACGGCGGGTTCGGGGAGGTCCTGCGGGTGCCAGCGGTACTCGTACTCGAGGGTGAGGACGTCGTCGTAGCCGCGCCCGGCGAGCTCGCGCAGGATCTCGCGCCACGGCACCACACCGTCGCCGACGACGCGCGAGCTGACGGCTCGCTCCTCCGCCTTGACGCGGGCGGTGTCGCTGGCGCGGAAGCGGGCGTTCGGGTCCTTGAAGACGAGGTCCTTCACGTGCACGTGGCTGATGAGGTCGCCCTGGACGGCGAACGCCTCCTGCCAGCTCTCGTCGTGCGTGAAGGTCAGGTTCGCCTGGTCGTAGAGCACGCGCACGGCCGGGGATCCGATCTCGCGGACGAGGCGGGCCGTGTCCGCGGCGGTCTGGGTCATGGTGCCGAAGTGGTTCTCGACGGCGAGGACGACGCCCGCGTCGGCGGCGTGGCCGGCGAGGACGCCCAGGGCGGTCCGCAGCCTGCCCCAGTGCTCCGAGTGCTCCGTGTTCCCGGGCTGCCAGGAGCCGGCGTAGACGCGGACGCGGGTCGCCCCGACGGTCTGCGCGGCGTCGATGCAGCTGCGGAACTCGTCGAGGCCCGCGCGCCAGCTCGCGTCGTCGGTGCTGTTGATGGACGTCGTGTACGGGGTGAGGGCGACGATCGGCAGTCCCTCGCCGTCGGCGATCGACGCGGCCTCCTGCGCGGCGCGGGGGTCGGTCGGGTCGATCGCGGCCGAGTAGTCCTTCTGGTAGATGACCTCGGCGGCGTCGAGCCCTGCTGTCTTGAACAGCGCGAGCGCCTCGGGGAGGGTCTGCTCGGGGGTGCCGAGGGTGTGTCCGGCGATGATCATGAGGAGGCGTTCCTTTCTGAGGGGCGGATCCAGTCCGCCGGTCCGACCAGGTCCGGGGCGTCCTTCACCCGGGAGCGGTCGACGAGTTCGAGGTGCAGACCCCAGGGGGTCCGGAAGTAGGTCCAGCGGTTGCCGGCGACGGAGGGGCTGTCGCCGCCGACCTCCTTGCGGCCGCCGAGGATCCGCACTCCGTCGATGCGAGAGAGGTGCTCGACGGCGGCGTCGACGTCGTCGACGACGAGGCAGAGGTGGTGCGCGCCCCGGTCGCTGAGCCGGGGGTGCTCGGCACGCTGGTCGGTCGTCGTCCACTCGAAGAGCTCGATGTTGAGGTTCGGCGGCAGGCGCAGCATCGAGAGCTCGAGTGCGGCGTCCGCGGGGACGTCGAAGTGCAAGGGCATGAACTCGGCGTCCGGACCCCTGCGGGAGCGGTAGAGCTCCTCGGCGCCGAGCACCTCGACGAAGAAGGCGACGGCCTCGTCGAGGTCGGGGACGCCGAAGGCGGCGTGGTCGACGTGCTGGATTCCGGGGAGCAGACGTCCCGTCATCGGACCGCTCCGGTCGAGGCGCGGACGACGAGCTCCGGTTGCAGCACGACGTGGTCGATGTGCCCGTTCTTCGCGGCGCGCTCGGCGAGCGTGATGGCGAGCCGGCCCATCTCGGCGATGGGCTGCTGGACGGAGGTGAGGGGCGGGTTGCTGCGGGCGCCGAGCGGGAGGCCGTCGAAGCCGACCACGGAGACGTCGTGTGGCACGGAGATCCCGCGGCTGCCGAACTCGCTGATCAGACCGAACGCGACCATGTCGTTCGCCGCGATGACCGCCGTCGGTCGCGACGGCATCTCGGCGAGCCGCTGGGCGGCGCGCTGACCGGCCTCGGCGCCGATGCCCTCGTCGAGCTCGATCGCACCCGTCCCGTGCTGGACGGCGAGGGAGTGGTAGGCCCGGCGCCGGTCCTCCGCGGTGTGCGTGCCGACGAGGCCGGACGCGTAGGCGATCGAGGTGTGGCCGAGAGCGACGAGGTGCTCGAACGCGAGCGCGATGCCCTTCGCACTGTCGACCGTGACGGTCGAGATGCGGTGGTCGGTCTCGATCCGGTCGATGACGACGAGGCGGCTGCCGAAGCCGTACGGCTCGAACTCCTCCGGGTCCACGCGGGTGGAGGGGGCGATCACGCCGAACGGCGCGTACATCGACTGCATGGCGTGCAGGTAGCGGCCGGTGGCCGCGGCGTCGTTCTCGGTCACGCAGAGCACCAGCTGGTAGCCGCGCTCGACCGCGGCGGCGGTCATCGTCTTGGCGAGCTCGGCGAAGAACGGGTTGGTGATGTCCGGCACGATCAGCGGCACCAGGGTGCTGGTCTTGGTGCGCAGCGCCTGCGCGAGCGGGCTCATCGTGTAGCCCATCGACTCGGCGATCTGGAGGACGTGCTCGCGCGTCTCGCGCTTGACCGCCTCCGGCCGCGAGAACGCCCGCGAGACCGTCGACTTGTGCACTCCGGCCGCGGCGGCGACCTCCTCGATGCTCGGTGTGGTCATCGTTCTCCCCCTCGTGTCGCGGATGCGTAGGCGTCCCAGACGACCGTCATCGTCGCCTCCAGATCGCGGATGCCCGGCAGGTCCGGCCAGCCGTCCGCGAGTCCGTCCGCGACGGCGTCCACGAACGGCCCGTACAGCGGATCGCTGTCCACGTCGATCCTGCCGCTCTCGGTCGAGCCGTCGGTGGCGGTGAAGGACGCGCTGCCGTCGGACCAGACGGAGGCCGTGCCCTCCTCGCCGATGCGGAGGAAGGCGCAGTGCCGCTTCAGCGGGGAGGCGGGGAAGGCGTAGCCGACCTCGATCGCCGCGACGCGGCCGTCGGTCGTCGTGAGAGTGAGCGCTGCGAAGTCCTCGACGTCGCTGCGGTGCAGAGCGCGCGAGAGGGCCGCGGTGACGGCGACGGAGGACGCGCCGGACGAGCGGAGGAACAGGTCGATGAAGTGCGGGGCGAGGTTCACCAGGCAGCCGCCGCCGGCGCGGGCGGGGTCGACCATCCACGGGCTGCCGTTCACCAGATAGCGCTCCGGCGGGCCGGCGATGAACTGGGCCGTCTCGTAGAGTGCGCTGCCCGCGCGGTCGAGCCAGCGCTCGGTCGGGCCGCCGCGCTGCACCAGCGGGACCGCGATAGGCACGCCGGCCTGCTCGGCCGCCTCGCAGATCTCGGTCAGCTCGGCGATCGAGACTCCCGCCGGCTTCTCGACGACCAGCGGGATCCCCAGCGCGATCAGGGCGAGGCACGCCTCGCGCATCTCGTCGTGCGGCAGGAACACGTAGGCGAGGTCCGCGTCGGGGTGCGCGGAGAGGACGTCCCGCCACGAGGCGGACACCGGCGCCCCCCAGAGCTCGACGAGTCCGTCGACGGCGGCCGGGTCGCTCTCGCTGATCGCGATCACGTCGTGCCGCGCGGCGATGCGGTCCGCGTAGAGCGGCACGTGCCAGTGGGAGGGGGACAGGACGACGGTGCGCGCGCGGGTCATGAGTGCTCGCTTCCTACGGTCAGGAGCCGATCGGCGAGATCGGTTGCACGGAGTGCTTGACGATAACCGACCACCGGGCGGCCTCCCCGGGCGAAGTCGAGCGCCGCCCGCGCCTGGTCGAGGAAGAGGTCGGTCTCGGGAACGTGCCGGATCGACTCCGAGCCACCGCGGTCCCACTCGTGCAGCGCCCAGTTCGACCACAGCCGGCGGCCCTCTCGGGCGACGACGTCGATCTCGAGCGACCAGTCGTTCCGGTTGAGGCCGGAGGTGTGGTTCCACGGGTTCCAGTACGTCTCGAGCCGGAACAGCGGACCGTCGGCGAACGTCATGGTCGCGGCGGCGTAATCGGGGGCGGCGGTGCCGTGCAGCCCGCTGGCGGCGTAGGAGCTCTGGACGGCGACCTCGCCGAGGAAGAGCGAGGACACGTATTCGAGCGCGTGGATCCCGTTGACGACGGCGACCCCGCCCTCCTCCGGCGCGGTGCGCCAGGAGTCGAGGCTGAGCTTGCGCGCTGCGGAGCGCACACTGACGCTCACGACCTCCACCGTCGCCACCCACTCCGCGAGAGCCCGTGCGATCGGGTGGTGGTGCAGCGTGTAGCCGACCATCAGCGCGTCGTCGATGCTCTCGATTTCGCCGAGCACGGCGGCGTTGGCGGCGGAGGAGCCGATCGGCTTCTCCGTCAGCACCCGGAAGCCGCGCTGCAGCAGCGCGGCGACGACCTCGGGCTGCGCGCTCGTCGGCAGGGAGACGACGACCAGGTCGACGTCGTCCACGGCGAGGGAGTCGGCGGAGTCGAGGACCTCGGCGTCGACCTCGCGGGCGAGCTCGAGGGCGAGGGGGCTGGGGTCGATCAGGGCGACCAGATCGGCGCCGAGCTCGTGGAAGGCGTGCACGTGGCGGCTGCCCGCCCAGCCCGCTGCTCCGATCACCGCGACGCGGACCGGGGCGGTCATCCCTTCACCCCGCCGGAGGTGAGGCCGGCGATGAACCAGCGTTGGAAGGCGGCGAAGACGCCCAGGACCGGGAGGAAGGCGACGACGACGAACGCGGAGAACAGACCCCAGAAGTTGCCGAAGCCGGTCGTGACGTAGCGGACGATGCCGTTCTGCACGGTCTTCATGTCCTCCGTGGTGGCCAGGACGGTTCCGACGAGGAAGTCGTTCCAGACGAAGACGAAGATGAAGATCGCGATGGCGGCGATGCCGGGGCGGATCAGCGGCAGGACGATCCGGATCAGGATCTGCAGGCGCGAGCAGCCGTCGATCGCGGCGGCCTCCTCGATCTCGACCGGGATGTTCTCGATGAAGTTGCGGAGGAAGAGGATCGTCTGCCCGCAGATGATCGCCGTGTAGACGACGATCAGCATCGGGTAGGTGTTGATCAGCGAGGTCTGCACGAACATCGAGTAGAGGGCGATGAACACCACGATGGCCGGGACCATCGAGAGCACCAGGATCCCTGTCATCAGGGTCTCCATGCGGCGGCTGCGGAACCGGGTGGCGACGTACGCGGCCGGGATGCAGATGACGAGCGCCAGGACGATCGAGCCGCCGGCGTAGACGAGCGAGTTGATGAAGAAGCGGATGTTCGTCGACGTGAAGAGGCCGGCGTAGCCGCCGAAGGAGATCGGATCGGGGATCCAGGTCGGCGGGAAGACGATCGTGTCGGCCTCGACCTTGAGCGAGGTCGAGAGGATCCAAGCGATCGGGGGCAGGACGATCAGGGCGGTGATCAGGATGTAGATCCACCCGGGGATCGCCTTGAGCGCGTCGCCCTTCTTGCGGCGACGGAGCGTTGCGGTGGTCACAGGCTTTCCTTCCGGCGGAAGCGGATGGCGACGAGGGTGAGCACGACGTTGACGGCGAAGAGGAGGATCGCGGTCGCGGACGCCCCGGAGAGGTCGAACTCGTTGAACGTCTGGTTGTAGACCCGCATCGAGAGGGTCTCGGTCGCTCCGAGGGGGCCGCCGCGGGTGGTGACGAGGATGATCGTGACCATCTGCACGTAGAGCATCAGCAGGACGACGATGACCGAGACGATCGTGTTGCGCAGATACGGGAGCGTGACGTTGACGAACCCCTGCCAGACTCCGCCGCCGTCGACCTTCAGGCTCTCGCGCAGCTCCTCGGGGATCGTCTGCAGGGCTCCGAGAAAGAGGAGCATCGCCTGCGGGTAGGACCACCAGGCGGTGATCAGCGTGACGGCGACGAGCGCGCTCGTCGGCGACGAGAACACGTCGGTCGGCCCCATCCCGAGCGAGGTGGTGATGGCCGAGGCCGGACCGAAGTTGGGGTTGAGGAACCAGAGCCAGATCGTGCCCGCGGTGGCCTGCGACATCAGCCACGGCAGCAGGAACAGGGCCCGGACGGAGCGCTTGAACGTGTGCAGGTTGTTCAGCACGATCGCCGAGAGCAGCCCCGCGGGGAGGGCGATGACCAGCGCTCCGAGCGAGAAGACGAGGGTCGTGCCGATCTGCCCGAGCAGGCTCGGGTCCGAGAAGAGCTTCGTGAAGGAGGAGAACCCGGAGAACTCGCCGATGGCGTAGTAGTTCGTCTCGTGCAGGGCCGTCCACGCCGTGTAGAACAGCGGGCCGACGAAGACGAAGAGGAAGACGGCCGACACCGGGAGGACGTAGAGCCAGACCCGGCGGTCGCGACGCGGACGGTTCGGCGTCGCAGTCGGAGTGGGGGCGGAGGCCTCGGGAGCGAGGACGCGCGCAGCGCTGGTGGTTGACATGGTGATCCGCTTCCCCGGGGAGCCCGCGCGTGCGGGCCCCCCGGAAGGTAGGCCGAGCTACTGGTTGATCGCGTCCTGCGCGGAGGTGAGGAAGTCGCTGCCCGAGGTCTTGTTCAGGTAGAGCTTCTGGCCGGCCTGCGAGAGGCCGGAGGCGACGCCGATCCAGTCGTCGGAGTAGGCGTGCGGCTCGCTGTTGCTCTCGACGTAGTCGGCGACCGCGTTGACCGTCTCCGCCTCCGGGGTGGAGAAGTAGTCGGCGTCGTAGGTGGAGGAGCGGGTGGGCACCTCGCCACCGGTCGCCATCACGGCGCCGGCCTCGGCACCGGTCATGTACTCGATGAACTTCCAGGCGGCGTCGGCGTGGTCGGTACCCTTGCCGATGCCGAGCGTCCAGCCCAATGTGGCTCCGGAGGTGTCGCCGTCGGCGGGCGCGGGGAGGTTCGTCCACGTGATGTCGGGGTTCGCCGCGGTGAGGGTGATGACCCGCTCGCTGCCGAGGACCGCCATGGCGGTGGTGCCGTTGCTCAGGCCGTCGGTGACGGTCGAGTAGCTGTCCGAGACGACACTGCTGCCCAGTCCCCCGGAGTCGCGGAGGTCGGCGAGGAAGTCGCCGAACTCGTCCGCCTTCGTGCCGGCGAAGTCGGCGTCGCCGTCGCTGTTCCAGATGTCCTCACCGACCTGGCTCATGAAGCAGTCGAAGAAGGTGCTGATGATCGCCGAGTTGTCGGTGTCGGAGAATCCGGTGCCGAAGCCGGTGAAGCCGGCGGCCGCCGCCTTGCCCGCCACGTCGACGACCTCGTCGTAGGTCGTGGGGACGCTGGCGCCGATCTGGTCGAGGATCTTCTGGTTGTAGTAGAACGCGCAGGTGCGGTACTCGTAGGGCACGGCCACCTGCTTCCCGTCGGCGCCGGCGAGGTTGTCGACGGGGCGGAGCCAGTCGGTGATCTCGGAGGCGGCCTCGGGCAGCGGCTCGTAGGCGCCGGCGGCGGCCATCTGCGGCACGGTGGGCGTGAACATCTTGAAGACGTCGGGAGCCTGTCCGGCCGCGGCGGCCTGCGGGAGCCGGTTCAGCATGTCTCCGAGCGAGACGACGGACAGATCGACGGTGATGTCGGGGTTCGCGGCCTCGAAGTTCGCGATGTTCTCCTTGAGGGCGTTCGAGCGGGGGTTGTCCTGGCTCGGGTCGAGGAAGTCCCAGTAGGTGAGGGTCACGGGCCCGTCAGCCGCTCCGCTGTCGGGAGAACCGGCGCAGCCGGTGAGGATCAGGCTCACCGCCGCCAGGCCGGTCACGGCAAAGCTCCATCGCTTCTTGGTCATCATCTCTCCAATGAGATCGGTTGCTGAGATCGGTTGCTGCGATCGATTGCAAGTTAGACCACGAGGAGATCGGCTGTCAACGACTCCTCGAGAACCTCCTTCGAGAAGGTCTCCGGATCGTCAGGAGGCGGAGGCGGACTCCGCGAGGACGACCGCGACGCCGGCGGACTCGGCCGCCAGGACGACGTCCGCGGCGAGGTCGTCGTCGGTGATCACCGCGTCGAGGTCCGCGAGCACGGCCACCACGTGCGCCTCGACGGCGCCGAACTTGCTGGCGTCGACCAGGAGATAGCTCCGCTTCGCGCGGGCGAGGACGGACCGCTTCACTGCGGCGTAGCTCAGCGCGCCGGTCGTGGCTCCGGTGCCGAGATCCCAGGCGCTGGCGCTGAGGAACACCGCGTCGAAGACGAAGTTCTGCAGCACGGCGGGCAGCAGCTCGCCGACGGCCGAGAGCGTCGCGCCGTCCACGCGCCCCGCCGCGATGACGACGGACAGCGCGGGGGCGGCCTCGACCAGGGCGATCGCCGTGGCGAGGTCGCTGGTCACCACGGTGACGTCGTCGACCTCGGCGAGCGACGCGACCATCGCGGCGCAGGTCGTGCCGGCGTCGAGGTAGACGACGTCACCGGAGGAGATGAAGGATGCGGCGGCTCGGGCGATCGACCGCTTGGCCTCGGTGCGCACGCCGGTCCGCTCCCGCCGATCACTCGGCGGCACCCGGCCGCTGGTCGCCGTGGCCCCGCCGTGCGCGAGCTGCACCTCGCCGAGATCGCTCAGCTCGACCAGATCCCGACGCACGGTGACGAGGGAGACGCCGAGCTCGGCCGCGAGCTCGATCGAGCGGACCGCGCCGTCCTCGGCGAGCCGGGCCCGGATGAGATCCCGCCGCTGCGGCGCCAGGAGAGGAGCTGACTTTTTCATTCCTGTCGCTTTCTGTCGATCTGTGTCGTAGTTTAGGAGCCATGAGCGGCAAACTGAGAACCCTGAATCACATCATCGACGATGGGACGATCGTCATCGTCCGCCTGGACGACGCCGACGAGGCCTATCGCGCCGCCGCCGCGGCCATCGAGGGCGGCATCCGCGCCATCGAGATCACCCTCTCCACCCCGGGCGCGCTCCGCGTCATCGAGCTGCTCGTCGAGAGCCACGGCTCGCGCGCCTCGATCGGCGCCGGCACCGTGCTCGACGCCCCGAGCGCCTACGCCTCGATCTCGGCCGGCGCATCCTTCCTCGTCAGCCCGCACCTGAGCCGCGAGATGATCCGCACCGCGAACCGGTACCAGGTCCCCACGATCAGCGGCGCGTACTCCCCCACCGAGATCGTCGAGTCGATCGAGGAGGGTGCCGACATCGTGAAGCTCTTCCCCGCCGAGATCGGCCCCGAGTACGCGAAGGCCGTCCTCGCTCCGCTCGCGCACGTGTCGCTCATGCCCGCGGGTGGTGTCAGCGCCGCGAACGTGAAGACCTGGTTCGACGCCGGCGTGTGCGCCGTCGGAGCGGGCAGCGCCATCACGAAGGCCGCCCGCCCGGACGGAGACTACTCCCGGGTCACGACGGCCGCGCGCGATTTCCTCGCCGCCGTCCGCGACGCACGGGCCTGACCCGTGTTCGCGCTCGTCGTCGTCGGCTCCGCCGGATCCGGCAAGTCGACCGTCGCCCGTGAGATCGCCCGGCAGTGCCGAGCGGTCTACCTGGACAAGGACGCCCTCGCGAGCCCGCTCGTCGAGGTCGCCCTCTCGACCGGCGGCCACGGAGCCGACGAGCGCGAGGGCAACAGCTTCTACCGGGACGAGGTGATGCCGGCGGAGTACGCCGGCCTGTTCGCCGTCGCCGCGGACAACCTCCGGCTGGGACTCTCCGTCGTGATCGACGCTCCCTTCGCCGCGTACCTCGGGAGCCCGGACTACCTCGGGCTGCAGACCCGAGCCGCGAGGTGGCCCGAGGTGTCCCCGACGGTCCTGCGGGTCGCCGCCGGCGAGGACGAGACCCGGCGGCGCCTCGAGCGCCGAGGACTCGACCGAGACCTCGCGAAGCTCGCCGACTGGCCCGCCTTCTGGAGTACCTGGGGCCGCTCCCCCGTTCTGTGGACAGGCGTCGAACTGATCGACATCGACAACAGCGGCGAGCCCGACCTCGATGCCGTCCTCGAGCAGCTCGCCTCTAGGGATCGTTAGGCGGAGGGTTTCGTGGCCTCTGAACCACGATTCGCACGCCGGCGTTCCTCAACAGAGCACCACTGCCGGAACGGCTATCCATAAGAAGGTGAGCGATTTCTGCTCGTACGGGGATGACATCCGTTCACGTTTCCGGACCGTCGCGGCTGATCCCGAGCCCTGCGTCGAGCCGTGACGCTTCCCAGCTGCGCCAGAGCGCTTCAATGCGCCGCACGGCTTCATCGATGATCCACCAGTCGGCGCGCCAGCGTCCGGTGCCCTGGCCGTTGGCGGAGACGCGGCGGCGGTAGGCGTAGCGCCAGTACTTCCGCAGCCACTCGTCCGCGGACCCGTAGACGAAGGTCGGGGCGGAGTCCTCTTCGAACGAGCGCTGCACGGCCGCTTCGACGCGGGCCTGCATCAGCTCGACCCGATCGGCCGCGGTGTCGCGGTCCCCTTCGCCGGCGGCCGGGAGACCGGCAGCTTCCTGCACGTCTCCGCCCGCGAGCGGATCGTCGTCAGTCACGCTGTGCCTCCGCACGCTTCGCGTCCTCGTTCTCCATCAGAGTCCGTCGCGCACATCGTCGATGACGGAGGACAGAGGGTTCCACCACCACTTCGCGTCCTCGGGGGCGACGCGCTGCGGGTCGAACACCCGCCCAGGTCCGTCCTCCACGCGGACGTCGCGGGTCGAGCACGACGCACTCGCTCGAGGTCGTGACGACCGCGACCCACCCCCGCACCGCACCGCCACCCGCTCCCTGAGAAATCAACGAGCAGACGCAGATCCATCACGCACCTAGCGTCGAGGGCGACCCTCCCCGACCCGACCCCGGAGCGCCATGACCCCCCTCGCCCCCGCCGCACTCGCCTGCGGCACCGCCCCCGCACCCGCCCGCCCGGAAGCGGAGGCGTCCGCATGAGGGTCACCGACACCAGCGACCTGTGGTGGCGCGCCGCCGTCTACTACAACCTCGACGTGAAGACCTTCATGGACTGGGACGACGACGGCGTCGGCGACCTCGAAGGTCTCGCGCACCGGATCGACTACCTCGCCGAGCTCGGCGTCGGCTGCCTCTGGCTCGCGCCGTTCTACTCCTCGCCCGGCAAGGACAACGGCTACGACATCAGCGACTTCTACGGCGTCGACGAGCGCTACGGCCACCACGGCGACCTCGTCGAGGTGATCCGCACTGCGCACGACCGCGGGATGCGCGTCATCGTCGACCTCGTCGTCAACCACACCAGCGACCAGCACCCGTGGTTCCAGGCGGCGCGCTCCTCCCCCGACAGCCCCTACCGCGACTACTACGTCTGGCGCGACGAGCCGCCGGCCGACCAGCCGGCCAACGTCTTCCCGGACGTCGAGGACGGCGTCTGGTTCCTCGACGAGGAGGCCGGGCAGTACTACCTGCACAACTTCTACCGGCACCAGCCCGACCTCAACACCGACAACCCCGCGGTGCGCGACGAGATCGCGAAGCTCGTCGGCTTCTGGCTGCAGCTCGGGGTCGACGGCTTCCGCGTCGACGCGGTGCCCTACCTGATCGAGCCGGGCGCCCGAGACGAGCACGAGTGGCTGCGCCTGCTGCGCCGCTTCATCAGCCGCCGCTCGGGCGAGGCGATGCTCCTCGGCGAGGTGAACACGACCCGCGACGAGCAGCTCGCCTTCTTCGGCGGCGAGGACGCCGACGAGCTGTCGATGCAGTTCGACTTCATCGGCAATCAGCGCCTCTACCTGGCGCTCGCACGGGAGGACGCGGCGCCGCTCGTCGAGGCGATCGCGAGCCGGCCGCCGATCTCGGTCGGCAGCCAGTGGGCGAACTTCGTCCGCAACCACGACGAGCTGACCCTCTCGCAGCTCACCGACGACGAGCGCGACGAGGTCTTCGCCGCGTTCGCCCCGGAGGAGTCGCAGCGGATCCACGGCCGCGGCATCGTGCGCCGCCTCCCGCCGATGCTCGACGGCGACCCGCGCCGCATCCGGATGGTCTACAGCCTGCTGTTCTCGCTGCCCGGCGCGCCCGTCCTCTACTACGGCGAGGAGATCGGGATGGGCGAGAACGCCGACATCCCCGGCCGCAGCGGCGTGCGCACGCCGATGCAGTGGACCTCCGCGGCGAACGGCGGCTTCTCGCGCGCCGACGCCGACGATCTGATCGCGGCCCCGCCCGTCGGCGGCTTCGGCCCGGAGCACGTCAACGCCGCCGCCCAGCTCCGCGACCCCGGCTCGCTGCTCGCGCACATCAAGGGCCTCGCCTGGCTCTACCGCCGCTCGCCCGAGATCGGCTGGGGCGAGTACACCCACCTCCCGGCCGACCAGTCCTGCGTCTTCGCGCACCGGATGTCCGCGTCGACCGGCACGACCGTCGCCGTGCACAGCTTCGCCTCGAGCCCGCGCACCGTGACGATCACGCTGCCCGACTCGGAGCCGGGCTCGCGCCTGGTCGACTCCCTCGGCGGCGAGTCGCAGCCGATCCGCAACGACGGCACGGTCACGGTCGGCGTCGACGGCTACGGCGCCCGCTGGTTCCGCGTGGTGACGGCGGAGTCGCGCCGCCTGGTCTGATCCGGGAGCGCGACTGGTCCGATCCGGGAGCGCCGACAGGTCCGATCCGGGAGCAGCGGCAGGAGAGGTCAAGCCCCTTCTGAGCGCCGAAGTGCCCTGCCTACCGTCGAAGGGCGGGCGACGAGGTCCGCACCGACTGCTCCCGGAAAGGTACGACCGCATGTTCTTCCACCGTCAAGAGCTCCAGTTCACGTCCTCCCCCTCCAAGCCCGACGCCGTCTTCGCCCGCCGGTTCCAGGAGGTGCTCGGCGGCCAGTACGGCGAGATCACCGTCGCCATGCAGTACGGCTTCCAGGCCTGGAACGCCCACGAGCCCGGCAAGTACCGCGACCTGCTCTTCGGCATCGGCGCCGAGGAGTTCGGCCACGTCGAGATGATCGCGATCATGATCGCCCAGCTGCTCGAGAAGGCTCCCGTCGAGCAGTCCGAGGACGCCATCAAGAAGGACCCGGTTCTCGGCGCGGTCATCGGCGGCACCGACGTCCAGGCCGCGATCGTCGCCGGCGCGGGCGTCCGCCCCGTCGACAGCAACGGCAACCCCTGGCAGGGCTCGTACATCACGGCGAGCGGCAACCTGCTGGCCGACTTCACCGCCAACGCGAACGCCGAGATGCAGGGCCGCCTGCAGGTCGCGCGGCTGTACCACATGACCGACGACCACGGCGTGCGGGACCTGCTCTCGTTCCTCCTGGCCCGCGACACGATGCACCAGAACCAGTGGATCGCCGCCGCCGCCGAGCTGCGCGCGGAGGGCGCGGAGGACCTGCCGGTGCCCTCGAACTTCCCGCTCTCGAAGGAGGAGCGCTCGGTGTCGTACGAGTACATCAACTTCTCGGACGGCGCCGCGGCCGCCGAGGGCAGCTGGGCGTCCGGACCCACCCCCGACGGCAAGGGCGAGTTCAGCTACCGCACGGCGAGCCCGAACGACGGCGTGCCGATGCCGCCGCCCACCCAGCCGGACGAGCGCTTCTACGGCACCACGCCGAAGCCGAACATCGTCGAGAAGGCCGTCGGCGCGGTCAAGGACGCGGTGACGGGCAAGTAGTGGTCGAGGCCGTGGACGCCGGGGGGCGAAACGATTCGCGTCGTTTCGCCTCCCGGCCCTGGTCCGACGAGTGGGGATGCACCTAGGCTGACTGCGAATCGTTTCGCCTCACGACCCCGAGGAGTGGCATGGACGCCGCCGTCACCGCCGCCGACCCCCGCACCGCCGCCCCGCCGGCGCACCGCACCCTCGCGAGCGGTCGCCGCATCCCCTCGATCGGCGCCGGCACCTTCGGCTCCGACCGCTACGACGCCGAGACGGTCGGCCTCGCCGTCGAGCACTCGCTCCGGGCAGGCTTCCGCCTGCTCGACTGCGCCACCGTGTACGGCAACGAGCCGCGCGTCGGCCGCGCGATCGCCGACTCCGGCGTGCCGCGCGAGGAGCTCTTCGTGATGTCGAAGATCTGGAACGACGCGCACGAGCCCGACGCCGCGGTCGCCTCGGTCGAGCGCTCGCTCGCCGACCTCGGCCTCGACGTGCTCGACGCCGTCTTCGTGCACTGGCCCTTCCCCAACCACCACCCGCCGCACGCCGAGACCGACGCCCGCGACCCGGAGGCGCGCCCCTACGAGCACGCCGCGTTCCTGCGCACCTGGGCGGCGCTCGAGTCGCTCGTCGACCGCGGTCTGGTCCGGCACCTCGGCACCTCGAACGTCACGATCGCGAAGCTCGAGCGGATCCTCGCCGACGTGCGCATCGCCCCGGCGCTCAACGAGATGGAGCTGCACCCCTGCTTCCAGCAGCCGGAGCTGTTCCGCTACTGCCTCGACCACGGCGTCCAGCCGATCGGCTACTCACCGCTCGGCTCGCCGTCCCGCCCCGAGCGCGACCGCGTCGACGGCGACCTCGTCGACATCGAGCACCCCGCCGTGCAGGCCATCGCCCGCGAGCGCGGCGTGCACCCGGTCGTCGTCTGCCTCGCCTGGGCCGTCAACCGCGGGCAGATCCCGATCCCGTTCGCGGTGAAGCCCGAGCAGATCGAGGCCAACCTCGCCGCCGCCTCCCTCGCCCTCACCGCCGCCGAGCAGGAGTCGCTGCGCGGCGCCGAGCGCAACAACCGGCTGATCAAGGGCCAGGTCTTCCTCTGGCCGGGCAGCACCGACTGGCTCGACCTCTGGGACGCCGACGGCACGATCCCGGGCTGGGACGGCTACGGCTCGCCCGCGCTCTGACGTGTCGACGTACAAGGACCTGCAGCGGCTGACCGGGCTGTCGCTCTCGACGATCTCGAAGCACTACAACGGCCTGCCGGTGCGCCCCGAGAACGCCGTCGCGATCGAGGCCGCGGCCGAGCGGCTCGGCTTCCGCGTCAACGGCTTCGCGCGCGGGCTGCGCTCGCGGCGCTCCCGCACGGTGGGCGTGCTGCTGCCTGCGCTCGACAACGAGTTCCACCTGTCGATCATCGCCGGGCTCGAGCGGGCCCTGCGCGGCGACGGCATCGGCGTGCTGATCGGCGTCAGCCTGCCCGAGCCGGGCGCCGCCGTCGGGCTGCTGCTCGAGAAGATGGTCGACGGGATCGTCGCCGTCCCGACCCGGGGCGACGTCGACGCGCTCCGCAGCGCCTCCGAGCAGGGCACTCCTGTCGTGACGGTGGACTGGGTCGACGACGAGCTCGAGACCGATCGCGTGGTGCTCGACAACCGCGCGGCCGGCGCCTCCGCCGCCCGGCACCTCGCCGATCACGGCCACCGCGCGATCGCGGTGCTCGGCGGCGATCCGGACGTCTCGACCACCCGGGAGCGCACCGCGGGCGTCCTCGACGAGCTCGCCTCCCGCGGCCTCGGGCCGGCCGAGGTCGAGCTCGGCCCGCTGAGCGTCGAGAGCGGCATCGCCTCGATGGAGCGGATCCTCGCCCGCCGCGACCGGCCGACCGCCGTCTTCGCGAGCAACCGCGAGCTGACCGTCGGCGCGCTGACCGCGCTCGGCGACTCCGGCCTGCGCCTGCCCGCCGACCTCTCGATCGTCGGCTTCGACACCGTCGAGCTCGCGCGGGTCGTGCGACCGCGGCTGACCATCGTCGAGCAGCCGACCGACGCCATCGCCGCCGAGGCCGCCGCGCTGATCGAGCGCCGGCTCGACGGCAGCCTTGAGCCGTTCGAGACGCGCACCCTTCCCGGCCGGCTGATCGCCGGCGCCTCCGTCGCCCACGTCCACCACTGACATCCACCCCCCTCACCGAGGAGCACCATGCTGACCACGACCCTCCTGCACCCCGAGATCCTGCACGCGCTCGCCCGCGCCGGCCACGGCTCCCGCATCCTGATCGCCGACGGCAACTACCCGGTCGGCACCACGCTCGGGAGGAACTCCGCGCTCGTGCACCTCAATCTGCGCCCGGACATGCTCACCGTCGACGAGATCCTCGAGGCGCTGCTGACCGCGATCGTCGTCGAGGAGGCGACCGTGATGACGCCCGCGCCCGGCCTCGACGTGCCCGCGCAGGACGCCTTCCGCGCCACCCTCGACGGCGTCCCCTTCACCTCCGTCGAGCGCCACGCCTTCTACGCCGAGGCCCGCACCGACGACGTCGCCCTCACCATCGCCAGCGGCGACCGCCGCATCTACGCGAACCTCATCCTGACGATCGGCGTCCGCCCGGCCGGCGCCTGACCGCCCGGCCGCCCGCCCGCCTTCCCCGCCCACCCTCCAGAAGTTGCGGTACTCGCCGCCGACTACCGCAACTTCCGAGGAGTGGATCCGTCCCGCCCGCGAGCGCCCCTCCCCACCCTCCAGAAGTTGCGGTAGTCGAGCGCGACTACCGCAACTTTTGCGGGGTCGAGCGGGCCGGAGGACGGACAGTCGCCCGGCCTCCAAAAGTTGTCGTAGTCGGCCTACGCATACGACAACTTCTGGACAGCGGACGCACCCTGCCCGACGCGCGCCCGCCCACCCTCCAGAAGTTGCGGTCGTCAGACGCGACTACCGCAACTTTTGAGGAGTGAAGGTGGGTGCGGACGCGGCCGCCAGCCTGAGAGGGCGCGAGGCGTTCTCCGAGCGGACGTCCGTACTCTGAGCACCGTGGATCTGGACACCCTCCTCAACATCGGCCTCGTCGTGCTGTTCGTGCTCATCGGAGGGGTGTTCGCGGGCACCGAGATGGCGATCGTCAGCCTCCGCGAGAGCCAGGTGCGCGCGATCGAGGCGGGCAGCGAGCGCGGCCGGCGCATCGCCGAGCTGGTGCGGAACCCGAACACCTTCCTCTCGGCGGTGCAGATCGGCGTGACGCTCGCCGGCTTCTTCTCCTCGGCGTACGGCGCCTCGACGATCGCGCCGGACCTCGTGCCGCCGCTCGAGTCGCTCGGTCTCTCGAACGGCGCGGCCTCGACGGTCGCGCTGATCCTGATGACCCTCGTCATCGCCTATCTCTCGCTCGTGCTCGGCGAGCTGGTGCCCAAGCGCCTCGCCATGCAGAAGTCGGTCGCCTTCACCAAGGTGCTCGCCCCGCCGCTCAACACTCTCGCCCGCCTGATGCGCCCGATCATCTGGCTGCTGTCGGTCTCCACCGACGCGGTGGTCCGCCTGCTGGGCGCCGACCCGCGCGAGAAGGGCGAGAGCGTCTCGGCGGACGAGGTGCGCGACATGATCTCGAGCAACACCGAGATCGCCGAGGACAGCCGGCAGCTGCTCGCCGACGTCTTCCGCGCCGACGACCGGCGGGTCGCCGAGGTGATGCGCCCGCGGCCGGACGTCGACTTCCTCCGCGGCGACCTGCCCGTCGCCGAGGGCTACGCGGAGGTGCTCGGCCGGCCGCACTCGCGCTACCCGGTCGTCGGCGAGAACCGCGACGACGTCCTGGGCTTCGTGCACGTGCGCGACCTGATGGCCGCGTTCCCGGAGGCGGGCCGCGACGGCACCGCGAGCAGCGTCGCCGACATCACCCGCCCGATCCTGGCGGTCCCCGGCACGACGAAGGTGCTCGCGGCCCTGCGCACCATGCGGCAGGACGGCCACCAGATCGCGGTCGTCACCGACGAGTACGGCGGAACCGACGGCATCATCACCCTCGAGGACCTGCTCGAGGAGCTCGTCGGCGAGATCTACGACGAGTACGACGGCGCGCGCCAGGACGTCGATGCGAAGGCGGCCGAGCAGCTGCAGGACCTCGACGGCGGCATGATCCTCGAGGACCTGGAGGAGCTGCTCGGCATCGAGCTGCCCGAGGGGCCCTACGAGACGGTCGGCGGCTACGTGCTCGACCGCATCGGCCGGGTCGCCGTCGTGGGCGACACTCTCGTCGTCGGCGACCACGTGCTCCGGGTCGCCGAGACCGACCGCTACCGGATCTCGCGGGTCACCCTGACGCCGCAGCCCGCGTCGGAGCCGGCCGCGCCGGTCGACGGCGACTGACCGCGGGTCCGAGAGTCCGGCCCCGATCCGTCGCCGCCCCGCCCCGAAGCGACCCCGGGCCTCGTCAGGGCAGCGGCGCCTCGACCCAGCGCGGCGCCGGCAGCCCGGTCGCGCCCGGCCGCGCGAGCCACAGCCCGCCCGCGAGCGGGTACCGCGCCCGCTCCTCCGCCGACAGGTCGCGCGAGGCCGACGACACGACGGCGACGTCGAGCGCCTCCCCCGCGAAGGCGATGCTGGAGGAGTGCGGCGCGTCGATCGCGATGCCCTCGCCCTCGAGTCGGCGACCGTCGGAGTCGTAGACGCGCACGCCGCTCCCGCCCCAGACCGAGCACCACAGCCGGCCCTCGGAGTCGACGGTCATGCCGTCGAGGATGACGCCCTCCTCCGGCTCGAGGAAGGTCTCGCGCGGGCCGTTCACCCCGTCGAGGTACGGGCGCCGGTAGACGACGCCGGACTCGGTGTCGACCGAGTACATCACCGCGCCGTCGGGCGACCAGCCGAGGCCGTTCGAGAGCCGCAGGTCGTGGTCGAGGACGGTGACCGCTCCGTCGTGCTCGAGGCGCAGCAGCACGTCGTCGCCGACGGACTCGCCCAGCGTCAGCGAGCCGACGACGAGCCGGCCCTGCGGGTCGATGGAGCCGTCGTTGAAGCGGTGCCCCTCGGGCAGCAGCTCGGAGCCGCGGGTCAGCGAGCCGTCGACCTCCAGGATCGCGAGGCGGCGGGTGAGCGCGACGAGCACGCGCCCGTCGCCGAGCGGCAGCGCGCAGCCGACCTGCTCGCCGACGTCCGTGCGGCTGATCGCCCCGAGCCCGTCCGCGGTGAGCGGCGCCGACAGCACCGCGCCCGCCTCGATGTCCACCCAGGTGAGCCGGCCGGTCTCCCCGTCCCAGACAGGCCCCTCGCTCAGGACGTAGGCGGGTGTTCCGGCGGGTGTCGCATCGATCATCCCCCCACGCTACCCACCCCCTCGGCGCCCCGCCCGTCCCCCTCCGCGAGATGCCACTTGTGCACGCGACACGCCGCGGAAGGCGTGCACAAGTGGCATCTCGCGGAGGGGAGCAGACGCGCACGTCGTCGGATACACCCGGCAGGCGCGCCATGGCAAGGGGTGCATAGCCCGGCGATGCTCGGGTCTATCGTCGTCTCGCCGCGTCCGGGACCGCGCGCATCAGCAGCGCAGCCGGGGCGACAGGAAGGCGCGAGCCATGTCCACCGACACCGAAGAGCGCGGCCCCGTCCGGAGCCTCGTCCCCGCCCGCATCGACCGGCTGCCGTGGACGCGGTTCCACTGGTCGATCGTCGTCGGCCTCGGCTTCTCCTGGGTGCTGGACGGCCTCGAGATCCAGATCGTCGCGAGTGCCGGCTTCGCGAAGGAGTTCGACCTCTCGGCCGCGCAGGTCGGCGTGCTCGGCACGGTCTACCTGGTCGGCCAGATCGTCGGCGCCCTGATCTTCGGGCGGCTGAGCGACCGGCTCGGCCGGCGGAAGCTCTTCATCCTGACGCTGGTGATCTACCTGGTCGCGAGCGGCCTGGCCGGCCTCGCGCCGAACTACCTCTTCCTCGCCGTCTTCCGCTTCTTCGCGGGGATGGGCATCGGCGGCGAGTACGCGGCGATCAACTCCGCCATCGACGAGCTGATCCCCTCGAAGTACCGCGGCCGCGTCGACATCGCGATCAACGGCACGTACTGGGGCGGAGCGGCGCTCGGCTCCGCGGCGAACCTCTTCTTCCTCAACGACCAGCTCTTCGCCGAGAACGTCGGCTGGCGCCTCGGCTTCTTCCTCGGGCCGATCCTCGGACTCGCGATCATCTACCTCCGCCGGCACATCCCCGAGAGCCCGCGCTGGCTGATGACCCACGGCCGCGAGGAGGAGGCGGAGCGCACCGTCCACGAGATCGAGCGGCGCGTCGAGTCGGAGGGCGGGACGCTCGAGCCGGTCGACGACTCGCAGGCGATCACGGTGAAGGCGACCGAGAGCATCCCGTTCCGCACCATCGCGCGGGTGCTGATCAGGCAGTACCCGAAGCGGACCCTGGTCGGCGCGACCATGATGATCACCCAGTCGTTCCTCTACAACGCGATCTTCTTCACCTACGCGCTGGTGCTGGAGAACTTCTACGGCGTGGAGCAGAACGCCGTCTCGTACTTCTTCTTCCCGTTCGCGATCGGCAACCTCGTCGGGCCACTGGTGCTCGGCCATCTGTTCGACGTCTGGGGCCGGCGGAAGATGATCTTCCTCACCTACGGCGTCTCCGGGGCGGTGCTCGCGCTCTCGGCGCTGCTGTTCAGCATGGACGTGCTGACCGCGACGACCCAGACGATCCTCTGGTGCGTCTCGTTCTTCTTCGCCTCCGCCGGCGCCTCGAGCGCCTACCTCACGGTCAGCGAGATCTTCCCGCTGGAGCTGCGCAGCCAGGCGATCTCGTACTTCTTCACCCTCGGCCAGATCGCCGGCGCCGTCGCGCCCACCCTCTACGGCGTGCTGATCGGCGACGGCAGCGACCGCGGCCCGCTCACCGTCGGCTACTTCGTCGGCGCGGCGGTGATGATCGTCGGCGGCGTCGTCGCCCTGATCTTCGGCGTCGACGCCGAGCGCCGCAGCCTCGAGAGCATCACCGAGCCCCTCTCCACGGTCCGCGACTGACCCGCCCCTCCCTCCCCCCTCCCCTCCCTCCCCTCCCGCGAGATGCCACTTGTGCACGCGACACGCCGTGGAAGGCGTGCACAAGTGGCATCTCGCGGCGGGGAGCGGGGGAGGCGCGTACGCTGAGGGGACACGCCCGGACGCTTCGGCTACCGGGCGCGAGGCCCCTTCTCCGGAAGGGGCCTCAGCTCTTTCCGCCCCACGCAGCGGGGCGACGGAGGACGCCGCGGTCGTCGTGGAGCACATCCGGAAACCGGCTCCGCTCGAGCACACCGCGGCGGATCTTGCGGATGTGCGCAGGCGCCACCGCGAGCAGCGAGGCCGAGGGTCTGTCCGTGGGCGAGATCAGGCCGATCTCCTTGCCCGCCTCGTCGCGCACCACCACGCTCCCCGTCGACTCCCAGTCGCCGAACGTCGGGTGTGCTCAAGCCCCGTCCCCTCCCGCGAGATGCCACTTGTGCACGCGACACGCCGTGGAAAGCGTGCACAAGTGGCATCTCGCGGCGGGGAGGGACGGGCGCGCGGTCAGCCGACGTGGACGCCCGGGCGGCGCTCGCGGCGGGGCTCGGCGCGGCGCAGGACCTCGCGGGTCACGGGGGCGACCTCGCCGGTGCCGGTGATCAGGAAGCGGAACATGTTGGAGAGCGGGCCGCCCTCGGTCCACTCGAAGTAGACGTCCGGGACGACGCCGGTCAGGGCGCGGATCTCGAGCAGCACCGTGGCGATCGTGTTCGGGATGTTGCCGCTGGTCACCGTGAGCACGCGGAAGCCGTGGCAGACGCGCCCCTGCACCACGAGGTCCTCCTCGAAGTCGGACGAGTCGGTGGTGTGCACCTCGAGGAAGAGGACCGGGCCGCGCATCGGCAGGTTGCTGTCGCGCTGCTCCTCGGCCAGCTTGTCGCGGTACTCGCGCTCGGAGCCGTCGTCGGGCTCGTTCGCGAGGACGCGGATCACGCCGTAGTCGTCGGCGTCGGTGCTGAGGAAGTCGAGCGCCTGCGCGTCGAAGGTCACCGAGGTCGCCCGCAGCTGGAACGAGCGCTGCACCCGCGAGATCAGCGACACCACGAGGATCCCGAGGATGAACAGGCTCGCGATCCGGACGCCGTCCGGCCGCTCGACCACGTTCACGACCGTCGTGTAGACGAAGACGAGCGCGATCACCGCGAAGCCGACAGCCCGCTTGCGCTGCTTCTTGCGCTTGGCCGAGAGGAACACGGCGACGGAGGCGGAGGTGATCAGCACCAGCACCCCGGTCGCGTAGGCGCCGCCCTGGGCGTCGACGTCGGCCTGGAAGAGGATCGTGATCAGGAACGCGACGGCCGTGAAGACCAGCACCAGCGGGCGCACCGCCGCGGCCCACTGCGGCGCCATCCCGTAGCGCGGCAGGTAGCGCGGCACGATGTTGAGCAGCCCGGCCATCGCCGAGGCGCCGGCGAACCAGAGGATGCAGATCGTGCTGACGTCGTACGCGGTGCCGAAGGCGTCGCCGAGGTACTCGTGCGCGAGGTAGGCGAGGGCGCGGCCGTTGGCCTGCCCGCCCGGCTGGAACTCGGCCTGCGGGATCAGCAGCGTCGTCACGAAGCTCGAGGTGATCAGGAACGCCGACATCGTCACGGCGGCCGTGATCAGCAGCCGCTTCGCCCCGCGGATCCGCCCGAGCGGGGCCGCGTCGGTGTCGCTCGCGTCGCCGCGGATCTGCGGCATCACCGCCACGCCGGTCTCGAAGCCGGAGAGCCCGAGCGCCAGCTTCGGGAACACGATCAGCGCGATGCCGACCATGATCAGCGGATTGCCGTGCTGCGTCGTCAGGGCCGACCACCAGTTCCCGATCACGACCGGGTTCTCGGCGACGTGCGCGATCGCGACGACGATGACGACCGCGTTGAGCGCGAGGAACACCGCGACCAGCACGAGCGCGATCGAGATCGCCTCCTTGAAGCCGCGGAGGAAGACGATCCCGAGCAGCGCGACCAGCCCCAGCGTCAGCGGCACCTCCGCGCCGTGGAACCAGGCCGGCGCGAACGGGTTCTCGACCGCGTGCGCGGTGGCGTCGGCCGCCGACAGGGTGATGGTGATCATGAAGTCCGTCGCCGCGAAGCCGAGCAGCACCAGCACGAAGAGCTTGCCGCCCCACCAGGGCAGCAGCCGCTCCAGCATCGCGATCGAGCCCTCACCGCGGAAGCTCTCGCGCGCGACGCGGCGGTAGACCGGCAGCGCGCCGAACAGGGTCAGCAGCACCAGGACGATGGTCGCCAGCGGCGAGACCAGGCCGGCCGCGAGCGCCGCGATCGCGGGCTGGTAGCCGAGCGTGGAGAAGTAGTCGACGCCGGTCAGGCACATCACGCGCCACCAGGAGTGCGTCTTCTCGGTGGTGGAGTGGGGCCCGGGGTGCGCGCCGGAGTCGCTCCGCAGCCCCTCGAGCAGCCACGCCTTCACTCCGCCGCGGCGCCCGGAGGAGGGCGCAGAGGAGAGGGGCGAGGGTTCGAGGGCGTCGGCGTCGCCGCGGACGAGAGAGGAGGTCACTGGACGTGTCTACTCGGCGGAGGCGGCTCCGGAGCCGAGAACGCCCGGATCCATACGGTTCCCTAACGGGCAGTTCGCGGGCGGGCGGCCCGACGGAAGCGGGTCACCGCCGCGACGCGTGCACAAATAAGGCTGGAGGCCCGGATCGGCCCGAGAAACGAGCGATCGAGGCCATCCAGCCTTAGTTGTGCACGGGGTGGGAGGACTACTCCTCGACGACGATCGTCGTGATGACCGGGTTGCGGCGGTGACGGCGGGTCAGCCAGCGGCCGAGGGTGCGCGTGATCAGCTTCTCGATCGCGTCGCGGTCGGTGGGCTGGCCGGCGGCCTGCAGCACCGCGTCGTCGATCGCCTTGCTGGCGTTCTCCTTCCAGCTCGGCTCCTCGACGAAGCCGCGGGTGAAGAACTCGACCGGCTCGCCGAGCGTGCCGCGGTCCAGGTCGACGATGGCGAGCACCGTGATGGTGCCCTCCTCGGCGAGGACGCGGCGGTCGATCATCGCGTCCTCGGTCGCGACGCCGATCGTGGTGCCGTCGACGAAGACGAGGTCGGCCGGGATGCGGCCGCTCATCCGCGAGCGCCCCTTGACGAGGTCGATCGAGACGCCGTCCTCGACGACGAACACGTTCTTCTCGTCGATGCCGGTGCGCGTCGCGATCGCGGCGTTCGCCGTGAGGTGGCGCCACTCGCCGTGCACGGGCAGGACCGCGGTCGGGCGGAGGATGTTGTAGCAGTAGGCGAGCTCGCCCGCGCTGGCGTGGCCCGAGACGTGCACCTTGGCGTTGCCCTTGTGCACGACGGTCGCGCCCCAGCGGGTGAAGGCGTTGATGATCCGGTAGATGGCGTTCTCGTTGCCGGGGATCAGCGAGCTGGCGAGCAGCACGGTGTCGCCGGGGCCGATGTCGATGATGTGGTCCTTGTTGGCCATCCGCGAGAGCGCCGCCATCGGCTCGCCCTGCGAACCGGTGCAGATCATCACGATCTGGGTCGCGGGCAGCTTCTCGAGCACCTTCATGTCGACGACGAGGCCGGCCGGGATCTTGAGGTAGCCGAGCTCGGCGGCGATGCCCATGTTGCGGACCATCGAGCGGCCGACGAAGGCGACCTTGCGGCCGTGCTTCTGCGCGGCGTCGAGCACCTGCTGGATGCGGTGCACGTGGCTGGCGAAGCTCGAGACGACGATGCGGCGCGGGGCGGTGCGGAAGACCTGGTCGATTGCGGGGGCGAGGTCGCCCTCGGAGATCGCGAAGCCGGGGACGTCGGCGTTGGTGGAGTCGACCAGGAAGAGGTCGACGCCCTCGTCGCCGAGGCGCGCGAAGCCGGGGAGGTCGGTGGTGCGGCCGTCGAGCGGGAACTGGTCCATCTTGAAGTCGCCCGTGTGCAGCACGAGGCCGGCCTCGGTGCGGATGGCGACCGCGAGGCCGTCGGGGATGGAGTGGTTGACCGCGAGGAACTCGAGGTCGAAGACGCCGGCGTCGATCCGGTCGCCTTCCTTCACCGGGCGGGTGCGCGGGGTGATGCGGTGCTCGGTGAGCTTCGCGGTGATCAGCGCGAGGGTGAAGGTCGACGCGATGATCGGGATGTCGCCGCGCTCCTTGAGGAGGTACGGCACGCCGCCGATGTGATCCTCGTGGCCGTGGGTAAGCACGATCGCCTCGATGTCCTTCAGGCGCGAGCGGATCGCCGCGAAGTCGGGCAGGATCACGTCGATGCCGGGCTGGTTCTCCTCGGGGAAGAGCACGCCGCAGTCGACGATGAGCAGCTTGCCCTTGTGCTCGAAGACGGTCATGTTGCGACCGATCTCGCCCAGGCCGCCGAGCGGGGTGATGCGCATGCCGCCCTTCTCCAGCGGCTTGGGGGCGGGGAGCTCGAGGTGGTGGCGCGCGGGCTTGGCGGTTCTGGCGTTTCGCATGGGTGCTTTCCGGTGGGGGACGTGGCGTCGTGCTGGTGCGCGCGGCCCCCGCTTCGTGCGGAGCGCCTCGGCGCAGGTGGTCTGTGTGGTCGCAGGCGCCGGGTGGTTCCGGTGCTCTGCACGGCCTCGTCCGCGGCCACCCGGGTCGTGCTCCGCGCCGCATCGTGCGGCACCGGGAGCGGTGCGGGTGGGGGCGCGGGTCGCGGTGAGGGGGTGGATCCGGAGTGTTCGGATCGCTGCAGAGACCGCGGCGGCCGCGTCCAGCATGACAGCATCCGCCGGAAGTTGCCCGCACAGCGCCGGATCCGCGCTGAGCCCGGGCACGACGGAGCCCCCTCGCCGTCGCCGGTCGAGGGGGCTCAGCACCCTCCGCGAGATGCCACTTGTGCACGCGACACGCCGTGGAAGGCGTGCACAAGTGGCATCTCGCGGGAGGGAGGCGGGGCGTTAGCGCAGGGAGTCGAGCACGGCCTCCAGCTCGTCGACGGCGGAGTCGATCTCGGCGGCGGTGACGACGAGGGGCGGGGCGAGGCGGATGGTCGAGCCGTGGGTGTCCTTGGCCAGGACGCCGCGGGCCATCAGGGCCTCGCAGACGGCGCGGCCGGAGGCGAGGGCGGGGTCGATGTCGATGCCGGCCCAGAGTCCGGCGCCGCGGACGGCGACCACGCCGCGCCCGATCAGCGCGGTGAGGCGGGCGTGCAGCTGGGCGCCGCGCTCGCGGGCCAGCGCCTGGTACTCGCCGGTGGCGAGCAGCTCGACGACCGCGAGGCCGACGGCGGCGGCGAGCGGGTTGCCGCCGAAGGTCGAGCCGTGCTGGCCGGGCTGGAGCACGCCGAGCACGTCGGCGTTCGCGACGACCGCCGAGACGGGCACGATGCCGCCGCCGAGCGCCTTGCCCAGCAGGTAGACGTCCGGGACGACGTCGACGAGGTCGCAGGCGAAGGTCGCGCCGGTGCGGCCGAGGCCGGACTGGATCTCGTCGGCGATGAAGAGCACGTTGTGCCGCGCGGTGATCTCGCGGACGGCGGGGAGGTAGTCGGCCGGCGGGACGACGATGCCCGCCTCGCCCTGGATCGGCTCGATCAGCACGGCGACGGTGTCCTCGTCGATCGCGGCCTCGAGGGCCGCCGCGTCGCCGAAGGGCACCGTGCGGAAGCCGGGCGTGAACGGCGCGAAGCCGTCGCGCGCCTCCGCGTCGTCGCTGAACGAGATGATCGTGGTGGTGCGGCCGTGGAAGTTGCCGGCCGCGACGATGATGTTCGCGCGGCCCGGCGCGACGCCCTTCACCCGGTAGCCCCAGGCCCGGGCGACCTTGATGCCGGACTCGACCGCCTCCGCGCCCGTGTTCATCGGGAGGACCATGTCCTTGCCGGCGAGCGCGGCGAGCGCCGTCACGAACGGGCCGAGCTTGTCGTTGTGGAAGGCGCGGCTGGTGAGGGTGACCCGGGAGAGCTGCGCGCGCGCGGCGTCCAGCAGCACCGGGTGCGAGTGGCCGAAGTTGACGGCGGAGTACGCGGCGAGGCAGTCGAGGTAGCGGCGCCCCTCGACGTCGGTGATCCAGGCGCCCTCGCCGGTCGCGGCGACGACGGGCAGGGGGTGGTAGTTGTGCGCGGCGTGCGCCTCCTCCGCGGCGATCAGCTCGGCGGAACGGTCGGTCTCGGTGATGCTCATGTCGTGCCTCCTGAGGACGATCGACTCCTCAGAAGTTGTCGTACTCGAGCGCCGAGTACGACGACTTCTGCGGAGTGGGTGAGGGAGAAGGGGAGGGGTCAGCGCCGCAGCTCGAGGGTGCAGCACTTCACGCCGCCGCCGCCGAGCAGAAGCTCGGACAGGTCGACGCCGATCGGGTGGTAGCCGCGCTCGCGCAGCTGGCGCTCGAAGCCGGCCGCGCGCGAGGCGATGACGACGTTGAGGCCGTCGGAGAAGGAGTTGAGCCCGAGGACGGACGCGTCCTCCTCCGAGACGAGGATCGCGTCGGGATAGAGCTCGCGGAGGACGCGGTTGCCCTCCTCGCTGAACGCGCTCGGCAGGTAGGCGATGTTCGTGTCGTCGAGCACGGCGATCGCGGTGTCGAGGTGGTAGAACGAGGGGTTCACCAGCTCGAGGGTGACGACCTCGCGGCCGAAGATCCGGGCGACCTCGGCGTGCGAGTCGGACGCGGAGCGGAAGCCTGTGCCGGCGAGGATGCGCTCGCCGACGAGGAGGAAGTCGCCCTCGCCCTCGTTGACCTCCTCGGGCACGCGCACGTCGAAGCCGGCGCCGCGGAACCAGTCCATGTACGCGGGGCCCTCGGGCTGGCGCTCGGGGTAGGTGAAGGAGGCGCCGTAGGCGATGCCGTCGATCACGAAGCCGCCGTTCGCGGCGTAGACCATGTCGGGCAGGCCGGCCTCGGGCTCGATCAGCTGCACGTCGAAGCCGAGCTCGACGTAGGTGTCGTACAGCGTCTGCCACTGGCGCACGGCGAGGGCGGTGTCGGTGGGGACCTGCGGGTCCATCCAGGGGTTGATGCGGTAGACGACGGTGAAGTGCTCGGGGCGGCACATCAGGACGGTCTTGGCGACGGGGGTGCGGGTCGGGGCGGTGGCGAGCACGGCGGTATCGGTCATTCGAGTCCTCCTGCGAAAGGATGCGGATGAGCGGACCGGGTCCAGTGGCTCCGTCCCCGCGAGGCGGGTGGAGCACGCTCGCAACCAGTCTCGCACGCGCGGATCCTGCGATTTTCGCCAGGAGACGCACGGAATCGCTCACTATCGCGGTCTCGCGCGCAGGATCGCGGCACTGCGGCGAGGACGCCTCCGAAGGGATGGACCGTCCGTCCGTGGCGCCGGCCGTGACGCACGGGGAGGGCGGGAGTCCGGCGACCACTCCCGCGGACGTCGGATCTCTGTGGAAGAGACGCCCGCCCCCTGCTGGTCGAGTAGCCCGCAGGGCCACCCCCTGCTGGTCGAGCAGCCCGCAGGGCCACCCCCTGCTGGTCGAGCAGCCCGCAGGGCCACCCCCTGCTGGTCGAGTAGCCCGCAGGGCGTATCGAGACCCACCACCACCAGGACCTCCGCCGCCATCGCTCCGCCACGCGCCCTGCTCGATCGGCCCGGAGCCGGAGGTTCCCGCTGAGCGCCCTCGGTGCGCGGCCGTTAGCATTCGAGCATCGTGTCCGCCGCGGCCCGCCGCGCTCAACGGAAAGCCTCACCGTGACTCCTCGACGCCGCCGTCCGCCCGTGCACGTCCTGCCGACCCGGTGACCTCGGACACCGCGCCTCGCGCCCTCCTCCTCGGCATCGAGACCGGCGGCACCAAGGTCGTCGCCGCGGTCGCCGCGCGCGAGGACCCCGAGCGGATCCTCGCCACCACGACCCTGCCCACCCGCGGCCCCGCAGAGACCCTCGGCGACCTGGCCGCGTTCGCCCGCGACCACGGCGTCGAGGGGACGGTCGCCGCGATCGGCGTCGCCTCGTTCGGCCCGCTCGACATCGACCCCGCCTCCCCCGGCTACGGCCGGCTCACCTCCACGCCCAAGCTCGGCTGGGAGGGCACCGACGTGCTGTCCCCGCTCGAGGCGGCGGCGCCCGGCGCCCGCTCCGCGCTCGTGACCGACGTCAACGGCGCCGCCCTCGGCGAGGCGCGCTGGGGCGCGGGGCAGGGCGAGCCCGATTTCGTCTACCTGACCGTCGGCACCGGGGTCGGCGGCGGCCTCGTCGCGGGCGGCCGTCTCCTCGCCGGCAGCGGCTGGCCCGAGGTGGCGCACGTGCTGCCCCGCCGGCACCCGGAGGACCGCTTCGAGGGCACCTGCCCGTTCCACGGCGACTGCCTCGAGGGGCTCGTCGCCGGCCCGGCGATCTCGGCGCGCTGGGGTGTGGACGGCTCGAGCCTCGGTGCGGAGGACGCGGCGGCGAACCTGCGCTTCAGCTCCTACTACCTCGCCCAGCTCGTGACGACGCTCGCCTACGTCGCGGGCGTCCGGCTCGCCATCGTCGGCGGCGGCGTCGCCAAGACGCCCGGCCTGCTCGCCGCCACCGAGGCCGAGGTGGAGCGCCTGATGGGCGCCCCCGGTGCGAACGGCACCGGCGCCGCCCACCTCCGCCTGGTCCCCCCGGCCCTCGGCGACGAGGCCGGCGTCCGCGGCGCCCTCTCCCTCGCGGAGTCCCTGCTCTGACGCCCCCTGCTCCGCTCCGCGAGATGCCACTTATGAGCGCGACACGCCGACGGAAGCGCTCACAAGTGGCATCTCGCGGGACGGGAGGGGCTACAGGGCGTCGAGGTCGCGGAGGGCCGCCAGGGCGCGGTCGAGGCGGGCGGACTCGGGCTCGTCCCACCACTTCGGGCCGCGCTCGCCGAGGCCGTGCTTGGCCAGGCCGGTCCGCGTGCGGGCGGCGGCGACCGCGGCGTCGTCGCCGGCCTTCTTCGCCGTGCGCACGCCGGAGCGGCCACGGCCGAGGTGCGACTTCAGCGCCGCGACGACGTCCTCGGGGAGACTCGGGTCGGTCCGGCGCCAGCGGCGGCCGTTGACGACCAGCCAGCGCCCGTCGTCGGTGGGCCCGTCCTCGAGGGGGTCGTCCTCGCTCACGACGCGGCAAGCGCCAAAGCCGCGTAGGCGCGCTCGGGGCCGGTCGTCCCGGTGAGCGCCGCGGACAGCTCGTCCAACCGCTCCCGCGCCGCGCCGTCGAGCGCGAGCATCCGCCGCGCCGCGTCCGCCAGCTCGGGCACCCCGGCCGCGTTCGGATCGAGCACCTCCGCGACCCCCGCGTCCTCCAGCGCCGCGGCCCCCGCGAACTGGTCCGTCGAGAACGGCAGCACGACCAGCGGCACCCCGGCCGTCATCGACTCCGTCACGCTGTTGTTGCCGCCGTGCGTGACCGCCAGCGCGGCCCGGCCGAGCAGCGTCACCTGCGGCAGGAAGCCGCGGACCAACCAGCCGGCGGGCACGTCGCCCAGGGCCGACGGATCGGTCGCGCCCGAGGCGAGCGCGACGCGCACCGGCCGCCCGTCGACGGAGACGCCGGCCAGCGCCGCCACCACCCGCGCGAGCACGTCGTCGCGCACCGAGAGGAAGCTGCCGAAGCTCACGTAGACGACCGGGTCGTCCGAGGCGGCGAGCCACTCCTCCACCTCGGCGTCGCGCGGCTCGCCGCGGACGGCCGAGCCGAGGAAGGCGTGCGGCGGCAGCTGCGCCGTCCGCGCCGCGTCGTGCAGCTCTCCGGGGTAGTTCAGCAGCAGCACGTCGCCGCTCTCCGCGAAGGCGTCGAGGCTGAGCGGCGCGGCCGGGTCGAGCGCGGTCAGCGCGGCGTTCCACTCCGCCGTGAAGGAGTCGCGGACCCGCTCGCAGAGCGTGCGCAGCCGCGCGAGATCCTCGGCCGGCGGCTCGAAGGCGTCGGGCCAGACCGGCGGGAAGCCGTAGACCTCGCCGGGCACCGTCAGCGCGCTCGGGTGCCCGAGCACCACGTCGCCGTAGGGCACGCCGAGCGCCCGCAGCGCGACCCGCGCGGTGAAGGCGAGGTGGTCGACGACGATCGCGTCGGGCCGGACCTCGTCGAGGATCTCGCGCAGCCGCGCGGCGACGCCCGCCGGGTCCCAGAGCAGGTCGGTCAGCCGCTCGCCGGCCTGGTACTCGAGCGTCGGCACCATCCCGCGGCGGGTCGCGTCGAAGAAGCCGCGGAGCGAGTCGCCCTCGTCGGGCGCCTGCTCCTCCGCCCGGATCGTGCCCGGGTTGGAGCCGCGCCCGAGCCGGAGCGGGACGTGCTCGAAGCCGAAGCCGTCGACGATCGAGCGCGTCGCGTCGCCGGTCGCGACCACGACGCGCTCCCCGGCCGCGCGCCAGGCGGTGCCGAGGGTCGCCAGCGGCAGCAGGTGCGAGGCGTAGTCGGGGCTGACGATCAGCAGGGTCACGAGGCGCCCAGCACGAGGTCCGAGCCGAGCGGGCGCTCCTGCTCCGCGGTCGCCCGCGCGTAGACGGCGGAGAGCGCGTGCGCCATCGCCTCGATCGTGTAGCGCTCGCGCACCATGGCGCGGCCGCGCTCGGCGGAGTACTCGGCGAGCGGACCGGCGGCGAGGTCGAGCGCGAGGCAGGCGGCGACGGCGAGCGCCTCCTGGTCGGAGGTGTCGATCAGGAAGCCGGTCACGCCCTCCTCCACGTAGGTCGCCGGGCCGCCCGTGGCCGGTGCGACCACCGGCAGCCCCGCGGCGAGCGCCTCGAGCAGCGCGATGCCGAACTCCTCCTTGACGCTCGCGCAGACGTAGGCGCCGCCGGCCGCGGCGAGCCCGGGGCGGCCGTGACGCACGGCGCCCAGCCAGCGCGCGACGGTCCCGTTGGGGCGGTGCCCGGCGAGCAGCAGACCGCCCGCGGAGCCGGGCCGGGCGGTGACGGCGCGGATCCGGTCGAGCTGCTCCGTCTCGTCGGGGGTCGGCGCGTCGAGGTCGCCGCCGACGAGGAGGAGGTTCGCGCGGTCGCGCAGCGGCGAGCCGGCCCAGGCCTCGGCCAGCGTCGCCATCCCCTTCACCCGGTGCAGCCGCCCGACGCTGAGCAGCAGCGGCAGCCCGCGGCGCTCGGCCGGCAGCTCGGCGAGGAGCGCGTCGAGGGCGGAGAGGTCGTCGCCGGCGTCGAGGGCGACCGGCTCACCGGCCGCGGCGGCGCGCGCCGCCTCCTCGCCGCGCTCGACCAGGCGCACGTCGATCCCCTCGGGGACGATCGTGTGCCGCTCGGGGTGCGCGGTGATGTCGATGCCGAGCATGTCACGCATCGTCTCGGCGAGCTCGGCGCGCGGGAAGAGCACGGTGTGCGCGGCGTCGGCGGCGAGCCGCTGCACCAGGCGCACCCGGAACCAGAAGTGCTCGACGGCGTCGCGGTCGCCGAAGTCGGCGCGCGAGAGGGTGCCCGCCTCGTCGAGCCCGGCGATCAGCGCGTGCGGGTCGGGTGCGACGGTGAAGACGACGGGGATCTCCAGCTCGCGCGCGACGGCGGCCGCGGCGAGCGAGCCGACGTCGGCCATCCGCAGGTGCACGACGTCGACGCGGCCGGCCGCGCGGAGGTACCGGCGGATCCCGCGCTCGGCGGCGATGCGCCGCGGCCAGGCGAGCGGCATCGGCACGGCGGCGCCCACGAACGGCACGGGAGCGAAGCCGTGGCCCGCGGCGGGCAGCTCGGCGAGCGCGCGCTCGGCCTCGGCCGGGGTGCCGCGGGAGAGGGTGAGGACGCGCTCGATGCCGTCCTCCTCCGTCAGCGCGTCGCCGAGGCGGACGAGGAGGGTGGCGATGCCGCCGTTGTCGCCCGCGCCGACGCGGGTGAGCGTGCCGTCGATGTCGGCGTGCACGAAGAGCTGCGCGACGGTGGGGCCGGCGTCGGCGACAGGAGCGATGGCGCGGTCGGCGAGGGCTACGCGCGCCACGGGGCCGAGCGGCTCGGGCATCTCGCCGAGGCGGGCGAGCATCAGCGCGGCGTCGTCGGAGGGCCGCTCGCCGAGCGCGTCGGCGGCTGCGGCGCGCGCCTCGAACACCTCGCCCTCGTCGGCGGCGGTGTGCAGGAGGGTCCGCTCGGCGATCGCGCCGGGGACCAGGCCGATCGTCTCGACGTAGCGCGCGCGGACGTCGCGGTCGCGCTCGCCGATCAGCGCGCCCTCGAGCGCGAGCGCGACGAGGTCGGGGGTGGAGGACGCCCAGAGCAGCAGGGTGCGCTGCGCGAGCATGCCGGCGAAGCCGCCGTCGCGGACCATGCGCAGCAGCGGGCCGACCGCGGCCGGCCGGGGCAGGCGTCCGCCGAACGCCCAGGCGGCGTGCTCGCGGATGAAGGCGCGCTCGTCGGCGAGCAGCCGCAGCAGCGCGAGGTCGGCCTCCTCGTCGAAGACCTGCGCGAGCGAGTGCACCGCGGCGATGGCGGTGAGCTGGTCGCTCGGGTCGAGGGCCGCGCGGGTGAGCAGCCGCACCGCGCGTCCGCCCCCGTCGCTCACGGCGGCGATCGTCAGGGCGTCGGCCGCCCGGATCGCCTCGAGGAGGGTGGGCGCTGCGCGCACGGCGTCGAGAACGGTCTGCGTGGCCACGGATCACCTGGTCTGGTCGGAGCGGAGGAGGGCGCGCCTCGGAGACGGCCCCCACGAGCATGCCGCTCCCCACGCTGGGAAATCACTACTTGCGCCGGAACTCCCCCCGCGCTAGCTCCTCCTGTCAAGGGGGTACCACCCGCGACTTCGCCTTCCGCGAGATGCCACTTGTGTACGCGACACGCCGTGAAAAGCGTGCACAAGTGGCATCTCGCGGCGGGGATCAGGGCGCCAGCCAGTCCAGGAGTCGCGGGAGCGGCCACGTCGTGACGATGCGGGCGGGTGGGACACCGAGGCGCTCGGCGCGCTCGGCGCCGTAGTCGAGGAGGCCGAGCTGGCCGGGGGCGTGCGCATCGCTGTCGATGGAGAAGAGGCAGCCGGCCTCGAGGGCCAGGGCGATCAGCTCGTCCGGCGGGTCCTCCCGCTCGGGGCGGGCGTTGATCTCGACCGCGGTCCCGTGCTCGGCGCAGGCCCGGAAGACGGCGCCGGCGTCGAAGGTCGACGGCGGCCGGGTGCCGCGCTCCCCCGTGACGAGCCGCCCGGTGACGTGCCCGAGCACCCGGGTCCGCGGATGCGCGGCCGCCGCGACCAGGCGCGCCGTCATCTCGCGGCTCGGCATCCGCAGCTTCGAGTGCGCGCTCGCGACCACGACGTCGAGCCGCGCGAGCATCTCCTCCGACTGGTCGAGCGCGCCGTCCTCCAGCACGTCGACCTCGATCCCGCTGAGCAGCCGCAGCGATCCGGTGTCGAGACCGGCCAGGTGCTCCAGCTGCTCGGCGAGCCGCTCGGCGCTCAGCCCGTGGGCGACCCGCAGCCGCGGCGAGTGGTCGGTCAGCGCGAGGTACTCGTGGCCGAGCGCGCGGGCCGCGTCGGCCATCGCTGCGATCGGCATCGCTCCGTCGGACCACTCGCTGTGGCTGTGCAGGTCGCCGCGGAGGAGGCTCCGCAGCGCGCTCTCGGGCAGGGACGCGGTGCCGCGAAGCTCGGCGAGGTAGTCCGGCACCCGCCCCTCGAGCGCCTGGCTGATGACGGTGAAGGTCGTGTCGCCGATCCCCGGCGCCGCGCGGACCAGCGCGAGGTCGGTCCGCTCCCCCTCGGCCATGCCCTCGAGCACGGCGAGTGCCTTCCGGAACGCCTTGGCGCGGTACTTCGACGCCCGCTCCTGCTCGAGCAGGGCGGCGATCTCCTGCAGTGCCGCGAGCGGATCCATGCTCCCGGTCTAGCAGACGCCCGTCGTCCCCTGGGTGATCGCCGAGCGCTCTTGCCCACGGCGCCAGACGCGATATATCGTGACTTCCATCGACTCGCGCTATATCGCGAGTCGTCCCGACATCACCAGCAGCAGGATCGCCCCACGAGGGCGCAGAAGGAGGAGCACCATGTCTCTCGAGAAATGGCTCGTGCAGGCGGGCGAGACGAAGGTCATCGACCTCGACGTCGTCCGCGCGATCAAGATCGCCCTGGTCGGCGGTCAGATCGACGTCATCGGGCACGACGAGCCCACCGCCCGCGTCGAGGTGCACAGTGTCTCCGGCCGTCCGCTCAAGGTCTCGATGGACGGCGACCGCCTCGAGGTCGACCACATCCAGCTCCGCTGGGACACCGTCGTCGACGTCGCCAAGGGCCTCGGCCGCAAGGGCGACCGCGCCGACATCAGCCTGCTCGTCCCCCGCGGCGTCGCGCTCAAGTTCGACACCGTCTCGGCCGACGGCCTCGTCTCGGGCCTGCACTCGGACGCCCGCGTCTCCACGGTCGGCGGCGACATCGTCATCGACGGCCTGCGCGGCGACATCGAGGCGAACACCGTCCACGGCGAGCTCTCCGTCCGCAACCACACCGGCCGCGTCACCGCGCACACCGTCTCCGGCGACGTCACCACCGCCGGCGCGCTCACCCGCTTCTCCGTCGACGGCGTCTCGGGCAGCGTCTTCGTCGACGCCGAGGACGCACCGGACGAGATCCAGTGCAACACCGTCAGCGGCGACCTCACCATCCGCATCGACGAGGGCCTCGGCGCCCGCTACCGGATCAACACCGCCACCGGCACGCTCCAGCTCGACGGCGAGGTCGTCAAGGGCACGTTCGGCCGCGGCTACACCGCGACCACCGGCTCGCTCGACTCCAAGTGGGTCGACGTCACCGCCAACTCGGTGACCGGCGCCGTCACCGTCGTCCGCCGCTCGCCCGCCGCTCCCGCCGAACAGCGCCTGACCGACGCGAGCGCGCTGTGAGCCCCGTCTTCGCGCACGGCCGCCTGCGCCTCTACCTGCTCAACCTCCTCGCGGAGTCGCCCAAGCACGGTTACGAGCTGATCCAGGCGCTCAGCGAGCGCTTCGGCGGCACCTACGCCCCGAGCGCCGGCACGGTCTACCCGCGCCTCGCGAAGCTCGAGGAGGAGGGCCTGGTCACCAAGGAGGCCGACGGCCGCAAGACCGTCTACTCCATCACCGACGCCGGCCGCGACGAGCTGGCGAACCGCGCGACCGACCTCGGCGACATCGAGGAGGAGCTGACCGACTCCGTCCGCCGCCTGGCCGACGAGGTGCGCCTCGGCGTCGCGGAGGCGATGAAGAGCCTGCGCGCGGATCTGGCGAGCGCCGCTCGCGACTCGCGACCGTCCCGCGGCGGTCCGGAGCACTCGGCCGAGACGCCCGCCCCGGCGGAGTCGACGCAGGAGTCGTCGGAGTCGACGTCGGGCCAGCGCCCGCAGGACGCCCCGTCCGCGGAGACCCCGGCCGCCGACACCGCCGCGGTCGACGCGCGCACCGCCTCCCGGCTCGCCCTGCGCGACGCCGAGGTGTTGCTCACCGAGTTCCGCGACGAGCTGCGCGCCGAGCTGCGCACGGCCGCCGCGCACGGCTCCGTGACCGCGGCGAGCACGGACGCCCTGCGCAGCGCGCTCGACCAGGCGCGCGCGGCGGTCCGCTCCACGCTGAGCTGACGCCCGCCGCACCACCGCACCACCGCTGACGGCGGGGGTCCCCTCGGGGGTCCCCGCCGTTCGGCTATCCGCCGCTGCCGCCGCGGTGCACGACGAAGGACTCGTGGCCCCGGCCCGGTCCCACCGAATCGGCCGGTTCCTCCGTGCCGGAGCGGTTTCCACGTGCCGGAGACGCGCCGACCGACCGGTGCCGGAGGTTCGGCTCGCGCGATCGGCTCGGGCTCGTGGAATCAGCCGGTTCCGGCGCGCCGTACTGGTTCTCGCATGCCGGAGGTGGCCGTGGTGAGACTTCGGCTCGCGGATCCGGCTCGGGCTCGCGGAATCGGGTGGTTCCGTCGTGCCCAAGCGGTTCTCGCGTGCCGGAGGAGGCCGGTGGCGGATGTTCGGCCCCCAGTTCCGGCCCGGGCACGCGAGATCGCACGGTTATGACGTGCCAGAACTGTTCTCGCGTGCCGGAGGTGGCCGGGACGGATATTCGGCTCGCCGTTCCGGCTCAGGCTCGCCGAATCGGATGGTTCCGGCGTGCCCAAGCGGTTCTCGCGAGCCGGAGATGGCCGGCGCGCATGTTCGGCTCGCAGTTCCGGCCCGGGCACGCGGAATCGCAGGGTTTCAACGCGCCGGACTGAGTTTTGCGTGCCCGAGGTAGCCGAGACGGACGTTCGGCTCGTGGTTGTAGCTCAGGCTCGCGGAATCGGACATTCTCAGCGTGCCGGAGCGGTTCCCACGTGCCGGAGGTGGCCGGGGTGGCGTCCCGCCGGCCGCGGCCCCGCCCGCCCCTTGCGCTCCGCCGCTCCAGGACTATATTTCCTATAGGATCTTTTATGCGACCAACGCCGGTCGCATCGAGCGCAATGGAGCACTGATGAGCGAGAGCACACCCGCGCGGACCGTCCAGGGGGCGCCGAACCTCCAGGGGGCGCAGTCCTGGGACGGCGTCGACTGGAACCCCGACAGCTGGACCGCCGAGACCTGGCCGATCGCCACCTGCCTGCACGGCATCCCGCCCGTCGGCCGCGACGGCGTCGCCCTGCACGACGCGGCCCCCGAGGTCTGGGACGACATGTTCGCCCAGGTCGAGCAGGTCGGCTTCACCCTCGCCGAGCTGGCCGACAGCCACGTCCGCCCGGCCGACCTCGAGCCCTCGCGCCGCGACGAGTTCCTCAGCATCGCGAAGTCGCACGGCATCGGCATCCCCTCGGTGCACCTGCAGCGCCAGAGCGTGATCATGCCCGGGCACGAGGAGAAGAACCTCGCCTACGCGCACCGCACCATCGACGCGGCCGCCGAGTGGGGCATGCAGGTCTTCTCGACCGGTCTGCACCAGCCGTTCAGCGAGGCGCAGAAGCGCGCGCTCTGGTTCTGGACCGCCGAGGGCCCCAAGGACCCCGACGACCCCGACATCTGGAACGCCGCCGTCAGCCGCATCCGCGAGCTCGGGAAGCACGCCGCCGACGTCGGCCTCCCCCTCGCACTCGAGCTCTACGAGGACACCTACCTCGGCACGGCCGACAGCGCCGTCCGCTTCGTCGAGGAGGTGGGCCTGGACAACGTCGGCCTCAACCCCGACGTCGCGAACCTGATCCGCCTGCACCGCCCGGTCGAGGACTGGCGCGAGCTGTTCGCGAAGACGCTCCCCTACGCCAACTACATGCACGTGAAGAACTACACCCGCGACGAGTCGGCCGACGGCTCCTGGGCCACCTCGGTCCCCTCGACCATGGAGGCCGGTCTCATCAACTACCGCCAGGTCCTGCGCGATGCGATCGAGGGCGGCTTCCGCGGCATCCTCCTCGCCGAGCACTACGGCGGCGACAGCCTCGGCATGTGCTCGACCAACCAGACCTACATCCGCTCGCTGCTGCCCCGCGCGGCCCGGGCCTCGCAGTAAGGAACGACAGACATGAGCGACACCGCAGACACCACCGGCACCACCACCCCGACCGCGCGCACCATCGCCGTCGTCGGCTCCGGCTACATGGGCGGAGGCATGGCCCAGGTCCTCGCGCTCTCCGGCGCCACCGTCGTCATCGCCGACATCTCCGAGGAGATCGCCCGCAGCAACTACGAGCGCCTGCTCACCGAGACCGCGCAGTTCGTCGCCGACGGTCTCTTCCCCGAGGACGCGGTCGAGCGGATCCGGCAGAACCTCTCCCCCGCCGCCTCGATCGAGGAGGCCGTCGCGACCGCCGACTTCATCGAGGAGGCCGTGCCCGAGAAGATCGAGATCAAGCACGAGACCCTCCGCCGGATCAGCGCCGCCGCGCGCCCCGACGCCGTGATCGGCTCGAACACCTCGACCATCCTGATCCGCTCGCTGGCCGAGGCCGTGACGAACCCCGAGCGCTTCCTCGGCGTGCACTTCTCCAACCCGGCGCCGTTCATCCCCGGCGTCGAGCTGATCCCGCACGCCGGCACCGCCGAGAGCGCGATCGCGCTGGCCGAGGAGATCGTCGCGGCGACCGGCAAGGAGACCGCGCGGGTCAAGGACTCCACCGGCTTCGTGCTGAACCGCCTGCAGTACGCGCTCTTCCACGAGGCGACGCAGATCGTCGAGGAGGGCATCGCCACCCCCGAGGACATCGACACGATCGTCCGCACCACCTTCGGCTTCCGCCTCCCCGTCTTCGGCCCGTTCGCGATCGCCGACATGGCCGGCCTCGACGTCTACGCCTTCTGCTACGCCTCGCTGCAGACCCGCTGGCCCGAGCGCTTCGCCACCCCGGAGTCGCTGGCCGCGCTGGTCGACGCCGGCAAGTTCGGCACCAAGTCCGGCGCCGGCTACCTCGACGTGCCCGCCGAGCGGACCGCCGAGCTGATCGCGTACCGCAACCGCGCCTACGTCGCCATCAAGAAGCTGATGGACGAGCTCGGCCCCGCGCCGATCGCCTGACGCGCCGACCGAGAAGGAGCACCCTCATGACCGCATTCCCCGAGTCCCGGACCGTCGTCCTCACCGGCGCCGCGTCCCCGCGCGGCATCGGCCGCTACTCCGCCCACCACCTCGCCGAGCTCGGCTGGAACGTCGGCGTCATCGACCTGCACGCCGAGGCCGCGCAGGAGGTGGCCGCCGAGATCGCCGAGCAGCACGGCGTCCAGGCCGCCGGCGCCGGAGCGAACGTCGCCGACGACGCGCAGGTCCGCGCCGCCTTCGACGCGCTCGAGGCCGCCCTCCCGCCCGTCGTGGCGCTGGTCAACCTGGCCGGGATCGCCTCCCCCGTCTCCTACCTCGAGGTCACTCCCGAGGAGTGGCAGCGGGTCCTCGACGTCAACCTCAACGGCGTGCACTTCAGCACCCGCCGCGCGGTGGAGTCGATGGTCGCCCGCGGCGTCGGCCGCGTCGTCAGCCTCTCCTCCGTCTCCGCGCAGCGCGGCGGCGGCACCTTCAGCAAGACCGCCTACTCCGCGGCCAAGGCCGGCGTCATCGGCTTCACCCGCAGCGTCGCCCGCGAGCTCGGCGGCCAGGGGATCACCGTCAACGCGATCTCCCCCGGCCCGATCGACACCGACATCATGGGCGGCACCCTCACCGAGGAGCGCAAGACGGCCATGGCCGCCGACGGCGTGCTCCCGCGCATCGGCACGCCCCGCGACATCGCCGCGGCGATCGCGTACCTCATCAGCGAGGACGCCGGCTTCGTGACGGGTCAGACCCTGAACGTCGACGGCGGCCTCTACATGCACTGATCCCCCTCGGCACCGATCCCTCGGCACCGATCCCCTCGGCACCGATCCCTCGGCACTGATCCCCTCGGCACCGATCCCTCGGCACTGATCCCTTCAGCACTGGAACGGACGTCCCCATGAACAAGCTCACCGGAACCTGGTCGCTCGGCCGCTGGATCTTCCTCGGCGTCGGCGTGATCCTCGTCGCCGTCGGCATGGCGCAGATCCTGCCCGCCCTCGGCTCCTGACCCTCCCACCCTCACCGCATTCGGCCGACTCAAAGGAGAGCGCCTTGACCACCTCGTCCCCAGCCCTCGGATCCACCCGTGATCCCGCGCTGAAATCCGCCATCTCGAAGGCGTCCCGGCATCTGATGCCGATGCTCGTCATCCTCTACTTCGTCGCGTTCCTCGACCGCACCAACGTCGGCTTCGCCGAGGAGGCGCTCTCGGTCGACCGCGGCATCTCGGACGGCGCGTTCGCGCTCGGCGCCGGCATCTTCTTCATCGGCTACGCGATCTTCGAGATCCCGAGCAATCTGCTGCTCAAGCGCTTCGGCGCCCGGTTCTGGCTGGCCCGCATCGCGGTCACCTGGGGCATCGTCGCCGCGGCGTTCGCCTTCACCACCGGCGACACGATGTTCATCATCCTGCGCTTCCTGCTCGGCGTGACCGAGGCCGGCCTCTTCCCCGGCGTGATCATGTTCCTGTCGGAGTGGTTCCCCAACAAGGTCCGCGTGCAGATGTTCGCGATCTTCTACCTGGCGCAGCCCTTCTCGCAGATGCTCGGCGCCCCGCTCAGCGGCGGCCTGATCAGCGTCGGCAACCAGATCACCCCGTGGGAGGGCTGGCAGGTGATGTTCTTCACCGAGGGCGTGCTCGCGGTGCTCGCCGGCATCGCCGCGCTGAAGTTCCTGACGAACCATCCGCAGAAGGCGAAGTGGCTGACGCAGGGCGAGAAGGACTCCTTGACGGCGGCGATGGAGCGCGAGGACACCGTGCGCCAGGCCGACGGCCCGACCGGCATCTGGAAGGCGATGGCCAGCTGGAAGGTCTGGTACTTCACGATCATCTACTTCTGCCTGCAGATCGCGGTCTACGGCACCACCTTCTACCTCCCGCAGCAGGTCGCGAACCTGATCGGGCAGGACGTCGGCTTCCAGGTCGGCCTCGTCTCGGCCATCCCGTGGCTGGTGGGCCTGTTCGCCTGCTACTACGTGGGCCAGCACGCCAACACGATCCGCCGCCGCCGCTCCTGGGGTGCGATGTTCTACATCTTCACCGGCCTGTCGATCTTCGGCTCGGCCTGGGCGGGCTCGGCCGGCCAGCCGATCCTCGGCCTGCTGTTCATCACCCTCGCGGTGGCGAGCTTCCTCTCCGTCGGACCGATCACCTGGGCCTACCCGACCGCGTTCCTCACCGGAGCGGCGGCCGCGGCCGGCATCGGCCTGATCAACTCGCTCGGCAACCTGGGCGGCTTCGTCGCCCCGCTGATGCGCAACGGCTTCAATGAGGCCGTGCCCACCGAGAGCGGCGTGTGGGGAGTCGTCTCCCTCGGCGTCTTCGCCTTCCTCGCCGCCGCCATGATGTTCTGCACCAAGTTCTTCCGCGGCTCCAAGGCGGATGAGCTGCTCGAGACCACGAGCGTGCAGGCGGGCCACTGACCCGCAGCCACCGTGAAGGGCCTGACCGCACCCGCGGCCGGGCCCTTCGCCGTCCCACCCTCCGGCTGATCGAGCAGCCCGCACAGCGGGACTACAGAGATCCACCGTTCTGCAGGAGGGTCGGTCTCGATACGCCGCTCCGCGGCTACTCGACCAGCATGAGTGGGCTCAGCGCCTGCAGATCGGACAGCCCGGCCGACGGCCGGTCCCCCTGCTGATCGAACAGCCCGCGCATCGCGCGGCCCCTGCCGATCGAACAACCCGCGCAGTGCGCGGTCCATGCTGATCGAGTAGCCCGCATGGCGGGCGTATCGAGATCCCCCCTGCAGAAGCCAGGTCTCGATACGCCGCTCCGCGGCTACTCGACCAGCATGGGTCGCGGCATCCGCGCACACCTCTCGCCCTGACAGCGCACCGTCCGGCCACCTCCGGCACGCGGAACGCACTCCGGCACGCGGGAACCACCCGATTCGGCGAGCCGAGGCCGATTCTGCGAGCCGGAGCTCAGCCCCGGCCACCTCCGGCACGCGGAACGCACTCCGGCACGCGGGAACCGCCGGATTCCGCGAGCCGGGGCCGATTCTGCGAGCCGGAGTTCAGCCCCCGAACGCCGCAGTGTCAGCGGACGGAGTCGCGGCGCGAGCGCTCGCGCACCCGCTCGATGTGCACGCGCATCGCCGCAGCCGCCGCCTCCGGGCCGGCCGCGAACGCGTCCACGATCGCCCGGTGCTCCAGCACGGCGTCATCCGCGTCGCTGACGCCCGTCTGCACGGTCTGGCGCATCCGGTGCACGCGCGTGGAGATCGCCTCGGACATGTCGATCAGGAACGGGTTGTGCGTGCCCTCGAAGATCAGGTGGTGGAAGTTCCAGTCCACCGCGAAGTACTCGCGCAGCAGCGCCACCGGCAGCTCGCCCTCGGTGGAGGCCGCGCGCACGACGGCGGTCATCGCCTCGTGCGCGGCGAGCGCCTCCTGCAGCCGCGGCACCAGCGCCGCCTCGTGCGCCGACGCGAGCGCCGCCGCGCCGCTCTCGAGCACCAGCCGCGCGTCGAAGAGCGCGTCGAGCTGGTCGTCGGCGAGCGGCGGCGCCACCCGGTAGCCCTTGTTGGCCACCCGGGTGACGAGGCCGGTCCGCTCCAGCTGCACGAGCGCCTCGCGCACCGGCGTCGGCGAGACGCCGAGCTCGCGCGCCACCGCGTCGATCGACAGGCGCATGCCCGGCTCGATGTCCGGGCCGAGCAGCACGTCGAGCACGCGCTCGTAGACGTGGTCGCGCAGGCCCCGCCGCTCGATCGACTCCGCACCGGTCAGGCGGAACACGGCGTCGGTCATCACAGCCTCGCGGATCGGTGCGGAAGGGGCCGGCCGGGGCGCCCGATGGAGGGCGCTCGGCACAGCGGTCGGCTCAGCTTACGCAGTCGCTCCCGAGCGCTCGTACGCGACGATCTCCTCCACCTTCGCCGCCGAGGCGCTCGACTCGTCGAAGACGTAGCCGAGCCACTCCCGCACGTTCCGCCGGGCGACCTCGATGCCGACGACGCGCTGCCCCATGCAGAGCACCTGCGCGTCGTTCGAGAGCACGCCCCGCTCCACCGAGAAGGAGTCGTGCGCCGTCACGGCGCGGATCCCCTCGACCTTGTTCGCCGCGATCGCGACGCCCAGGCCGGTGCCGCAGATCAGCAGCGCCCGGTCGGCCTCGCCGCGCGCGACCAGCTCGGCCGCCGCGATCGCGACGCTCGGGTAGTGCGTGTGCGACTCCGCGTCGACACCCACGTCGACGACCGAGACCACCCGGTCGTCGGCCTCGAGATCGCGCTTCAGGATCTCCTTGTAGTCGTAGCCGGCGTCGTCCGATCCGACGACGATCCTCCAGGTGGTGCTCATGCGGTCTCTCCTTCGTGGGTGGACGGTGCGTTCGTGGTCGATGCGGTGCCGGAGGCGGCGCCGAGCTGCGGCGCGATCGCCTCGACGATCAGCGCGAACGAGATCGCGCCGGGGTCGGGCGTGCCGAGCGACTTCTCGCCGTGCGAGCGGGCGCGGCCGAGTCCGGGCATCAGGTCGGAGGTGGCGTCGGCGGCCGAGCGGGCGGCACCCGCGGCAGCGCCCCACGCGTCCGCGAGCGCGTCGCCCGCACCGGCCCGCTCCGCCAGCGTCTCGGCGAACGGCACCAGCGCGTCCACCATCGTCTTGTCGCCGACGCTCGCCTTCCCGTAGCCGCGCACGGCATCGGAGGCGGCGGTCACCCCCGCGCTCACCTCGCGCGCGCTCACGGCGCGGTCGTCGCCGAGCGCCTCGCCGACACTGCGGAGGATGACGCCCCAGAGCGCTCCGGAGGTCCCGCCCGCGCGGTCCGACCAGGCGTCGCCGGCCCGGGTGAGCAGCGTCTGCGCCCCGGCCCCGCGCTCGAGCACGTCGGCGGCCTCCTGCGCGGCCGCCCGCGCCCCGCGCTGCATGCCGATGCCGTGGTCGCCGTCGCCCGCGATCGAGTCGAGACGGCCGAGCTCGTCGGCGTTCGCGTCGACCACGTCGCGGATCGCCGCCAGAGCGTCCGACAGCCGCGCCGCCGCGGCGCGCGACTCCTCCGACGCCTCGCCGACCTCGGCGGCGACCTCCTCGGCCTGCGTCGCGGTCACGGCCACGAGCGCGCCGCCGTCGACCGCCCCGGTGCGGAAGGCCGGGGTATCGCTCGGCGCCGTCCACAGCGTCTCGAGCTCCTCGTCGACCCAGAACAGCGTCAGCGAGACGCCGGCCATGTCGAAGCTGGTGCAGAACTCGCCCACCTGCGGGTCGACGAGGGTGATCCCGCGCGCCTCGAGCAGGTCGGCGATCGTGCTGAAGACGACGAACAGCTCCTCGCTCTTCACCGAGCCGAGCCCGTTCAGCACCGGGACCACCCGGGCGCCGTCGACGCTCACGCCCTCGGGGATCTCGGCGTCGGCGAGCAGGTGCGTCACGAACAGCTCGGCCAGCTCCGCGGCGCTGGGGATGTCGACCTCGTCGATCCCGGGCTCGCCGTGGATGCCCAGCCCGACCGCCATCCGGCCCTCGGGCACCGAGAACAGCGGCTCATCGGCCCCGGGCAGCGTGCAGCCGGTGAAGGCGACGCCGAGCGAGCGGGTGCGCGCGTTGCCGAGCACGGCCACCCGCTCCACGTCGTCGATCGCGTAGCCCGCGGCGGCGGCAGCCCCGGCCACCTTGAAGACGGTGAGGTCGCCGGCGATCCCGCGGCGCTTGTGCGCCTCCTCGGGCTTCGCGCTGAAGATGTCGTCGGTGACGGTGACGGTGCGGCAGTCGATGCCGTCGGCCCGGACTGCGTCCTGCGCGGCGGTGAAGTGCAGCACGTCGCCGGCGTAGTTGCCGTAGCTGAGCAGCACGCCGCGGCCCTGCTCGCTCGCGCGGATCACCGACTCGACCTGGTGCGCCGAGGGCGAGGCGAAGAGGTTGCCCATCGCGGCGCCGTGGGCGAGGCCGGGCCCGACCAGTCCGGCGAAGGCCGGGTAGTGGCCCGAGCCGCCGCCGATGACCACCGCGACCTCGGGCTCCTCGGAGCGGGTCGAGCGGGAGACGCCGCCGACGACCTTGCGGACCCAGCGGCCGTTGGCGCGGACGAAGCCGTCGACCATGTCGTCGGCGAAGTCGGCGGGTTCGTTCCAGAGACGGGTCATGCTCGTCGGCTCCTCATCATCGAGTGCGCCGGCCCTCCGGCCGGACCCGTCGATCCTATAGGATTTTCACCGCTCACTCCAGGCGGCCGGGGCAGGTCAGCTACTGCCGCCCCACCGCCAGCGCCTCCTCCTCGACGTCGAGGAAAGCCAGCGCGCTGCGCACCGCCGGCTCCTGGTAGCGGCCCTCGGCGCGCGCCTTCAGCACCGCCTCGCGCTCGGCCGCGATCATCACGCGCCGCAGCCGGTTGTAGGAGTGGGTCAGCGGCTCCGCGCCCTCCCCCTCCGGCGGGTTCTCCAGCGCGTCCGCGAGGAACACCGCGTTCCGCCGCAGCCGGTCGAGCACCCGCTCCTCGACGCCGTCCTGCGGCTCCTGGTCGAGCCGCGCCAGACCGGCCGACTGCGCCTCGGCCAGCAGCATCTGCTTCTCGACGTGCTCCTGCTGCTCGTTCGGCGCCGGCAGCTTGAGCAGCCGCACCACCCGCGGCAGCGCGAGCCCCTCGACCAGCGTCCCCGCGACCACCACGAACGCCAGGAACTGCAGGAACGCCCGCTGCGGCGTCTCCTCCGGCAGCAGGAACGCCGCCGCAAGCGTGACGACGCCGCGGATCCCGGCCACGGACACCCCGAGCGCCGTCGGCCAGGTCCAGCCGCGCTGCTGCAGCCGCCGCGGTCCGTGCCGGAAGAGGACGGTGGTCAGGCACATCCAGAGCACCCGGCTGCCGATCAGCGCCCCGAGCAGCGCGGCGCTGATGCCGATCCCCTGCCAGACGCCGATGTCGGAGTCGGCGGTCGCCGCGACCACCGAGGACAGGCTCAGCCCGATGAAGAGGAAGACGGCGTTCTCGAGCAGGAACTGGATGGTGCGCCAGTTCAGCGACTCCGCGATCCGCGCCTGCGCCGACTGGATGACCGGCGCCCGGAAGCCGAGGAACAGCCCGGCGACCACCACCGCGAGCACTCCCGAGCCGTGCAGCAGCTGCGCCGGGATGAACGCGACGTACGGCGTCACCAGCGAGAGGCTCGTGTCGAGCACCGAGGAGGACACCTGCTTGCGCACGAAGCCGAGGACGACCGCGATCAGGATGCCGACCCCCGCCCCGACCACGACGGCCAGCACGAAGTCGAGCGCGATCCCGCCGGGCGTCACGGTACTGACGATCGCGAGCAGCGACGCGTTCAGCGCCACCAGCGCGGTCGCGTCGTTGAGCAGGCTCTCGCCCTCGAGCACCGTCAGCATCCGCCGCGGGAGGCGCAGCCGCCCCGCGATCGCGGACACCGCCACCGCGTCGGTCGGCGCCACGATCGCGCCGAAGGCCAGGGCCGCGGCGATCGAGATCGCCGGCACCACCGCCCAGGCGACCGCGCCGACCACCAGCACCGTGAAGACCACGAGCCCGACCGAGAGCAGCAGGATGCTGTCGCCGCGGGCGCGGACGTCGAGCACCGAGGTGCGGATCGCCGCCGCGTAGAGCAGCGGCGGCAGGATCCCGTAGAGGACGACGTCCGGCTCGACCACCACCTCGGGGATCCCGGGGACGAAGGAGGCCAGCGCCCCGACGGCGACCAGCGCCACGGGTGCCGACCAGCCCGCCTTGCCCGAGAGCCCCGTCACCAGCACGGTGACGACCACGAACGAGACGATCCAGATGATGGCGACGACCGGTTCCTCCACGCGGCTCCCTCCCGAGAGCCGAGCCTAGGCCCGAGGGCCGACGCTAGGCACCGGCCTCGTGGATGTCGCGGGCCTTGGTCACGCGCCCCGCGTCGACCGGGTTCATGCCGAGCACGATCTTGCCGCGCGAGTGCCGCTTCTCGAGGTCGTCGAACGCGTCCTGCACGAAGCCGTAGGGGTAGAAGCCGGAGACCAGCACCCGCAGCTTCTGGTCGCGGACCAGCGCGACCAGCTCGCCGAGGATCTCGGTGTCGCGCCGCGCGGTCTCGGCGTCGGGCCAGACGGCGCGCAGCTCGATCTCCTTGCGGTCGTCGCTGGAGTGGAAGCGGGCCGGCTCGATCCCGAGCTCCTCGGCCAGCGCCGCGTTGTCGCCGCCGAAGTTGTCGAGGAAGACGGTCACGCCGTTCGGGGCCGCGGCGCGGATCCGGTCGGCGATGCCGTCGCCGTAGACGATCGGCTTCACGCCGATCTGGCGGAGGTAGTCGAAGTTGCGCTCGCCGCAGGTGCCGAGCACGGTCGCACCGCGCAGCTTGGCCAGCTGGATCTCCATGCTGCCCACGCCGCCCGCCGCCGCCGAGACGACCACGGTGTCGTCCGGCCCGATGTGGGTGGCCTCGATCGCGCGCCAGGCGGTGACCCCCGCGAGGAACAGCGCGCCGCCGACCTCCCAGCTCACCGAGGCGGGCTTGGCGACGAGGTTCTCCCGCGGGACGACGATGTGGGTGGCGTGCGAGCCGACCAGCGCGTGGCCGACGACGTCGCTGCGGAGCTTGAGGTCGCTCACGCCCTCGCCGAGGCCGACGACGATGCCGGAGAAGTCGGTGCCCTGGCGCATCGGGAAGGCCGCGGAGTGGTCGGAGTCGAACATCCCGCGCCGGATGAACGCCTCCATGTGGTTCACGCCGGCGGCGAGGACCTCGACCAGCACCTCGCCCGGACCGGGCTGGGGCCGCGCGATGTCGGCGATCTCGAGCACGTCGACATCGCCGAAGCGGGAGAACTGGACGGCACGGGCGGAGTCGGAGCGCAGACGGGACATGCGCTCATCATCCGCCCCCGGCAGTGCGAGCCCGTGGCCCCCGAAAGGGGACATGCGACTCCGGAGGGGCCGATCGGGCCGTCAGGCGGCGGTGCCGGGGTCCGCAGCGGGATCCGTGCCGGGGCAGTACAGCTGCGTGCGCGGACCGCTGCGGTCGATCACGTGCTCCGACATCAGGCGGCCGCAGAGCGGGCAGGCGCGGCCGGCGGGAGCCTCGGGCTCGGGCTGGTCGTAGGGCCCGAGCGGCGGCGGGCCGAGCCAGGGGAAGAGCCGCGCGTTGAAGCGCTGGTAGAGGGAGCGGGTCGGCTTCGGCATATGCTTAGTGTACTAATGATCAGTGCGCGAGGGGAAAGGGAGGACGAATCCGTGGAAGACGAATCCGTGGAGACCGATCCCGTGGACACCGATCCGCTCGCCCTGCAGAACCAGGTCTGTTTCTCGCTCGCCGTGGCCGCCCGCACCGTCATCGGCCTCTACCGGCCCGTGCTCGAGCCGCTCGGGCTCACCCACCCGCAGTACCTCGTGATGCTCGCGCTCTGGGAGCGCGCCCCCCGCTCGCTCGCCGACCTCGGCGCCGCCCTGCACCTCGAGCCGGCCACCCTCAGCCCGCTGGTGAAGCGCCTGGAGGCCGGCGGCTACGTCACGCGCGCCCGCAGCACCGAGGACGAGCGCCGCCTCGACGTCGCGCTCACCCCGGAGGGAGCCGCCCTGCGCGAGCGGGCACTCCAGGTCCCCCCACAGATCGTCGAGCGCCTCGACCTCCCCCTCGACGAGCTGACCGCCGTCCGCGACACCCTCACCCGCCTGATCGGCGCAGCCACCCACCCCTGACGCTGCGGCGCGAATCGACTCGCCCGAGAAGGCTCGTTCTCGGGATGGAGAACGAGCCTTCTCGGGCAAGTCGGTGCGGCTGCAGTGACCCTGCTCGTCGGAGACCTCCGCTTGCAGAACGAAGGTCTTGACCGAGAAGAGCGGTTCAGGGGTGTGCACACGGCACGCCCCTGAACCGCTCTTCTCGGTTCTCAGGAACTCAGTTCGCGACGCGGAGCGTGATCGCCGAGCTGGTGGTCACGTTGCCGGCCTTGTCCTGCGCCTTGGCCGTCACCTGGTAGGCGGCGTTCGGGTAGGCCGACGAGCTCGCGGTCAGGGCCCACGTCCCGTCCGACTGCTTCACGCCGTTGCCGAGCTTCGTGCCGGACGCGTAGAACGCGACGGCCGTCACTCCGACGTTGTCGCTGGCCGAGGCCACGAGGCGGATCGAGCCGACGACCGTGGTGTTGGTCGCGGGCGAGGTGATGCTCACCGTCGGCTTCTGCGTGTCGGCCGCCGGCGGGGTGGTCGGCGTCGCGGTCGGCGTCGGCGTGGCGGTCGGCTTCGGAGTCGACGTGGGCGTGGCCGTCGGCTTCGGAGTCGAGGTGGGCGTCGCCGTCGGGGTCGCGGTGGGCGTGGCCGTGGCGGTCGGTGTGGCCGTCGGCGTCGGGTTCGGCGTCGGAACCGTGCCGACGGGGATCGTGCTCACCGCGTAGCCGAAGTAGCGGCCGGCGACGGGGCGGGTCGGGTCGCCCTGGAAGGTGCGGCCGCGCTCGGTCGCCGCCTTCGCCTGCGCGATGACCTGGGCGCGGACCTGCGCCGGGCTCTTGCCCGCGCAGGATCCACCGGAGCTCATGCAGTCGAGGACGACGCCGCTGGTGCCGGCGGCCGCCATGCTGGTGCCCGACTGGATGTAGGCGTACGACCCGCCCTTCTTGGTGGTGTACGGGCACATGCCGGGGGCCGCGATGGTGTGCTTCTGGTCGGCGGCCGTGACGGCGAAGTTGCTGTTGGTCGAGACCGCGTCGTCCTTGGTCTGGACGCCGCAGGGCGCCGTGCCGAGTCCGCCGGGCTTGCCGTCGTAGTTGGCCATGTTGGTCACGGCGAGCACCTCGTCGTAGGCGGCCGGGATCCAGCCCGCGAGGTCCTCGGAGGTGTTGCCCGCGGAGCCGACGGAGACGATGCCCTTGGCCTCGAGGTCGCAGATCGCCTGGTGGATCACGTCGCCGTTCGAGCGGCCGCAGTTGCCGTCGTCGGTGCCGTAGGTGGCGAGCGACATGTTGACGACCTTGATGTTGTACTTCGCCGCGTTCGCGGACACCCAGTCGAGGGCGCACATCAGGGTGCCCGTGTTGCCGCGGTTGTTCGCGTCGAGCGCGCGGACCGAGTAGATCGGAGCGCCGGGTGCGACGCCGACCGAGCCGGAGCCGTTGTCCAGCGCCGCCATGTAGCCGGAGACGCCGGTGCCGTGGCCGTTGGCGTCGGCGGCGGTGCCCGAGCCGAAGCAGTTGATCTGCTCCTTCAGGTTGTAGTCGGGGTGCGAGCTGACGCCGGAGTCGATGACCGCGACGGCCGGACCGCTGTAGTTCGTCACTCCGTCGCCGGCGCGCACCGGGGCCTTGTCGGCCTCCGCGGTGAGCACGTGCGAGGGGGTCGTCTGCGCCTGGCCGTCGACGACCTGGTCGGCGGGGGTGATGCCGAGGACGCGCGAGTCGGCCTCGAGGACCGCCTTCTGGCGCTCGGTGAGCGGGGCGGTGAAGCCCGCGACGCCGCCCTCGAACTGCACGTCGTCGGCGACGCCGAGCGCGCGGACGACCTGCTCCGAGATCGAGCTCGAGTCGACCGACACGAGGTACTGGCCGGTCGTGGCGGCCTGGGCGGGGGCGGAGCCGGCGAGGGCGATGCCGGCGGTCACGGCGAGCGCGGTGGCCAGGCCGGCTGCGCGCCAGAGGCGCGAGCGGGCCGGCGGCGCGGCGGTGCGGGAAGTGGACACGGGTTCCGTCGATTCTGTCGGCGTCTCGGCCGACCTGTCGTGGTGCGGGCGGGTCGACGCAGGCACTCCGAGCGAGCGCCCGCGCCGCTGCAGCGGGGCTCGGGTCAGAGGCCGGGAGGCGGCGGAACGGTGCAGGCCTCTCCGAGCGTCGACGGGTGGAACCCGTCGGCTCCCCCCATCGGAGTGACCTGTCTTCGACTTCAACAGACTTCAGGTGATTTCACAGCGTCGAGGGTGACCCCAGTTCGAGGGTGATTTGACCCCCTGTCCCACAGATGGGGACCTCGGTGGAACCGCTTGCCCGACAGCTGCGGAAATGCCCGGTCACAGCGCGGGTTCAGCGCTCTCGCGGCGGGCGTCCCGGCGGCTTGACTGCCCTCGGCCACGGAGTAGTGTCGTCGCTCGTGACACACGAGGGCCCCCCTTCGGGCGCGAAGGCGTCCCCCACCGGTGCGGACGACACCGACGCCAACGAGCTCCGCACCGCGAAGCACTTCTTCATCGGCGAACCGCTCTCCAGCGACAAGCTCGAGGGCCAGCTCCTGCAGAAGCGGCTCGCCCTCCCGATCTTCGCGAGCGACCCGCTCTCCTCCGTGGCCTACGCGCCGCAGGAGCTGCTGATGATCCTGCTGCTCGGCGGCCTCTCCTTCCTCACCTTCGCGCCCTGGGTCGCCGGCTGCGTCGTGGTGCTGCTGGTCGTCGTCGTCCTCAGCTACCGGCAGCTGATCAAGGCCTACCCCTCGGGCGGCGGCGACTACGAGGTCGCCCGCACCAACCTCGGCGAGACGGCCGGGCTGACGGTCGCCGCGGCCCTCCTGGTCGACTACGTGCTCACCGTCGCGGTCTCGGTCGCCTCCGGCGTCGACAACATCATCTCCGCGATCCCCGCGCTGGCCCCGCTCCGGGTCGAGCTCGCGATCCTCTTCGTGATCCTCCTGGCCGCCGTGAACCTCCGCGGCGTCTCGGAGTCGAGCAAGGCCTTCGCCGTCCCCACCTACCTCTTCGTCGCGAGCGTCTTCGTGATGGTCGTCGTCGGCCTCGGCCGCGCGGCCTTCGGCGACGCCCCGATCGCGGAGTCGGCCGGCTACACGGTGCAGGGCGAGCAGCTCACCCAGGCCGCGATCGTCCTGCTGCTGCTGCGCTCCTTCGCCAGCGGCTGCGCCGCGCTCACCGGCGTCGAGGCGATCTCGAACGGCGTGCCCGCCTTCCGCGTCCCCAAGGTCAAGAACGCGCAGCGCACCCTCGTCGCGATGGGCACGATCGCGATCGTCCTCTTCGTCGGCCTCACCGCCCTCGCGCTGCTCTCGAACGTGCACTACGCCGAGAACGCCTGCCACCTCGTCGGCTTCACCGACTGCGCGACGACGCCGCAGCGCTCCGTGATCGCGCAGGTCGCCGCCGCCACCTTCGGCAACAACACGATCCTCTTCTTCGTGATCCAGGCCGCGACCGCCGCCGTCCTGCTGCTCGCGGCCAACACGGCGTTCAACGGCTTCCCGCTGCTGGGCTCGGTCCTCGCCCGCGACGGCTACGCGCCGAAGTCGCTGAACACCCGCGGCGACCGCCTCATCTACTCCAACGGCGTCATCATCCTGGCGCTCGTCGCGGCGATCATCCTGCTCGTCTACCAGGCCTCGCTGACCAGCCTGGTGCAGCTCTACATCATCGGCGTCTTCGTCTCCTTCACCCTCGGGCAGTCCGGCATGGTGAAGCACTGGATCCGGATGATCAGGAATGGCGAGGGCTCGCGCACCGTCAAGACCAGCCTCGCGATCAACCTCTTCGGCGCCACGCTCACCTTCGCGGTGCTCGTCGTCGTCACGATCACGAAGTTCACCCACGGCGCCTGGCTCGTCTACCTGGTGATGCCGATCCTCGGCGTGCTGATGGCGGGCGTCTACCGCTACTACCGCGATGTGGAGAAGGAGATCGAGGTCGACCCGACCACGACCTTCGGCGCCAACGGCGACCACGCCGTCGTCCTCGTCGGCCGGATGAACAAGCCGACGCTCAAGGCCCTCGACTACGCCATCGCCGCGCGGCACGAGTCGCTGGAGGCGGTGCACTCGTCGATCGACGACGCGCAGACCGCGCAGCTCAAGGCCGACTGGGCGCGGATGGACATCGAGGTCCCGCTGCGCTGCATCGCGTCGCCGTACCGCGACATCTCGTACCCGCTGATCAAGTACATCAAGGCGCACCGCCTCGAGCACGGCTCCGAGATCATCACCGTCTACATGCCGCAGTACATCGTCGGGCACTGGTGGGAGGGCTTCCTCCACAACCACAAGTCGCGCCGCATCCGCCAGAAGCTGCTGCTCGTGCACGGCGTCACCGTCGCGCTGGTGCCGTGGCTGCTCGACTCCTCCGAGCTGATCTACGGCCGCCGCTCGCGCCCGATCCCCGGCCAGTCCCGCCGCGGCGAGCCCGTGCGCCCCGTCACCCGCCGGCCCATCCCGCCCGCCTCCGTCCTGCCCAAGGGAGCGGCCGGCGAGGGCGCTCCCCGCAGCGGCTCGCGCACCGCCGCGGCCACCCGCCCGAAGAAGCCCGCCGGCAAGGGCGGCGGCAAGCGCCGCTAGCCCGCCGCCTGCCTGCGACCGCGGGGCGGACGCGAGCCACGGCTCGCGGCTGGTCCTTCGACCGCCGCCTCATGCTGATCGAGTAGCCCGCGCAGCGGGCGTATCGAGATCCACCACCGTCGGAACGCGAGTCTGCAGACCCACCCTGCTGGTGATGGTGGGTCTCGATACGCCCCTGGCGGGGCTACTCGACCAGCATGTGCCGGGCGCGGGCGCGTTGAAGCGGCGTGATCGTTCAAGACCGCATCCGCAGACAGGTAGAGGGCCCGCGGCGACTCGCCGCGGGCCCTCGATTTCCCCTTGTGCCTTCCCCCGAAGGCGGCCCGCCCCAACGGGCCGTCATCGACGCTATCGGCGGGCTATGCACCCGCGCATCCTCCTCACGACGGATCCGCGTCAGCCCCCTGGCGTGGTGCGACGCCGAGCGCGAGGTGCCAGAGCACGGCCACCGCGAGCAGGGCGGCGGTCGTCCAGACGACCATGAGGACGGCCGCGTCGACGACGTAGGAGCGGTACGCCTCCTCGAACGGGTCGAGCCCCGAGCCCGAGAGCACCACGCCCGCCGGGACGACCGCGGCGGCGAGGACGGCCGTCCACGCCGCGACCCGCGCCGGGCCGCGGTGGTCGACGGCGACGTGGTGCGGCCGGCGGGCGACGTACCAGACGAGAGCGCCGATCCCGAGACCGACCAGCCCGAGCACCCCGCTGGCGTATTGCGCCCACTTGTAGCCCGCGAACGGCCCGAGCTCCTCGCGGAGGAACGGCAGGGCCGCGACGAATGGACCGCCGTCGTGGGTGAAGGCGTCCCAGAGCACGTGCGACGCCGCGCCGATCACGATCCCGACCATCGCCAGGACGATCGCCGCCGTCCTCGCCCGCGCGGTGCTCGGCGGTGCCGGCGGCGGTCGCAGGCGCACCCGGACGATCCACGGCGCGAGGTCGCGCCAGGCGGGCTGGAGCAGCACCAGCCAGAGCACGAGGCCGACGGCGCCGACCGCGAGGTCGACCGTCACGACCCCGAGCATCGAGTGCGTCGCATCGCGGGCCCAGCGCACGGGCAGGTAGAGGCCGATGTCCGGGGCCATCGCGCCGATCGCGACCGCCGCGGCGGGGATGCGGCTGTTCGTGAACGCCAGAGCGACGACGGCGTGGCTCGGCGTGAACGGCATAGTGCACGGTATCCCGTGCACCCCTCCCTCCGGCGGCCCCGGACGCCGCCCGCACGGCCCCCGCCCGGGGAGCTCGGAGCGCCGCGACCGTAGAATCGTCCGGACGTCCGGCCCTCCGGGCTGGTCGAGGCGACGGATCGGAGCGGGTGTGCGGAAGGCGTTCGCGATCCTCCGTCTCGCGCTCGCGGGGCTGGGGGCCGTCGGGCTCGTCGGCGACTTCCTCTACACCCTCGGCTTCCGGCTGTTCCAGATCGACAACTTCTTCGCGTACTTCACCACGCAGTCGAACATGGCCGGCGTCGTCGTCCTCGGTCTCTCCGGCATCGTCGCCCTCGCCCGCGAGCGCGAGCCGCGCTGGCTCAGCACCCTGCGCGCGCTGGTCCTGACCTACATGGTCGTCTCCGGCATCGTCTTCGGGCTGATCGCGGTGGAGGCGAACAACCGCGGCGTCCGCGTCGACGTGCCGTGGTCGAGCGCGCTGCTGCACTTCGTCATCCCGACGCTCGCGCTGCTCGACTGGCTCCTCGCCCCCGGCCGCCGCCCCGTCGCCTGGCGCGGCACCCTCACCGTGCTCGGCTTCCCGATCGTCTGGGGCGTGATCACGCTGGTGCGCGGCGCGCTGATCGGCTGGTACCCCTACTTCTTCCTCGACCCCGCGCAGGTCGACGGCCCGGTGATGTTCGTGGTCTACGACGTGATCGTGCTCGGCCTGATCTCGGGCATCGCGGCCTTCATGCTGGCGCTCAGCCGGGTCCGGCCGCTCGGTGCGGCGCGCGCGACGGAGTGGCGCGGCCCGCTCGCCCGGCTGCGGGAGCGGCTCAGCCGGCGGCGACGGCGAACGGCGTGAGCGCCGACTGCGCGACCGCGAGCAGCTCGTCGTCGCTGAGCGACTGCAGCGACAGGGCCTGATCGGCGCCGACGAGCCCGACGAGCACCGCCTCGCCGGTGGACGGCTCGAGGTTCAGCCACTCCGTGATCCCGGCCGCGGAGCCCACCAGCGACCAGCGCGCGGGCAGGGCCGGATCGGTGTCCCAGAACGGCTCGTCGAAGCGGAGCCAGAGCGTCTCGACGACCCCGGAGCCGATCGCCGCGATCGCGGTGCGGTGCGCGAACGGCAGCGGCGGATCGAACGCGATCGCGTCGCTCTGCAGCACCCCGATCGGCACCGTGACGAGGACGCGGTCGGCCGTGAACGACTCCCCCGTCGCGAGCCGGATGCTCGCGCCGGTGTCGCTGTAGCCGATGCCGCTGACGGCCGCGCGCAGCGAGATCTCGACGTCGGTCAGCAGCGTCTCGACGAGGGGCGCCAGGCCGTCGGTGAGGACCGCGGAGGCCTCGTCGGAGGAGTCGGCGACGTCCTCCGCGGTGCTGGCGGCCGAGGCGTCGCCCAGCCCGTACCAGGCGGAGAGCTCGGCGGGTGCGGCGCCCGTGCGCAGCACCGGGCCGCCCGCGAGGAACGCGGCGAGGCGGGCGGCGTCGCCGTCCCCGCTGCCGGGCTCGACGGCCGCCGGGTCGGGAGCGCCGGAACCGGCGAAGGCGTCGGCGAGCGGCAGGTCGGTGGGCTGCTCCGCCGCCCACTCGAGCGCACGGGTGAGCGCCTTCGCGGCGGTGTCGCCGACGTCGGGCCGGTCGCCGTCGTCGGTGCTCGAGAGGACGGTCGCGAGGTCGACGGCGGAGGTGGTGATCCCGGCGTCGAGGACGCTCTCGCGCAGCGCGGGGCCGGCGCCGACGAGCGCCCAAGCGCCGCTGTCGACGGCGATCGGCCAGCCGTCGGGGGTGCTGGTGGCGATGCGGCCGCCGACGCGGTCGCGCGCCTCGACCAGCGCGACGTCGTAGCCGGCGTCGAGCAGGCGGCGGGCGGCGACGGCCCCTGCGAGACCGGCGCCGATGATCGCGATCCGCTCGCCCTCCTCGGCGATCGCGGCGATCTCGCCGGCCGCGCGGACCCCGGAGTTCCAGGCGCCCTGCAGGGTGCCCGGCTCCTGGGAGTCGGTGGCCTCGCCGGCGAAGAACAGGCGGTCGAGCACGTTCCCTGCCAGGTCGTCGCGGTGCTCGGGGGTCGCCCCGACCGCGAGGTAGGAGACGGCGCCGAGCGCGTAGGGATCGTCGGCCCAGCCCGAGCGGACGAAGGCGGCCGGCGTCGGCACGGCGGTGGTGCTGGGCGTGGGCACCGGCGCCTCGGTGACGGAGCGAGTGGGGGTCGGCCGCGGCGGAGTGCAGCCCGCGAGGACCAGGAGACCGGCGCCCGAGGCGGCTCCCGACAGGAAGAGGCGGCGTCCGATCGTCATCCCCGTCATCCTACGTTCTCGCCGCCCGGCGGGAGCCGCGGACACGGGCCGCCCGGCGGACGCCCGACGCCGAGTGGTAGACCTGTCCCATGAGCAACGACATCCGCGAACTCTCCGAGGGCGAGAGCTACCTCGCCTTCTTCCAGGGCGGGCCGTTCGACGGCCAGACCGAGACCCGTGTCAGCACCGAGGGGGGCTACGAGAAGTCGGTCGACGTCTACGCCGCCGTCGACGGCCAGGAGACGCACCTCGTCTACACGTCCGTCTCGGCCAAGGAGGTCGGCGAGTCGGTCCACGTGACCTACGCGCTCGACGCCCCCGACTCCGACCCCGTCGAGGACCCTGAGGACCGCGGCGGCGGATTCCAGTAGTCCGCAGCAGCGCCTCCCCGCTCCCGCGCGGGAGCACGGACGCCGTCCCGGTCGCGATCCGCGATCCGGGGCGGCGTCTTCGTCTGCGCCCGGAGGCTCTTCATGACGAACCGTGACGTCGTCCAGGTCCGCTCCGAGTCCGCGTCCCTACGATCGCGCCGGAGCGTCCGATCCACGGCCGCCCGGACGGAGACGACGATGCCCACCGAGCAGACCACCGCGACGATCGGCGCGCAGACCGCCGACTTCACCACCGGCTTCACCGAGACGATCGGCGACGAGCTCGCTGCGGTCTTCGCGAGCGAGCAGGCCGACCTCGTCGAGAACGGCGTCCCCGCCGGAGCCGTCGCGGCCGGGGAGCGGCTGCCGAGCGCGACCGTGGTCACCGAGGGCGGCGACAGCGTCGCGCTCTCCTCCCTCCTCGGCGACGGCCCGGCCGTGCTGGTGTTCTACCGCGGCGCCTGGTGCCCCTACTGCAACATCACGCTGCGTCACTACGACGCGACCCTCGCCCCCGAGCTGGCGAGCCGCGGCGTCGCCTTCGTCGCGGTCAGCCCGGAGACGCCCGACGCCTCCGCCACGCTGGGCGGCGAGCTCGGCTTCACCGTCGTCACCGATCCGGGCAACGCGCTCGCCACCGAGCTCGGCATCGTCACCGCCCCCAGCGACGCGGCGATCGAGGCGCACACGGCGCTCGGCTTCGCGGTGAAGGACTCGAACGCCGACGACACCCCCGCGATCCCGTTCCCGACCGTCCTGGTGCTCGACGCCGAGGGCGTCGTCCGCTTCGCCGATGTGCACGTGGACTACACGACGCGCACCGAGACCGAGGCGATCCTCGCCGCGGTCGACGCGCTCTCCTAACCAGCGCGGGGAGGGGCTGTCAAGGGTCCCTCCCCTCACGGCTCGCTCCCCATCCGCGGCGCCACACTCCTTCGAACCACGCATGACGCCGATCCTCGGCGCCGGAAGGAGCACGACTCATGGCAGAGATCACCGCCCACCACGGCCTCTTCAAGGACACGGACCTCCACGTCGACGACACCGGCGGCTCGGGTCGCCCCGTCGTCCTGATCCACGGCTGGCCCCTCTCGGGCGAGTCCTGGAGCGAGCAGGTCCCCGCGTTCGCGGCGGCCGGCTTCCGCGTCATCACCTACGACCGCCGCGGTTTCGGCCGCAGCGACAAGCCGCTCACCGGCTACACCTACGACACCCTCACCGAGGACCTGCACACGCTGCTCACCGAGCTCGACCTGCAGGACGTCACGCTCGTCGGCTTCTCGATGGGCGGCGGCGAAGTCGCCCGCTACTTCTCGAAGTACGGCACCGAGCGCCTGCACAGCGTCGTCTTCGCGTCGGCCGTGCCGCCGTACCTGATGAAGACCGACGACAACCCGGACGGACCGCTCGAGAAGTCGGCCGCCGCCGAGATGGCCGCCGGCCTCACCAAGGACGAGGACTCGTTCTACGAGCAGTTCACCACCGAGTTCTTCTCGGTGAACGGCGAGCTCAAGGTCACCGAGGCGCAGCGCCAGGACGCGCTCGCGCTCGCGAAGCAGTCGTCCAAGCACGCCGCGCTGGCCTGCATGGCCGCGTTCGCCGGCACCGACTTCCGCGAGGACCTGCCGAAGGTCATGGTTCCGACGCTCGTCATCCACGGCGGCGGCGACGGCACCGTCCCCTTCGAGGGCTCCGGTGCGCGCACGCACGCCGCGATCCCCGGCTCCGAGCTCCACGTCGTCGCCGGCGCCCCGCACGGCGTCAACGTCAGCCACGCCGAGGAGTGGAACCGCGTCGTCCTCGAGTTCCTGAAGAAGTAGCACGGAGGAAGGGGCGCTCCGCTGCGGCGGGGCGCCCCTTCCGTGTTCCCGGATCTCGATACGCGCGCTACTCGATCAGCATGGAGGCCGCGCTGCTCGCTCTCTCAGATCAGCCTGAACTGCATGCTGGTCGAGTAGCCGCGGCACGCGGCGTATCGAGCGGCGAAGCCGCTTCGCGTCTCGGTGGTGAGGGAAAGGGACGCGGCTGCGCCGCGTCATGCTGGTCGAGTAGCCCCGCCAGGGGCGTATCGAGACCCGCCGTCACCAGCAGAGCGGGTCTGCAGACTCAGGTGCAGACGGTGGTGGATCTCGATACGCCCGCTGCGCGGGCTACTCGATCAGCATGGTTCTTCCATACTTGTGAGGTGATCTTTCCTAGGAGACCCGGAAGCACAGCGCGCTATGCGCGCCCTCGGCGTCAGCCCTTCTCCGCGCCCTCCGTGGTGTTCATGATCCGCCGCTGGAAGACGAAGAAGAGCACCGCGACCGGGATCGACATCAGCACGGCCGCCGCGAGCTGCAGCGGGTACTGGTTGCCCGTGCCCAGCTGCCCGGAGACCAGCGAGGCGACTCCGGTCGTCAGCGTGTTCAGCTCCGGCGACTGCCGCGAGACGACGAAGTGCGAGAACTCGTTCCACGAGCCCTGGAACGACAGGATGAACAGCGTCACGATCGCCGGCCGCGCCATCGGCACCACGATCGAGCGGAACGTCCGGAAGACGCCCGCCCCGTCGATCCGCGCGGCCTCCTCGATCGACAGGGGGATCGAGTCGAAGAACTGCTTCATGATGAAGATGCCCGCCGCGTCGACGATCAGCGGCACGATCATCCCCGCGTAGCTGTCGTAGAGCCCGAGCTGCTTGAGGATGAGGAACCGCGGGATCAGCAGCACCACCGCCGGCACGCTCATCACGCCGATGAACAGCGCGAAGAGCAGCCCGCGCCCGCGGAAGCGCAGCCGCGAGAGCGCGTAGCCCGCGAGCGAGTCGAAGAACACCCGCCCGACCGTGACGAAGACGGTCACGATCACCGAGTTCAGCGTCCAGAGCGGCAGCGGCACGTCGGTGAACAGCCGCTCGTAGGAGGCGAACGACCAGGTCGCCGGCAGCAGCGACAGCGGGTTCGAGGTCGCGTCGGCGTCGGTCTTGAACGACGACGCGACCGAGATCAGGAACGGGTAGATGTAGACCAGCGCGAGGCCGATCAACAGCAGGTAGCCGCCGATCAGCGAGGCGCGGCCGCGGGCACCGAGCTGCACGCGGCGGTGCGGCAGCGGTGCCTGGGGCGGCGGCTCCGCCTCGGTGCGCGGCTCGGAGTCGACCAGGGTGCTCATCGCACTCCTCCCGTCGTGAGGGTCGTCGCGGCGTCCGCGCGGGCGGCCCGGCGGGTCCGGCGGGCGCTCGGCTCGCCCTTCTCGCGGAGGATCGCGCGCTGCAGCAGCGTCAGGACGACGATGATGAAGAACAGGATGAAGGCGATCGCCGCGCCCTGACCCCAGCGGAGGTCCGTGAACGACGACTCGTAGGCGAGGTACGCCGGCGTGAGCAGCGTCTTGCCGGGCGCGCCGCCCCCGGTCAGGTAGATCTGGTCGAAGACCTGCCAGGTGCCGATCAGCCCCAGGGTGAGCACGGTGAACAGCGTCGGCTTCAGCATCGGCAGGGTCACCGAGAAGAACTTCCGCAGCGGTCCCGCGCCGTCCATCAGCGCCGCCTCGTCGATCTCGGCGCCGATGTTCTGCAGCGCCGCGAGGAACAGCAGCATGAAGGTGCCCGAGGTGGTGAAGATCGCCATGGTGATCAGCACGCACATCGCGACCGACGGACCGGACAGCCAGTCCCACCAGGTCAGCCCCAGCGGAGCGCCGCCCGCGAACCACGCGCCGTCGACGCCGACGAGCCCGAGCAGCGAGTGCAGCACCCCGGTCGGGTCCGCCATCCAGGTCGGGCCGTCGGCGCCGAACCAGCCGAGCACCGCGTTGACGACTCCGGAGGCCGAGAACAGGAACAGGAAGATCACGGTGATCGCGATCGACGAGGTCACCGAGGGGAAGTAGAACGCGGTGCGGAAGAAGCCGCGCCCGCGCAGCACCCGGCGGTTGACCTGCACCGCCAGGAACAGCGCGAGCGCGGTCTGCAGCGGCACGACGAGCAGCACGTAGTAGACGTTGTTGCGGATCGCCGTGCCGAAGTCCTTCTGCGCCAGCCCGGAGTCCAGCAGCACCGCCCGGTAGTTGTCGGCGCCGACGAACTGCGCGGTCGGGCCCAGCGGCGAGCCGAGACCGTTCCAGTTGCTGACGCTCACCCAGAGCGCGAGGGCGATCGGGACGACCAGGAAGACGCCGACGACCAGGATCGCGGGGAGGGTGAAGAGCCAGCCGTAGCGGGCCTCGTTCCCGCGGATGCCGGAGCGGCGGCTCCGGGCGGCGGTGGCGGTGCTCATCGGCGTCGTCCCGCGCTACTTCGCGTTCGCGGTGTCGAGCGCGTCCTGCAGGTTGGTCTGCAGGTCCGCGAGGATCGCCTCCGGGTCGCCCGACGCCAGGCCCTCGAGGGCCGAGTTGAAGTCGGTGATCACGGTGGCGGCGCCGGCGAAGGCGACCGGGCTGACGGCGTAGTCGTTGCCGGTGACGAAGGCGGCGTTCTCGGGGTACTTGCTCGCGTACTCCGCGGCGCCCGACTCGGTCGAGGGGATCACGCCGAACGCGTCCGAGAAGGCGAGCTGCTGCTCGTCCGAGGTGAGCGACGCGACGAGCGACTCGGCCTGGTCGGCGGTGGTGCTGCCGGCCGGGATGCCCCAGCAGTTGCTGAAGGTGAAGGTCGACTTGCCGCCGGGGCCCTCGGGCAGCTCGGCGACCGTGTAGTTCACGTCCGGGTAGTCGGCCTCGAGCGCGCCGTTGATCCACGGGCCCTCGATCACCATCGCGGCAGCGCCCTTGCCGAATGCCTCGCCGGACCAGCCGGAGTCGAGGTCGGCCGGGAACTTCAGAACGCCGTCGCTCAGCAGGGTCTTCACCTCGGTGAGTCCGGCGACGTTCTCGGGGGTGTCCGCGGTGACGGTGGTGCCGTCCTCGGAGAGCAGCGAGCCGCCGGCCTGGTTCATGAAGGTGCCGATGCGGGCGTACTCGGGGCCGAAGGACAGGCCGGTCACGCCGTTCGAGGTCAGCTTCTGCGCAGCGGACTGCAGCGAGGCCCAGTCGGTCGGGATGTCCGCGTCGGTCAGGCCCGCGGCCGCCCAGAGGTCGGTGTTGATCACGAGGCCGAGCGTCGAGAAGTCCTTGGGCTCGCAGTAGAACTGGTCGTCGTAGGTGAAGGCGTCCCGCAGCGCCGGGTAGAAGGCGCCTGCGTCGTCCGCGTCCTGCGCGTAGGGCTCGAGGTAGCGGTTGCTCGCATAGGTCTGGAACTGGTCCCAGCTCATGTAGAAGAGGTCGGGCGGGTTGCCGCCCGAGAAGCCCTGGCCGAGCTGCTGGGTGAGGTCGCTGGCCGCGACGACGTCGACGGCGGTGTCGTTCGCCTCGCCCCAGGAGTTCACGGCGTCGGTGACGGCGGTGGTCTCGGCGTCGCCGGACGAGCCGATCATCACGGTGAGCCCGGCGGAGTCGTCCGATCCGCCGCCGCCGCCGCTCGAGCAGGCGCCGAGGGAGAGGGCGAGGCCGCCGGCGAGGACCGCGGCACCCCAGCGTGCCGTTCTGGTGCTGTGCGTCATGTTCTGACCTTTCATGGGTTTCGGGAGGGAGTCGTGGGGAGTCGTGGGGGAAGGTGGCGCCCGGTGTGCGGCGTCAGCTCTCGGAGTGGTGGAGCGGGGTGCGCACGACGAGGTGCGGCGTGATGAGTCGGTGCGCCTCCCCGGGTGCGAGGGGGCGGTGGACGACGTCGTCGCCCTGCTCGCCGAGGAGGAGCTCGAGGGCGCCGGCCGCGACCGCACCGAGGTCCTGCTCGACGCTGGAGAGGCCGACGGCGCCCGCGACCGGGGTGTTGTCGAAGCCGACGATCGCAAGGCTCGGCCGGCCGACCGCGACGGCCGCCATCGAGGCGCCGAGGGCGAGGGAGTCGGAGACGCAGACGAGCCCGTCGACCTCGGGGTGCGCCTCGAGGAAGGCGATCGCTGCGGAGCGCGCGCGCTGCACGTCGTCCTCGGCCTCCGCGACGAGCAGCGGCACGCCGGCGAAGCGCTCCGCCATCACCCGCTCCCAGCCGCTGCGGCGGTCGTCGCCGGTCGCCGAGCCGTCCGGCCAGCCGAAGAAGGCGATCCGGGAGCAGCCCTCGTCGGCGAGATGCGCGGTGGCCTGCGCGACGCCTGCGGCGCCGTCGACGTCGACCCAGAGGTGCTGCGGGTCGCCCTGGTCGTCGAGCCCCCAGGGGCGGCCGAAGGTGACGAACGGGACGCCCTGGTCGATCAGCCAGGCCGTGCGCTGGTCGCCGTAGAAGGTCGAGGTGAGCACGAAGGCGTCGACGTCGGCGCCGTCGCGGAGCTTGCCGATCCGCTCGATCTCCTCCTCGGGGCTCGCCGCCGTGTAGAGCAGGATCCGCATGCCGCGGGCGTCGGCCTGCTCGGTGACGGCGTGCAGGAAGCGGTCGAGCAGGCTGCCGGAGACGCCGTCGAGCACCCGGTCCATCCGCACGCCGATCGTCCCCGACTTGCGGGTGCGCAGGCGCCGGGCGGAGGCGTGCGGCCGGTAGTTGAGGTCGCCGATTGCCTTCTCGACCCGCTCCCGCGTGCTCTCGCGCACGATCTGCGGGCTGTTCAGCACGTTCGAGACGGTCTGGCGCGAGACACCGGCTGCGCGGGCGACGTCCTCGACGGTCGGCAGTGCCATGCGTCCTCCTCGACGGGTGTGCGGTGGTGCGGTCCTCGGGCTTGATCGTTCAAATCCCGGTGAACCGAGTTATTTGATCGATCAAATTCCTGGGTAATGTTACCTGCGGCGACGGCGCTGTCAACCGGCCGTACGCTCCAGTACCGACGATCCAGTGAGGAGTCGACCGTGACGACCGACCACGACGACCGCCCCCGCCCGCCCCGGCAGCCCCTGCTGAACGACGCCGTCGTCCTGCTCCGGGCCCCCACCCAGCTCTGGAGCGACGACGCCGGCGAGCTCGGCGCGCTGCCCGCGCACGGGCTCTACCACGGCGACGTCCGCGTCCTGGCGGGCCTGCGCCTGCTCGTCGGCGGGGAGCCGCTCGAGTCGATCGCGGTCGGCCGCGACGGCGCCTCCTCCGCCCGCTTCACCGCCCTCGCGCGCCACCTCGACGACGACGCCGCCGACCCGCGGCTGCGCGTCGTGCGCCTCCGCACGGTCACCGCCGGCGGGCTCGAGGAGCGGATCCGGCTCGAGTCGGCGCTGCCCGACGCCGTCGCCACCACGGTCGAGCTCGCGCTCGACCCCGACTTCTCGCTCGTGCACGTGGTGAAGGCGGGGCTCCGCGACGAGACCGCGGTGGCGACCGCCGTCGACGGCTCCTCCCTGGTCTGGACGCACGCGGGCGCCCGCGCCGAGGTCCGGGCCGAGGGTGCCGCGGTCTCTCCCGGCGGGACGCTCTCCTGGGACGTCGTCGTCCCGGCCCGCGGCTCGGTCGAGGTCGCCTGGAGCATCGCGATGACCGACTCCGCGGCCGTCGTCGGCGCCGCCCCCGGCCCCGCGGAGTGGGCGGGCGCGACCGTCGAGGCCGGCGACTCGCGCCTCGCCGCCTGGTGCCGCGCCGCCCTCGACGACCTGGACGCGCTGCGGATGGTGACCCTCGAGCGGCCGGACGCGCCGTTCCTCGCCGCCGGCGCGCCCTGGTTCTTCACGCTCTTCGGCCGCGACTCGATCTGGGCGGCGCGGATGCTCCTCCCGCTCGGCACCGAGCTGGCCGCCTCGACCCTCCGGGTCCTCGCGGGGCTGCAGGGCACCGAGCACGTCGCCGAGACGGCCGAGCAGCCGGGCAAGATCATGCACGAGCTGCGCTCGACGACCCTCGAGATCCCGGGCGAGGGCGTCTCGCTGCCGCCGCTCTACTTCGGCACCGTCGACGCGACCGCCCTCTGGGTCTGCCTGCTGCACGACGCCTGGCGCTGGGGTCTCGCGGACGAGGAGGTCGAGGCGCTGCTGCCGGCGCTCGAGGCCGCGCTGCGCTGGCTCCGCGACGAGGGCGACTCCGACGGCGACGGGTTCCTCGAGTACGTCGACACCACCGGCCACGGCCTCGCGAACCAGGGCTGGAAGGACTCGGGCGACTCGATCCAGTGGCGCGACGGCAGCCTCGCCGACGGGCCGATCGCGCTCTGCGAGGTGCAGGCCTACGCCCACGAGGCGGCGGTCGGCGGCGCGGCGCTGCTCGAGCACTTCGGCCGCGACGGAGCGGAGTGGCGCGCGTACGCCGCCGCGCTCAAGGGCCGCTTCACCGGAGCCTTCTGGATCGACGACGCGGACGGCGGGCACCCCGCGATCGCGCTGGACGCGGCCAAGCGCCCGGTCGACACCGTCACCAGCAACATCGGGCACCTGCTCGGCACCGGGATCCTCGAGCCGGAGCAGGCGGCGCGCGTGGCGCAGCTGCTCGGCTCCCCCGAGCTCGACTCGGGATACGGGCTGCGCACCCTGTCGACCGACTCCGGCGGCTACTGGCCGCTCTCGTACCACGGGGGCTCGGTCTGGGCCCACGACACCGCGATCGCCGTGACCGGGCTCGCCCGCGAGGGCTTCGGCGCGGAGGCGACCGCCCTCTCCCGCGGACTGCTCGCCGCTGCCGAGGGCTTCGGCTACCGGATGCCCGAGCTGCACTCCGGCGACGCCGCCGCCGAGGTGGCGGCCCCCGTGCCGTACCCCGCCGCCTGCCGCCCGCAGGCCTGGTCGGCCGCCGCCTCGATCGCCGTGCTCTCCGCCGCCCTCGGCCTCGCCCCCGGCGGCTCGACGCTCGTCGTCGCCCCGATCACCCCGCCCCTCGCCGGCTCGATCCGCGTCGACGGGATCCGCTACCGCGGCTCCGTCGTCCCCATCGACTGGCGCGACGCCCACTGAGCGGCGGAGCCGCGCCGACCGAGCGGCCCGCGCGGCGGGCCGCTCCCTCCATGCTGATCGAGGAGGCCGGGCAGCGGCCGTCTCGAGATCCACCCGCGTCGACAGCCCCGCCGTCAGGACAGCCGCGCCACGACCGCGCGGGCGATCCGCCGGCCGGAGCGGTTCGCGCCGATCGTCGACGCCGTCGGTCCGTAGCCCGCGAAGAAGACCCGGGGGTCCGTGAGCGACGCTCCGTCCTCGACCGCGACCCCGCCCTCGCGCTCGCGCAGGCCGAGCGGCGCGAGGTGCCGCAGCTCCGGACGGAATCCCGTCGCCCAGATGATCGCGTCGGCGCGGGTGTAGGAGCCGTCCGGCCAGCGCACCCCGTGCGGCTCGATCGAGGAGAACATCCCGCGCTCGTGCAGCACGCCGCGCTCGATCCCCGCCACGACCCGGCGCGTGCGCTGCACCCCGGTTCCGCCGACGATGCTCGGCAGCGCGCGACCGGCCCGCGCCGCGCGGTCCTGCTCCGCCACCGCCTCCACCGCCGACTCCAGCGCGAGCTGCTCGCCGTCCCGGTAGACCACCGGTCGCCGCGTCGCCCAGGTCAGCGAGCGCGCGACCCGCTCCAGCTCGAGGAGGAAGCCGATCGCGGAGGTCCCGCCGCCGACCACGATCACCTGCTGCCCGGCGAAGTCGGCGGCGCGCAGGTACTCGGTCGTGTCGATCTGGACGCCCTCGAAGTCGTCCCGGCCCGGGTAGTACGGCAGGAACGGCGAGCCCCAGGTCCCGGTGGCGTTGACCAGGATCCGCGCGCGCTCGCTGCCGGCGTCGGTCTCCACGACGAGCGGTGCCGTCCTGTCGCCGATCGTCGCGCTGCTGACGCCGCGCACCGCCACCGGCCGCCGGACGGCGAGCTCGTAGGCGCTCTCGTAGGCCTCGTAGTACTCCGTGACGACGTCCCGGGCGGGCCGCCGGCGGTCCGCGGTCGCGAAGGACAGGCCGAGCCGGTCCATCCCGGGCAGGTCGTGCACCCGGTGCGCGGAGCCGAGCCGGAGCGCCTCCCAGCGGAACTGCCAGGCGCCGCCGGCGCGCGGCCCACGGTCCAGGACGGCGAAATCGACGCCCGGGCGCAGGCCCAGACGGCGGAGGTAGTAGGCGACCGAGAGCCCCGCCTGACCGGCGCCGACCACGACGACGGGCCGCGGATCGAGCGCACTGTCCACGGTGCTCCCCACGCGGTCGGGAGGCGCCGCTCACTCCGCTGCTCGCGCACAGGGGGGCCGGTGCCTCGTCTGCTAAACTACCGGCTAGATTTCATACTTCCTGTCTGCTTCTTTTTCTCCAGCCGGCTCACTGCCCGTCTGGCCTGTCATCGTGAGGGGGTCACCCATGGGGCGCGGCCGTCAGAAGGCAAAGAACACCAAGATCGCTCGGGAGCTGAAGTCGTTCAGCCCAACGGTCGATTACAGTGCGCTCGAGCGCGAGCTCAGCCACCCGGACGAGCCGGACTACTCGAAGTGGATCGACGACGAGGACGAGGGCGACGACACCGACCTCGTCGAGGAGCAGCACCAGAAGCGTGCCTGATCCCTCCTCCGCCGCGGGGCCGCTCCAGTCGAGTGACCCCGCGGCTTCTGCGTTCCCGGAGCGGTCTGCGTTCCCGGAACGGTCTCCGCTCTCGGATCGGTCCGGACAGCACGGCCGCGTCGAGCAGCTCTCGACCCGTGTCGCGTACGAGACGCCGTGGATCCGCGTCCGCGAGGACGAGGTGCGCTGGCCGGGCGGTGTCGAGGGCGTCTACTCGGTCGTCGAGCGCGCCGACTACGCGCTGATCGTCCCGCGCGAGCGCGACGGCTTCTGGCTGGTCGAGCAGTACCGCTACCCGATCGGCCGCCGCACCTGGGAGTTCCCGTCCGGCGGCTGGCCGCACGACTCGCCCGGCGGCGACGCCGAGGCGCTCGCGCGTGCCGAGCTGCGCGAGGAGACCGGACTGCGCGCCGGACGACTCCGACCGCTCGGCCGTCTCAGCGAGGCCGACGGCTTCGTCGCGCAGTCGTTCGACGTCTTCCTGGCCGAGGACCTCGAGCACGGCGAGCCGGAGCGCGAGGAGACCGAGCAGGACATGCGCCAGCAGTGGTTCCCGGACGCCGAGGTGGCGGCGATGGTCCGCTCCGGCGCGATCGTCGGCACCTCCGACGTCGCCGCGCTCGGGCTCTTATGGCTGGACCGGGGGCTCGGCTCGTGAGCGCGCCGACCGCCCGGGCGCGGACGATGTCGGTCGTCGCTGCCAGGATGTCGAGATGAAGCCCGCGTCCGCGCCGTCGCCCGTGTGGCACTCGGAGACGCGCGGTCGCGACCTCGACGAGGCGCGCGCGTTCTACTCCCGCGGCTACAACGGGTCGGGCTTCCGCGCCGAGCACACCAGCGTCCCGTTCGCCTACCGCTACGCGTCGACCGGCCCGGGCCCCGTGAGCCTGCACGCGGCCTCCTTCCTCGGCTCGGTGCGCGGCACGGTCGAGCCCACCGGCGTCTACGTCGTGCTCTGGCTCAACGACGGGCGCGCGAGCCTCGACCTCGGCCGCGACGAGAACCGGCTGGTCGCCGGCCGGCCGGCGATGTTCCCCTCCGGCCGCCCGTTCGGCTTCGAGACGAGCGAGTACCGCGACGCGCTGGTCCACTTCGACTCCGCCTACCTGGAGCGCGCCGCCGCCGAGCGGCACGGCACCGCGCCCGGCCCGATCCGCTTCGCCCCGCTCGCGCACTCGCCCGCCCCCTGGTGGGCGGCGGTGCGGGTGCTCCGCGACACGCTCACCGGAGTGAAGGCGCCCTCGTCGCTGCAGCGCGAATCCGCGTCGCAGGTCGCCGCCGCGGCCGTGCTGCAGGCCTTCGCGCACCGGGTCGTCCCGCTGCCCTCCGCACCGCACTCTGTCAGCGCCCGGCGGCTGCGACGGGCGGTCGAGTTCGTGCACGCGAACGCCGACCTGCCGCTCGGCGTCGCCGACATCGCCGACGCCGCCGGTCTGACCGTGCGCGGCGTCCAGCTCGCCTTCCAGCGCGCCTACTCGATGACGCCGCGGCAGTACCTGCGCGGCGTGCGCCTCGACCTCGCCCACGACGAGCTCGTCGCCGGGCAGCCGCAGACCGTCGTCGTGGGCGACGTGGCCGCGCACTGGGGCTTCATCAGCGGCGGCCGGTTCGCCCAGCACTACACCCAGCGCTTCGGCGAGCTGCCGAGCGAGACCCTGCGGCGCTGAGCCTGCGAGGCTGAGCCTGCGGTGCCGAGCCTGCGGGGCCGTGTCCGGGCCGCTGTGTCCGCGCCGCCGGACCGGCCTCACTCACTCCGCGACCCCGCACGACGCAGCATCGGCCACAGCTCCCGAGCGTCGGCCCGGCGGACCTGGCCGCACCGCGAGGACTCCGCCGCGCCGACCCCGCCAGGGCTCTCGGAGGCGTAGTGTCCGAAGTCCACCCGCGGAACGACCCGCGGGTCCGCGTCGATGGAGCCGCGATGTTCGAACCCGAAGGATCCGCGCGCCCGGTCGCCCGGATCATATCCGTGACCGCCGCACTGCTGATCGGCGCCGTCCTCGTCGGCGGCGCGGTCGGAGCCGCGGTCGCCCTGGCCCTCTACCTCCCGAGCGCGCTCGCCGCCGGGGCGCTCGACCCCTCCGCGCTGGTCGGCTTCGGGATGCTGATGGGCGTCGCCTCCGGCGCCGGCCTCGGCGCGGTGGGAGGCCTCGGCGCGATCGCCGGCATGGTCACCGTCCGCGCGATGAGCCGTCGGAGCGGTGCCTTCATCGCCGGGACGAGCGTCGGCGCCGCGTTCGGCGTGCTGATCCTCGCCGCGAACCTCCTCGTCAGCCGGGACGCCGCGACCTGGATCACCGCGCTGCTCGCCACGGCGGCCGCCTTCCTGCTCTGCGCCTGGGGTTCGTGGCTGCTGACCCGCCGCGAGCACTCCTGGGAGCGGGCGCACGCCCCCGAGCGCGGGCGCCCTGCCGCGCAGCCCGCTGCTCCGGGCGCGGGACCCTCCCGGAGCCGCCACCGCCCGGCCTGACGCGGGCCCGATCGCCGCCCCACCTCCGGCACGCGAAACCGCCTCCGGCACGCCGGACCAGCCGATACTCGCGAGCCGAGACCCGTTCCGCGTGCCGAAGCTTCTCCGTCGGACCTCCGGCACGCGAGACCATCTCCGGCACGCAGATTCAGCCGATCTCCACGTGCCCAGCCGCGTTCCACGTGCCGAAGGTCCTCCGCCGGAACCTCCGGCACGCGGATCCAACTCCGGCACGCCACACCAGCCGACTTCCACGAGCCGAGGCCCGTTCGACGTGCCCAAGCCCCTCCGCCGGAACCTCCGGCACGCGAAACCACCCCGGGCACGCCGGATCAGCGACTTCCCGCCAGCCGAGGCCCGTCTCACGTGCCGAGTGTCCTCCGCCAGAACCTCCGGCACTCGAAAACACCTCCGGCACGCCCGATCAGCCGATTCCGACGAGCCGAAGCCCGATTCACGAGCCGAAGGTCGAGCCGGACCGCCCCGCGGTCAGCCCGCGTACGAGCCGACCAGGCGCACCGCGCCGCCGTCCACGCCCTTGGCGCCCTGCTCGAAGACGTCGAGCGAGCGCTCGCTCAGGGACACCCGGCCCGCGACCCAGGACGGCACGCCCGACTCCTCGAGCGCCGCGATCACCGCGGGCGCCGCGTCGGCGTCGACGACGGCGAACATCCCGATGCCGAGGTTCCAGGTGCCCTCGGTGCTCTCCAGCGTCGCCCCCGACATCGCGGCGAGCGCCCGGAACACGTCGGCCGGGCTCCAGCTCGAGCGCTCGACCTCGACCCAGGAGCCGCGCGGCAGCACCCGCGCCAGGTTCGCCGCGATCCCGCCGCCGGTCACATGGCTGATCGAGTGCACGCCCGCGCCGAGCGCCTCGTCCTCGAGCACCCGGAGCAGCGGCGCCGTGTACAGGCGGGTCGGCTCGAGCAGCACCTCGCCCACGACGCCCCCGAGCTCGGCGGAGGTGTCGGTGAAGCGGATCCCCTTCTCGGCGAGGATGTGGCGCACGAGCGAGTAGCCGTTGGAGTGCAGCCCGGAGGAGGCCATCGCGATCACCAGGTCGCCGTCGCGCACCCGGTCCGCGCCGCGCACCGCGTCCGCCTCGACTGCGCCGACGGCGGCACCGGCCACGTCGTAGTCGTCCGGCCCGAGGAGCCCCGGGTGCTCGGCGGTCTCGCCGCCGACGAGCGCGGTCCCGGTGGCCGAGCAGGCGCGGGCGATCCCCGCGACGATGTCCGCGATCCGCGCGGGGACGACCTTGCCGCAGGCGATGTAGTCGGTCATGAAGAGCGGGCGGGCGCCGACCACGACGATGTCGTCGACGACCATGCCGACGAGGTCCTGCCCGATGGTGTCGTGCTTGTCGATCGCCTGCGCGATGGCGACCTTCGTGCCGACGCCGTCGGTCGAGGTCGCGAGCAGCGGCGCCCGGAAGTCCTTGAGGAACGAGACGTCGTAGAGGCCGGCGAACCCGCCCACTCCCCCGAGCACGTTGCGGTCGTGGGTCGCCGACACCGCCGCCTTCATCAGCTCGACGGCGAGGTCCCCGGCCGCCGTGTCGACTCCCGCGCGGGCGTAGCTGCTCGTCTCGTTGCTCACACGACGACCCTACCGAAGGGCCGCGCCACGCAGACGCTGCCGTCGGGAGGCCCGACGACCCCGCATCGGGTTCGGACGGACCGCACCCCCTTCAGGGGTTGATCTGAGGACTGCGGCAGACACGACGATGGTTGCGTTGCCATGATCGGCGCGTCCCCTCTTCATCCGGGACGGCGTCGCACTCCACGCCGTCCTCCGCGCCCCCGAGGAAACCTGATGGCCGACCCCGCCTCCCCGTCCGGCCCGCCGCTCCGCCGGCGCTCGATCGTGGCGGCCGCCGCCTGGACGATCCCCACCGTCGCCGTGGTCACCACGGCACCGCACGCCGCCGCCTCGACACCGCCCGAGCCGGTCGGTCCGCCCGATCTGCTCGACGTCACCGGCTTCGAGGCGGTCCGCTGCGACGTCGTGCCCGCCGGCACCGTGCTCTTCCGCGCCCTCGACGGGACGTCTCCCGCGGCCAGGGGCGCCTCGGTGACCGTGACGCTCCCGCCCGGGCTCGGCTTCTCCCCCGGCGGGAGCTCCGCCGTGGTGGCGGTCGGCACGGAGGGCGTCGTCTCCGTCCCGGCGTTCGCGGCGTCGGGCTCCGCGGGCTCCTACACGATCACGGCCACCTACGGCACGGCGATCGCCTACGCGCCGGGGACGGTGACCGCGAGCCCCGGCCAGGTGGTGGAGCTCACGCGCTCCCCCGGCGGCGCGAACCAGCAGCCGACGTTCTCCTCCGCCGTCGTGCCCGGAGTCGTCGACGGCGTCCACGGCGCGATCTCCGGTGACGAGCTCGCCGCCAGCGCCGGCCGGAACGCCGCCGTGCTGACCGCCGACGGCCGGGTGCGCTACTGGGGAGCGAACCTCGGCGCCCCGGTGACGGCTCCCGGAACCCTGACGTTCGCCGGGGCCGGGGTGACGGGCATGGTGTTCATCGACACCTGGACCTGCGTGCAAGCCGGCAACACCTCCGCCGGCGGCATCGCCGCGGGAGCCGGAGCGGACTCCGTCCGCCAGTGGTATCGCACGGGGACCGGCACCGGGCCCCTCACGGTCGCGGCGGTGACCGGCATCACCGGCACGGTCCTCGCTGCCGAGTCGAACGACGGCTACAGCTACGCCCTCACCAGCACCGGCCTGCACTGGTGGGCGAACGCGACCTCGGGCGACCGGGTCGCCGCCACGCTCATCGCGGGCACGGCCGGGGCGTCGGCGATCAGCACCTGGAGCTACCGCCGGGCAAACGGCGTCCTCGCCTTCGGCGGCGGGATCCTCCGCGCCGACGGCGGCGTCAGCGCCTGGAACGGCAGCCACGCCCTCACCACCCTGGGCGGCGCCCCGGCGGACATCGTCGAGTTCCAGGCCGGGCAGTCCACCGTCTACGCCCTCACCGGCTCCGGCGAGCTGTGGACGCAGGGCGCCGCGTTCACGTCGTCGCCCGGCGGCGCGGGCTGGATCCTGCGCGCCGAGAACGTCGCGACGACCAACGCCTGGACCTACGAGGGCTACACCGGCGGTGTGTACGCCACCACGGCGGGAACGGTCGCCCAGTTCTTCGCCGCGCAGCCCGCCGGCAACGCCTACCGCACGGAGGCGAGGACGATCCCCGCGGGCGTCACCCTGACGAAGGTGTTCAGCACGGACGGCACCTACCTGGCGCTCGCCTCGAACGCGACCGTCTACGCCTGGGGCGGCAACCTCGACAACTCCGGCCGCTCGCAGCCCGCCCTCGTCGCCGGAGTCACGAATGCGACCGACCTGAACGCCTGGGGCTACCACGGGCCGTCCTACGTGGGCGGCGGGTACGTCATCTCCTCGATCGGCTGCTGACGCAGGACGCGCCATCGGCGGCCCGCACGACGCGCCAGCTTCGGCGGGCGCCGCGCTGGTCGGAAGCGCTCCGCTCAAAGACCGAGCCCGCTCCCGCACTGGCGTAGCGCGCTCTCCCGAGCCCCTTCAGCAGCGAGCCGCTCGGCTCTCGATCCGATCGGCTTCGAAGATCCTCAGGGGCGATTCGCGCGTCGGCTGCCAGGCTCTCGACCCGAGACGAGGTGAGGTCCGCTCACCTGTCCGTCGACAGGCAGGAGTGGGCAGTGGTGCACACGATGTTCCGAGGGAGCGCGACCGGCGATCGGGGCCGCGGGCGGCGCGTGCCGCTCCTCGCCGTCGTCGCCCTGGTCGCCCCGCTCCTGGCACCGGTCGCCGGCGCGGTTCCGACGGCGCCCACCGTCGAGCGAGTCGCCGCCGCGACCGCCGATGCCGCTGAAGCCTCCACCGACGCCGACGCCGCATCCCTCGCGAGGACGTTCGACCACGATGTCGTGGTCAGCAGCAGGACGACCGCGACCGAGATCACGACGGCCCTGCCCGACGGCACGATGCAGTACGTCGCGAGCACGGAGCCTCAGCGCGTCGAGCGGAACGGATCGTGGATCGACGTGGACACCACCATGTCCCGGACAGCGGACGGCTCGATCGAGCCCGCAGTCGCCACGGTGCCCGTCCGATTCTCGGGAGGCGGTGATCGGAAGCTGGCGCAGATCCAGACGGCGACGGGCGCCTGGCTGTCGATGAACTGGGAGCACGGCGTGCTGCCGAGCCCGGTTCTGGACGGCTCGACGGCGCTGTACCGGGACGTCTTCCCCGAGGTGGACCTCCGGGTCACGTCGACCAACGTCGGGATGTCGCAGGTCCTGATCGTGAAGACGCCGGAGGCCGCCACGAATCCGGAGCTCGACACCGTCCGCTTCGAGTTCGACGGCGGCGAGGTCTCTCGGGAGGCCGACGGCGGCCTGTCGGCGGAGATCGACGGGACGGACTCCGCCCTCGTCGCTAGCGCACCGACCTGGTGGGACTCGTCCTCCGTCGACGGGGGAAGCCGACCGACGGGCGACGCACCCGAGTCGAGCACGGTCCCGACGAGCACGACGGGAGACACCCTGTCCCTGGACGTCGACTCCGTTCTCGCGACTCCCGGCCTCGACTTTCCCGTCTTCATCGACCCGGACTTCTCCGGCACTCGCGCTCACTCCTGGTGGGTGGCGTCCAACCTGCCGAACGCCTCGTTCCTCGATGGGCAGGGCAACGACGGCCGCGGGCAGTCCGTCGGCTCCGTCGACGATCCCGCGGGGAACATCCGCAACGCCCGGTCCTTCTTCCTGATGCCCACCGAGGGCATCAAGGGCGCGGAGATCATCAGTGCGAGCTTCAGCGCGCACGAGATCTGGTCCTGGAACTGCACCGCGACACCGGTCGAGCTCTGGTGGACGGGCAGCATGCGCGAGGGCGCGACCTGGAACGAATCGGGTGGCGGGAACTGGATCCAGAAGCTCGACACCGTCGTCGCGTCCGGGCGGCGAGGCGCGGCGGACTGCCCGGAGAAGAACGTCGGATGGAACGCCTCCGAGGGGGCGAAGGTCGCCGCCGGCTCGAACGCCGACTCCATCACCTTCGGTCTGCGAGCGCCGGACGAGGGTGCCCACAGTCAGTGGAAGCGGTTCGATCCCTCCGCCTCCTTGACCGTCACGTACGACCGCAGGCCGGACTCGCCGACGAACGTCGCGATGTCGACACCCGATCGCGGCTGCGGCGTCGCCTCCGATCCCGCCTGGGTGACCAACCGCACCGCGCTCGTCCTCCGCGCGACGATGCACGACCCCGACGGCGATCCGATGTACGGGCGCTTCCAGGTCGTGACGGCGAGCAACGGCGGCACCGGCCACGACGCCCCGCCCGATGCGGGCAGGGTCGTGTTCGCCACCACGCCGATCGAGCCCGACGGCTGGGACCGCACGATGACGATCGACGCCGGCACACTGGCGGACGGACGCTACGCCTGGTCGGCCCGCGCGGACGACGTTCGTCTCCAGTCGGACGACTCCCCGTGGTGCTACTTCACCGTCCGCAGCAGCGGCCCCTCGACCCTTCCGACGATCACGAACGACACCGGCCCCGCGGGGTACACCGTGGGCCGGCCGTTCACCGTCCACTTCGAGGTACCGGCCGAGGACGGGATGGACAGGTTCCTCTACCGCTGGGTCCCCACCGACGGGGTGCCGGGCGACTACAGCCTGAAGACCGAGGTCGACGCGCTACCCGCCTGCGGGACCAGCAGCGGGGAGATCCACGTCGTCTGCCCGGACGCCTCCGGCCGGTCGGCGACGGTCACGGTCACGCCGATCGCCGAGGTCTCGACACTCGTCGTCACGAGCGTCGACAAGGTCGGCAGCTGGGCGAACGTCCCCCACGCCGACGGCACTCGATCCACCGTCGCACAGCTCAGGATCGCCGCCTCCGCCGACCCGACGACCCCCACCCGTCCGCAGACCCCCGCCCCGGTCGCCCCGCACCCGCTTGACCACTAGTCCGTCTCCGACGGCACACCCTCGAGAAACGGGCCTTCCTGTGGCATCTCCGAACTCCCTCCTCCGTCGCGCCCGCTTCCGGCGCCTCCTCGCCTCGACGGTCAGCGCCGTGCTGGTCGTCACGGTCCTCTCCGTGACACCTGCCCACGCCGCCGAGGTCGTGCCGCCGGTCGACCGCGGCGTCCTCGTCGACGTCGATGCGATCGCCGGACGCGAGTCCGACGGGGACGCGGCACCCGCTCCACTCGTGGACGAGGCAGCACTGCCGGAGCCGGAGTCGTTCGACGTCGATCTGTCAGCGGAGACCTCCTCTCCCTCATCGCCGGACGCTTCGTCGCCCGCTGCCGCGCCGCCCGCTGCGGCGTCGACGGCGATGCGCCTCGCGGCGCTCCCGTCAGCAGACGAACCGGAGGCAGAGGCGCACACGTCCCCGACGGAGCTCGGCGACACGGGCATCACGGTCCAGGCGAGTCCGGCGGAGGGCTCTCCCGCCGTCGAGTCGGTGTCCGTCTCGATCCTCAGCGCCGAGGAGGCGGCGGCGAAGGGTGCGACCGGTCTGACCCTCGAGGTGTCCCGCACGGACGGGACGACCGCAGCGGGCGTCGTCGAGCTGTCGGTGCCGGACGAGCTGACCTCGGCCCTCTACGGCGGCGACTACGCCTCGCGGGTGTCCTGGGTGCAGATCCCGGAGTCTCCCTCGACGACGACGACAGCGGCGCCGGCGTCATCGATCAGGACGGCGGCGGCGATCACGCCCCGTAGAGCCGCGGCGACACCGGTGGCGTCGAAGAGCACCGCCGGAGCGAGCGTCATGAGGGTGCAGGCGGACGCGACACCGACCGTGGTGACCGCGGCCGCGGCGGCGAGCTCGGCGGCGGGGAACGGCGACTACCGGGCGACCTCGCTCGCGCCGTCGAGCACCTGGGACGTCAGCGCCCAGACCGGCGCCTTCGTCTGGAGCTACCCGCTCGCCGTCCCGCCCGCGGCGGCCGGCCCGCAGCCGGAACTCGCTCTCGCCTACGACTCGCAGATCGTCGACGGCCGCACCGCTTCCACCAACAACCAGACCTCGGTCGTCGGCGAGGGCTGGGACTTGGCGGGCAGCGGCTTCATCGAGCGCAGCTATCTCCCCTGCGCCCTCGAGGACGCGGCCGGCCGCGATGCGAAGGCGTCCGGCGATCTCTGCTGGAAGACCGACAACGCGACCCTGTCGTTCGGCGGCCACTCCGGCGTGCTCGTCCGCGACGGGACGACGAACATCTGGAAGCTCGAGCAGGACGACGGGTCCCGGATCGAGAAGCTCACCGGATCCGCCGAGTGCGCCGGCAACGGCGCGAAGGACGCCGAGTGCTGGCGGATGACCACCACCGACGGCACCCAGTACTTCTTCGGCCGGAACCGCCTCCCGGGCTGGTCGCCGGGCAGTCCCGAGACGAAGTCGGTCTTCACCGCGCCCGTCTTCGGCGACGACGCGGGCGAGCCCTGCCACGGCTCGACCTTCGCATCGTCGTCCTGCGCGCAGGCGTGGCGCTGGAACCTCGACTACGTCGTCGACACGCACGGCAACGCCGAGGTCTTCTCCTACGCCCAGGAGACCAATCGCTTCCGATCGACGGCCGGCACCGGCCCGACCGGCTACGTCCGCGGCGGCGCTCTGACGAGCATCGAGTACGGCCTGACCGAGGGCACCGTCTACGCCGCGAACGCCGCGACCGGGAAGGTGACCTTCGGCTACAGCGCCACCGGCCGCTGCAACGCCTCCGACGCGAGCGCGTGCGCACCGCTGGCCCTCGGCGGCGACGTCCGGACACCGGGCGTGGACGGCGCCGCAGGAAGCGCGAGCGTCTACCCCGACGTCCCGTTCGACCTCAACTGCACGACCGGCAGCTGCGACGGCCAGCGCTCGCCCACCTTCTGGACGACCGCGCGCCTGGACACCGTCACCACCCAGGTCCGCACCCCCTCCGCCTACGCCACCGTCGACACCTGGACGCTCGGCCACTCCTTCCCCGACACGGGCGACGGCACCGACCCCGCCCTCTGGCTCGACTCGATCGCGCACGCCGGCGGCAGCGGCGCGAGCACGCTGCAGGAGGGGACGACGACCTTCTCCGGGCGGCAGCTCCAGAACCGGGCACGTGCCGCGATCGGCTACGCGCTCCTCAACAAGATGCGGCTGAACGCGGTCCGGCTGCCCACCGGCGGCGGGATCAGCGTCACCTACCTCGCCCCCGAGTGCGACGATCCTGCCGTCCAGTCCGCAGTGCTCGGCGATCTCGCCGGGAACACGAAGCGCTGCTTCCCGCAGTGGTGGACGCCGAAGGTCACCGGAGCGGTGCCGCGCCTGGACCTCTTCAACGCCTACGTCGTCGGCACGATGCTCGAGAGCCCGCAGACCGACGGCGCCGTCGACCCGACGAAGGTGTCCACCTACGACTACAGCGGAGGGGTGGCCTGGCGCTACGACCGGAACCCCCTGCTCCCGGAGGCGAAGCGCACCTGGTCGGAGTACGCCGGCTACGCGCAGCTGAGCGTCCGGGTCGGCGATCCGGGCACCTCGGACAAGCGGGTCCGGACCGACTACGTCTTCTACCGGGGACTCAACGGAGACCGGGGCAAGCCGGGCACGCGCATGGTCCCCGGCACCGAGGCTCCCGACGACCGGTGGCTCGCCGGCCGGGTGCGCGAGGTGAAGACGTACGTCGACGACACGGTGCTCACCGGCACGGTGACGACGCCGTGGGCCTCCGCCGTCGGCGCCGACGACGGCGCCCGGCAGTCCCGGAAGCTCGGCGACGGGACCGTGCAGGTCACGGAGCGCCTCTCCACCGGCGGCGACCGGGTGACCACGACGACGACCGCCTTCGACCCGACCTACGGCTACCCGACCGCGGTCAGCGTCGTCGCCCCCGCTGGAGAGCTCTCCAGCTGCACGATCACGAGCTACGCCGCCGCGAACACGACGGCCTGGATCATCGGGCTCTCCAGCGAGGTCCTGAAGCTCGGGAAGGCCTGCGGCGTCGACGCGAGCTACCCCGACGACGTCATCGTCCAGACCCGGGCGGCGTACGACGGAGCGGAGGCCGGCGCCGCGCCGTCGCGGGGCGACGCCACCGGCAACTGGGTCGCCGCGTCGTACTCCGGATACACGCCGACCTGGCTGCGGACCAGCACCACCGGCTACGACGCCCTCGGCCGTGTCACCTCGGTCGCCGACGTCGCGCAGCGCACCACGACGACCGCCTACACCCCGGCGGCGGGTGCGGCCGCGGGCTCCGGCGCCCCGACGCAGATCGTCGTCACCAACCCGAAGGGCTGGCAGAGCGTCACCGCGCTCGACCCCGCCCGCGGCCAGGCCACGACGAGCACCGATCCGAACGGCCGGATCACCTCGGCCGACCACGACGCCCTCGGCCGGCTGACGGCGGTCTGGCAGCCGGGCCGGCTGAAGACGGAGAACCCGGACTCCCCGAGCATCGGCTTCAGCTACGCGATCAACGCGACCGGGATCTCCACTGTGGAGACGTCGACGATCTCGGCCGGGCAGGTCCTGAAGAAGCTCGACGTCTACGACGGCCTCGGCCGGGTCGTGCAGTCCCGGACCCCGGGGCCCGAGAAGAGCACGGTCGTGGCGGACAGCCAGTACGACAGCCTCGGGCAGATCATCGCCACCAACGGACCGTACGGCGCGAACAAGGAGTACTCGAGCAGCGCCGTGGTACTGCAGGCCTACTCGTCCAACAACATCCCGACCCGCACCGTCCACTCCTACGACTCGGCGGGCAGGATCACCGCCTCCTCGCTCTACGAGGTCGGCAACAATCTCCGCTCGACGACCACGACCCGCTACTCCGGAGTCGACCGCGTCGACGTCACGCCGCCCGCCGGCGCCACCGCGCAGACGACCTACACCGACGCTCGGGGCCTCACCAGCCGGCTCGTCCAGTGGCAGGGAGCCGTCGACTCCGCCTCGCCGATCACCACCTCTTACAGCTACACCGCCCAGGGCCGGATGGCGACCATGAAGGACCAGAACGGCAGCACCTGGTCCTGGAGCTACGACGTCCGCGGACGCAAGACCGGCTCCAGCGATCCCGACACCGGGTCCTCGAGCTTCACCTACGACGACGCCGGCAACGTGCTCACCTCAGTGGACGGACGTGGAGTCGCTCTCGCGTACCGCTACGACGAGCTCGACCGGAAGGTGGCGCAGCTCGACGGCGCCGGAGTGCAGCTCGCCGGCTGGACCTACGATCTCCGCGCCAAGGGGCAGCTGGCCAGCTCGTCCAGCACCGTCGACGGCACGACGTACCTGAAGAGCATCGACGCGATCGACGCCGGCTACCGGCCGACCAGCGTCACGACCTCGATCCCCGAGGGCGCGCCGGCCTTCTCCGGCTTCCGCTACACGCAAGGGTCCGAGTACTACCCGGACGGGGCACTGAAGATGTCGATCCTCCCGGCCGTCGCCGGGCTGCCCGGACAGCCGGGCCTCCCCGCGGAGACGGTGGAGACCCGCTACGACTCCCTCGGGCTCGTCGCCGGTTCGACCGGACTGCGCGACTACGTGAGCAAGGTCGTCCTGACCAACACCGGCGAGGTCGCCCAGTTCCAGAGCGACCCGGACCCGGGCGCGGCCGGGCACACGAAGATGTTCACCACCACCGACCACGACGGCGCGACCGGGCGGATCACCGCGATCCGCAACCTCACCATCGGCACGCGGGGGGCGTTCACGGTCGCGGACCGCACGATCGGCCGCAACCCCGCGGGTGGCATCACGTCGATCCGCACCCGGATCGGCGATCCCGGCATCGACACCGTCACGCCGTCCCCCGCGGACACTGCGGCGCAGGAGATGCAGTGCTTCGCGTACGACGCCCTGCAGAACCTGAAGGACGCGTGGACCCCGGCATCGGCCGACGGGACATGGACGTGCGGTGACAGCGGCGAGGGAGTCGCACTCGGCGGGTCGGCCGCATACCGGACGACCTACACGGTCGATCCGGTCACCGGGAATCGGACGACGCAGACGACGGCCGCAGCGGCGGGCGGCGGAGTCGCCTCGACCACCGACTACAGCTACGGTGCGGCCGGGCACGCCCACGCGGTGAGCGGGACGGCGCAGACCACCGGAGCCGGAGCGCCGGCGACGAGCAGCTACGCCTACGACGGCGCGGCCAACACGGTGAGCCGGCCCGGCCAGACCCTGAGCTGGGACGCCCGCGGGAAGCTGAGCGGTGTGGTGGCGGGTCCTGCCACGCAGAAGAACGTCTACGACGCGTCGGGCGACCTCTTGCTCCGCATCGACTCCGCCGACGGGGCGCGCCTCTTCCTGGGTGACACCGTCCTGCAGCGGAAGCCGGGCTCCTTGACCACCTCCGGCACCCGCACCTACGGGTTCAACGGCGCCGCCGTCGCGGAGCGGACCACGACCGCCGCCGCACCCGCGGTGAGCACCGTCGTGTGGCTCGCAACCGACACGGTGGGAACGGCGTCCGTCTCCGTCGACCAGGCCACCGGATCCGTCCGCCGGCGATTCATGGACCCCTACGGCAACAGCCGCGGGCCCGGATCCGGCTGGACGTCGAGCAACGCGTACCTGAACGCGCCGAGGTCGTCCGCCAGCGGCCTGACGCATCTCGGGGCGCGGGAGTACGACCCGGGCCTCGGGAAGTTCGTCAGCGTCGACCCGGTCCTGTCGCCGTTCGAGCCGCAGCAGAACAACGGGTACTCGTACTCGTCTAACTCGCCCGTGACACTGTCCGACGCGTCCGGCCTGCGTCCTCTCGGAACCTTCGACAACGCCAACGGCTACGGGAACGCACCGAACGCGGCCCCGAAGCCCAAGCCCAGATCGGGGAGCGCAACGCCCGCGGCCGCGGGCCGCCCGAGCGTCGACCAGCGACGCGACGAGTCCCTCGCGCGGCGCTCCGGCCCTGCGGGGAAGGCGACGACGCTCGCTCCCCCGATGGCGCCCACGTGGCAGGCGCCCGGATGGGACGTCGAGATCCCTGCCGTTCCGTGGGCCGCAGCCGGGCGGTTCTTCGGCGCAGCGGGCGCCGTCGGCCTCGTGCTGTCGATGTCCGGAGACTCGACCGGCGCGAATGACGGGGCCGCGGAGGCCGAGGACCCAACTCAGCACTCGGACTGCCCCTTGGTGATGCCGGATTGCAGCGAGGAAGATGACAGCGCAAGCGACGGAGCGTCTGAGCAGGCTCGTAACATTGCAGACCACTCTCGTCAACGATTGTTTCAGGGAGACATGGACCATCAGATCGATGGCTTTGATCATCAAGACCTAATCAAATACGTCGACGACATCCTCGACGGAAATATCGCGAGCGAGGTCCGCTATCTCCAGCGAGGGCGGGTCGGCCACTGGGACGCCGAGCGGGGCGTGGTTGTGATTGAAGAGGGAAATGGCGGCTCTGTATTCAGGCCAGAGGAAGGTGAGAGATATTTCCGCAAAACATTGCAGTGAAGTCGAGGGTGGGGATGTGAAGCATATCGAATTCGAATCACTAGACATCGCCCTACGCCTATTCGGCGAGTCTACGCGACTTCCTCGAGCAACTCGTGAAGAAATAGGTATTACGAATGACGAAGTCGAATTCTACTTCGACCTCAATGACCGAACACGACAATGCGCCAGGCACGCTGGCGGCGTCCATGAGGTATTGGTCGATTTCGTTGAAGTAGACGCGGCGGAACTTGTCGCTCGTGAAGGAGAGATTGACGACCGGTCTCATCATCCAGATTCGAGGCGAGAACGAACCATTCTCAGAATAAGAATTCCCGTGAGTCTTGCACGCAAGCTATATGCACTATTACACGCGACGGTAGTCTTTCACAGATGGCCCGAGCTCTGGTACACGACCGGCACTCATGCATGGGAGATGTCGAATGTCTTTTTCGATCTTTTCGGCAAAGAAGAGCCGACCTTCGCCGATCTGCGAGAAGGACGGACCAATTACGAATGATGCTTCCAGCACCGTCACCGAGAAAAAGGGGAGCGATGTGAACGGACATGCAGCGAGGATCGTCATTATCCGAGGCTGCTCATCACAAGCACTGGCGAGGAAATGAATATTGCACCTTATACGGGAAGGCCGTGGCTGTTCGACATTGAGGCCGGAGATCTGCATTTGGCGAACCTCATCGATGTGACGGAGACGGACGGCGGGCTGATCGAACTTCACGCGAGCGGGATGCGGACCGTCGAGCAGCTCTGGGACTGCTACGGACGTGCGCTGGAGTTCCCGTGGAGGGTCGAGAACTGGCCCTCGTTCGCGGAGCAGATGAGAGACCTGTCCTGGTACCAGGCCTTCTCTTTTCTGATTCTCATTCGCGGATCGGGCGAGCTGTTGGCGGACGACCCGGGGGAACGCGAGACGTTCCGACGAATATCGAGCATGATCGGGCAGTCCTGGGAGAACTCTCCGGTGAGGTCGTACAGCTTCACCACCGTCCTGCTCGAGCGTTGAGCTGAACCCACTGCTGAGTCCAGGGCATCGTGGGGCATAACGCGCATTCGGAGCAGGGCATCGTTCGACAGAAAAGAAGGAATAGAGGTGCGAACACGAGCAACGATATCGTCCATCCCTTCGCAATCGCGCGCGATGATGGGGTGAACCCGACCAGCGAAGGTAGACGCGACCATTCGTCGGCCGAGTCTGCCGATCCGCCTTCGGACTCCAGCGAGCCTTCGGGACGACTCTTTGCACACAGAGAAGGACCCGATGACTGAGGCTGACTGCACGACCGGCCGGACCGTCGTCGTCTCGTGGAAGACGTTCGACGTCGCGGCCGGCATCGTCCTCCAAGCGACGCGCTTGCCCGCGTGGCAACGTGACGAGCTGCAGTTCTCCGGCGAGAGGAAGCGCTCACTGCTCGCGCTGATGATGCTGACGCGAAGCGAACAGGCGCATTTCAAGAACGACGACGTCGTCGAAGTGACGATCACCGACGGACCCAGCGAGCCGAGCACGCCGGTGGAGATCCAACAGGATCGTCACGGTGGACGCCGTCTCCGCACGACGCTGCCCCTGGCTGACGCGACAATCGTCCGCCCACTGCTCCGCGCGACGGTCCTCCACCATCGCTGGCCGGAGCTGCACTTCACGACGGGCTTCACGTCCGTCGAGGTGAGCGCCGCGATCGCCGAGATCTTCGGCCGGCCCGATCCGGCCGTCGAGCAGCTGGCCGCGGCTGAGCGCGCGTCCGGTGAGCCGGACCACCGACCGGCCGATCCGCCCGCGTCGCGACCCGCGAGCGCGCCCGCCCGGGCGGATCCGCCGGGAGCGAACCGTTAGGGGATGCGTCCTCCGCGTGCCAGGATGGACCGTCAATCCCCCCTGCTATCCCCTTGGGAGCCCCTCCGGCATGTGCGGAATCGTTGGGATCGTGTCCTCCGGGCCGGTCAACCAGTCCATCTACGACAGCCTCTCCCTCCTGCAGCACCGCGGCCAGGACTCGACCGGCATCGCGACCGCTGACGGCAGCACGCTGCACATCAAGAAGGCGGCGGGGCAGGTCCGCGAGGCGTTCCGCACCCGCGACATGCGCTCGCTGCTCGGCACGATGGGCCTCGGGCACGTCCGCTACGCCACCAAGGGCAACGCGGAGCGCGAGGAGGAGGCGCAGCCGTTCTACGTGAACGCGCCCTACGGCATCATCCTCATCCACAACGGCAACCTGACGAATACGCGCGAGCTCACCGAGGAGCTCTTCACCGTCGATCGCCGCCACCTCAACACCACCTCCGACACCGAACTGCTGGTCAACGTGCTCGCGAACGAGCTGCAGGCCTCGATCTCGGGCCGCGACCTCGACGCGGACGAGGTGTTCGACGCCGTCGCCCGCGTGCACGAGCGGGTCGAGGGCTCCTACGCCACGATCGCGCTGATCGCCGGCCACGGACTGCTCGCGTTCCGCGACCCGTTCGGCATCCGGCCCCTGATCGTCGGCCGCCGCTTCAATGTGAACGGGCCTGACGACTGGGTGGTCGCCTCCGAGTCGCTCGTCCTCGAGGCGCAGGGCTTCGAGATCGTGCGGGACGTCGCTCCCGGCGAGGCGATCTTCATCACCCCCGACGGCCGGATGACCAGCCGCCAATGCGCGAAGAACCCGCGCCTCATCCCGTGCTCGTTCGAGTACGTCTACCTCGCGCGGCCCGACTCGATCCTCTCGGGGATCTCGGTCTACGAGGCCCGGCTGCGCCTCGGCGACCGGCTCGCCGACACCATCGCCGAGTACACGCCGGGCGGGGCGATCGACGTGGTCATGCCGATCCCGGACTCCTCGCGCCCCGCCGCGATGCAGGTCGCGCAGAAGCTCGGTATCCCGTACCGCGAGGGCTTCTACAAGAACCGCTACGTCGGCCGGACGTTCATCATGCCCGGGCAGGCGGTGCGCAAGAAGTCGGTGCGGCAGAAGCTCAATGCGATGTCGAGCGAGTTCAAGGGCAAGAACGTGTTGATCGTCGACGACTCGATCGTGCGCGGCACGACGTCGAAGGAGATCGTCGACATGGCCCGCACGGCCGGCGCCAACAGCGTCACCTTCGCCTCCGCGGCGCCGCCGGTGCGCTACCCGCACGTCTACGGCATCAACATGCCGTCGCGGCAGGAGCTCGTCGCGCACAACCGCCGGATCCCCGAGATCTCGGAGGCGATCGGCGCCGACTACCTGATCTACCAGGAGGTCGCCGACATGAAGGCGGCGATCCTGGAGGGCTCGGACGTCACCGACCTGGAGACCAGCTGCTTCACCGGCGAGTACGTCACCGGCACCGTCACGCCGGAGTACCTCGACTGGGTGGAGCGCACGCAGCTGAGCTGACGCTGGGAGGGCGCGCATCCGGCAGGCACAGCGCCCGGGTGCGCGCAACGGGGTGCCGTGCGGCGTCGGATCGTCCATGATCGTGGGGCGCCGCTCCGTGCGCCCGAGACGAGGAGTCCCCGTGATCTACCGCCTGCTGCCCCTGCTCCTGACGTTCATCGCGGGTCGCCTGAAGAAGTCGCAGAAGGCCAAGCGCGCCACGCAGAACGCCGCGCGCTCGACGAGCCGCAACAGCCGCAAGCGCCGCTGACCGCTGCGCCTGGAGCGTCGTCTCTAACGCGTCGAGGCGTCCGGCTCCGTGCCGGGCGCCTCGTTCTCGTCCGGGGCGTCCTCCGGCTCGTCCGCCGGCTCGACGTCGCGGTCCGCCTCGCGGGCGACCGTGCGCTCGGCGGTGGTGCGGACGACGCGGCGGCCGACGACCCGGTCCAGGATCACGACGACGAGAGCGGCGAGACCGCCGAAGATCGTCACGAACAGCAGCAGGCTGAAGCCGAAGACCTGCGCCTGGCTGAAACCCTCGGTCTCGGGCAGCGCGAAGGTGAGCACGAAGGCGACGATCGCGCCGAGGCCCGCGCCGAGCGCGAGGATGCGCCAGACCCGCGGCGAGCGGCGGACGTCGACCTCCTCGCGGGTGATCTCGACGTCGTCGGGGCGCGGCGAGGAGTCGAGCGGATCGGTCATGCCTCCATTGTCCCCTGTGCCCGGCCGGGCGCGGGCCGAGTGGCGAGGCGGCGGCGGATCGGGTAGCGCGGTCGAGAGGCGGCGGGTCTCGATACGCCGCTGCGCGGCTACTCGACCAGCATGCGAGGGGCGCCGCTTCGCGGCTCCGACGCCGGCCACGAGGGGGGCGCCGCCTCGCGGCTCCGCGGTCAGTCATGAGGGGGTGCCGCATCGCGGCTCCGCAGCCGCGGTCACACGGAGTGGAGGAGCCGGCCCGCCTGGGCGCGGAGCTCGCGGACGACGGTCCGCACGGAGAGCCGCTCCGCGCGGTCCGGGCGCATCAGCGCGACGATGTGGCGCACGGAGTTGACGCCGCGGAGGGGCTTCACGACGATGCCGGCCGTGCCCGCGGTGTAGCGCGGGACCACGGCGATGCCGAGGCCGGCCGCGACGAACGCCTCCGTCACGCGGGTCGAGGCGAAGCGCTGCTCGACGCGGACTGGCTCGCCCGAGGTCGTCTCGATCTCCTGCATGATCCGCTCGAACGGGAAGCCCTCGGGCACGCCGATCCAGGTCTCGCCGACGAGGTCGCCCGCGGTGACGGTCGCACGGTCGGCGAGCCGGTGGCCGAGCGGCAGGGCGATGTCGAGCGGCTCGACCATCAGCTCGGCCATCGCGAGCCCGTGCCCGGCCCAGGCGCTGCGGCCGTTGGGAGAGTGCGCCAGGACGATGTCGAAGTCGGCGGTGAGATCGAGGAACTCGTCGGTCCCGGGATCCGCGTCCTCGCAGTGCACGACGAGCCCCTCGACGCTGCGCAGCGCGACCAGCGCGTCCGGCAGCAGCATCTGCCCGGCCGTCGGGAAGGTCGCGATCGTCACCTCGCCGATCGGGTTGTTCTTGAAGGTCTGCCACACCGCGTCGGCGCGCTCGAGCGCGGTCGCGATCTCGGTGGCGCTGCGGGCCAGCTCGCGGCCGGCCGCAGTGAGGACGACGCCGCGTCCCGAGCGCTCGATCAGCGGAACACCCGCCTCGCGCTCGAGCACCTTGAGCTGCTGCGACACCGCCGAAGGAGTGCGGTGCGTCGCCGCCGCCACCGCGGTGATCGAGCGCCGCATCGAGAGCTCCCGGAGCAGTTCCAGCCGTCGCACGTCCATGTAGGAACGCTACACGTCAGGCCAAGAACAGTGCGATTGTCCTAAGGAACAGAAAGCCCGAGAGTGGACGTTGTACAGAGCATCCCGGCGGATGGATCGCCAAACCTGGCAGACACGTCGGAGCAACGAAAGGCAGAACACTCATGAGCATCGCAATCCTCGTCGTCCTCGGTGCCGTCGCCGCATGGGGCACGGTGTCGACGGTGCTCGTCGCCAGCCGCGACGGATACCGTCAGGTCCCCGTCCGCCACTGAGCCCCGCGCTCCGCGACAGCACCTCATCGCGTTCCGACGCCGTCTCCCCCTCCGGGGAGGCGGCGTTCTCGCGTTGCCGGGGCCGCCCGCGGGTCACGCACGCTCGTGAACGCAGAAGAGGCCCCGCGGCGCGAACCGCGGGGCCTCTCCTGTGGGAGTGCTACTTCGCCGCGGTGCGGCGGCGCAGACGCGCCACGGTCATGCCGAGGCCGAGCAGCAGCGCCGCGATACCGGCCGCGAAGGCCGGAGTCGCGTCGACGCCGGTCGCGGCGAGGTGACCGGTCGAGCCGCCCGAGACGCCGGGCATGGCGGGAGCCGTCGTCGCCGGGGTCGTCGGGATGACGGTCTCGGTGGGCTCCGGGGTCGGGGCGGGCGTGGTGGCGACGGCCGCGACGGCGAAATCGAGGCTGATCGTCGTGCCGGTCGCGTCGCCCAGAGCGAAGCTCGCGGTGTGCGTGGCACCGGCGAGGCTCTCGCCGATCGGCACGGAGACGGAGGCGCGACCCGTCGAGTCGTCGGTCACGGCCCTGGCCGGGTCGATCTCGGCGGTGGTGACGACCGCGTCGTCGACCGAGACGGTCACGACCGTGTCGGTGGGCGCTCCGGTGCTGAACAGCAGCGAGGAGAGGTCGACGGTCATCGTGTCGCCGACCGCGTACTCACCGGGCTCGGGCAGGTTGGCGGTGAGGCCGACCGAGCGCTGGACCGGGTCCGGGCTGACCGTTCCGAGGTCCTGGATGTAGGCCACGAACGCGTCGAGGTCGATGCGTCCGGAGTCGGCCGTGCCGACACCCTCGGTGAAGGTGCTGAAGCCGTCGCCACCGGTCGAGAGGAAGTTGTTCGTCACGATCGTGAAGGTCGCCGTCGGGTCGATCGGCTGGTTGTCGAAGAAGACCTCCGAGATGCGCGAGCCGAAGGGAGCGGCCGGGTCGAAGACGTAGGTCAGCGCGGCCGAGGTCGCGAGCTTGAGCTGCGGGTGAGCCGAGCTGCCGACCCACTGCTCCTCGAGCAGGTCCTTGATCTGGGCACCGGTGAGCTGGAGCGTCACGAGGGTGTTCGCGAACGGCTGCGCGTCGGAGGCCTCCGCGTAGGTGACGACGCCGTCGGCGTCGCCCGGGGTCTCAGCACTGGCGGCGAAGTCGAGGTCGTCGCGCAGGCCGCCGGCGTTGGTGAAGGCGATCTGAGTGCCGAGCTCACGGGTGGCCCAGAGCTGCGCGTCGGCGACGAGGTTGCCAAGCGTCGACTCGGAGCCGCGGTTCGTCGTGGTGCCGTCCTCGCGGTAGGCGCGGGAGATGTCGTCGGTGATGGTGCCGACCTGGACGCTGCCGGGAACGATCGCGAACTCGACCGCTTCGTCGACGATGGCAGCGACCTCGGGGTCGGCCGGGAAGGCACCGACGATGGTGGTCTTGGTGGCGTCCGTCGGGTCGGGGACGACCTGCGTGAGTACGACGTTCTCGTTCGTGAGACCGGTGATCTCCTTGGTGGACGGGTCGACGGTCACTGTCATGTGTCCCAGGTTCTCGGCGTAGCTGCCGGTCTGGGAGATGATGGTCGGCTTCGCGCGACCTGCGTCGACCGAGGTGCTGTACTCCTCGTGGCTGTGCCCCGAGATGATCGCGTCGACGTTCGGAGCGACAGCCGTGACGATCGGGCCGAATCCGGGGTCGGCCTCAGGAGTGTTGGTCTTCGCGGCGTCGGCGTCGGCTCCCTCGTGCAGCAGCAGCACGATGACATCGGCCTCGCCGTTCGCGGCGTCGCCGTCCTGGAGCTCGGTCGCGACCTCGTTCACGTTGTCGATGATCGGCTCGACCGAGAGAGTCGAGATGCCGCCCGGGCTGACGAGCGTCGGGAGGTCCTCGGTGATCGCGCCGATGAAGGCGACCGAGACGCCGCCCTGATCCGCGATGAAGTACGGGTCGTAGGCGCGCTCGCCGGTGGTCGTATCGAAGAGATTCGCGTTGACGTAGGGGAAGTCGGACTCGTCGGTCACACGGCCGTCGACGTCGGAGCGGCCCTTGTCGAACTCGTGGTTGCCGAGCGTGCTGACATCCAGGCCCATCTCGTTGAGCACGTCGAGGGTCGGCTGGTCGTCCTGCACCTTGGAGGTGAAGGTGGAGGCGCCGATGTTGTCGCCGGCCGAGACGAACAGCGTGTTCGGGTTGGCGGCGCGGTAGGAGTCGACCGCGCCGGCGAGGACAGCGGCGCCGGCGGTCGTGCCGTCGGCTTCGATCCGGCCGTGGAAGTCGTTGATCGAGAGGATGTCGATCGCGACATCGCCCTCGGCGGCGCTCGCGGGAGCCGCTCCGAGGAGGGCCGCTCCGGCCACCGCGCTGACGGCGGTGACGGAGAGGAGTCTGGTCAGGCCGCGACGGCCGGGGGTAGTGCTTCGCATCTGTGGGAGGTCTCCAAGCATCGAGCGGCGATTCGGAGAGAACTCCTGCCGCAGTGGGGGAACTTTCCCAGACAACCCGACGCGGGCCTGTCCGTCAAACGTCGATCGGGGCGGCGGCGGTGCGTTTACGAGATGTTAATTCGCCGACGGCCGGCGGACGTGGAGCAGCGGGAGGAACGGCGAGAGGTCGGCACGCACGCCCGAGGCGTGGATCCGGCCGCTCGCGAGGCCCTCGCTCCACGGGAGGGAGCCGGTGGCGAGGGGCAGCCAGGTGGCGGCGTCCATCTCGATCACGTTGGGCGGAGTGCCGCGGGTGTGGCCCGGGCCCTCGACGCACTGGGCGGCGCCGAACGGCGGCACGCGGACCTCGACGCTGCGGCCCGGGACGTTCGTCTCGATGATCTGCAGGAGGAAGCGCACGGCGGTCGCCGTCGTGGTGCGATCGGCCCCGCCGGCGAGCGCCGCCCGCACGGCGTCCTGCCCGGTCGCCTCGTCGATCTTCCCCTTGGCCATGCGACCAGTCTGCCGTGCCGCCCGGCGTCCCCCGTGTCTGCCTGCTCTCGCGAGATGCCACTTGTGCACGCGACACGCCGCAGAAGGCGTGCACAAGTGGCATCTCGCGGAGGAGGGGGCCGGCGCCGGCCGGGGCGTGCGGCGACGGGGCGCGCGGCGGGCGGGGGCGCTCCGGGGCGGGCCTATCCTGTCAGGGTGAAGATCCTCGTCCTCGGCTCGGGTGCCCGTGAGCACGCCATCATCACCGCTCTGCTCGCGGAGGAGGAGGCGCACGAGATCATCGCCGCCCCCGGCAACGCGGGGATCGCGCGCGACGTGGAGGTCATCCACTTCGACACCAACAGCCCGCGCCTGGTCAGCGACTTCGCGGTCGAGCAGGGCATCGAGCTCGTCGTGATCGGGCCGGAGGCGCCCCTCGTCGCGGGAGTCGCCGACGCCCTGCGCCGCCGCCGCATCCCCACCTTCGGCCCCGACCGCGCGGCCGCCGCCCTCGAGGGCTCGAAGACCTTCGCCAAGCGCGTGATGGACATGGCCCGCGTCCCCACCGGCCGGGCGACCCGCGTCTCGACGCTCGTCGACGCGACGCGCGTCATCGACGAGTTCGGCGCCCCCTACGTCGTGAAGGCCGACGGCCTCGCCGCCGGCAAGGGCGTGCTGGTGACCGAGTCGCGCACCGCCGCCGTCGCGCACGCCGAGTTCTGGCTGCAGTCGGGCGACGTGCTGATCGAGGAGTTCCTGGCCGGCCAGGAGGTCTCGCTCTTCCTCCTCTCCGACGGCCACGACGTCGTCCCGCTCTCGCCCGCCCAGGACTACAAGCGCCTCGCCGACGGCGACGAGGGACCGAACACCGGCGGCATGGGCGCCTACTCCCCGCTCCCCTGGCTCGCGGACCGCTGGGAGAGCGAGCGCGCCTTCGTCGACGAGGTCATCGACACCGTCGCCATCCCGACCATCCGCCAGCTCGAGCGCGAGCGCACTCCGTTCGTCGGGCTCCTCTACTGCGGCCTCATCGTCACGGACGCCGGCATCCGCGTGATCGAGTTCAACGCGCGCTTCGGCGACCCGGAGACCCAGGTCGTGCTGCCGCGCCTGGTCTCCCCGCTCTCGGCGCTGCTCTTCGCGGCGGCGACCGGCGCGCTCGCCTCCGTTCCGTGGCCGGCCTTCTCGGAGGACGTCGCCGTGACGGTCGTGCTCGCCAGCGAGGGCTACCCCGAGAACGCCGCCACCGGGCGCGTCCTCGGCGGCCTGGAGGCGGCGGCCGAGGTCCCCGGCGTCACCCTCGCGCACGCCGCGACCCAGCTGGTCGACGGCCGCTTCGTCGCCACCGGCGGCCGGGTGCTCAACGTGGTCGCCCGCGGCGCCGACTTCGCCGAGGCCCGTGAGCGGGCCTACCGCGCCCTCGACCTGATCACCCTCGACGGCGGCCAGTACCGCCGCGACATCGCGCTGCGCGTCGCCGGGCGCTGACGCCCCGCGCTCGCTCGCTCGCCCGCTCGCTCGCTCCTCCTCCTCCTCCTCAAGAGTTGTCGTACCCGCCACACGGGTACGACGACTTCTGGAGAGTCGGTGCGGCGTCGGCGGACGGCTCCTCACGAGTCGTCGCAGCGGAGGCGCCGGTACGACAACTCTTGGAGAGCGGAGCGGGGCAGCAGGGGGTCAGGCGGTGCGCAGGGGCGTGCGGCGGGTCGCGGACCACCAGAGCGCCGCGCAGCCGAGGACGACGGCGCTGCACAGGGCCACGACGGTGCGCGGCTCGAAGAGCAGGATCCCGAGCGAGACCAGGGCCTGGCTGAGGGCGATCGCGAGCATGGCGACCATGTTGTCGACGGCGAAGACGCGGCCGCGCAGGTCGTCCGCGGTGATCGCCTGCAGGCCGTAGCCGCTGAGACTCGCGTTCATGCTGCCCCCGATGTGGGCGATCAGGACGAGGGCGATCGCGAGGACGACCGAGGTGCTGATCGACACCAGGGCGTAGCCGAGGCCGAAGAGGAGCACGGCGGCGACGATCCCGCCGCGCAGGTCGGGCGAGCGCTCCGCCGCGAACCGCGCGACGCGGGGCCCGATCACGGCGCCGACGCCGCGCGCGGCGAAGAGGAGGCTCGCGGCGACGGCGGGGTCCGCCGCCATCGTCAGAGCAAGCGCCGGGAAGAGCGCGATGGCGCCGTTGCCGAGGTGGCTGCCGGGCTTCGCCAGCAGCAGCGCCGGGATCCGCCGGTCGGAGCGGCAGAGGGCGGCGACCTCGCGGACGTCGCGGGCGAAGCGAGCCGCTCCTCCGCGGCGCCCGGCCTCGCACCCCGCCCCCTGCGCCGCCCCGCGCTCGGCGCCGCGCGCCGCGGGCAGGCCGAGCAGCAGCAGCGCGGAGAACCCGTAGGCGCCGGCGGTGATCGCGAAGCAGAAGTACGGCGAGACGAGCGCGGAGGCGATGCCGCCGAGGGAGGCGCCGAGCGCGAGCATCACTCCCCAGACCGAGTTCAGCCCGGTGCTCGCGACGAGCAGGCTCTCCCGCGGCACGATCTGCGGGACGATCGCGTTCACGGCCGGAGTGAAGAACGCCTTCCCCGCCGCGAGCAGCGCGAAGGTGAGCACCGCGAGCCACGCCGTCCCCGCCGACTGCAGCAGGAACAGCGGCAGCACGGCGAGCGCCGACCCCGCCTGCGCGACGACCAGCACCGTCCGGCGCGACGTGCGGTCGACGAGCCCGCCGGCCCAGAGCGAGAGCACGGCGATGACCGCGGTCTCGGCCGCGAGCAGCAGCGCGCCGAGGGCACCGTCGCCGGTGAGGCGCTGGAGCAGGACGATCAGCGGGATCATCGTGAACCAGTCGCCGCCCTGGCTGACGATCTGGGCGAGGAAGACGCGGCGGTAGTCCGGGTTCGCCCGCAGGATCCGCCGGACGCTCTCGCGCGCGGCCGTCATCGCGGCGGGGTCCGTCCGGTCGGGTCGTGGCCGGGGGCGTCGCTGCGGATCGCCGCGAGGTCGCTCCGCCGGAACCGCGCGACCATCAGCGCGTCCTCCTCCGAGAGCTCCTCGAGCAGCCCAGGGGGCAGGAGGTCGAGGAAGTCGCAGGCCCGCGCGACGGCGACCCCGATCGCGTCGCCGGTGCCGCGCTGCACGGCGTTCGCGACGACCCGCATGTCGCCGTGCACGATGTCCAGCGCCAGCTCCGGCAGGAGCTCCGGCGCGAGGCGCTGCAGGACGAGCGCGGTCTCGACCGCCATGGTCATCCTTGCCGCCGCGTTCGCCGGCTCGTGCAGGCGCTGCGTGATCGAGTGCGGACCGGACTCGCGCACCCGCCAGTGGTAGACCACCTCCGAGACGACGTCGACCGAGGCGGCGCGCAGGTGCGCCTCGATCATGACCGGGCCGTCCTCGTACTCGGCCAGCTGGAACGCCAGCCCGGAGTGGTCCCAGAACGAGCGGCGGAACACCTTGTTCCAGGACATCCGGTCGAGGATCAGCGCGGGATCGCGGGTGAGGTGCGTCCCGAGCCGGGTCGCGGCGAAGACGTCGCGGTAGCGCGGGTGCGCCCAGACCCGGGCGGAGTCGAAGCGCCGCACGTCCCCGGACGCGAAGTCGGATCCGCTCGCGCCGAGGGCGCGGAGGAGGTGGTCGTAGGCGCCGGGCGGCACCCGGTCGTCCGCGTCGCAGAAGGCGAGGAACTCGCCCTGCGCGGCGGCGACCCCGGTGTTGCGGGTGGCGCTCAGGCCGCGGTGCTCCTCGCTCAGGACCGTGACGCGCGGCTGCGACGCCGCGAAGGCGCGGGCCAGCGCGAGGGTGCCGTCGGTCGAGCCGTCGTCGACCACGACGACCTCGCCCACGTCGTCCCGGTCCGCCAGGGAGGTGAGGCACTCGAGGAGGTAGGCCTCGACGTTGTAGGCGGGGACGACGATGCTCAGATTCTGCGGCACGGGGGTCAGCTCTTCTCGGAGGGTGCGGGGGTCGCGGGTGCGGGGACTGCGGAGGCGGGGACTGCGCAGGCGGGGGACTCGGCGGGGTCGAAGCGCAGGGCGGGGGCGGCGGGCCCGGCGGCCAGCGCCCGGGTCAGTCTCGCGGCGTGCTCACGGAGCCGCTCGTCGCCGTCGCCCGGCGCAGCCTCGGGTCGCCGGCGCTCGAGGGCGATCGTCGCGGGCCGTGCGGACAGCACGAGGGTGCGCTGCCCGAGGCGGACCGCCTCGTCGACGTCGTGCGTGACGAAGACGATCGTCGGGGTGCAGCGGCTCCACTGCCGCAGGAGCACGTCCTGGGCGATCCGGCGGCTGTGCAGGTCGAGGGCGCTGAACGGCTCGTCCAGGAGGACGACGCGCGGGTCGGCCACGAGCGTCCGGGCGATCTGCGCGCGCTGGCGCATGCCTCCGGACAGCTGCTTGGGCAGCAGGTGCGCGGAGTCGGCCATGCCCACGCTCGCCAGCAGCTCGTCCACCCGGGCCCGCCGCTCGGCGCGCCCGACGCCCTGGAGCAGCAGCGGCAGCTCGACGTTGCGGCGCACGGTCCGCCACGGGAGGAGGGCGTCGTCCTGGAAGGCCATCGCCCGGCTCGCGTGCGGTCCGGTGACGACGGTGCCGCCGGCCCGGACGACTCCGCCCGAGGCCGGCTGCAGCCCGGCGAGGACGCGCAGGAGCGTCGACTTGCCGCAGCCGGAGGGACCGAGGACCGTGACGATCTCGCCGGCGCCGACCGAGAAGGAGAGGTCCGCGAGGACGGGCCGGCCCGCCAGGGTGACGGTGAGCTCCTCCACCCGGAGCTCCTCGCCGCCGCTCACACGTCACCCCGCGGCAGCCAGGAGGTCGCGCGCCGGCCGAGCCGCTCGACGGCCGCGGAGGTCAGCCAGCCCAGCAGCCCGATCACCGTCATCCCGGCGACGACCGCCGGGTAGTCCACGACGGTGTAGGACTGCCAGGTCCGGTAGCCGATGCCGAACTGCCCCGAGATCATCTCCGCGGAGACGACGCAGACCCAGGCGACGCCGACGCCGACCGAGAGGCCCGCGACGATCCCGGGCAGCGCGCCGGGCAGGACGACCCGGGCCAGCACCTGGAGGCGACCGCCGCCCATCGTGCGCACGGCGTCCTCCCACGACGCGGGCAGGGCGCGGACCGCGTGCCGGGTGCTCACCGCGACCGGGAAGAACGCGGCCGCGAACGTGATCGCCACGATGCCCTGCTCGCTGGTCGGGAAGAGCAGGATCGCGATCGGCACCAGCGCGATGGCCGGAACAGGGCGGGTGATCGCCACGAGGGTGCCGATGCTGGCGTCGGCGAAGCCGCTCCGGGCGAGCGCGACGCCGACGACCGTGCCGAGGACGCCGGCGAGGACGACGCCGGCGCCGATCCGGCCGAGACTCGCCAGCACGTCCTGGTGGAGCGCGCCGGTCGCGATCTGGGCCTGCAGCGCGGCGAGCACCTCGGTCGGCGGCGGCAGCGTGCCGAAGGACAGCCAGAGCCGCGCACCTCCGGTGGTCAGCAGCTGCCACAGCAGGAGCGCGAGCGCGACGGTGCCCACACGCGTGGCGATCCTCAGGGCCGTGGTCCGGTGCGGTGCCGACGCGGGCGCGGTGACGGACCCGATCGCGGTCCCGGTCGCACTCGCGGTCGCGGTCGCGGTCGCGGTCGCGTCGGCCGTCTCAGAGCGCACGCGCACGGTCCACCGCCTCCCCGTAGGTCAGCGACTCGCCGCCGGGCTCCGCGTCGAGGAACTCCTGCGCCGCGGAGCGCGTGGCGAACGGCAGCAGGCGGTGGCCCGCCTCCGCGCCGGGGACGTGGACCCACTCCGACCGGTCGGCGAACCAGCGCGTGCCCGTGCTGTGGTCGGGCACGTAGGCCGCCCGCGGCGGGAGGGGCGAGGAGGCGAGCGCCGCGAGGAGGCACTCCGGGGTCGCGTGGAACACGGTCTGCTCCTCGCCTGCCGGCCACGCCTCGGACGCGGTCGCGGCGGCCCACTCGGTCACCGGGCAGTCCTCGTCCCGGACGAGCTGGACCGCCGGGTTCTCGAGCGACTCGGCCGCCGCGTCGTATCCGTCGCCCCAGGCGGCGCGGAGGGCGGAGTCGTCCGCGAAGGACCCGGCGTCGAAGTCGACCGGGACGCCCGACGCGTCGAGGTACTCGGCGTCCTCCGCGAGAGCGTCCAGGAGCGGCTGCTTCAGCGTCGGATCGAAGGTGGCGATGCCGTTGGCCCCGTTGTAGAGGTGCACGACCTCGACCGGCAGGCCGGTCTCCTCCGCGACGATCGTCGACGCCCGGAGCGGATCGGCGTGCAGGAAGCCGGTCGCCTCGATCATCGCGGAGAGGAAGGCGTCGACGACCTCCGGCCGCTCCTCGGCGAAGGCGCTGCGCACGACGACTCCGTGGAAGGTGGGCGCGCGGGTGGCGGCGCCGTCGACGAGGAGGCGGGCGCCGCCGTCGTGGACCATCAGCCCGGGCCAGGAGGTGAACTGGGAGACGGCGTCGACGGATCCGGCCGTCAGGGCGGACGCGCCGACGCTCGGCGCCTGGTTCACCCGGGTGACGTCCGACTCGGCGAGGCCGGCGCCGCGCAGGACGCGCGAGAGGAGGCCGTCGCCGGCGGAGCCCGTGCTCGTGGAGATCGAGGCGCCGCGGAGGTCCTCGATGCCGTCGGCGTCGGAGGAGGCGGGGACGACGATCCCGTTCAGGCCGCCGTCGATGCTGTAGGCCGTGACCGCGATCAGCGCGGTCCGCGCCCGCTCGTGCGGCCTCGTCGTCGATGCGTTGACGACGAGGGGGAAGTCGCCCATCGAGCCGAGGTCGACCTTCTCCGCGAGCATCTGCGCGGTGATCGGGGCACCGGTGTCGTAGTCCTGCCAGGTCACGCGGTAGCGCACGCCGCCGCCGCCGAGCTCCTCGAGGGCCTTCTCGAAGAAGCCCCGCTCGCGGAGCAGCGTGCCGGCCGTCACCGTGTTGATGGTCCTGGACTGGTAGCCGATGACGACGTCGACGGTCTCCTCGCCCGGCGCCGTGCAGGCGGTGGCGAGGAGGACGGCGGTGAGGACGGAGGCGGCGCCGAGGGCGCGGCGGACCCGGCGCGGGGAGGGCCGGGCGGTGCGGGCGGTGCGCGTGCGGGCGGTGCGAGCGGTGCGGGTGCGGGCGGTCATCGGGTGCCTCCGTCGGCGTCGGTGGGGTGCGGCCGGAGCTCGACGGCGAGCGTGAGCACGCTCCCGGTGCCGAGGTCCAGGCGGTGGACGCCGCTCGGGAGGGAGCGAAGCCTCGGAACGCAGACCTCGGCGAGGATCGAGCGCGTGCCGAGGACGGTCCGCTTCTGCTCCGAGCGCAGGACCAGCTCGGTCGAGAGGGTCGCGTTCACGATCTGGCAGCAGTCGGCCGGCACGGTGACGACGCGGCCCGGCTCCGTGCAGATCAGGACGACGCCGACGTCCGTGCGGAGCAGGAGCACGCCGTCCCGGTCGCTCTCGCGGTGGGCGCCGGCGCCGTGGTGCAGGAGCGCGCGGTACCAGCGGTGCACGCGGAGGAGGCAGACGCGCTGGCCCGGATCGAGCGCGGTGAGGTCGCGTCCCCAGGCGGGGACTCCCCCGGCGACCATCCGCAGGGCGATGACGCACACCTCGGCGGGCGACGCCGAGCGGGGGAAGGTCTGGTAGTCGTTCAGCCCCGGCATCCCCCGGGCCTGGATGTAGTCCATCCGCACGAGGTTGGTCCGCGACGCGTACGGGGAGTCGCCGCCGCGCACGACCGAGCCGAGCCCGGCGATGGCGGCGGTGGCGTAGTCCTGCTTCATCTCGACGACGACCGGCCGCGGCTGCGCCTCGGTGATCGCCGCGCACTCGGCGAGGACGCGGTGCAGTCCGACGATCGTCGAGCCGAGGTCGTGCGCGTGCTCGGGGGACTCGCACTCCTCGGACGGCAGCCAGTTGAAGAGGTCGTACTTGACGCCGTCGAACGGGTGGCGCCGGAAGAGGTCCCGCACGACGTCGACCATGACCCGCCGGGCGCGCTCGCTGCGGAAGCACAGCGAGTAGAACATCGTCGGGTTCAGGATCGGGGCACCGAGAGCGTCCTGGACGAGGAGGTCGCCGACCCGCCCGAACGCCGCGGAGGCGGGACCGACGGCGTGCGGGGCGCACCAGATGATCACCCGGCTGCCGAGCGCGTGGATCGACTCGATCAGCCACGGCAGGTCCGGGTACTTGACCGGATCGGGGGTCCAGTCGCCGATGTCCATCGGCACGTCGTAGCTCGAGTCCAGTCCGCGGCCGAACCAGCCGTCGTCGATGACGATGTTCGGGATCCCCAGCTCCGCGGCGAGGCGGGCGTTCCGCAGGACGAGCTCCTGCGTGACGTGCTCGGAGCTCCAGTCGACCCAGGTGCACCAGTAGGGCTCGAGCGCCTCGGGGCGGGTGGAGTAGCGCACGTCCAGGGCCAGCCGCTCGCAGGCGGAGAACCGCCGCAGCACCGAGCGCCAGTCGGCGTGCTGCGACGCGGGGAGGACGGCGATCCAGAACCGGTGCACGGCCTCGCCGTCGTCGCCGGCCTCCGCGGTGTCGGCGAGGTGGAGCAGCGTGAACTCCACCCGCAGCCGGCGGAAGTGCACGTTCAGCGCCCGGTTCGAGGCGGGCTCGTGCAGGGTGATGTCCATCTCCGTGGGCGCGGCGATCACACCCACGCCGTGGACGCCGCCGCCGAGCCGCTCGAAGACGTAGACCGGCGTCTTCAGCGAGTTCGCGCGCACCTGCAGGTCGCCGCTGAAGCGCCAGGCGGAGATCGGGTGGCTGCTGTTCATGTGCCAGCGGCCGGTGTCCGGGACGACGACGTGGTCGAGGTTGTCGAGGGTCGTCGTGTAGACGACGCTCACGTCGCGCAGCTCGGGGCGGGCGGGGAGGCGGACCTCGAGCAGCTCGTCCGCGGCGCCGGTGAACCGCCAGCCCGTCGGGACGGGAGTGCTGTCCGCGACGACGAGGCGGCCGTCGCCGGTCGCGACCAGCACGGCGCGGAATCCGACGGACGTCCCGTCGACGCGCCGGGCACGGACCTCGACGCTGCCGGCCGCGGTTCGCCGGGCCGTGCTGTCGCTGGATCCCACGGTGCGCTGCTTCCTTCGTCGGCGGTGCCCGGCGGAGTCGGCGGCGCCGCGATGATCCGTGACCGTTCACGGAGCGCAGGGCCGCCTCGTGCCGCGACACGGTGATCCGCGCCGTTGCAGGCATGGTGACGTTAGCATCCGAGCGCGTGCCATGAGTACCCGGGGGATCGGGTAGGGGCGCGGCGGGGCGGGCGCCGGTGTCGGCGGGGCGGTGTCGGCGGGGCGGGCGATCCCGGCCCGGGGTCAGCGCGCGATCGCGACGATGTCGCGGAGGGCCTCGCCGAGGTCGGGGTGGGCGAAGGTGAAGCCGGCCTCCTCGAGGCGGCCGGGGACGATCCAGCGGCTCTTGAGCAGCAGCTCGGACTCCGTGCGCAGGGCGAAGGTCGCCGGCTCGAGGACGAAGCGCGGGGCGGGCAGGCCGATCCGCCGGCCGACCGCGGCGCGCAGGAGGCGGGAGAGCTCGGTGTTGTCGCTGGGGTTCGGCGCGGCGAGGTTCACGGGGCCGTCGAGGGGCTGCTCCTCCAAGCCCTGCTCCTGCAGGCTCTGCTCCTCCAAGAAGCGGATCGAGCGGTACACGTCCTCGACGTGGATCCAGCTGAAGTGCTGGCGGCCGTGGGTGGGGCGGTACTCGTGGTGCACGCCGGCCGCGCGCCGGGCGCGGGTGGCGGGCCAGCGGCCGTCGAACTGCGGGCCGCCGAGGCCGAGCCGGGCGAGCTTCAGCAGGATGCCGGTGGCCGGGCCGTCGCCGAGCACGATCGTCATCCGCAGGGCGAGGCGGCGGACGCCGGGGGTCTCGCCGGCGAAGAAGGCCTCCTCCCAGGCGCGTGCGACGTCGACCGAGAAGCCCTCGCCGAGCACGCCGTCCCGCTCGGTGTTGGCGCGCTCCTCCTCGTGGCGGTAGATCGTCGCCGTGCTCGCGTTCATCCAGACCGGCGGCGGGGTCGCGGCGGCCGCGACGGCGCGGTGCAGCTCCTGCGTGGTGTCGATCCGGGAGCGCAGGATCTCGGCGCGGTTGGCGGCGGTGTAGCGGCAGTCGACGCTCTTGCCCGCGAGGTTGACCAGCAGGCGGGTGCCGTCGAGGGCCCGGGTGATCGCTGCCCTGTCGCCCCAGCGGGCGTCGGGGCCGGAGCGGCCGATCCGGCGGACGGTCCAGCCGTCGGCCTCGAAGCGGCGGGCGAGGTCGGTGCCGAGGAAGCCGCTCGCTCCGGCGAGGACGACGACGGGGCGCGCGGGGTCGGGCATGCGTTCATCGTGCCGCATCGGGGGCGGTCGGGGGTGCGTCGCTGGGGCGTCAGAGCCGGCGGGCCGCCGCCAGCGCGCCGGCGAGGCGCTCCGGGAAGCCGGGCGGGACGTCCTCGGGCAGGGCGTCGACCGGCCACCAGGCCAGGGCGTCGCTCTCGTCGCTGACGGCGAAGGGCTGAGCGGGGTCGGCGATCGCGCCGTAGCCGATGTCCCAGTGCGCGCTGCAGCGGCCGAAGCCGCCCCCGAGGCCGTGCCGGTCGAGGTCGAGCGGGACGGGGCCGAGCAGGGTGAGGGCCGGCAGGCCGCTCTCCTCGCGGGCCTCGCGCTCGGCGGCGGCGGGGACGGAGGCGTCGGCCGACTCGACGTGCCCGCCGAGCTGCACCCAGAAGCGGCCCTTGCGGTGGTAGCAGAGCAGCACGCGGTCGAGCGCGGGCGAGAGCACGAAGCAGCTCGCGGTGACGTGCTCGGGGCCGCCGTCCCGCTCGAGGGCCGCGTCGCCGTGCTCCGCGAGGAAGGCGAGGTACTCGTCCCGGAGCCCGGCGAGCGCCGCGGGCGCCGCCCACTCCGCCAGCACACTGCTCAGCCTGCCTCCACGCGCGTTCTCCACCCGCACGAGCGTAGGCGAGAGCCCCCTCCCGCGAGATGCCACTTGAGTACGCGACACGCCGAGGAAGGCGTACCCAACTGGCATCTCGCGGGGAGGGCCGGGGCGCGCGCGCGGCGGCTGTCCGCGAGATGCCACTTATGAGGGCGACACGCCGAGGCGGAAGCTCATAAGTGGCATCTCGCGGAGACGGCCGGGGGTCCGAGCCCCGGCGGCAGCCCCCGAGATGCCGGTTCGGTACGCGACACGCCGAGGGAGGCGTACCCAAGTGGCATCTCGCGGGGAGGGAGGGTCAGACGGCCAGGCCCGAGAGGCCCTCGCGGTCGACGCGGCGGTGGAAGCGCATGCCGGCGAGGCCGCCGAGGACGGCGCCGATCAGGGAGACGACCAGGGCGGCGAGCACCGTGACGATCGCGGTGACGGTGGCGTCGCCCGCGTCGAGCGGGATCTGCGGGAAGCCGCTGACAGCGGAGAGGATCTGGCTGCCTCCGGTGAGCGCGGAGACGATGCCGACGACGATCGCCACGACGACGGCCCAGGCCCAGACCGCGACGCCCTGCTTGGCGCCGCTGAAGCGGGCCATCCGGCCGGCGACGTAGCCGCCGGAGTAGTAGGCGACGAGGAGGATCACGAGCAGCGCGATCGCGCCGACCCAGCCGAAGGCGGCGGGGTCCGCGGCCAGGTCGGCCGTGACGTCCTGCGTGCCGACGACGGCCGCGCCGATCGCGGTGACCAGGGCGGTGAGGATGACCGCGAGGCCGGTCGCGGCGAGCCAGCCGAAGAAGGCGCAGCCGATCTTGAGGCCGCCGAAGCGGTCCTTCTCGCGCTGGTGGATGTCCTTGCGGGCGGCGGTGCGGGCCTTCGCAGCCTCCGCGGAATCGGGGTCGACGGGGGCGCGGTGCGCGGCGGGCTGGTCGTCGGGGGCGGTGGACGCGGTGGCGCCCGTGGCGGTCGAGGCGGTGCTCGTCGTGTCGAAGCGGGCGGTCGCGTCCCGGTCGCTGCGGGTCGGGTCGCTGCTGTCGGAGCCGGGGCCCCGATCGGTGGGCGTGCTCATGTCGGCCTCCTCGTGCGCCCCGGTGCGGAGCGTCGGCTCAGTCAACTCCCCGGCGGCTCCCGGTGTCTCGGGCTTGACGGCGCGGATCGACGGGCGGGGCGGGTGCCGGCGGGGTCGTCGCCTCCTGCTGATCGAGTAGCCCGCGAAGCGGGCGTATCGAGATCCACCGTGGTCAGCAGGTGGGGTCTGCAGAATCCGACTTCTGATGACGGTCGGTCTCGATACGCCCCTTCGGGGCTACTCGACCGGCATGGGGGCGCTGCGGGGCTACTCGACCAGCATGTTCGCGCACGACCACGCTCGGCGCGGCCGAACGGGCGTCAACCCCGTTCCGCCGCGCGGCGGGAGCGGCTTGCATGGGAAGACCGACCCACGACGAGAGGGAGCATCATGACTCCGGAATCCCCTGAGCAGACCCCGCCCGGTACCGAAGGCCAGTTGACGCCGAAGGCCGACCACGGCGAGACCAGCTACCGCGGCTCCGACCGCCTGCGCGGCAAGGTCGCGCTGGTCACCGGCGCCGACAGCGGCATCGGCAAGGCCGTCGCGATCGCGTTCGCCCGCGAGGGCGCCGACGTCGCGATCTCCTACCTGAACGAGCACGAGGACGCCGAGGACACCGCGAAGTGGGTGCGCGAGGCGGGCCGCGAGGCGCTGCTCCTCCCCGGCGATCTGCAGGACCCGGCGCACTGCCGCTCCGTCGTCGCCGAGACCGTCGAGAAGCTCGGCCACCTCGAGGTGCTCGTCAGCAACGCGGCGTTCCAGATGAGCCGCGAGGAGGTCACCGACATCCCCGACGAGGAGTGGGACCGCACGATCGCGACGAACATCAGCGCCTACTTCCACCTGGTCAAGGCCGCGCTGCCCCACCTGAAGAGCGGCGCCTCGATCATCGCGACGAGCTCGGTGCAGTCGGATCAGCCGTCGTACCAGCTGCTGCCCTACGCGGCGACGAAGGCCGCGATGCTCAGCATGACCGCCTCGCTCGCGCAGGCCCTCGGCGAGAAGGGGATCCGCGCGAACGCGGTCGCCCCCGGCCCGATCTGGACCCCGCTGATCCCGGCGACCATGCCGCCGGAGGCCGTCGCCTCGTTCGGCGAGCAGGTCCCGCTCGGCCGCCCCGGCCAGCCCGCCGAGGTCGCCCACGCCTACGTGCTGCTCGCCTCGGACGACGCCAGCTACATGAGCGGCTCGACGATCGCCGTCACCGGCGGGAAGCCGATCCTCTGAGCACCGCCACGCGGAGCCTCCGGAGCGCCGCTCACCCGCAGGAACGTGCGATAGGTTCCCGCGGGTGAGCGTCCACATCCGCAGCATCGAGACGGCCGTCCCGCCCACGGTCCTGCACCAGCCGGCGCTCCGCGACCTCTTCGCCGCGCAGCCCGCCGTCACCCGCCTCGGCTCGCGGCTGATCGGCGCGGCCTTCAACGCCTCGGGGATCGACACCCGGCACACGGTCGTCGACGAGCTGGACGGCGAGGAGCGCGACGGCGAGAGCACCTTCTACGACGCCCGCTCCGGTCGGCTGCTCGACCCGGGCACGGCCGCGCGCAACGCCGTCTACACGGCCCGCGCTCCGGAGCTCTTCGCGCAGGCGGCCCGGCGCGCGCTCGACGCGGCCGGCTTCGCACCGGACGAGGTCACGCACGTGGTCACCGTCTCCTGCACCGGCTTCTACGCGCCCGGGCCCGACTACCAGCTGGTCCGCGCGCTCGGACTGCGGGTCTCGACGCAGCGCTTCCACCTCGGCTTCATGGGCTGCTACGGCGCCTTCCCCGGGCTCCGCGCCGCCCGCGCGTTCTGCGAGGCGGATCCGTCGGCCGTCGTGCTGGTCGTCGCGGCGGAGCTCTGCAGCATCCACCTGACCAGCTCGAGCGACGCGGAGCAGATCGTCGCCACCTCCGTCTTCGCCGACGGGGCCGCTGCCGCGGTCGTCACCGCCCGCGCGCCGGAGCCGGGCACCGCGGTGCTCGACATCGACGAGCTCGACACGACCCTCACCCCCGAGGGCGAGGACGAGATGGCCTGGACGATCGGCGACCACGGCTTCACGATGCGGCTGAGCACCTACGTGCCGTCCATCATCGGCACGAACATCACCGCCGCGCTCGAGCCGATGCTCGGCCTCGGCGGGGTCGGCGCCGCGGACGTCCAGCGCTGGGCCGTGCACCCCGGCGGCCGGAGCATCCTCGACCGCGTGCAGTCGGCGATCGGCCTCTCGGACGAGCAGATGCGACCCTCGCGCGAGGTGCTGCGGACGGTCGGGAACATGTCGAGCGCGACCGTCCTCTTCATCCTCCGCCGCCTGCTGCACGGCGAGGCGGCGGACGGCGAGCGGATCGGCGCGATGGCGTTCGGGCCGGGGCTGACCGTCGAGATGGCGCTGCTGACCAAGCGCGGCGGGGCGTGAGCGCCCACGCGCCGCTCGTCCCCGACCTCCGGCACCGGGAGACCGACGCGCAGGAGCTGATGGACGACCCGTCCTGCGACCGCGCGCTGCTCGATGCGACCTACGCGCGGTTCGGCACGGTGAACCGGCTCGTCTCCGGCTGGCGGCGGCTCTACCGGACCCGGCTGCGCCCGCTGTTCCGGAGCGAGGAGCCCCTGCGGCTGCTCGACATCGGCTCGGGCGGCGGCGACATCGCGCGCTCGCTCGCCGACTGGGCGCACGCGGACGGGCTGCGGCTCGCGATCACCGCGATCGATCCGGACGAGCGGGCGTTCGCGTTCGCGACGTCGACGCCGGCGCCGGCCGGGCTCGAGTTCCGGCGGGCGAGCAGCGCCGAGCTGGTGGCCGAGGGCGCGCAGTACGACATCGTGACGTCGAACCACCTGCTGCACCACCTGCCGGCCGAGGCTCTCCGCGCGCTGCTCGAGGACAGCGAGCGACTCGCTCCGCGCGCCCTGCACAATGACATCGAGCGCTCGCGGCTGGCGTACACCGCCTACGCGGCGGCGACCCGGCCGATCGCAGCGGGGTCGTTCCTGCACTACGACGGGTCGCTGTCGGTGCGGCGGAGCTACACGGCGCCGGAGCTGCGCGTGCTGGCGCCCGAGGGCTGGCGCGTGGAGCGGGCGGCGCCGTACCGGCTGCTGCTGGCGCGCGGGTAGGGCGCGCTGCGGGCTGCGCTGCTCGGCGACACGCGGCCGGGCTCACGCGCGGGCGGACTGCTGACCGGGGCCGGCGGCTGAGCGGGAGCGGGTCCGGCCCGCGGGCCGGCTGAGCGCGGGCTAGCGGTGGGGGCGCTCGACGTCGTCGCCGGGTGTGCGCTCGTCGGGGCCGTGCGAGCGGCGGTACTGCCAGCCGGCGAGGGCGAGGATCAGCACGCCGCAGAGGACGGTGATGATGTCCGGCACGGAGACCCCGTCGCCGAGCGAGCTGATGCCGGCGCCGAGGAGCAGGACGCCGCCGATGAGGTAGAAGATGACTCGCGTTTTCATGGCCTCGTCGCTTTCGTCCGCCGGAACAGGCCCTGCGATGCTACCCGGTCGCGCCGGACGGCGGCCGGGCGCGGGTCCAGGCGCGCTGGACCTCCGGCACGCGGAATCGGCTCCGGCACGCTCAAATGCGTCGGAACCGCGAGCCCGGGGTGGAAGCACGAGCCGAACGTCGTGACGCGCGAGCTCCGGCACGCGGAAACACCTCCGGCACGCTGAAATGCGCCGAGATCGCGAGCCCAGAGCGGAAGCGCGAGCCGAACGTCCGAGCGGAGTGCGTCCGGGGTGCGGGAAAGGTCACCTCGCCAGGGGGGAACCCCCTGCTGATCGAGTAGCCCGCGCAGCGGGCGTATCGAGATCCATCCGCGTCGAGAGGACGAGTCTGCAGACCCGCCCTGCTGACGACGGTGGGTCTCGATACGCCCCTGCGGGGCTACTCGACCAGCATGGGTCTGTGGGATCGCGCTTCTTCGATGCACTGGCGAGTGGCCTGCCCATGCTGATCGAGTAGCCCGCGGAGCGGGCGTATCGAGCGGAGGGGGCGCCTTCGGCGCCAGCGCAGGGCGGGGAAGAGACCGACGTCCTTGCGGTGGTGGGTCTCGATACGCCCCTGCGGGGCTACTCGACCAGCATGTCTGCGGGCGTCTCTTCCAAGTAGATCCACCCGCGTCGAGAGGACGAGTCTGCAGACCCGCCATGCTGGGGACGGTGGGTCTCGATACGCCCCTCCGGGGCTGCTCGACCAGCAAGCGGGTGAAGCGGCCCTCGACTAGGGGGCGCGGCCCGGGCTGTCAATGGGGCATCGGCGTGTCTGTCCGTCGATTCCGCGTGGAGGGGCTCCACCGGTTACCGTCCCCGAGGAGCCGTCCGCCGTGGGCGGCTCGCACTGACGAAGGGCGCCCGTGGCCACGCTGACCTATGGACCGCAGAATCTCGAGATCGAGTTCGAGGAGCGGGTCCTCGCCCACCTCAAGGTCGCCGTGCTGTCGAAGCTGCGGCGCAACGAGGCATTCTCCCTCTCCTGGACCGAGGACGCCTCCACCGGCCACGGCCGCAGCTCGGTCTGGCTGCACCCGTCGGTGCCGCTGCACTTCCGCTTCGCCGACACGCACCAGCCCAAGCTCAACCGCGCGTGGATCGAGCAGATGCTGAGCGTCGCGAGCATGCACGGCGAGCTGTCCGTCCTCCCGGAGCCCGAGGAGACGCGCCAGGGCTCCTGACCCCGCTGCCTTCTCCCCCGGGACCGGATCCGTCAACCCCACCCCCCATCACAGGGTCACGACGTAGCGTCTGAGGACAGTGACCGGGCGGTTCTCCGTCGGTCGCGACCACGGACGGAGACGACGATGACCGATACCGCGCGAGCAGTCGCAGCACCCACCCTGACCGGGACGGGAGGCTCCCTGCGCAAGGACGAGCCGATCGCCGTCCGCCACGCGCCCGATTCCACCTCGACCGCCTCCCAGCCCGTGCTCGGCTGCCGGATCGACGTGAGCGGCCGGATCTTCACGGTCGAGCTCGAGATGGCCGGCGTCTTCCTGCGGCAGGTGCGCCGCACCCTCCGCGACGGCGACAGTGCGCTCGTCCTTCTGCGCCACGTCGACGGGATCGAGATGATCCCCTTCACCCGCGCGACGCCGTTCGAGGTCTCGGACATCGTCTGCCCCGAGGGCGTCGAGCCCGCGCAGGCACGGATCGCCGAGGGGCTGCGCGCCCGCTAGGACGGCCGCGGCGCGGGGTCGATCCCGCGCCGCCGTTAGATCGGATCCGCGCAGCCGCCGCGATCAGGCGGGGAGCGACGCCTCGATCAGCTGGACGATCCGCGGGTCGTCGGGCTCGACCGTCGGGCGGAAGCGGTGCACGGTGCCGTCGGCGGTGATCAGGAACTTCTCGAAGTTCCACTTCACCTTGCCGGCCTTGCCCGCCTCGTCCTCGGTCTTGGTCAGCTCCGCGTAGAGCGGGTGCGCCGAGCGGCCGTTGACCTTGACCTTCTCGAACATCGGGAACGTGACGCCCCAGGTGGTCGAGCAGTACTCCTTGATCTTGTCGGAGTCGCTGAGCTCCTGCAGGAACTGGTTGCTCGGGAAGCCGAGCACCGTGAAGCCGCGGTCGCCGTACTGCTTCTGCAGCGCCTCGAGCTTCTCGTACTGCGGAGCGAGGCCGCAGCGGGAGGCGACGTTGACGATGAGCTTCACCGGCGCGTAGTCGGCGAGCGTCGACGAGGATCCGTCGATCGTGGTGAGCGGGATGTCGGTGATCGTCTCGGGCACGGGGGGCTCCTTGTCGAGGAAGTGGGGGTGATCGTCAGGCTATCCAGTGCAGCCGTGCGCGGGCCGCGAGACACTCCTCCACAGCCGCGCCCTCACCGCGACTGTCCCCCGTCGGCGCAACTCCCTCCCCGCCGGTGTGCGAGCGACGCCACCATGGAGTCATGACCCCCTCCTCGCAGCAGCTCGTGTCGGTGGGTGGGCGGCGCCTGCGGCTGACCAACCTCGACAAGGTGGTCTATCCGGAGGCGGGGTTCACCAAGGCCGACGTCCTCTCCTACTACGCCTCGGTCGCCTCCGCGATGCTGCCGCACCTCGCCCGGCGGCCGGTCACCCGGAAGCGCTGGGTCGACGGGGTCGGCACGGCGGAGGAGCCCGGCGAGGTCTTCTTCGAGAAGAACCTGCCCTCCTCCGCGCCCTACTGGCTCAGCCGGACGAAGCTCGCGCACTCCTCGCGGGACATCGAGTATCCGCTCGTCGACGACGTCGCCGGGCTGACCTGGCTGGCCCAGCAGGCCGCACTCGAGCTGCACGTGCCTCAGTGGCGGGTCGGCTCGGACGGCGAGCGGCGCCCGCCGGACCGGCTCGTGCTCGATCTCGATCCGGGCGAGGGGGCGGGGCTGGCGGAGTGCGCCGAGGTGGCGTTCCTGGCGCGGGACCTCCTGGAGGGGATGGGGCTCGCGCCGTTCCCGGTGACCAGCGGCAGCAAGGGCATCCACCTCTACTGCCCGCTGGACGCCTCCGCCTCGAGCGATCAGATCTCCTCGGTCGCGCACGAGCTGGCGAAGGTGCTGGAGGCCGACCACCGCGATCTGGTCGTCTCCGACATGAAGAAGACCCTGCGCGAGGGCAAGGTGCTCGTCGACTGGAGCCAGAACAGCGCGGCGAAGACGACGATCGCGCCGTACTCGCTGCGGGGCCGGCTGCTGCCGTGGGTCGCCGCGCCGCGCACCTGGGAGGAGATCGGGGCGGCGGACCTGCGGCACCTCGCTCCGGACGAGGTGGTCGAGCGGCTGCGGAGCGACGGCGACCTCCTGCGCCCGGTGCTGGCCGCGCGCGGTGCGGGGCTCGAGCCGTCGCCGGAGCGGATGGCGGGTTTCGCGGCGACCGACGCCTCCGCCGACCGGCTGGCCGCCTACCGGAGCATGCGCGACGCCTCGAGGACGCCGGAGCCGGTGCCCTCGCCGGGGGCGGGGATCGCGACGTCGGGCGACACGTTCGTCGTGCAGGAGCACCACGCGCGGCGGCTGCACTACGACTTCCGGCTGGAGCACGACGGCGTCCTGGTCAGCTGGGCGGTGCCGAAGGGTCCGCCGCTGGACGGCGATCCGAACCGGCTGGCGGTGCAGACGGAGGACCACCCGCTCGAGTACGCGACCTTCGAGGGCACGATCCCCGCGGGCGAGTACGGCGGCGGCGAGGTGCGGATCTGGGACGAGGGCACCTACGCGCTGGAGAAGTGGCGCGAGGGCGAGGAGGTGATCGCGGTGCTGACGGGCCGGCCGGACGGCGGGCTCGGCGGCGAGCCGCGCCGGTACGCGCTGCTGCACACCGGGGCGAAGGGCGGCAAGGGGGACGAGAAGAACTGGCTGCTGCACCTCATGGCGCCGGGGGCCGCGGCGCACGGGGGACAGTCACACGGAGGGAAGGCGCACGGGCGCGGGGTCGGGGTGCGGAAGGGCGGTGGCCCGTCTGGGGCGTCGGGTGCTGGAGCGTCGGCACCGTCCGCTACGGCTCCCACCGGTTCCGGAGCGACGGCGGCCTCCGGTGTCGCGCCGACCGCGGAGGCCGCCGCCTTCCGGCCGATGCTCGCGACCGCCGGCCGCGCGGCGGACATCCCCGGGGACTCCGCGATCGAGATGAAGTGGGACGGCTATCGCGCCCTGGTGCGGGTGGCGGGCGGAGCGGTGACCCTGACCAGCCGGAACGGCAACGACCTGACGGCTGCGTTCCCCGATCTGCTCGCCCCGATCGCCGAGGCGGCGGCGGTCGACTGCGTGCTGGACGGCGAGATCGTCGCGCTCGACGACCGGGGCCGGCCCGACTTCGGCCGGCTGCAGACCCGCGGCGGGCTGACCAAGCCGCGCGAGATCGAGGCGGCGGCGCGCGTGACTCCGGTGCATCTGATGCTCTTCGACCTGCTGGCGATCGACGGAACGGAGGCCGTCGGCCGCCCCTACGACGAGCGCCGCGCGGCTCTGGAGCAGCTGGCGACCGAGAACGAGCGAGTGCACGTGCCGTCGGTCTTCGACGGCGACCTGGAGGAGGCGATGTCGACGAGCCTCGCGCTCGGCCTGGAGGGCGTGGTCGCCAAGCGCCGGGACGCGGCCTACCGGCCGGGCGTCCGCTCCGGCGACTGGGTGAAGCTCACCCACCACCGCGTGCAGGAGGTGGTGATCGTCGGCTGGCGCGAGGGCGAGGGCGGACTCGTCGGCTCGGTCGGCTCGCTGCTGACAGCGCTCCCCGGCGATGACGGCCTGGTCTACTCCGGCCGGGTGGGCAGCGGCTTCAGCGACCGCGAGCGCCGCGGCCTCGTCGACCGCCTCGCCGAGCACGCGACCGACGAGCCCGCGGTCTCCGTCCCGCCCGCCGAGTCCCGCGGCGTGCACTGGGTCGAGCCCGTCCTCGTCGGCGAGGTCCGCTACCGCGAGCGCACCGCCGGCGGCACCCTCCGCCAGCCCGTCTGGCGCGGCTGGCGCGCCGACAAGTCCGCCGCGGAGGTGCGCCTGGAGTGAGCGGCGAGTTACTGAGAGACGAGGTTGCGGTCTTCTGGGATCACGCCGCTCACTTCGCTCGCCCGCCTGTGTAATGCGGACAACTCGATGGCGTTGCGCCAGCGTTTCGCACAAACGCGAGCCGAAAACCCCCGCACAGCCGCACCTACAAGGAGGAGAGAATGCCATGGACAGAAGAGCCGCGGTACCGTTCAGAGCCCGCTTGGCTTTATCGTCAGCACTGATCGACCTTGGCTTACACGCCTCGCGCAGCTTGATTCGGCTAGCGGAGCGCGAGAAAGCCGAGTCGAGCGAAGCCTATCGATGGCAAACCGTCGGCGGTCAAATGCCGCTCGCAACCATCCATCGCCTCGCCCTCGTCAGCACCGACCATTACCACGCCTTCGCTCGACTCCTTCGACTTGCGGAGCCCTATGCCCCCTCATTGGCATCGCTAGCTCGATCGTTCGGAGAGGTCAGTGGTAAAGCCTGGTGGCTACTCGAGTCCACTTCCGCTGAACAACTCAGTCATCGTACGGCGGCCCTCAAGCTGTCGGACACGACGAGTGCTGGAAAGCGAGAAATCAGCACCTTCGGACCTGACGGGGTCTCGACGCCCGTCGCGGATCCCCTGCAGTCCGCTCAAGCAGCACTGACTCGATCGGAGGTCTCTGGAAAGCGCGAAAAAGTGCCGAATTACACACAATCCTTCGAACTCGCCTGCTCCAAGTCCGAACTAAAAGGCGGGACCGAGCTTTATCGCCACCTCTCAGGAGCCGCCCACGGCTCCCTTCTGACTATGGGATCACTCACTCACGTCGGTCCGCAGAATGCGGATGGCTCCGCCTACACATACCTTGCCCTGTCACTCGATCTCACCGAAAGCTATCTGGATGCCCTTGTCGGAATAATGAGTTCCATCGTTCGGCGCGTCTCGGTCGCTTATGATGCGCAGGATGAACTCGAGAGACTGCGGCAGGTAGTGATACGCGTGGATGACTCGATCAGAGCAGTCCTTCGAGAGGTTGAGTACCGCTGACATTCGTCTCCGCACCGACTCTTGCGGGTGTGGCAATCGGCATGCGAAGCGAGACGCCGGCGCTCAGTGGAGGTTCTTCAGTCGAGGCGGACGCCGCGGAGGAGGACGAGGGTGGAGCCGACGGCGACGCCGGTGCCGATGAGGACGCCGCCGGCGCCGGCCGCGGCGGCGATGGTGCCGAGGAGGGTGGGCAGGGCGATCAGGCCCATGCGGTTGCCGGCCAGGCGGAGGGAGAGGGCGCGACCGTGGCGGTCGGCGGGGGTGCGCTCGATCAGCCAGGACATGGTGATCGGCTGGCCGATGCCGAGGCCGAGGCCCAGCAGGGCGACGGCGACGAAGAGCAGCGCGGTCGGCGCGGGCAGGGCGGTGAGGATCAGGCAGACGGCGGAGACGACGATGCCGGCGATCATCACGCGGGTGCGGCCGAAGCGCGAGGTCGTCGCGCCGAGCAGGAGGCGGGAGGCCATCGAGGCGAGGGCGCGGACGGTCAGCAGGGCGCCGACCACGCCCGCGGGGAGTCCGCGTTCCGCGCCGAGGGCGGGCAGGTAGACGACGGTCAGGTCGACGGCGGCGACGACGGTCGCGCTGGTGAGCAGGGCGCGGGCGAGGCCGGGGATCCGCAGCAGACCGAGCGTCGAGCCCTCGGACGGCGCTGCGGCGGCGGGGCGGGGTGCGGGGCGGGCGATCGCAGTGGTGACGGCGAGGAGGAGGACGGCGAGCGCGCCTCCGACGAGGAACAGCGGGGCCGGGTCGGGGCGGACGGCGCTGCCGGCGAAGACGGGGATGAAGGCGGGGCCGATCGCCTGGCCGAGGGAAGCGGCGAAGGTGTAGTAGCCGAAGCGGCTGTCGAGGCGGGTGCCGGCCGCTCCCCCGGCGACCACCGCCTGCTGGCCGACGACGCAGCCGAGATGGCCCGCGCCGAGCAGGGCGGTGCCGCAGAGCAGGCCGACGAGGCCGCCGCCCGCGAGCAGCAGCAGCCCGGCGGCGGCGATCGTCAGCAGCGACCCGCAGGCCATCACGAAGCGGGCGCCGACCCGGTCGACGAGGCCGCCGACGGGCAGCGCGATCAGCAGCGGCACCACCGCGAACGAGGCGCCGAGCGCTCCGAGCGCCCAGGCCGGCACGTCGAGCTGGATCGCCTGGTAGACCGCGGCCGGCCGCAGCAGGAAGGCGACGGCCTGGATGAGCACCGCGTGCGTCAGCAGCGCGCCGGTCGAGAGAGCCTGGCGGTCCGGCACGGCGCTCCCTCCCCTCGACGGGCGGTCGCCCGCCGTCCATCCTGGCGCACCGTCGGACCGCACCCCGCGCGCACGATCGCCGGCCCCGAAGCGTTGAGCGAGGAGCCCGTTGGACTGAGTCGCCCGAGAAGGCTCGTTCTTGGGCGCGGGAACGGACCTTCTCGGGCGACTCAGCGCGCGAAGCGGGATAAGCGGCGCGGCTCCGGCGGCGGCACCCACCACGTTGGACTGAGTCGCCCGAGAAGGCTCGTTCTCGGGCCAGGGAACGCGCCTTCTCGGGCGACTCAGTGGGTACGGGGCTCCCGCGGGCAGAGAGTGGCGGCGATCCGGCGCGAACGGCTCCTTCGGCGGCGGGGAGGGAGCCGTTGGTGACGGATCGGGGGACACGGAGGGGCGGGCAGGAGCGCGGGCGTCGGCGGGTCAGCGGTCGAGCGGCTCCGGGAGCGGCTGGGCGTGCTCCGGCAGGACGCCGAGGTGGTGGCGGCCGCGGAGGCGGAACCACGCCAGGCCGACGGTGACGACCGCGCCGACGACGATGAGGGCGATCCAGCGGAGGGGGCCGTCGCCGTAGACCTCGGTCCGGGGCCAGGCGAGGTTCACGGCCATCGCGGCGCCCCAGAGCACGGCGACGATGTTCACCGGCAGGCCCAGGCGGCCGAGCGAGAAGTAGCCGGCGGGCGCATCGGCGGTGGGCCAGCGGCCTCGGAGGCGGCGCAACAGCAGGGGGACGGTGACCAGCAGGTAGGCGAGGTAGATCAGGATGACGGCGACGCTCGTCACGGCGGTGAAGATCTCGGGGGTGCCGATGTTGACGACGAGGATCAGCACGGCGAGCACGCCGATCAGGACGGCCGGGGCGACCGGGGTGCGGCGGCGCGGGTCGACGCGGGCGAGCAGGGTGCTGCCGGGCAGGGCGTTGTCGCGGGCCATCGCGAAGACCAGGCGGATGCCCGCGGTGTGCACGGCGAGCGCGCAGACGGTGATCGCGACGACGATGCAGCCGAGGAACACCGAGCCGAGCGGGCCGCCGAGCACCTGCAGGACCACCAGCTGCAGGCCGCCGGACGGGGAGCCGAGCGCCGGGTCGGCGAGATCGGGGGCGGCGAGGAGGCCGAAGAGGATGATCAGGCCGCCGAGAACGAACGAGGCGATGATCGCGCGGAGGATCGCGGCGGGGGCGGTGCGCCGGGGGTCGACGGTCTCCTCGCCGAGCGAGCCGGCGGTGTCGAAGCCGTACATCACGTAGGCGGAGGCGATCGCGGCGATGAGGAACGCGCCGAGGTAGCCGCCGGGGACGCCCTCGCCGCGGCCGGCCGTCTCGAGGACGACGCTCGGCGGGTTGACCGCATTGGCGGCGAGGATGACGACGAGCAGCACCGCGGCGACCAGCTCGATCAGCACGCCTACGCTGTTGATGCGGGCCATCAGCCGCACACCGATCGCGTTCACGCCGGTCGTGAACGCCACCAGGATCGCGCCCCAGAGCACCGCGCTGACGCCGGCGCTCGTGCCGGTGCCGTCGCCGACGAGCTGGAAGCCCCGCCAGATCTGCGGGAGCGTGCTCTGGTAGGCGAGCACGACGGCGGCGAGCGACACGACGGAGGCGAGCGCCATGATCCAGCCGGCGAGCCAGCTCACCGTCGGGCCGGCCAGGCGCTTGCTCCAGTTGTAGACGGAGCCGGCGACGGGGTAGCGCGCGGCGAGCTCGGCGAAGCAGAGTGCCACGGCGAGCTTGCCGGCGAAGACCATCGGCCAGGACCACCAGTAGGCGGGGCCGCCGTTCGCGTAGCCGAAGGAGAAGAGCTGGAACGTGCCGGTCAGGATCGAGATGTAGCTGACTCCCGCGGCGAAGCTGCCGAAGCGGCCGATGCCGCGGGTGAGGGTCTGCCGGTAGCCGGACTCGGCCATCCCGTCGTCGGACATCCGCGCCTCCATGCACGGGGTCGGGGCGTGCGAGGTCAGGATGGCAGGCCGCTGCGGGACGTGGGGTGCGGGGGCACGGATGGGGGTGGTTGACGGAGCAGGCAGGGGAGGGTCTCGATACGCCGCTGCGCGGCTACTCGACCAGCATGGGGACGCCGCTGCGCGGCTGCTCGACCAGCATGGGACGTGAGCGCGTCAGCTCGTCGAGGGGGTCGGCGGGCCGAAGACGAGGAGGAGCTCGGCGGGGGCGGCGGACTCGTTGGCGACTCCGTGGTGGCTGCCGGCCGGGGCGTAGAGGGCGTCGCCCGCGCGCAGCACGGCGCTCTCGCCGTCGACGGTCATCACGACCTCGCCGAGGACGACGACGTAGAGCTCGTCGGAGCTCTCGGGCGAGCAGCTGCCGGGGTCGCCGGAGAGGTGCACGTGCTCGCCCTCGGAGGTGCCCGGCTCGAGGTGGAAGCGCATGACCGAGGCGGCCAGCGCCGTGGTCGAGCGGAAGTAGTACTCCAGATCGAGCACGCCCGAGCCGCCGTAGAGCGGGCGGCGGCGCGCATCCTCACCGAGTCTCTGGATCTGCACGGGGTCCTCCTCCGAAGTCGGTCCTCATCAGCCTGCCGGACGCGCGGCGCTCAGCCCAGGAGCGGCGCCGCGACCGGCGGCGTCACTCCGAAGGCCGACACGTCCTCGCTGGTCGCACCGTCGAGGGCGAGCTCGGCGAGCACGCGGCCGATGGTCGGCGTGAACTTGAAGGCGTGCCCGGCGCCGAGCCCGACCAGGATGTCGGGGTGCTCGTCGAGCGGGCCGAGGACGAAGCGGCGGTCCGGCGTCAGCGCGTACTGGCAGGTGACGGTCCGCAGCACCTCGCCGGCGGTGGGCACCACGGCGCCGACGAAGCCGGTCAGCTCCTCCAGCAGCTCGGCCGAGGGGACGAAGGTGCGCTCGCGCGGCGCCATCAGGTTGTCGGAGACGTCGCGGGCGGCCTTGATCGTCGGCTCGCCGTAGGTCGGGAAGCCGTAGAAGCAGTGCTCGTCCTCCCAGATCCAGACCGGGAAGCGCTCGCGGTCGAAGGTGCTCGGCTCGGCCGGCGCGAAGTAGCTGACCTGCTCCTGCATCGTGACGAGCGGGATCTCGGCGCCCAGCGGCGCGAGCAGCTCGTTCGTCCAGGCGTCCGCGGCGAGGATCACCTTGCCGGCGAGCACGTCGCCGCCCGCGGTGCGCACGACCACCCCGTCCTCGCCGGGGAGCAGCGCCTCGACCGGCGTGCGGTCGCGGATCACGGCGCCGTGCTGCCGAGCGCGAAGCTGCAGCACGGCGACCGTGCGGGCGGCGTGCACGATGCCGGAGTCGGCGGTGTACACCGTCTGCGTGCCCTCGGGCAGCGAGAACTGCGGCCAGCGCGCGGTGACCTCGGCCGGCGTGAGCAGCTCGAACGGGACTCCGCTCTCGGTGAGACTCGACCGGAACGCCTCGGCGGAGTAGGGGCTGCCGGCCGGGAAGAACACCAGCCCGCCCGTGATCGTGACGAGCGACTCGCCCGACTCCGCCTCGAGGTCGGCCCAGTCGAGGTACGCCGACTGCGCGAGCCGGACGTACTCGGGGGCACCGTAGGAGGTGCGCAGGATGCGCGAGGTGTCGTGCGAGGCGCCGCGCACGTGGCCGAGCTCGAACTGCTCGAACGCGACGACCCGGGCGCCGCGGCGGGCCAGGTGGTAGGCGGCGGCGCTGCCGAGAGCGCCCATTCCGACGACGGCGACGTCGAACTTCTCCATGCTGATGCTTCGCTTCCGTGGATCGGTGAGGGCCGCCGGGATCGACGGCTCGGGTGACAGGGTCAGAGGACCTTGGACAGGAACGCGCGGGTGCGCTCGTGCTGCGGGTCGGCGAGGATCCGCTCGGGCGGCCCCGACTCGACGACGACGCCGCCGTCCATGAAGGTCACCGTGTCGGCGACCTCGCGGGCGAAGCCGATCTCGTGGGTGACGACGATCATCGTCATGCCCTCGGCGGCGAGGTCGCGCATCACGTCGAGCACCTCGCCGACCAGCTCGGGGTCGAGCGCGGAGGTCGGCTCGTCGAAGAGCATCAGGCGGGGTCGCATCGCGAGGGCCCGGGCGATGGCGACCCGCTGCTGCTGACCGCCGGAGAGCGAGCGCGGGTACGCGTCCGCCTTGGCGCCGAGGCCGACCCGGTCGAGCAGCAGGCGGGCGCGGGCCGTGGCGTCCGACACCTTCTCGCGGCGGACCACGACGGGCGCCTCGATCAGGTTCTCCAGCACGGTGAGGTGCGGGAAGAGGTTGAACTGCTGGAAGACCATGCCGATCTCACTGCGCCGCGTCGCGATCTCGGCGTCGCGCAGCTCGTGCAGACGGCCGTTGTGGCGGCGGTAGCCGACCAGCTCGCCGGCGACGCTGATCGTGCCCGCGTCGATCTTCTCGAGGTGGTTGATGCAGCGGAGGAAGGTGCTCTTGCCCGAGCCGGACGGGCCGAGCAGGCAGGTCACCTCGCCCGGCGCGACGGTCAGGTCGATGCCGCGGATGACGAGGTTGCCGCCGTACTGCTTGTGCACTCCGGTCGCCTGGACCATGGGCGCGGTCACAGCGCTCCCTCCCCTCGGGCGGCGGGCCGCGGCCTCGCGCTCGCGAGCAGCGCCCCGAGCGGGGTCGGGCCCTGGACGAGCCGGTCGCCGCGGGAGAAGCGCCGCTCGATCATCCGCTGGCCCGCGCTGAGGACGGTGGTGACGAGCAGGTACCAGAGGCTGACGGTGATGAGCAGCGGGATCACCTCGAAGTTGCGGGAGTAGATGGTCTGGGCGGCGAAGAGGATGTCGGGGATCGCGATCACGCTCACCAGCGACGTCGTCTTCAGCATCGAGATCGTCTGGTTGCCGGTCGGCGGGATGATGACCCGCATCGCCTGCGGCAGGACGATCCGGCGGAAGACCTGGGCCCTCCGCAGCCCGAGCGCCTCGGCGGCGTCGACCTGGCCGGGGTCGACCGAGAGCAGGCCCGCGCGGACGATCTCGGACATGTAGGCGCCCTCGTTGAGCCCGAGGCCGAGGATCGCGGCGAGGAACGGGCTGATCAGCACGTTGGTGTCGGCGCTGGCGAAGGTGGGGCCGAACGGGACGCCCAGGCTCAGCTCGGGGTAGAGCGCGGCGAGGTTGAACCAGAAGATCAGCTGCACCAGGAGCGGCGTGCCGCGGAAGAAGGCGACGAACGCGCCCGCCGCCGTGGCGACCACGAGCGTCTGCGACTGCCGGCCGACGGCCATCAGGACGCCGATGACGATGCCGACGACCATCGCGATCACGGTGAGCAGGAGCGTGGTGCCGAGTCCGCGGAGGATCCGCCCGTCGAGGAAGTAGCCGAAGACGCTGCCCCACTCGAAGTTGGGATTGGTCGCGATCGAGTGGGCGAGCAGCGCCGCGAGCACGAGGATCACGACGGTCGCGGCCCGCCGGCCCCAGTGCCGGACGGGGACCACGGTCTCGGGCGGCGCGGTGGTCGTCGCGCGCTGCTCCACGGCGGTCATCCGCTGATCTGGGCCGGGTCGGTGTAGAGCTCGGCCTGCTCGACCGCGCCGACCTCGACGCCGAAGCGCTGGAGGTTCTCCTCGTAGTCGCCCGTCATCATCAGGTGCTCGAGGGCGGCCTGGAAGGCGGGGGCCAGCTCGGAGCCGTCCGGGAAGGCGATGCCCCAGGGGCTCGGCTCGAAGTTGACGTCGAGCGCCTCGAGCGCGCCGTCGGACTGCTCGGCCTGGAAGACGGCCGGCGGGACGGCGCTGACCGTCGCGTCGACGCGGCCGGAGCTCAGGGCGAGCACGGCGTCGGCCGCGGTCGGGAAGGTCGAGATCTCGATCGCCGGCTCGCCCGCCTCGGTGCAGACGGCGTCCCACTTCGGCAGCGTGATGTCGTTCTCGGTCGAGCCCTTGAGCACGCCGACGGACTGGCCGCAGAGCGTGTCGATCGTGAGGTCGAGCGGGTTGCCGCCCTCGACCAGCAGCGTGGTGCCGCCGAGGAAGTCGCTGACGAAGTCGACGGTCTCGAGCCGCTCGGCGGTGACGCCCAGCGCGGCTGCCGCGGCGTCGATCTTCCCGGAGGCCAGCGAGGGGAAGAGCGCGTCGAACTTGATGTCCTCGAAGACGACGTCGAGGCCGAGCACCTCGCCGATCAGGCGCATCTCCTCGGGCTGCGAGCCCGAGAGCGTGGTGCCGTCGTCGGCCAGGTCGAGCAGGGGCGGATAGCCGGGGCCGCTCGCGATGCGGATCTCGCCGGCCGCGGCGATGTCCTCGGGCACCAGGTCGGCGATGCTCTGCTCGAACAGGGCGCTCGGCTCCGCGTCGGTCGTGGCGGCGGCGTCGGCCGAGCAGCCGGCGAGCAGGGCGGCGGAGGCGAGCACCGCGGTGACGACGGCGGCCCGGCGGGCGGGGTGCGGCGTGGCGCGGGGCGCCGTGCGGGTCGCGGGGCGGGGGACGGTCGGGTTCATGGGACTCCTAGGGCTGTGGGAAGCGTTCGTGGAGCGGGTGACGGCGCGCCGCCGTCGCGCTCGGCGGGCCGTCGTGACCGCCGCCGGGCGAGTGCGATCACTGTAGGAACGGCGGGTTCCGGCGCTGTTACAGTGCGTGCTGGCGGCGATTCGGGCGCCACGGGATTGACGGTTCTGCAGAGGGGCGGCTCGTGAGCGGACGCGTGACGACGGGCCTGCGGGTGGTGCGGCTGCTCGGCGAGCGGCCGGATCCGACGGCGCCGCTCGGGGTCGGCGCTCTCGCCGCCGAGCTCGGCGCGCCGCTCAGCTCGGTGTCGCGGCTGTGCGCGGAGCTGGAGCGGACCGGGCTGATCGAGCGCGGCGCGGACTACGGCAGCTACCGCCTGGGCGCGGTGGCCGTGCGGCTCTCGGGGCGGGCCGCGGCGCCGGTCGCGCGGTCGCTCCGCTTCGCGCTGACGCTCGCCGCGCAGCAGACCGGCGAGACCGTCGTGCTGGCGGCCGGAGCGCCCGGGGCGATGCGGGTGATCGGCAGCGTGCTCTCGTCGTGGACCCTGCACTCCCCCGCCGCGGTCGGCGAGCGGATCGACGACGCGGGGAGCGCGATCGCGCGGGCGGCGGATCCGCTGGGGCCGGGCGACGAGACAGTCGAGGAGACGATCGAGGGGCTGCGGGTCGAGATCGCGACGCCGCTGCTGACGCCCGGCGGCGAGTGCGCGGCGGTGCTGGCGGTGCGGCTGCCGGCGGTGCGGCTGCGCGAGAACGGGCCGCGAATCCGGCGGGCGCTCGCCGTCGCGCGGCGGAGCATCGAGGCGGGGCTGAGCGGCTCGCGGGAGGCGGGCGCGGGGCACGACACGGCGGACAGCGACGAACCGACGATCTCAGCCGCCCCTCCCGCCGGGGGTTCCGCCCTCCACGCCGTGCTGCCGCTCCTGCAGCACCTGGCCGACGGGCCGGACACCGCCGCCGGCGCCGCGCGGGCGACGGGCCTCCGCCGCGACCGCACCGGCCGGCTGCTCGAGGCCTGCGTCGCGGCGGGCGTGGTCGAGCGCGGCGCCGACGGGGAGTTCCGCGTCGCCTGGGTCGTGCACGGCTGGTTCCGGGCGGCGGCCGCTCCGCTGATCGTCTCGCGCGGCGGGCCGCTGGTCGCGGAGGCGGCGCGGAGTCTGCGCGCCTGCGCGTTCGTCACCGTGCTCGCGGGGATGCGCAGCCTCACGCTCGTGGAAGAACTCGAGCTGGCCGGCGACGGCCTCGCGATGATCCCCTGGCTCGGCCGCGCCCACCCGATCGTCGGCTCGGACGGCGGCCCCACGATGCTGATGGACCTCGAGCCGGACGAGCTGACGCAGCTGTTCCCGGCCCGGCACACCCCGCGGGACCTGGCCCGGTTCCTCCGCCGGATGCAGACCGTCCGCCGCGACGGCGTCCTCTCGATGCAGGCCTACGACGACGCCGGCATGGTCTCGATCTCGGCCCCGATCCGCGACGCGAGCGGCGCCGTCGTGGCGGCGGCCTGCCTGGTCGGGATGACCGACGACGTCACCGCGCGCTCCCGTGAGCTCGAGCGGGCGGCGATCCGGCTGGCGGAGGCGGTGTCGGGCGTCCTGCGCTGAGGGTGTCCGCGTGCGGGCGTGCACAACTCAGGCCGGAAGCCCCGAGAACCGCGAATTCTCGACCGATCGCGCCTTCCGGCCTTGGTTGTGCACGCACCGGTCCTCTGAGGGAGCACGGACCTCCCCGTACAGAGGGCGATGTCCCTGCTGATCGAGTGGCCCGCGCAGCGGGCGTATCGAGATCCACCCGCGCCAGAAGGACACGTCTGCAGACCCGCCCCGCTGACGACGGCGGGCCTCGATACGCCCCTGCGGGGCTACTCGACCACCATGACGCGGCGCAGCCGCGCCCTTTCCCTCACCACTGAGACGCGAAGCGGCTTCACCATCCCGAGACGCCCCCGAGGGCTGCTCGACCGGCACGAAGGGAGGCCGACTCGGCGTGGGCTCGCGCGCATCAGCGCGTCGTCGCCGGGCGAGTGGGAGCGGCTCCCGACGCGAGGGAGCGCACATCGCTCCGCAGGTCAGCGGCTCCGCTCCTGGCGCGGGATCTGCGTCAGGTCGATGCCGAGGACGCTCCGGAGCTGCGCGGCGAACGCCCGCTCGAGGTCGGCGCAGACCGGGTCGCCCTCGGCCCAGATGCGCGCGGCCCGGCAGCTCGCCTCGATCCGCTCGGCGGTCGCAGCCCGCCACCACTGCGGGTCGGCGGCTGCGGCGAGGAGGCTGCGGGCGTCCTCGACCTCGCGCCGGTAGCGGGCGAGCAGTCCGCGCGTCCTCTCGGGGTCGGCCTTGGCCACCCAGAGGTCGTCGATGTGGGACTGCAGTTCGGCGTCCCCGACGCGGCAGGCGTGCAGGACCAGCTCGCGCGCGTTCTCGACCGGCGGGGTGCGGGTGTCGTCGAGGCCGGCCACGGTCAGGGCCGTTCGCCGGCGATGCGGTGGTCTTCGGGGGGTCGGGGGTCGTGCAGAGTCGTCATCGAGATCCTTCGGCGCGCAGTCGGGGGCGGGGAGCGGCGGGGGCCCGGCGACGTGCGTCCGACCGGCCGCGAGGGAGTGGGGGCTCTCCTGCGGCGGGCGAACGGTGCCCTCGTCGCCACGGCCCTGGGTCGGCGTCCGCGGGCGGGCGCCCTCTCGTGGGGCCGCGGGGGGATGCGACGACGGCCGACTCCGGATCCGCTCGTCGACGACGCTATCTGAACAACCCTTCAGACTTCGAGGTGTTGACAGGGCCCCGGATCCGCACGGGTGGACGCGGGTGGGCTCCGATGCCCGGCCGCACCCCGTTCCGCGTCCACTCGCGGTGCGCCTCCCGCGCGAGTGGACCCGGATCGGGCTCCGGCGCTCTCGCAGCCCCCGCTCCGCGTCCAGTCGACGCGGCGCAGCACGCAGCAGCGCTCGCCGAGATGATCCTGCGAGAAGAGAAGGACCCCCGGCGCGTCACGGTTCGCGCCCGGAGAGGCGCACTGGGGGAATTCGCTGGAGGCATGACGGGGGGCCGCCGCTCCTCCGAAAGATCACCTTATCAGTATGGCGAAGCCAATGCTGATCGAGTAGCCCGCGGAGCGGGCGTATCGAGATCCATCAGCGTCAGAAGTCGAGTCTGCAGACTGCCCTGCCGACGACGGCGGGTCTCGATACGCCCCTGCGGGGCTACTCGACCAGCATGAACGGGATACGCCCCTGCGGGGCTGCTCGACCAGCATGACGCGGCGCAGCCGCGTCCTTTCCCTCACCGCAGCGTCAGCGCGTCGTCGCCATCACCCGCAGGCGGCAGGCCAGCTCCAGGGCGAAGCGGGTGTCCGGGTCCTCGAGGTCCAGGGCCAGCGCCTGCTCGATCCGGCGCACGCGGTAGTTCACGGCGTTCGGGTGCAGCAGCAGCACCTCGCCGGCCCGGGCGAGGGAGTTGCGGTTGCTGAGGTACGCCAGCAGGGTGCGGACCGAGATGGCGGAGCGCTCGGCGCCGAGGGCGTCGAGCGGCGCGAGCACGTCGTCGAGCAGCGCGCGGCTGAGCGGCGAGGCGTAGAAGTCGAGCAGCACCCGCCGCAGCCCCGTCACGTCGGTGACCTCCACCGCTCCGAGACGACCCGCGGCGACGGCCGAGCCCGCGGTGATCCGCGCCTCCGTCGCCGACTGCCGGAGCCCCGAGGCGCCCGACTGCGGCGTGCCGAGCCCGACCGTGAACGTCCAGCCCTCCCCCGCGACCGCCACGCCGTACGCGATCAGCCGCTCGGCCACGTCCCGCACGCGCCGCTGGTGGTCCGGCGCGCCCGACTCCTCCGAGGCCACCACCACCAGGTCGTCATGGAAGACCGCGAGGTGCCAGACCTCGTCGCGGCCGTCGGTCAGCTGGAAGGCGTTCAGCTCGATCGCCGCGACCAGCGCGGCGGGGAGCCGGCGCTCGGCGTCGTCGCGGTGGCGCGGGGTGATCCAGGCGGCGGCGTGCGCGGAGGCGACCGGCAGCCCGGCCCGCGCGGCGTCGACCGCGAGGGCGTCGATGCGCGAGGACTCCGCCAGCAGCAGCTCGACCACGAGGTCGGCCCGAGAGCGCGCCGGGCCGAAGCGCACCTGCGACTCGCGCTGCAGCGCCCGCGAGAGCAGCGCGGCGATCACCGGCAGCGCGATCACCGCCGCGGTCTCCGGCTGCTCGGCGACCAGCCGCCCGACCGCGACCTCGCCGATGCAGACCGCGTCGGGGTCGCTCCAGGTGACGGCCGGGTCCTCGATCATCCGCAGCTCGATCCCGAGCGCCGCCGTCGCCGCGTCGAGCACCGCCGAGCGCGCATCGAGCGGGTCGCCGTCGCAGGCGGCCCGGGCGGCGGCGATCGCCAGCTCCGCCCGGCCCAGCGCCTCGGCCGCCCCGCCGCGCAGCAGCCGGTCGATCGAGACGGCCAGCTCGGAGGGCGGCGCGCTCGCGGTCAGCACCGGCAGCGCCCCGCGATCGGCCAGCGAGCGCGAGGTCTCGGCCAGCGCCAGCTCGCCGACGAAGAGCAGCGCGGCGACCTCGGCCGCGATCGCCCGCCGGATGACGATGTCGATCTGGTACGCCCGCGGCTGCTCCGCCCCGTGCAGCACGATCACCAGGTGCCCGGGCAGCGCCTGCCCCACGTCCTCGAGCGCCAGCATCTCCACTCCGCTCAGCGAGACGCCCGCCGGGTCGCCCGCGCGGCAGACCATGCCGAACTGCTCGCCGTGCTCGAGGACATGGAGGAGCGACGTCTGTGCCATGAGCACAATCATGGCCGTTTCCTCATGGTGACGGCACATTCCACCCGCTTGCACCCCTGGCTAGCCTCGGAGCATGAGCTTCACGCCCCCGGCCGGACCGAGCCCCGTCCGCCTGATCACCCGCGACGACGTCGCTCCCCTGGCCGCCGGCTGCGCGGTCTTCGGCACCGGCGGAGGCGGCTCGGTGCACGGCGCCCAGCTCTCGGTCGAGAACGCGATCGACGCCAACGGCCCGGTGCGCGTCGTCGGCGTCGAGGACCTCGGCCCGGACGACGCGGTCATCATCATGTCCGGGATGGGCGCCCCCTCGGTCGGCATCGAGATGCTCGGCTCGAGCAGCCAGGCGCACACGCTGCTGCGCGAGGTCGAGCGCCTGATCGGCCGCCCGGTCACCACTGTGATGGCGGCCGAGATCGGCGGCAGCAACGGCGTCGCGCCGGTCGGCTGGGCCGCGGAGCTCGGGCTCGCGGTGCTCGACGCGGACGGCATGGGCCGCGCGTTCCCGAAGGCCACCATGATCTCGATGAACGTCGCCGGGCTGCCGAGCGAGTTCGCGGTGATGAGCGACGTGGTCGGCAACGTCACCGTCCTCCGCACCGTCGACATCGCCTGGCTGGAGCGCCACGCCCGCGCCTTCACCGTCGCGGCCGGCGGCATCGCCCTCGGCGCGCACTACCTGCTCACCCACGAGACCGCGCCGGGCGCCGTGATCGAGGGCACGGTGAGCCGTGCGATCCAGGTCGGCCGCCGCCTGCTCGCCTCCGCCGACCCGGTGACCGACATCGCCGAGGAGCTCGGCGCGGCGGTGCTGATCGGCGGCAAGGTGATCGACATCGACCGCAGCACCGAGGGCGGCTTCACCCGCGGCTCCGTCACGATCGACGGCGTCGGCGCCGACCGCAGCCGGATGGTGCGGGTCGAGATCCAGAACGAGAACCTCGTGGTGATCGAGGACGGCGGCGTGGTCGTCAGCGTCCCCGATCTCGTCTCGATCCTCGATTCGGAGACCGGCGAGGCGATCTCGACCGAGATGCTCCGCTTCGGCCAGCGGGTCAGCGTGCTCGCCTGGGCCTGCGATCCGCTCTGGCGGACCCCGCGCGGGATCGAGCTGGCGGGCCCCGCCGCCTTCGACTTCGACTTCGACTACGTGCCGTTCGACGGCGCCGTGGCGGAGGTCGCCCGATGAGCGCCGCACTCCGCGACCTGTCCGTCGGCATCGACGTCGGCGGCACCAACACCGACGCCGTCGTGCTCGACGCCGACGGCGCGGTGACCGCCTGGACCAAGCAGGCCACCACCGAGGACGTCACCGGCGGCATCCGCGCCGCGCTCTCCGCGGTGCTCGGCGAGCTGGGCGCCGACCGCGTCCGCGTCTCCCGCGTCATGCTCGGCACCACCCACGCCACCAACGCGATCGTCCGCCGCCGCGACCTCGGCCGCGTCGCCGTGATCCGCCTCGGCGCCCCCGCCTCGACCGAGTTCCCCTCGCTCTCCGGCTGGCCCGCCGACCTCCGCGACACCGTGCTCGCCGGCAGCCTGCTCGCCGGCGGCGGCCACCTGATCGACGGCTACCCGATCTCGCCGCTCGACGTCGACGGCGTCCGCCGCTTCCTCGACTCGCTCGAGGGCCGCTTCGACGCGGTCGCCGTCTGCGGGATCTTCAGCCCCTCCTTCCCGGAGCAGGAGCTCGAGGTCGCCGCGCTGGTCGCCGACCACGTCGGGGTCGACCTGCCCGTCTCGCTCAGCCACGAGATCGGCGCCCTGGGCCTGCTCGAGCGCGAGAACGCGACCGTGCTCAACGCCGCGCTGCACGGCATCGCCCGCGATGTCACGCAGGGTCTGCTCACCGTGGTCGACGAGGAGCGCCTCGACGCCGCCACCTTCTTCGCCCAGAACGACGGCACGCTGATGGCCGTCGAGTACGCGGCCCGCTACCCCGTGCTCACCATCGGCTCGGGGCCTGCCAACTCGATCCGCGGCGCCGCGTTCCTCTCCGGCGCGGACGACGCGATCATCATCGACATCGGCGGCACCACCAGCGACCTCGGCGTGCTCGTCGACCGCTTCCCCCGCGAGTCGACCCTGCCGCGCGAGATCGGCGGCGTCCGCACCAACTTCCGGATGCCCGACATCCTCAGCGTCGGCATCGGCGGCGGCACGATCGTCGACACGGCCACCGGCGTGCCGACCACCGACTCGGTCGGCTACCGGATCGCCCGCGAGGGCCTGCTCTTCGGCGGCGCGACCGCGACCCTCACCGACGCCGCCGCGATGCAGCTGCCCGGGATGATCCCCGGCCGGAGCCTCCCCGCCCTCGACCGCGCCACCCGCTCCGCCCTCGGCAACGCCCTCGCCGTGGCGCAGGACCGGATCGAGTCGGCCGTCGAGCGGATGTCGCTCGGCCGCGTCGGCCTGCCGCTCGTGGTCGTCGGCGGCGGCGGCTTCCTGGTCCCCGACCACGTGCACGGCGCGAGCGAGGTGCTCCGCCCCGACCGCGGCAACGTGGCCAACGCCGTCGGCGCCGCGATCGCCCTGGCCGGCGGCCGCGCCGACCAGCTGTGCGACCACGTCGACCGCGCCGCCGCGATCGAGGCGGCCGGCCGGATCGCGATCGAGCGCGCGATCCAGGCCGGCGCCGATCCGCGCCTCGTCGAGATCGTCGACGTGCTCGAGACGCCGCTGTCGTACTCGGCCAGCGCGTCGCTCAAAGTCTCCGTGAAGGCCGCGGGCCCGCTGGCCCTGATCGGGAGTCCTGCACCACTCGCCCTGCATTCCCCGAAGGACGCATCATGACCCGTTCTCCCCGCACCACAGCGCTCCGAGTCCCGGCCGTCGCCGCGGGCTCGCTGGTGGCGCTGCTCGCCCTGAGCGCCTGCTCGGCCCCGGCCAGCGGCTCCGCGGACGGCGCCGACCCCGTCTCGGGCGGCACCTTCTCCCTCGCGATCAACGACGACCCGGGCAGCCTCAACCCGTTCACCGGAGTCTCGCTCGTGCAGCGCGCGATGGTCACCTTCGGCTACGACTCGCTGGCCTACACGACCCCCGAGGGCGAGGTCGTGCCCTTCCTCGCCGAGAGCTGGGAGAGCACGCCCACCTCGATCTCGTACACGCTGAAGGACGGCATCACCTGCGCCGACGGCACCCCCTTCACCGCCGAGACGGCCGCGGCGAACTTCGCCTACCAGGCGAACGCCGACAACGGCACGTTCTGGTTCGGCTCGAACGTCACCGCCGATATGACGGCGACCGCGGAGGGGAACGTCGTCACCGTCTCCTCGACGGCGAACAACCCGTTCCTGCTCCAGGGCACCGGCAGCATCGAGATGGTCTGCCAGGCCGGCCTCGACGACCCGTCGACCCTGACCGACACCACCAACGGCACCGCGCTCTACGCGCTGACCGCGTCGAGCCCCGGCTCCGACTACACCTACACGAAGCGCGACGGCTACACCTGGGGCCCGGACGACGTCACCAGCGACACGGAGGGCCTGCCCGACGAGATCGAGGCGCGGGTGATCACCGACGAGGCGACCGCCGCGAACCTGCTGATCTCGGGCGAGCTCAACGCCGCCTCCGTCATCGGCGCCGACCGCCAGCGCCTCGACGCGGCGGGCCTGGACACCGAGGGCGTGCTCAACCCGATCGGCGAGATGCTCTTCAACGAGCGCGCCGACCGCCCCACCGCCGACGTCCGCGTCCGCCAGGCGCTGACCCTCTCGCTCGACCGCGACGCCGTGGGCGAGCTGGTCACCGACGGCAACGCCGTCGACTCGGTCTCGCTGGTCAACCAGATCCCGCTGACCTGCGTCGCCGGCGGCCCGGAGTGGACGCTGCCCGACACCGACGTGGAGGCCGCCGGCGAGCTGCTCGACGAGGCCGGCTACCCGCTCGGCTCCGACGGACTGCGCGCGAAGGACGGCGAGCCGCTGACCATCCGCTTCCTCTACGACGCCGGAACGCCCTCGCACGGCGCCGCCGCCGAGGAGGTCCAGCAGGAGTGGAACGAGCTCGGCATCACGACCGACCTGGTCGCCGAGGACTCCGCCGGCTGGTCGACCGACCTCTACCAGAGCTACGACTGGGACACCGGCTTCATCCAGCTCGCCCCCTCCAGCCCCGTGGTGCTGAGCCTGTTCTTCCTCGGTGAGACGAGCGAGAACGGCGGCTACAACTTCATGGGCGTCTCGAACCCCGAGTACAACGCGCTCGCGACGCAGGCGCTCAGCGCCGGCGACGCCGACGAGGCGTGCGGCATCTGGAAGCAGGCCGAGGCCGAGCTGATCGAGCGGGTCGACGTCTTCCCGCTCGCCGAGACGGAGTCGCCGATGTACGTCAAGGGCGCGACCCTCGAGCGTCCCGGCACCGTCGCTCCCACCACGATCCGGATGCAGGGCTGACCATGACGATCCCCTCGGTGCGACCCACGGCCCCGCTGTCACCGGCCTCCCCGCCGAGCGCGCCCGCGGCCGGTCCGCGCCGGGGGGATCGTCTGCTCGGCGTGGTCGGCTCCCCGCGCCTCGCCTTCCTGCTCAAGCGGTTCGCCCGCGCGGCGGTCTCGCTGGTGATCGTCCTGATCGCCTCCTTCTTCATGGTCCACTTCGTGCCGGGCGACCCGGTGCGCGCGGCGCTGGGCCCGACGGCGCCGGCCGAGACCGTGGCGGTGCTGCGCAGCACCCTCGGCCTCGACCTGCCGATCGGCCAGCAGTTCGCGAACTACCTCGGCGGGCTGCTGCGCGGCGACCTCGGCACCTCGATCAGCACGCAGCGGCCGGTCGGCAGCACGCTGGCCGAGCGGCTGCCCGCCACGCTGATGCTCTCGGTCGTCGCCTTCGCGGTCGCCGCGCTCGGCGCGTTCCCGATCGGCGTCGCGACGGCCGTCTCGGCCCGCGCCGGCAAGCACCGCACGCTCGACCTCGGCGTCTCGGGCCTGCTCGGCGTCGTGATCGCGATCCCGAACTTCCTGCTCGCGGTCGTGCTGATCTGGCTGTTCAGCATCGTCGTGCCGCTCGCGCCGTCCGCGGGCTGGGGCGGCCCGGAGTACGCGGTGCTGCCGGTGCTCGCCCTCGCGATCGGCCCGCTCGCCTACCTCGCGCGCATCGTGCACGTCGAGATGGTGCGGGTGCTCGAGGCGCCGTACCTCACCACCGCGCGCAGCAAGCGGCTGCCGGGGCACCTGCTCTACCTCCGGCACGCACTGCCCAACATCGTCACCGCGACGCTGACCGCGGGCGGAGTCGTGCTCACCGGCCTCGTCGCCGGCACGGTGCTGATCGAGACGGTCTTCGTCATCCCGGGCATCGGATCGACGATCGTCTCGTCGATCACCACCAAGGACTACCCGCTGATCCAGGGCATCGTGCTGATGTACGCGGTCCTGGTCCTCGCCGCCAACCTCGTCATCGACCTGCTGCTCGCCGCGCTCGACCCGCGGTCGGCCATCGCGGAGGCCTGAGCCATGAGCACTGCATCCCGTTCCGCCCGCCCGTCACTCGCCCACCGGCTCCCGGAGTCGCTGCGCACCCCGCAGGGCGTCGCCGCCGCCGTCGGCCTCGTCCTGGTGATCCTCGCCACGGTCCTCGGCCCGATCCTCTTCGGCGAACTCGCCACCGAGCGCTCGATCGCCGACCGCCAGCAGGGCGCGAGCCTCGCGCACCCCTTCGGCACCGACGACCTCGGCCGCGACCTCCTCGCCCGCGTCGTCGTCGCCACCCGCGTCTCGGTGCTCCTCACCCTCGGCGCGACCGGCATCTCGGTCGTCGGCGGCGTGCTGCTCGGCGTCGTCGCGGTGCTGCTGCCCCGCCTGCTGCAGCGGCTGATCGCGGGGCTCATCGACATCCTGCTGTCCTTCCCCTGGCTGCTGCTCGCGCTGTTCTTCTCGGTGATCTGGGGCACGACCGCGGTCGGCGCGATGCTCGCCGTCGGCTTCGCCGGCATCCCGGTCTTCGCGCGGCTCACCAGCACGCTCGCGGCCTCGGTCTCGTCCAGCGACTACGTGCGCGCCGCCGGGATGCTCGGCAGCCGTCCGCTGCGCACGACCGTCCGGCACGTGGTGCCCAACATCCTGCCGCCGCTGCTGGTCAACTCGGCCGCGCACGCCTCCGTCACGCTGCTCTCCTTCGCCGCGCTGTCCTTCCTCGGCCTCGGCGTCCAGGCGCCCGAGTACGACTGGGGCCGGCTGCTCAACGAGGGTGCGAAGCGGATCTACGTCGATCCGATGGCCGCGATCGGCCCCGGCATCGCCGTGGTGCTGGTCGGCGTCGTCTTCGCGCTGCTCGGCGAGGTCTTCAGCGAGTCGTCCTCGCGCCGCCGCCCGGTCAAGGCCGTGAAGCGCCGGCGCTCGGACGAGGTCGTCGCGCCCGTCACCGACGCGATGCCCGTCGTCGAGATGTCCGGGCTGCGCGTGGCGTTCCCCGGCCGCGACGGGGCGATGACCGAGCGCGTGCACGGCGTCGATCTGACGATCCTGCCCGGCGAGACGGTCGGCATCGTCGGCGAGAGCGGCTCGGGCAAGTCGGTCACGGCGAGCGCCGTCGCCGGGCTGCTCGGCCCCGACGCGCTGGTGACCAGCGAGCAGCTCGTCTTCCGCGGCATCGACATGACCGCGGTGCCCAACGCGGCGGAGCGCCGCCGCCTCGGCCTCGAGCAGGCGATGATCTTTCAGGACCCGCTGACCTCGCTCAATCCGGCGCTCACCATCGGCCGGCAGCTGCGCGAGGCGAGCGAGGTGCACGCCCGCACTCCGCGCGCCGAATCGCTGCGCCGCGCCGTGGACACGCTGAACCTCGTCCGCATCCCGGACGCGGAGAAGCGGGTCGGCCGGCTGCCGCACGAGTTCTCCGGCGGGATGCGGCAGCGGGCGATGATCGCGATGGGCCTGATGGGCACCCCGCGCCTGCTGATCGCCGACGAGCCGACCACCGCGCTCGACGTCACCGTGCAGCGGCAGGTGATGCAGGCGCTGCGCGAGGCGCAGACCGCGACCGGGGCGGCGATCCTCTTCATCTCGCACGACATCGCGCTGGTCAGCGGCTTCTGCGACCGGATCGTCGTGATGCGCGACGGCCGCGTGGTCGAGGAGATCGCCGCCGACCGCCTCGACGAGGCGCGGCACCCCTACACGCGCGGGCTGATCGCCTGCGTGCCGGACATGGCGACCGACCGGAGCGCACTGCTCCCGGTGATCGCGGCGATCGACGAGGAGCCGCCTTCCGCGGACCGGACCGCCCACGACCTGCCCGCCCACGACCAGGAGGCACTGACCGCATGAGCGAGCTGCGCTACGAGGCGGTGACCGTGCGCTTCGGCCACGGCCGCTCGGCGACCACGGCCGTCGACGCCGTGGATCTGACGGTCCGCCCCGGCACCACCCACGGGCTGGTCGGCGAGTCCGGCTCAGGCAAGTCGACGGTCGCCCGGGTCGCGGTCGGCCTCACCCCGCTGCACTCCGGCCGCATCCTGCTCGACGGCGTCGACATCACCAGCCGCGAGCCGTCGGCCCGGGCCGCGCGCCGCCGGGTGCAGATGGTGTTCCAGGACCCGCTGTCCGCACTCGACCCGCGGATGAGCGTCGGCGCCTCGATCGCCGAGGGACTGCTCGCGACCGGCCGGCGCCACTCCGCCGCCGCCCGCGACGACCGCGTCCGCGAGCTGCTCGACCTGGTGCACATCGACCCGACGCGCGCCGACGACCGCCCGACCGCCTTCTCCGGCGGGCAGCGCCAGCGGATTACCATCGCCCGGGCGCTGGCCGCCGAGCCGCAGGTGCTGATCGCCGACGAGATCACCTCGGCGCTCGACGTCTCGGTGCAGGGCGTGGTGCTCAACCTCCTCCGGGAGCTGCAGCAGAGACTCGAGCTGACCATGCTCTTCATCTCGCACAACCTCGCCGTCGTCCGCTACGTCAGCGACGAGGTCTCGGTGATGCGCGGCGGGCGCCTCGTCGAGCACGGCACGACCGACACCGTGCTGTCCGATCCCGCCGACCCGTACACGAGGCAGCTGCTCCGGGCCGTGCCCGTGATGGGCCGGCCTCTCGACCTGGAGGACGCATGACCGAGCTCCTGATCCGCTCCGCTCGCTTCGCGGGGCAGGACGCCCCCGCCGACCTGCTGCTGCGCGACGGCGCGATCGCCGAGATCGCCCCGGCCGGCACGCTGCCGGGCAGCACCGAGGCGCTCGACGCCGACGGCCGCTTCCTCGCGCCCGGCTTCTGGGACGCGCACGTGCACTTCACCCAGTGGGTGGTGCGGAGGCAGCGGGTCGACCTCGCGCCCGCGGCGAGCGCCGCCGAGGCCGTGGCGATCATGCGCGCGGCGCTGCCGGTGCGCGAGGACGCCGTGCTGATCGGCTACGGCTTCCGCGACGGCCTCTGGACGGACGCGCCGACCCGCGCCGCCCTCGACGCGATCGCGCCCGACCGCCCGCTCGTCCTGATCAGCGGCGACCTGCACTGCGGCTGGCTCAACAGCGCGGCCGGCCGGCGCTTCGGCCTGTCGATCCCGGCGGACGGGGTGCTGCGCGAGACGGAGTGGATCGGCACGCTGGACCTGATCGACGCCGTCGGCCTGCCCTCCGTCGCCGCCTACCGCGAGACCGCCGAGGCCGCCGCGGCCCGCGGAGTCGTCGGCATCGTCGAGTTCGAGAACGCCGACAACTCCCGCGCCTGGCCGGCCCGCATCGCGGAGGGCGTCACGTCCCTGCGCGTCGAGACCTCGGTCTGGCCCGACCGGCTCGACGACGCGATCGCCCGCGGGCTGCGCACCGGCGACGCCCTCGATCCGGCCGGCCTCGCCCGGATGGGCCGCCTCAAGATCGTCGTCGACGGCTCGCTGAACACCCGCACCGCCTACTGCTTCGACCCCTACCCCGGCATCGCGGCCGACCACCCGCACCCCTGCGGCGTGCTGAGCGTCGCGCCCGAGGAGGTGGAGGGCCTGCTGGTCCGCGCCCGCGACGCCGGCATCCTCCCGGCCGTGCACGCCATCGGCGACCGCGCGAACGCCGAGGTGCTCGACGTCTTCGAGCGGCTCGGCCTCGCGGGCACGATCGAGCACGCCCAGCTCGTCGCGGCGGCGGACTTCGCGCGCTTCGGCCGGCTCGGGCTCGTCGCGAGCGTGCAGCCGGAGCACGCGATGGACGACCGCGACGTCGCCGACCATCACTGGGCCGGCCGCACCGACCGCTCCTTCGCCTTCGCCTCGCTGCACGCCGCCGGCGCGACCCTCGCCCTCGGCTCCGACGCGCCCGTCGCCCCGCTCGACCCGTGGGTCTCGCTCGCCGCCGCCGTCAGCCGCCGCCGCGACGGCCGCGAGGCCTGGCACCCGGCCGAGCGCCTGCCGTTCGACGTCGCGCTCGCGGCGAGCACCCGCGGGGCGACCGTCGCCGTGGGAGCGCCGGCCGACCTCGTGCTGCTCGACCGCGACCCGGCGACCGCCGACGACGCGGAGCTGCGCACGACACCCGTCGCGGCGACCCTGCTCGGCGGCCGGCCGACCTGGTTAGCGCTCTGACGGACTCTCCTCCACAGGGCCGTGCCGGACCGGTGTTCTCCACAGGCCGTCTCTCCTCCCACAGGCCGACTCTCCTCCACAGGGCCGTGCAGACCCGCTCGTTCTCCACAGAACACCGCTCCTCCACAGGCCGCGCAGGCCGCCCGTTCTCCACAGCCTCCCTCCTCCCCGACAGGACCCTTCCGCCATGCCCCTGATCACCACCCCGGCCGGCGTCGCCGTGCACTACGAGACGACGGGCGACCCCGCCGGCCGCCCGCTCGTCCTGCTGCACGGCGGCGGCGCCCAGCTGATCGGCTGGGACGACCGCTTCTGCGAGCTGCTCGTCGAGCACGGCTTCTTCGTCGTCCGCACCGACAACCGCGACGTCGGCCTCAGCCAGGCGACCGGCGGCCCGGAGGACACCACGGCCGGCTACGACCTCGCCGACATGGCGCTCGACGTCGTCGCCGTGCTCGACGAGCTCGGGATCGCGCGCGTGCACCTCACCGGCATGTCGATGGGCGGCTACATCGCGCAGCTGGTCGCGATCCTGCACCCGGAGCGGGTCGCCTCGCTCGGCCTGATGTCGACCTCGCTCAGCTCGGCGCCGGAGTTCCTGGTCGGCGAGCACACCGGGCAGCCGATCACCGAGGTCCCGGAGGTCCTCGACCGCGACGCCTACATCGCCATGTTCGTCGGCGGCCAGCGGCACTACCAGTCGCCCGGCTTCCCCTTCGACGAGGCGGCGAGCGCCGCCCTCGGCGCCCGCTACTACGACCGCGCCTACACCCCGACCGGGCTGATCCGGCAGTGGAACGCGCTGCTGCGCGGGCCGCTCGAGCGGCGGGAGGCGATGGCGAAGGTCACCGTGCCGGTCGCCGTCCTCCACGGCCGCGGCGACCAGAGCCTGCACTGGAGCGCCGCGCTCGAGACCGCGCGGATCCTGCCCCAGGCCGAGCTGCACCTCTACGAGGAGATGGGTCACGACATCCCGGTGGAGCTCTGGCCCGAATTCGCTGCGATCCTGGCTCGGACCGCCGCCCGCGCCGAGAGGACCGCCGATGCGTGAGAGCACCGAGTACGCGATGACCGACCCCGCCGAGATCCGCGCGCTGATCCGCGCGACGCCCTGGGCGACGATGGTCAGCGCGACCGCGGACGGCGTCGTCGTCTCGCACTACCCGTTCCTGCTGGAGGAGCCGCTCCCCGGCGCCGACCCCGACGAGCTCGTGCTGGTCAGCCACGTCGGCCGGCCCGACGAGCGCGCCCACCGGCTCGGCGAGTCCGAGCTGGCCGTGGTCTTCCAGGGCCCGCACGGCTACGTCTCGCCCAGCTGGTACGGCGTCGCGCGCGCGGTGCCGACCTGGAACTTCGCCGCCGTGCACGTCTGGGGCGTGCCCGAGCTGCTCGGCGACGAGGAGAACCTCGCCGTGCTGGAGCGGCTCGTCGACCACTTCGAGGACGAGCTGCCCGAGCCGTTCCGCCTGCGGATCAGCGCCGAGAACGCGGCCTACGCCGAGCGGATCGTGCACGGAACGGTCGGCTTCCGGCTCCGGGTCACCCGGCTCGAGGCCAAGGAGAAGATGAGCCAGGACAAGCCGGCCGAGGTCGTCGACCGGGTCACGGAGGCGCTCGACGCGCCGGGGCCGTACTCGAACCCCGCCCTCGCCGAGCGGATGCGCCGCGTGCACGCCTCGATGCGGCCGGAGACCCCGCAGTGATCCCCGGCCTCCACGACGACCTGGTGCGCCTGCGCCGCCGGCTGCACGCCGACCCCGAGCTCGGCCTCGCCCTGCCGCGCACCCAGGCGCTGCTGCTCGAGGAGCTGGCCCCGCTCGGCCTCGAGATCACGACCGGCCGCGGCCTCGGCTCGATCACCGCCGTCCTCCGCGGCGGCCGCCCCGGACCGGTCGTGCTGCTCCGCGCCGACATGGACGCGCTCCCCGTCGTCGAGGCGACCGGGCTGCCCTTCGCCGCGACGAACGGCGCGATGCACGCCTGCGGCCACGACCTGCACATGGCCGGGCTGATCGGCGCGGCCCGCCTGCTCGCCGCCCGCCGCGAGGAGCTCGCCGGCACCGTCGTCCTGATGCTCCAGCCCGGCGAGGAGGGCTTCGCCGGCGGCCGCCTGATGATCGAGGAGGGCGTGCTCGACGCCGCGGGCGAGCGCCCGGTCGCCGCCTTCGCGATGCACGTCGACTGCTCCACCGACTCCGGCCTCTTCGTCACCCGCTCCGGCCCGATGATGGCGAGCGCCAGCGGCATGCGGATCACCGTGACCGGCACCGGCGGCCACGCCGCGTTCCCGCACCTCGCCGTCGACCCGATCCCCGCTGCCGCCGCCTTGGTGCAGGCCCTGCAGACCTTCGTCGCCCGTCGCGTCCCGGCGACCGACCCCGCCGTCGTCTCGGTCGTCAGCATCGTCAGCGACTCGACCGCGCCCAACGTCCTGGCCGCGCGGGTCGAGCTGATGCTCAACATCCGCACGCTCTCCCGCGACACCTTCGCCCTCGTCCGCTCCTCGCTCGCCGAGCTGGCCGCCGGCATCGCCGCGGCGCACGGCTGCGGCGTCGAGACCGAGTTCATCGACTCCTACCCCGTCACCCACAACGACCCGGAGGAGACCGAGCGCGTGATCGCGTCGCTCACCGCCCGGCACGGCGCCGATCGCGTGCTCCGCCTCCCCGCGCCGTCGATGGCGTCGGAGGACTTCGCCTACGTCCTCGACGAGATCCCCGGCACCCTCCTCTTCCTGGGCACCCGCCCGCCCGGCGTCCCGGCCGAGGGCGCCCCCTCGATGCACTCCGAGTCCGCCGTCTTCGACGACGCCCTGCTCGGCCTCCACGCCGAGACCCTCGCCCAGCTGGCCCTCGACCGCTGCACGCTGATCGAGTAGCCGGCGCAGCGGGTTCACCGAGATCCACCGTCGAACTGCGTCCAGGTCTCGAGACGCCCTTCGGGCTCCTCGACCAGCAGGGGGTGCGCACAACATCAGCTGAGAGCAGGGGGCCTCCCCTGACAGCGGAGGCCACCCCTTCTCAGCTGATGTTCTGCAGGGCTCGAGCGCTCCACGCGGTTCGGGCGGCCCCTCCGCTGATCGGGCACCCCGCGCAGCGGCCCACCCCATGCTGATCGAGCAGCCCGCGCAGCGACCCACACCATGCTGATCGAGCAGCCCGCGCAGCCATGCTGATCGAGCAGCCCGCGCAGCCATGCTGATCGAGCAGCCCGCGCAGCAGGCGTATCGAGATCCACCCTCGCCCGATGCGCCCCGGCGGGGCCACTCGACCGGCACGCACCCGGACCCGCTCGGTCTAACGCAGCCCGGCCGCGCACTCCAGCAGGTCGGGGATGCCGCTCACGGGCTGCGGCTCAGGGGCGGCCCGCGGGCCGAGGCGGCGGAAGACCGGCGGCTCCGTCGCCAGCACCTGACCGACGGCGCGCCCTCCGGTCCAGACCGTCAGCAGCACCTCGCCGTCCGGGCGCTCGGGAGCGCCGATCTCGTAGACCCGGCCCCGCACGGCCGCGCGCACCGGCGTCTTCCGGGCCAGGTGCACCCACACCGGGAACTCGCAGACCATGTCGACTCCTTTCTCATCAGCCCTCGACTGGGCGGAACCGCTCAGTAGTCGAGAGCGCTCTCGACGTCGAAGTCCGAGGTCAGACCGCCGTCGCCCGGCTGGACCGGGTGCGACCCGACGAGCGCCTCGGTGCGCGCGCGGATCCGCTGCACCTCCTCGTGGTTGTCCGGCTCGGGCAACTCGGACGGCGTCGTCTCCGAGACGAGCGACGCGCCGGAGTTCAGCAGGAACGACACCTGGATCGTCGCGCCGTCCGCCCCGATCCCCGTGTACTCGACCCGGTCGGCCGTGCGGTTCGCGCCGAGTGCGACCGCGTACGCCACCAGGGCGTCCGCTGCGTCGTCCCCGAGCAGGATCGTCTTGTCCGCGAAGAGGATGTGCTTCATGCCACCATGCTCGGTCGCGGTCCCCGCGCCGGGGGAGGTCCTTGACAGATCGGGGAGGGGACGGAAGGGAAGCGAGAGTCCGTCGGGGTTGCCGCCGGAGTCGAAGTGGAGAAAGGTGTCGATCACGCGGGCGCCCGCCGGCTGTGACGAAGGCTGGAGACGGCGATGGGAAAACTGTTCTACGACGGATCCGTCGAGATCGATTTCGAGGACAGGGTGCTCGCGCACCTGCAGATCGTCGTCACCGCCAAGCTCCGCCGCAACGAGTCCTTCCTGCTCAGCTGGCGCGACGATCACAGCATGGGCGACGGCCGCAGCGCCATCTGGCTGCATCCTGCGGTCGGCCTGCGCTACAAGTACTTCGGCGGGCGGATGCCCCGCATCAACCCCGCCTGGATCGCCGCGCTCACCGATCTCGCCAACTCCTCCGGCGGCCTCTACGTCGTCGCCGAGCCCGACACCGAGCACGTCCGCACGGCCGACCGGGAAGCGCACTGATGCGCCGGCTCGACATCCTCTACAACGGAGCGCCCTACACGGTGAGCGACCGCACCGCCGCCCAGTTCCGGGTCGAGGTGGACGCCGCCCTCGCCGCGGAGACCCCGCAGTGGCTCACCGTGAACCACGGCGAGGGCCGCGCCAGCACCGCGCTCATCCTGATCACCCCGTTCACGGCGATCACGATCCTCACGAACGACGCCGAGGACGACGTCGCACCCGACGCGGCATGAGCGGCGCGGAGTCGACGCCGACGCGGCGACACTGCAGGCGCCCGCCTCGACGCTCCGGCCCGCGCGTCCCGGCACCGCGGCGGCTAGGGTGGGCGCGATGACCGATTCCGCCGTCCTCTGCGACCCGTATCTGCGCGGGTACCCGATCGACGGCGTCGCCATCTCCACCCTCGGCCGCACCTTCGGCGGCGAGACGATCGCCGCGAGCGACCCGACGGCCGCGCGGCTCGACGAGATCCAGCTCGACCTCGGCCAGGGCCCCTGCTGGGACGCGATCGCCGCGGGCGCCCCCGTGTCCCTCCTCGACACCGGCACCGACGTGCGCTGGCCGCTCTTCGCCGAGGCGGTGGACGCCCTCGACGTGCGCTCGGTGTTCGCCTTCCCGCTCACCTTCGCCGGGCTCTCGATCGGCGCCGTCGACCTCTACACCCGCACCCCGATCACCCTCGACGACGCCGCGCTCACCGAGATCTCGGCGCAGTCGCCCGCCACCTCGCTCCGGGTGCTCGCCGCGGTGCTCCACGACGACGCGGACGAGGTGAGCAGCAACCCCGGGTCCCGGAGGGTCGTCCACCAGGCGACCGGCATGATCATCGCCCGCTACCGCCTCGACTCGGACGACGCCCTCGTGCTGCTGAGGGCCCACGCGTTCGCCCAGCACCGCCCCCTCGTCGACGTCGCCCAGGACATCGTCGCCCGCCAGGACGGCTTCCCCGACCGCCCGCTCACCGTTCAGGACGACTCATGGTGATCAACTCCCGCGAGCGGAGCGTCATCGCGACCTTCGTGGCCCTCTCCGACACGCTCGTCGACGACTACGACGTCGTCGACTTCGCGCAGATGCTCGTCGAGAGCAGCGCGACCCTGTTCGACGCGGTCTCGGCGGGCCTGGTGCTCGCCAGCCCCGAGGGCACGCTCGAGGTGCTCGCCTCGACCGACGAGGACACCCGCCTGATCGAGCTGCTGCAGCTCGAGACCGCCGGCCCGTGCGTCGAGTGCTACGAGACCGGGCGCGCCGTCGTCGTGCCGGACACGCTCGCGGTCGACGACCGCTGGTCCGAGTTCCGCACCCGCTCGAGCGACCTCGGCGTCCGGGCCGCGCACTGCGTACCGATGCGCTCGCGGGGCACCACGATCGGCTCGCTCAACCTCTTCCAGGCCGGCACCGGCACCCTCGACCCCGACGACGTCGCCGTCGTGCAGGCCTTCGCCGACGTCGCGACGATCGGCATCCTGCACCAGCGCGCGCTCCGCGAGAGCACCGTCACCCAGGAGCAGCTGCAGCGCGCCCTCGACAGCCGCGTCCTGATCGAGCAGGCGAAGGGCATCATCGCCTACTCCCAGCGCACCACCGTCGACCGCGCCTTCGAGATCCTCCGCTCCCGCTCGCGCTCGACCTCCACGCCGATCACGACCCTCGCCCACCAGATCATCGAGGGCTACCGGGACTGACCGGCCGCCGCGGCAGCCCGAGCCGCCGGCCCGCGTATCGAGCCCCGGTGGCCGATGTGCCTGCGGTGGGGGATCTCGATACGCCCGCTGCGCGGGCTACTCGATCAGCATGGAGCGCCCGCGCCCGCGTCCGCGTCCGCGCATGCACGGGCCGCGAAGAACAGGGAGCGCAGCTCGCCTTTCATGCTGGTCGAGTAGCGGGCCGCAGGCCCGCGTATCGAGCGGCGAAGCCGCTTCGCTGGTCGAGTAGCGGGCCGCAGGCCCGCGTATCGAGCGGCGAAGCCGCTTCGCGTCTCGGTGGTGAGGGAAAACTGCTTGTGGCTGGGCGGGTGTGGTTCGAAGATGGTGGTGTCGTGGTC
>NZ_RJUT01000002.1:0-774841 GCF_003751395.1 Rathayibacter sp. PhB152 | reverse complement strand
AACAACACCGCGATCTGACCCCGCTCACCCGCATCCAACCGACGACCCGGCATGCAACCACCCCTCCGTTGCAACAACCGTATGAAACCGCCCCCACCACCGCATGCACGTCGGCCTCTTCCCCGCCCTGCGATCGCGCCAGAGGCGCCCCCTCCGCTCGATACGCCCGCTCCGCGGGCTACCCGATCAACAGAGTTCTCCCCACACGTACGAGGTGATCTTTCCTCAGAGACCCGCCCGCGCCAGCACTCAGCCCCTCAGCACCCCGATCAGGGTCATCCCCGATGCCGTCCCGCCCACGACCTCCGAGAATCGACTCATGCCGCCTGCCCCGTCCCGCCCGCGCCTCGTACGCGCCCTTTTCGTCGCCCTGGTCGGCGGCCTGCTCCTGGGCGGGCTCACCAGCCTCCTGCAGGGCTCGCTGCCCGGGCCGGTGAACTCCTTCGCCAACTCCTCGGGCGGCTGGTCGATGCTGGTCTTCGCGCTGGTGCGGCTCGGCGGCGTGCGGCCCGTGGCGGCGGCGGCGCTCGGCCTCCTGACCTTCTGGGCCCTCCTCGAGGGCTACGACCTGGTGACCGCCGCGCGCGGCTTCGGCTACTCCCCGCCCTTCACCGACGTGTTCTGGCTGCTGGCCGTGCCGGCCGGGCCGATCCTCGGTGCCGCCGCCGCACTGACGCAGCACGGCTCGACGCCCTGGCGCGTGCTCGCGGTCGCCCCGCTGTCGGGCGTCCTGATCGGCGAGGGCGCCTGGGCGCTGGCGAACGTCGCCGACACCACCAGCCCGGTCTACTGGTGGCTCGAGATCGTCCTCGGCACGGCGTTCCTCGCTCTCGCGGTGGTCCGGAGGCGACCGCGGTGGCCGATCGCCCTCGCCGCCGTCGCGGTCACGGCGGCGGCCGCGCTCGCCTTCGTCGTCGTCTACTCCGTCCTGTGAGCCCCCGCCGTCCCGGATCGCCCGCACGATCGCTCCCCGTCCTCGCCGCCGGCCTCGCGCTCGTGCTCTCCGGCTGCTCGTCCCCGAGCGCGCCCGCCGCCTCGCGTCCGCCGACGCCGCTCCCGTCGATGTCCGCCGCATCGTCTCCGGAACCCGCCCCCGTCGACGTCTCCGCCGAGCTCGCCGCCCTCGAGGCAGAGTTCGACGCGCGGATCGGCGTCAGCGCCGTCGACACCGGCAGCGGCCGGCAGGTCCTGCACCGGCAGGACGAGCGCTTCGGCTACGCGTCGAGCATCAAGGCCCCGGCCGCCGCGGAGTTCCTGCGCAGCGTCCCCGCGGACGAGCGCGACGAGGTCGTCACCTGGACCGCGGCGGACGTCGAGGCCGCCGGCTACTCCCCCGTCACGGGCGAGAGCATCGACGGCGGGCTGCCGCTGGCGCAGCTGGCCGAGGCCGCGGTCCGCCGCAGCGACAACACGGCGCTGAACCTGGTGCTCGACCGCCTCGGCGGGCCGATCGCCCTCGACCGTGCCCTCGAGCAGCTCGGCGACACGACGACCGACGTCGTCGACGACGAGCCCGCCCTCAACACGATCGCCCCGGGCAGCACCGCGAACACCACGACTCCGGCGGCGTTCACCGCCGACCTCACCGCCGTCGCACTCGGCGAGGCGCTTCCCGCCGCGGATCGCGCGCTGCTCCTGGACTGGATGAGCGGCAACGCGACCGGCGACGCGCTGATCCGCGCGGGCGCTCCCGAGGGCTGGACCGTCGCGGACAAGTCGGGCGGAGCGGGCGGCCTCCGCAACGACGTCGCCGTCGTCACGCCTCCCGGCCGAGACCCGATCGTGCTGTCCGTCCTGACCTCCCGCAACGACCCGGAGGCGGGCTACGACGACGCCCTCGTCGCGCGGGCGGCCGCTGTCGTGCTGGGAGCTCTGCAGTAGCCGCACGAAGATGAGCGTCTGTCTGCCGCTCCGACCCCCCTCGGGGTGGTGTGTCGCTCGGTGGCTGTTCCCTATCCTGACGAAGCTGGGAGGCTCCCTGAATCCTTCCACAGGCTCGGCACCCGCTCCGGAGGTTCGCCCTCGGAGGTCCGCGAGCACGCGGTTCGTCCTCCCTCGGGAGGGTCGAGAAGCGCCCACCCGACAACCCGATGCACGGCCGCTCCGGCGTCCGCGCCGCGGCGGCGTCACCGCGGCAGAGCCGCACTCCAACAGCCCGGACCGCAGCGACGCGTCCTTCGGCACCGCTCCCCGGCGCGGCACCGATCCGCCGCCCGCTTCGAGGCTCCCTCGTCGACGTGCTCCGGGCGACCTCCGCACCGCACCAGTCCCCTCCCCGCACAGCACGAGTCGATCGGACGACACCACATGCCCCCGACCACCCGCTCCAGAACCGCCCTCCCTCTCCTCCGCCGCCCCAAGGACGCCCTGCGCGTCCTGGCGATCGCCGCCGCCGTGGCGATCGGCGTCACCGGAGTCTCGATCCCGGCCGCGTCGGCCGCGGAGGGCAGCGCCTCCCACGGGCCGGACGGCACGCACTACCCCTCGGCCACCCCCGACATCCGCTCCGGTGTCGCGGACTACACCGTCGTCGACGCCGCCGCGTCCGGCTCGGCGATCCGCAAGGCCCTCGACTCGCTCACCCGCACCCAGATCGCGGAGGGAGCCGTCGTCCGGGTCGCCCCCGGTCACATCTCCGACCTGTCCGCGCTCAACGGCTACCGCAACACCGGCAGCGAGAAGGTCCTGGTCACCGCCCGGGACGGCTTCCAGTCGGTCACCGGCGGCAACTGGGCGCTGCGCTCGGTCACCGGCATCACGCTGATGCGCTTCGACATCGACTCGCTCGACGTGAAGGGCGCCACGAACGCCTCGTTCGCCTGGCTGCGGATCAACAAGAACTGGCTCGGACTCGCCGCGTCGGCGGGCGTGCCCGTGCGCGACGTCGAGCTGATCGAGGTCGTGGTGCCGGACTCGACGGTCAAGAGCGCCGACTCGGCGCAGATCAAGGCGTTCTCGCCGGACGTGATGGGCGACGTCCTGGTCGAGGGCAGCTACCTGGCGCCGTCCTACTACGTCGACGCCGTCTACGGCGGGTCGAACCCGGCGCGACCGCACACCGACACCCTCCAGATCGAGGGCAGCGGCGTCACCGGCCAGATCACCCTCCGCGACACGGTCGTGTTCACCTCCAACAACAGCGCCGTCATCGTCGGCGGCGTCCGGAACGTGGCGTTCGAGGACTCGTTCATCGTCGGCGGACCGCTCGCGATGAAGCGCTACCCCTTCCTGCGCGGCGGTGCCGGCTACGCCGGTGCGATCAACGGCGCGGGCAGCGTCAGCGCGATCCAGGGCACCGGAGGCGGCAACATCGACGCCTCCGACTCGATGCTCGCCGGCTCGCTCCAGCCGAAGTGGGACACCGTGACGAACACCGTCACGAACATCGCGGGCAAGACCGCGACCCGCGGCGGCTTCACGCTCGACAGCACGCTGAGCTCGATGAGCGTCGACGAGCTCGACTCGAGGACGCCCCGCCCGACCACGTCCCGCCTGATCGGGATCTGGGACGACGTCGACACCTCGACGCCCACGCCGACGCCCACCCCGACCGCGACGCCGACGGCGACTCCCACGGCGACGCCGGAGCCGACCGCGACGCCGACGGCGACCCCGACCGCGACGCCCGAGCCGACCGCGACCCCCGAGCCGACGTCGACCCCGACGCCGACCAAGACCCCGGAGCTCCCCGCGGAGACGCCCGACGGTGAGGACGGCGGAAGCGGACCCGTCGCCGACACCACCGCCCCGAAGGTCGCGATCACCTCGCCGTCGGCCGGCGCCGTGATCAGCGGCTCGACCACCGCCACCGTCACCGCGACCGACGACACCGCCGTCACCGGCGTGGCGTTCTACCTCGGCAACCTCAAGGTCGGCGACGGCACGAAGACCGGCGGCAGCACCTGGTCGCTGACCACCAGCACCGCCGGCATGCGCGGCACCTTCCCGCTCACCGCCCGGGCGACCGACGCGGCGGGCAACGTCGCCGCGAGCGCTCCCGTGACGGTGACACTGCGCTAGCCCCCCGCGCTCAGCCCTGAAGGGCCGGCCCCTCGGCGACGAGGCGCCGGCCCTTCGCCGTCCCCGCTGATCGCGCAGCCGCACAGCCGGTCGAGCAGCCGAGCAGCGCCCCCGCGATCCATGCCGGTCGAGTGGCCGCGCAGCGGCCCACCATGCTGGTCGAGTAGCCGCCCAGCGGCCCACCATGCCGGTCGAGTAGCCGCCCAGCGGCCCACCATGCCGGTCGAGTAGCCGCCCAGCGGCCCACCATGCCGGTCGAGTAGCCGCCCAGCGGCGTATCGAGACCCACCGTCCCCAGACCCTCGCCGGCCGCGGCATAGTAGAGCCCGAATCGGCGTCAGCGCCAGTGCCCCACTGACGGGGCACGTCCCGTACATTGGCCGTGGAAGCACGCCACCCCTCCCCCTTTTCCCTGCCGCGCTGCCTCCACCTCCCCCGTCGACTGTGACGGACCTCCGTCCCCGACCCTCCTCCGCGCACCACCCGCCCTGCTCTCCCCGCACCGACCGCCCGGACCGCACCGCCGCGGGACTCCGAGGCCCCTTGAGGAGCCCCGGACCGTTCAGCGCCTCGAGGCTCCGGCCGCGCCGTGCTCCGGGCACCCCTCCCCCCGCTGCCCGACCCGATCGGAAGACACCCCATGGCACGAGCCACTCCCCCCAGGTCGTCCCCCTCCCGTTCCCTCCGCCCCGCCGCGCGCCACGCACGCCCCCGAGCGAGGACCGCCCTCGCCCGCCTCCTCGCGATCACCGCCGCCGTCGGGATCGTCGTCGGCGCGACAGTGCTCCAGGACGCACCGGCCGCCTCCGCCGCCGTCTCCGCCGCCACCTCCGGGCCCGACGGCACGCACTACCCCTCGGACACCCCGGACATCCGCTCCGGACTCCCCCGCGGCACCACCGTCGTGGACGTCGCGGCCTCGGGCCCGGCGATCCGCACGGCGCTCGACCGGCTCACCGCGAACCAGATCGCGAACGGCGCCGTCGTCCGCGTCGCCCCCGGCCGCGTCGCCGACCTCTCGGCCCTGAACGGCTACACCAACAGCGGTGCCGTCAAGGTCCTGATCACCGCGCGCGACGGCTTCCGCTCGGTGACCGGCGGCGACTGGGCGCTGCGCGGGGTCACAGGCATCACGCTGATGCGCTTCGACATCGACTCGCTCGACGTCAAGGGCGCGAAGCACGCCTCCTTCGCCTGGCTCCGCATCGCCGACAACTGGCTCGGTCTCGCCGCGTCGGCGGGCCTGCCCGTGCGGGACGTCGAGCTGATCGAGGTCGTCGAACCCGACTCGACGGTCAAGAACGCCGACTCGGCCCAGATCAAGGCCTACGCTCCCGACCAGCTGAGCGACGTCCTGGTCGAGGGCGGCTACTTCGCGCCCTCCTACTACGTCGACGCGAGGTACGGCGGCAACCGCGAGCCGCGCCCGCACACCGACACCCTGCAGATCGAGGGCTCCGGGATCACCGGCCAGGTCACGCTCCGCGACACCGTGGTGTTCGCCTCCAACAACAGCGCCGTGATCATCGGCGGGGTCCGCAACGTCGCCTTCGACGAGACCTTCGTCGTGGGCGGAAGCACGGCCGCGCAGCGCTACCCGTTCCTCCGGGGCGGTGCCGGCTCCGCGGGAGCGCAGAACGGCCCCGGCAGCCTGAGCGCGATCCAGGGCTCGGGCGGCGGCAACGTCGACGCGTCCGGCTCGACCTTCATCGGCTCGCTGCAGCCCAGCTGGGACTCGGTCACGAACACGCGGACGAACCTGCCCGGCAAGACGGCGCGATCGGGCGGCTTCACGGTCGACCAGAGCCTCGGCTCGCTGACCGCCGCCGACCTCGACGCGCGCAGCCCCCGGCCGACCACGGCCTACCTCACCGGCATCTGGGACGACGTCGACCTCCGCGGCAGCGGCAGCACCCCGGCGGTGACCGCGACTCCGAGCGCCGCGCCGACGTCGACGCCCACGACCGCCCCGGCGACCCCCGCTCCGGCACCGACGGCGACGCCGTCCGCGCCCGAGGAGCCCGATTCACCCGCGGAGCCGGAGACGCCCGCCGAGGACACCTCCGCCCCCGAGGTCGAGATCACCGCGCCGGAGCCGGGTGACGTGCTCGGCGGCCCGGCGATCGCGATTGTCTCCGCGACCGACGACGTCGCCGTGACCGGCGTCGTGTTCCTCGTCGAGGGTGTCGAGATCGGCGACGGCGTCCAGACCGACGAGGACACCTGGTCGCTGGCCTCCGACACCGCGGGACTGCAGGGGACCTTCGCACTCACCGCCCGGGCGACCGACGCGGCGGGCAACACGACCGAGAGCGCCCCGGTCTCCGTGACGCTGCAGTAGCGTCCGCAGACCGACGAAGGGCCGCCGTGCTGAGCGCACGGCGGCCCTTCGTCCTGCGCCCGAGCGACGCGACGGCCCGCGCCATCCGCGCCGGCGGCACTGCGCGGCTGAGCGAAGGGTGTGACACTTCCTCAGGTCACCGCTTTGCTCCGCCGAGCCCCCTACAGGAGTCGCAGATGCACACACGCCCACCGCAATCCCACGGACAGCGCCGACCGAGCAGCAGGCCGCTCGACGTCGCGGCGTCCCTCGTCCTCACCGTCGGCCTGCTCGGTGCGGCCGCCCCCGTCGCCCACGCTGCCGAGACGACACCGTCGACAACGGCAGCCGCGACGCCGGCCGCCGGCAGCACCCCGTCACCGACCGGAACCCCGTCCCCCGCCCCGCAGGTGAACGGGGGGCTCAAGACGTCGATCACGGCGACCTTCGGCGGTTCCCCCGACACGATCCTGAACGTCGGCTCGAGGGTCTACTACGAGCTCACCGCCACGAACATCACCGACGCACCCCTCCACGTGGAACTCGTCGAGTTCCCCGGCTTGGAGAACAACGTCCTTCTCGGTCCGGGTGACTCGAAGGTCTTCTCCGCGAGCACACCCCTCGGCGGTGACTCGCTGCGCAAGGGCAGGTGGTCGGCCCCGATCGAGCTCGAGACGTGGACCACTTCGCCCTCGGAGAGGACGACGGTGACGGTCGTCTCCGACATCCCCCTCCCGAGCGCCCAGCTGGAGAAGCGCGTCCCGTCGTTCTGGGATCCGATCGTGCCGGAGCCGACCCCGACGCCCACGCCCACGCCGACGGCCAGCACGCCGGACCCGGCACCCCTCCCGGTGCCGACCGTCGCCACCCAGGAGATCACGGTGACCGTCACGGGGAAGTTCCTGACGGAGCAGGGTGAGCTCGTGAAGGAGGGCACTCGCGTCGAGTTCTCGCAGGACGTGAAGAACACGGGACCGGTCGACATCACGAAGGTCCTCGGTCGCGAGAAGCTCGCGGTCGGCGAGTCGTTCCACCTGACCACGACTGAGGCCGTCGTCACCGCGCAGAACCTGAAGGACGGTTTCGTGACGCCGGCGTCGGAGTCCTCGAACGAGATCCTTCCGGGCGGCACCCGGGTCATCGTGTCGGCGCCGAAGCTGCCCATCCCCGCCAAGGCTCCGGTGTCCACGGAGAAGCCGGATCTCGAGGTGAAGGTCTCCGGCACGTTCCAGGTGAAGGAGGGCGAGCCCGTCGTCGCCGGCACGAAGGTGGAGTGGGTCGCCGCGCTCACGAACACCGGGGACACCGCTCTCCGCGACGTCCAGGTCGCCGACAGCGAGAAGCTCGCCGAGCTGCCCGTCGGCAAGACCGGCGTGGTCTCCTTCGAGAGCACCGTCAGCGAGCGCGACGTGCTCGATCACTCGATCTCCGTCGCCGCCGCGGCCACGGCGATCACGAGGGACGGCTACGACTACTCGAAGCAGACCCTCGGTACCCTCGCCATCCCCGCGACGACTCCTGACCCGGCCGGTCCCGATGCCCCCGCGTCGGCGGGACCCGCATCCCCCGCTGCAGCCGGAGCAGACGGTCAGCCCGCCGCGACGCCGTCCAGCGCCACGGCAGCCCGGTCGGCCACCGAGATCGCCACCTCGTCGAACCGCGGTGAGGTCGCCACCTCGGCCGCAGCGGCGGCGAGTCGGTCCACGGCCGGTCACCTCGCCTCCACCGGTTCCGACGCCGCCGCCGTGCTGCCCGCAGCGGGAGTCCTCGCCCTGCTCGGCGCCGTCGGCGTCTTCCTGGGCCGCCGCCGCAGGAGCCGCACCGTCACCGAGTGACGATCGTGCCGGGCCGGCGGGACGACACCCTCCTCCACCGACTCGGCTCCCGCGCTCAGGGAAGGGCCGCCGTGCACCCTGCACGGCGGCCCTTCTGCGCGCCCGGCGACCCGACGCGCCGCGCCAGTCGATGCGGAGAACAGACGTGACTCCGAGAGCGGTGTGAGACTTTCTCGCGTTCACGTTGCTCCGCCGAGCCCCGACAGGAATCGAAGATGCTCACACCCTCACCTCGCCCACACGGCCCGCGCCGATCGAGCAGCAGACCGCTCGACGTCGCGGCCACCCTCGCGCTCACCGTCGGACTGCTCGGCTCCGCCGCGCCCGCCGCCTTCGCGGCCGACGCGGCGCCGGCCGCCCAGCCTCAAGCTGCGCCGTCCTCGCCGGCGACGGTCGCCGTGAAGCCCGCCCTCGAGCGGTCGGTCACCGCCGTGTTCGAGCCGTTCGACACCGGGAACCCCGGTCAGAAGGGCATCCGGGTGAAGTACGCGGTGCGCCTCACGAACACCGGCGACGTCCCGCTGAACGTCTTCCTCAAGGAGATCCCGCAGCCCGGGAACGCACCGATCACGGTCGCCGTCGGGGAGACCAAGGACGTCACCCGACCCTCCCTGCTCACCGACGACGAGCTGCGCAGCGGCGTCTGGTCCTTCTCCACCGCCGGAGACGCCTACGCCCCCGACGGCGTCCGCATCGACGCGAGCGTGAGCGCCACGATCCCCATCCCCGGTGCGCAGCCGGGCACGCCGGCCCCCGCACCCACGCAGCCCGCCACGCCGTCTCCGACGCAGCCCGCCACTCCTGCACCCACGTCGGCGCCGGCGGTCGAGCACCCCGCCCTGGAGCGGACGGTCACCGCCACCTTCACGCCGGGTCCACCCCCGCCCGCTGGGTTCGAGCGCGCCATCAGAGTCGACTACACGATTCACCTCAAGAACACCGGCGACGTCCCCCTCAACGTGTTCCTCGACGCGTATAAGCTGCGGGGCGGTGCTCCGATCACACTCGCGGTGGGCGAGTCGAAGGACCTCGGCCCTGACCACCAATTCGTCGTACGGACAGAGCTGAAACGTGGTTCATGGCGCTTCACCACCGCGGGGTCGGCCTACACCCCGCAGGGAGTTCGCGTCGACGCAGGCATCGACGCCCTGGTGCCCGTTCCCGGCGAGAGCCCGACCCCCGCGCCGACGCAGCCGGCCACGCCGACCCCTGCGCCGACTCAGCCTGCCACGCCGAGCACGCCGACCCCCGCACCTACGACGGCGCCTGCCAGCACTGACCCGGCCGTGACCGTCACGATCACGGGGAAGTTCCTGACGGAGCCGGGTGAGCTGGTGAAGGAGGGCACGCGTGTCCAGTTCACGTACGACGTGAAGAACACCGGCGGAGTCGATCTGAAGGACGTCCTCGGGCACAAGACGTTCAAGGTCGGGGAGTCGTTCCTGCTGAACACGACGGAGGCCGTGGTCAGTGCGCAGAACCTCAAGGACGGCTTCGTCTCGGCGCAGTCGAAGCTGGTCCGGGGAACGCTTCCGGACGGTTCGCGCGTGACGGTCTCGGCGCCGTTCGAGTACAAGCTGCCCATTCCGGAGAAGCCGCCGATCCCGGTGCCGGCGCCGGATCTGGACGTGACGATCGCCGGAACGTTCCAGGTGAAGGAGGGCGAGCCCGTCGTCGCCGGCACGAAGGTGAAGTGGGTCGCCCAGCTCACCAACACCGGCAACGTCGCACTGCGCGACGTGCAGGTCTCGGACAGCGACAAGCTCGCCGAGCTGCCCGTGGGTGAGACCGGCGTGGTGTCCTTCGAGACCACCGTCACCGAGCGCGACGTCTTCAACCACTCGATCTGGGTCGCATCCCCCGCCACCGCCACGACGCCCGACGGGACCGCGTTCAGCAAGCAGACCCTCGGCACCCTCGCCATCCCCACGGTGACGCCGACTCCCACGCCCACCCCGACTCCGACGCCCGGCCCGACGACCGGCCCGACCGCGACCCCCACGGCGGGCCCCACTCCGGTCGGCCCCGACGTCCCGCCGAGCGGCGGCGCCGTCGCGCCTGCCGCCGGAACAGCGAGTCGTGCAGGCAAGGAGATCGCGGTCCCGACCACCCCCGCAGCATCGTCGTCGTCGTCGAAGCAGTCGACCACGGGCCACCTCGCCTCCACAGGGTCTGACGCCGCCGCAGTGCTGCCCGCCGCCGGAGTCCTCGGACTCCTCGGCGCGATCGGCGTGCTCCTCGGCCGCCGCCGCCGGGGGCGCACGGCCACCGACTAGAGCTCGAACCGTCCCGGTGAGCGAGGCGAGTCAGTCGCCGAGACGGAATCGCTGCCGACGAGGGGCCGCCGTGCATCGCGCACGGCGGCCCCTCTCGTGCATTCGCGCTGAGCGACGTGCCGCGACATCCCGGTGTGAGGCGGGACGGGGCGATCCGAAAGCTGTGACACTTCCTCAGTCACCCTTCGTGCTCCGCCGAGTCCCCCAGGAGTTGCAGATGCTTCCACGCACGCCCACGACGCCACCATCGCGCCGATCGAGCGGTCGCCCGCTCGACGTCGCAGCGTCCCTCGCCCTGACCGTCGGCCTCCTCGGCTGCGCAGCGCCCATCGCCCAGGCGGCCGACGCGACCCCGACCACCGTCGGTGCCGACCCGGCGCCGACCGCCCTCGGTCAGTCCGCGCCGCCCGCGAGCACCACTGGAAAGCCCCCGTGGAAGGGGGCGTTCGACGTGTTCTTCCCAACAGAACCCATCGCCGTGGGCACGAAGATCACGGTCAAGGCCCACCTCGTCAACACCGGCGCCGTCCCGCTGAAGGTGACCATCGACGCGCTTCCCCAGCCCGGCGGCGCTCCCGTCGACATCGCTCCCGGTGAGAAGAAGACCTTCATCGGCGAGTCGACCGTCACGGCGGAGGAGCTCCGCACGGGCACCTGGGCCCTCGACATCTCGATCCGATCCGTCAGCCCCGACGGCTCCGTCGACGTCACGACCTCGAACCTCCGGAAGCCGTTCCCTGCGGTCGCGCCGACCACGCCGCCCTCGCAGCCCGCCACGCCGGCTCCGGCGCCGACCCAGCCCGCCACGCCGGCTCCGACGTCGGCGCCTGCCGTCGAGCACCCCGCCCTCGAGCGGACGGTCACCGCCACGTTCAGGCCGACTGAGCCCACGACCGATGGAAGCCCGCGCGACATCCTCATCAACAGCACGATCCACCTCAAGAACACCGGCGACGTCCCGCTCAACGTGTTCCTCGACGCTTACAAACTGTCGAATGATGCTCCGATCACACTCGCGGCGGGCGAGTCCAAGGACATCGAAGTCGAGCGCACCTACGCCAGCCCGAGCGAGTTAGCGAGCGGCTTCTGGCGCATCACCACGAAGGGTTCGGCCTACACCCCGAAGGGAGTTCGGATAGACGCCGGCATCGACGCTCGAGTACCGGTTCCCGGCGGGGCGCTGACGCCCACGCCGACGCAGCCCGCCACGCCCACGCCGACGCAGCCCGCCACGCCGACGCCGACGCAGCCCGCCACCCCTGCACCCACGTCGGCGCCGGCGGTCGAGCACCCCGCCCTCGAGCGGACGGTCACCGCCACCTTCACGCCGGGTCCACCCCCGCCCGTTGGGTTCGAGCGCGCCATCAGAGTCGACTACACGATTCACCTCAAGAACACCGGCGACGTCCCCCTCAACGTGTTCCTCGACGCGTATAAGCTGCGTGGTGGTGCTCCGATCACACTCGCGGTGGGCGAGTCGAAGGACCTCGGCCCTGACCACGTATTCGTCGTACGGACAGAGCTGAAACGTGGTTCATGGCGCTTCACCACCGCGGGGTCGGCCTACACCCCGCAGGGAGTTCGCGTCGACGCAGGCATCGACGCCCTGGTGCCCGTTCCCGGCGAGAGCCCGACCCCCGCGCCGACGCAGCCGGCCACTCCGACCCCTGCGCCGACGCAGCCTGCCACGCCGAGCACCCCGTCCCCCGCGCCTACGACGGCGCCGGCCAGCGCCGACCCGGCCGTGACCGTCACGATCACGGGCAAGTTCCTGACGCAGCCGGGTGAGCTGGTGAAGGAGGGCACGCGCGTCCAGTTCACGTACGACGTGAAGAACACCGGCGGAGTGGATCTGAAGGACGTCCTCGGGCACAAGACGTTCAAGGTCGGCGAGTCCTTCCTGCTGAACACGACGGAAGCCGTGGTCAGTGCGCAGAACCTCAAGGACGGCTTCGTCTCGGCGCAGTCGAAGCTGGTCCGGGGAACGCTCCCGGACGGTTCGCGCGTGACGGTCTCGGCGCCGTTCGAGTACAAGCTGCCCATTCCGGAGAAGCCGCCGATCCCGGTGCCGGCGCCGGATCTGGACGTGACGATCGCCGGAACGTTCCAGGTGAAGGAGGGCGAGCCCGTCGTCGCCGGCACGAAGGTGAAGTGGGTCGCCCAGCTCACCAACACCGGCAACGTCGCACTGCGCGACGTGCAGGTCTCGGACAGCGACAAGCTCGCCGAGCTGCCCGTGGGTGAGACCGGCGTGGTCTCCTTCGAGACCGAGGTGACCGAGCGAGACGTCTTCAACCACTCGATCTGGGTCGCATCCCTCGCCACAGCCACCACGCCCGAGGGCACCGCGTTCACCAAGTCGACCCTCGGCACCCTCGGCATCCCCACGGTCATCCCCTTCACCCCGCTGACGCCCGCTTCGACGGTGGCCCCCACTCCGATCGGCCCGGACGCGAAGCCGACCGCCACCCCGCTCTCGGGCGGCGCGACCCGGCCGGCCGCGGAGGTCACTGTCCCGACCGCCCCCGCGGCTGCTGCTGCGGCGTCGTCGAAGCAGTCGACCTCCGGTCACCTCGCCTCCACCGGATCCGACGCCGCGGCGCTGCTGCCCGCCGCCGGAGTCCTCGGCCTCCTCGGCGCGATCGGCGTGCTCCTCGGCCGCCGCCGCCGACGCAACGGCACCGCCACCGAGTAACCACCACGAGGAGCCGGCGAGCGACGGCGGTCGCCCGCCGGCTCCCGAGGCCTGCCCCACGGAGCGGGGGCGGAGAAGACCACGGCGCGCGACCTTCTCGGCCAAACAGCACAATTCGCGCCACTTTCTGTCGGGCGGCAGAGGTGGCGCCGTACGTTTCCCCCTGTTGCTCAGCGCACCGCTCGGTTCGACCGAGTGCCGCCGCATCGTCGTCGCTTCTCGCGATCGGACGGGTGCGGCTCGGCCACTGCTGGGCTTCCCGGAACGCACTGCTGCGTGTCTCCGGGGCTCCTCCCCCGTGCGAGGTCCCCGGTCCGTCGCGCCTCGGAGTCCTCGACCCCCTGCGCCGGCGATCCGTCACTCCGCCCTCCGATCGAAAGACACCGCCATGTCACGCATCACCTCCGCCACCCCGTCCACCCGCCGCACCCGCGCACTCCTCCGCTCCCTCGCGGTCACCGCCGCCGTCGGGATCGCCGCCACCGGTGCCTCGTTCCAGATCGCGCCGGCCGCCTCCGCCGCTCCGGCCGCGGCCGCCGCGAGCGCCTCGACCTTCGGCCCGGACGGCACGCACTACCCCTCCGACACCCCCGACATCCGCTCCGCACTCCCCGCCGGCACGACCGTCGTCGACGTCGCGGCCTCGGGCCCCGCGATCCGCGCCGCGCTCGACGCCCTCACGCCCGGCCAGATCGCCGCCGGCGCCGTGGTCCGCGTCGCCCCGGGACGCATCGACGACCTCTCCGCCCTCGACGGCTACACGAACGACGGCCCGCTCAAGGTGCTGATCACGGCGCGCGACGGATTCCAGTCGGTGACCGGCGGCAGCTGGATGCTGAAGGGCGTCACCGGCATCACGCTGATGCGCTTCGACATCGGCTCGATCGATGTGAAGGGCGCGACGCACTCCTCGTTCGCCTGGCTGCGGGTCGCGAACAACTGGATCGGCCTCGCCGCCTCGTCGGGGATCCCGGTGCGCGACGTCGAGCTGCTCGAGATCGTCGAGCCGGAGTCGAAGCTCAAGAGCGGCGACTCGGCGCAGATCAAGGCCTACTCCCCGAACACGGTGAGCGACGTCCTGGTCGCGGGCGACTACATCGCGCCCTCCTACTACCTCGACAAGCAGTATGGCGGCGGCTCGAACCCCGCGCGCCCGCACACGGACAGCCTCCAGATCGAGGGCGCCGGCATCGTCGGCCAGGTCACCGTCCGCGATACCGCCGTGTTCAGCTCGAACAACAGCGCCGTCATCGTCGGTGGCGTGAAGAACGTCCTCTTCGACCACGCGCTCATCCTCGGCGGCGACGTCGCGGCGCAGCGCTACCCGTTCCTCCAGGGCGGCGCCGGTTACCCCGGGGCCGTCAACGGCAAGGGCAGCGTCAGCGCGATCCAGGGCAAGGGCGGCGGCAACGTCGACGCGACCGACTCGATCTTCACCGGCTCGCTGCAGCCCACCTGGAACGCCGTCTCCGGTTCCCGGACCACCCTGACCGGCAAGGTCGCCCGCAGCGGCGGCTTCTCCGTCGACACGGCGCTCAGCGCGCTGACCGCCGCCGGCCTCGACGCGCTGGCTCCGCGGCCGACCACCGCCCTCCTCACCGGCGCGTGGGATCAGGTGACCGTCTCGGGCGGCACGACCGCCGCGTCCGCAAAGGTCGCCACGCGGACGGCGGCTCCGGCGCACGCAGCCTCGGCCGCGCCGAAGTCGGCAACGCCGGCTCCGAAGTCGACCTCCACTCCGAAGACCAGCGCTCCGCAGGCCGCGACCGCCCCGAAGGCTCCCGCGACGCCCGCGCCCGCTGCCACCCCTGCGTCGGCCGCTGCGAAGCCCGCTCCGAAGAAGGCCGCCGTCGACCGGACCGCGCCGACCGTCGCGATCACCTCGCCGCGCACCGGCACGGTGCTGGGCGGCTCGACGACCGCCACCGTCACCGCGACGGACGACACCGTCGTCAGCCGCGTCACCTTCCTCCTCGGCGGCACCGAGGTCGGCGACGCCGCGCAGAACGCCGACGGCACCTGGTCGCTGACCACCCGCACCGCGGGCACGCACGGGACCTTCCCGCTCACCGCCCGCGCGACCGACGCCGCCGGCAACAGCACCGTCAGCGCACCGGTCACCGTCACCCTGAAGTAGCCTCCGGGCGCGGGAAGCATGCTGATCGAGTAGCCCGCGGAGCGGGCGTATCGAGCGGAGGGGGCGCTTTCGGCGCCAGCGCAGGGCGGGGAAGAGGCCGACGTCCGTGCGGTGGTGGGTCTCGATACGCCCCTGCGGGGCTACTCGACCAGTATGTGCGGGTGTCTCTTCCAAGTAGATCCACCACCTGCCGGACGCGAGTCTGCAGACCCGCCCTGCTGGTGACGGCGGGTCTCGATACGCCCCTGGCGGGGCTACTCGACCAGCATGATGTGGCGCAGCCGCGTCCCTTTCCCTCACCACCGAGACGCGAAGCGGCTTCGCCGCTCGATACGCCCCTGCGGGGCTACTCGACCAGCATGACGGGGCGAGGCCGCGTCCTCTCCCTCACCACCGAGTCGCGAGACGACGATCGCGGCGGTCGCGTGCTCACTGCGGGACGCCAGCCGCCAGGGCCGGGAACTCGTAGACGAAGCCGCCGTCGGTGCCGCTGATCGTCGCGTAGGCCCGCGTCGTGCCGGGCTCGATCGCGATGTTCGTCGCAGAGCTCAGCCCGGTCGACTCGTCCGCCGGAACCGAGACGGTCTGCAGCAGCGCGCCGGACGTGTCGTAGACGAGGATCTCCGGGCGGCTGTGCAGGCCGACGTAGAGGTTGCCGTCGGCGTCGACCACGATCGAGTCGACCTGGCCGATGCCGGGTGAGGCGTGGATCGCCGGGAACGCGGTGGCGACCTCGGTGCCGTCCTCCGTCAGAGTGATCCGGTCGATCCGGTTGCCCGTGTTGAGGCTCACCCACAGCTCGTCGTGGCCGGGCGAGAAGGCGATGCCGTTCGGGGACGGCAGCTGGCTCGCCAGCACGGTCGCCGCTCCGGTCGCCGGGTCGACGCGGACGACGCGGCCCGACGCCTCCCAGTACGGGTCCTGGGCGCCGGCGGCGTCGGTGACGTAGAGGGCGCCGTCCTCGCCGAACGCGATGTCGTCCGGCTGCATCGGGACGCCCTCGACCGGGCCGGTGACGACGTCGCGGACGTCCTCGCCCTCGGCGGTCATGCTCCGCACGGAACCGCTGAGGAAGTCGGTGACGTAGAGCCGCCCGTCCCCGGGGTGGAACTGCGCGGAGGTGAGCGCGGAGGCGTCGTCGGTCCAGACGGGCTCGACGCTCTCCTCCTCGAGGTCGATCCGGAGCACCTTGCCGGCGCCGGGCGGGGCGGTGACGTCGACGACGGAGAGGCTGCCGTCGGGGCCGAAGGTCGGGCCCTCGAGCAGGGTCATGCCGGTCGTCTCGTGCACCTCCGTCACCTGCAGCACCCGCTCGGCGGTGACGACCGACGGGGTCGCCGACGCGGGTGCGGCCGCGGGATCACCCGCGTCGGTGCAGCCCGCCAGGGCTCCGGCGAGCAGCACCGGGACGGCGATCGCCGGCCGCCTCATCGGGAGGCTCCCGCGTGCGCGCCGACGAGCACGTCGGCCATCCCGTCCTCGCGCCAGGCGCGCAGCAGGCGGTGGAAGGCGATCGGTCCGGGGCTGTAGCTGGCGCCGCCGATGGAGCGGGTGCCCTCGCCGTTGTAGTAGCCGGGCGTGCACTCGGCCTGGAACGCGCGGGTGTCGGCGGCGGTCTCCTGGATCGTGCGGACCCACGCCTCCTCCGCCTCGGCCGTGGGCTCGAGGTACCGGGCGCCGACCTCGCGGCCGCGGGCGATGACGGCGGCGATGTGCTCGGCCTGCTCGAGCAGGATGTGCGCGAAGTTGACGGAGTTGGCGTTCTGGATGCCGCTGAGGTGGAAGAGGTTCGGGAAGCCGTGCGTCGCGAAGCCGTGCAGGGTGCGCGGGCCGCGGGCCCACGCCTCCATGAGCGTCCGGCCGTCGCGGCCGACGACGGGCAGGGTGCCGGACAGGACGCCGGAGATGCCGACCTCGAAGCCGGTGGCGAAGACGACGCAGTCGACCTCGTAGGCGGTGTCGCCGACGACGACCTCGGTCTCGGTCATCCGGGTGATGCCGCCGGTGTCCGCGGTGTCGACGAGGCGGACGTTCGGGCGGTTGAAGGTGGGCAGGTAGGTGTCGCTGAAGCCGGGGCGCTTGCACATGTAGCGGTACCAGGGCTTGAGTGCCGCGGCCGTCGCCGGGTCCTCCACCGTCGCGTCGACGCGGGCGCGGAGGCGGTCCATGGTGTCGAGGTCGGCGAGCTCGTCGCGCCGCTCGCGCTCCTCGGCCGTGAGCGAGGTGTCGACGGCGCCGGAGAGGATCTGGCGCTGCAGCTCGACGGTCTTCGTCCAGCCGTCCTGCACGAGCGATTCGTCGACCGGTTCGCCGGCGAGCACGGCGAGGAAGTTCTCCATCCGCTCGCGCTGCCAGCCCGGACGCAGCGACGCGACCCACGCCGGGTCCGTCGGCCGGTTGTCGCGGACGTCGACGGTGGAGGGTGTGCGCTGGAAGACGATCAGCTCCCGGGCGTCCGCGCCGACGTGCGGGATCACCTGGAGTCCCGTCGCACCGGTGCCGACGACGGCGACGCGTTTGTCGGCGAGACCGGTCAGGCCGCCGTCCGGGGTGCCGCCGGTGTAGCCGTAATCCCAGCGGCTGGTGTGGAAGGTGTGCCCGCGGAAGGTCTCGATGCCCGGGATGCCCGGCAGCTTCGGCTGGGTGAGGGTGCCGGAGGAGGTCACGACGAAGCGGGCGCGGAAGGCGTCGCCGCGGTCGGTCTCCACGAACCACTCCTCCGCGTCCTGGTCCCAGGTCAGCGCGGTGGCACGGGTCTGGAAGAGGGTGTCGCGGTAGAGGCCGTAGTGCTCGGCGATCGCGACCGCGTGCCGGCGGATCTCCTCGCCCGGCGCGTAGCGCTCGGACGGGATCGTGCCGACCTCCTCGAGCAGCGGGAGGTAGACGGAGGACTCCACGTCGCAGCGCACGCCCGGGTAGCGGTTCCAGTACCAGGTGCCGCCGACGTCGCCCGCCTCGTCCATCAGGCGCAGCGACTCGACGCCCGCCTCGCGCAGCCGAGACGCGGTCAGCAGACCGCCGAAGCCGGCGCCGATCACGAGCGCCTCGACCCGGTCGGTCACCGGCTCGCGCTCGACGCGCTCCGTGTAGGGATCCTTCGCGTAGTAGCCGAACTCCCCCGCGGCACGGCGGTACTGGCTCGCGGCGTCCGGGCGGGCCCGGCGGTCCCGCTCGGCGCGGTACCTCTCGCGGGCGGCCTCGAGGCGGCGCTCGTCGTCGGGGAGGATGCTGTCGGCGGGCGGTCGGTTGGTCAGCGTTCGGTCGGTCATGGCGGCTCGCTCTCGTCACGCGCATCGGCGCGACGGCGGACCCCGTGACGGGGCGACGGCGGGACTCCCCCGCGGGCGCCGACACGACTCCGGATCGGTTTCTTGCTCTCCCAGAAGGTTAGCTTCGAACTAAGTGATAGACCTGGGGATCCGCCCAGTCCTACGGTGGTCCCATGGATCCCCGCGCCCGCGCCCTCTCGGACATCGAGCGCCTCTCGATCGCGATCACGATCCGGTCGATCCCCCGCGTGCTCGCGCCGCTGCTGACCACCGACCTCACCATCCAGCAGCTCAAGGCGCTCTCGGTGATCGTCACGACCGAGGAGGGCGCGACCGGCGCGGGCCTCGCGCAGAGCTTCGGCGTCTCGATGCCCTCGATGTCGAAGCTCATCGACCGCCTCGCCGCGAGCGGCCTGGTCGTCCGCGAGACCGACCGCGCCGATCAGCGCGTCCGCCGCATCCACGCCACCGATCTCGGCCGGGCCGTCGTCCGCGAGCTGATGGCCGCGCGCCCGGAGCTCGGCGAGGACGTGCTCTCCCGCCTCTCGCTCGAGGAGCTCGAAGCCCTCGAGACCGGACTGCGCGCGATCAGCCGGGAGCTGCGCGTCCCGCGCGACGCCGCCGACTGACCGCCCGCGTGCGGGCTGTGCGCGATCTCGTGGAGGACCGTGCTCTCGACGACGGATGGCTGGGAGCCAGGAGGTCCTCGTACCCCTGTCACTTCGTTGACACCGGCGGCGGACCTCATTAGTGTCCCGAGTGCAGAAAAGTGTTACCGAGAACATCTGCATCCCTCGCCGACGACGTGCGCGCGTGCGGGCCCGGCGAAGAAGGGGTCCACCGCGCTCCGCGCCGGTGACCGGAGCTCCGGACCGGCCTCGTCGCCCAGCGCGAGGAGCGCGTCCGGGGGCCGGACGGCATCGCTCCCGCAGGGGCCGGGGTGATCCGCCGGCGACGGCTCGACGCAGGGCCCGGCGCCCGCTCGAGCACCGGTGCCCTCCGTTCGGGTCGGAGGGCACCGGCTCGCCCGCGCGCGCTCCGCGAGCAGGTATCGCGGCCTCGCGGCGACCGAAACACCGAAACTACTTTCTTTAACTCCCCGGGCTGGCTACGGTCGATCTCACCACCCGGAGGCCAGCGAAGACGGCTTCATTGGGTGCGATTCACACTGCAAAGGAGCTCTCTGTGAGTAGATTTCGTAGACTTTTCGGTCTGGCCGCGGCGGCTGCGCTCGCCGCGACGCTCGTCGCCCCGACGCTGCCCGCGTCCGCCGCGGGCAACACGCTCGTCGTCGATGCGAGCACGTCGATCGGACCCGTCACGCGGGTCGGCGCCGGCGGCCTGTACGCGCTGGCCACGCCGAACGACCCGGCACCCGGCCTGCTGACGCCGCTGCGCCTCAAGCAGCACACGCAGCCGGCCCCCGGAGTCGGCCAGCTCGGCAACGGAGCGACGACGCCGACCGGCGACGTGCTGAAGGTGGCCGGCACCTTCACCCGGGACGGAGCGCAGTCCTACGCGCGGATGCCCGACGTGTACCCCGACTTCCCGTACCGCTGGATCAGCTGGGCGGACTGGACGCAGAAGATCGACACGATGGTGAAGGCCCGTCTCGACGCCACCGCCACCACGAACATCAACGGCTGGGAGCTGTGGAACGAGCCCGACGGGACCTGGGACACGGCGAAGGCCGGCCCCTACCTCGACGGCTGGACCCGCACCTACCGGCAGGTGAAGCTCCAGGACACGATCACTCCGATCGTGGGCCCCAGCTACAGCCGCTACTACCCCGACCTGATGCGCTCGTTCATGGCCCGCGCGAAGGCCGACGGCACTCTGCCCGACGTCGTCGTCTGGCACGAGCTCGAGGACGGCGTCTACAACGACATCGACGAGCACGTCGCCGACTACCGCTCTATCGAGCGCGATCTCGGCATCTCGCCGCGGCCGATCTCCATCAACGAGTACGGCTCGCCGAGCCAGATCGACACGCCGAGCGTGGCCGCGCACTTCATCGCGCAGTTCGAGCGCACCGGCATCCACGACGCCGAGCGCGCCTACTGGTACGAGTCCGGCACCGTCGGCGGCCTGGTCTGGAACAACCGACCGACCGGCTCCTACTGGCTCTACAAGTGGTACGGCGAGATGGCCGGGAACATGCTCGCCGTCACGCCGTCCGGCGACCTCGACGGCTTCGCGTCCTACGACTCCAGTCGGAAGATCGTGAACGCGGCCTTCGGCGGCACCTTCGGCGACAACCAGGTGCAGGTGAAGGGCCTCACCGGATTCGGGACCTCGGCCAAGGTCGTCCTGAACTACACGCCCCGGTCCGGGCGCATGACCAACGTCGACGCGCCCACGACGGTGTCGACGCAGACCCTGCCGATCACGAACGGGACCGTCACCGTCCCGGTGACGAGCCAGGACTACCTCGGCGCCTACCAGCTCGTCGTCACCCCGGCGGCGGGTCCGACGACGAGCTACCAGCAGGTCTACGAGGCGGAGAACGCGACCGTCGTGAACGCCTCGCTCCTCTCCGCCGGAACGGCGTCGAACGGCGGCTACGTCGGCCGGATCGACGGCTCGTCGAACGCCCGCAGCGACAGCTTCGTCGACTTCGTCGTCGAGGTGCCGACCGCCGGCAGCTACGGGCTCGGGATCCGCTACGCCAACGGTGGAGCGAGCACCTCGACCCAGGGCCTCGCCGTCAACGGCAGCGCCTTCAGCACCGTCTCCTACCCGTCGACGGGATCATGGGGCGCCTTCGGCTCCTCCGTCTCGCGGCAGGTCGATCTGAAGGCGGGCTTCAACGTGATCCGGCTCGCGAAGGGGTCCCCCTTCTTCGCCGGCGGCTCCGGCTTCGCGGAGCTCGACAGCATCACGCTGACGCGCTGAGCGACACGGCCGTCCGGAGGCGCGTCGACGCTTCCGGACGGCCGCGGCTCCCCGGTCCCGACCCCGACGGGGGGTCCCGCTCGCCGCGGATCCACGGCAGTGTTCACGGTAACAACCAGAGTGGACGAGCCGGCGGGCTGCTGCCCGGCCCTGCCGATCCGGCCCGCTCCGCCCGGCGTCGTCCGGGCACTCCATCGAGGGGACACCATGCGCCGCGCTACTCAGTTCACCGGAGCCCTCTGCGGGCTCCTCCTGGCAGCGGGGCTCGTCGCCGCGCCGCACTCGGCAGTCGCCGCGCCGGCCGGGACGGCGAGCACCTCGACGCCTCCGGCCCGCGACGGCGGCGGAGTCGACTCCGCACCCGCGGCGAGCGACGCCGTCGCAGAACCCGGCTCGCCGTCGCTCCTCCGGGCGGCGGCCGCGCCGGCGGACTTCACCGACGTGGCGATCCCCTCCCGTGCCGACATCGTCGTGCACGAGGTGACCATCGCCCTCGTGGCGCCGCAGGGCACGACCCCGTCGTTCAGCGCGGAGGACGCGCGCCGCTCTCTCGAGCTCGTCGACGACTTCTACAACCGCGAGACCGGCGGAGCCGTGCGCTTCGAGCTCGAGCAGCTGATCGACTGGCGGAGCATCGACGAGCCGATCGGCTGCAGCGACACGGGCGGCCTGCACGACTGGATCGCCCGCACGACGGGCTGGCAGCCCGGACCGGCGCGGCACCTCGTCGCCATGGTGCCCCCGGGCGACCCCTGCCCGAACTGGGCCAACGGAGAGCAGCCGGGCGACCCGGACGACGGCGGGCGGACGTTCCAGGGCGGTCCCGACGCGATCCTGCTCGCCCACGAGCTGGGTCACAACCTCTCGCTCTTCCACGCCGCGAGTGTCCAGTGCGCCTCGTCGTGGGACGTCGCGCCCGGTGCCTCGTGCGCCCGGGAGGAGTACGGGAACCTGACCGACGTCATGGGCGACTCCTGGCTCTTCACTCCCCTCTCGGCACCGACCCTCGCGCAGCTCGGCATCCTCTCGGACACCCGGCAGCCCGTCTGCGGCGCGCCGCGGACGACCGTCATCGACACCCTGGGGGCCGGTCCGGGCACTCCTCGAGCCCTCACCTGGACCGACCCGCAGGACTCGGCGGTGCGGTACTGGGCGCAGTACAGCGACAAGGCCGATCCGCGAGCGGACGGCGGCGCCTACAGCAGTCCCTGGCAGACGCCGCGGACGGTCTCGGGCGTGCAGATCCTGCGCAGCACCGGCGGCAGCGCCGAGCTGCTGCAGCGGCCCGGTGACGCGAGCGTCGGCAACGAGTTCACCCTCGCCGGCGAGACCGTCGCCCTGAACACCGGCATGTCGCTCCGCGTGGAGGCCCTCGATGCGACGGCGCGGACGGCGACCGTCACCGTCACCGTGCCCTGCACCGAGGACGTCGGCGACATCACCCGTCGTGCCGCGGCCTCCGCCTCGTACACCTCGGGCTGGTCGTCCGTCGGGGACGCCGTCGACGGCAGGACCGGAACCGCGTGGAGCAGCTGGCCCCGCGTGGGCGAGCAGTGGCTCGGGCTCACCTGGCCGGCGACGGTGACCGTGGACAGCGCGTCAGTGCGCTTCGCCGCCGACGCGGCCGACAGCGCGCAGCAGGGCGTGATCCCGCCTCGGTCCTGGCGCGTCGACTACCTCGACGCCGCGGGCGCCTGGGTGCCGGTCGCGGGAGCGAGCCCGGCCGGCCGCGCTCGGGACGCGGTGAACACGGTCGCCTTCACCCCGGTGGCCACGACGGCCCTCCGCACGGTGTTCCAGGCCTGGGGAAGCGCCGAGTACGGCGGTTCGACCAGCGTCGCCGAGCTCAGCGCCACCGGCGTGGCCCCGATCGCCTCGCTCGTCGCCCGTGGCGCCGCGACGACCGTCGCCACCTCGTCGACGCGCGACGTCGCCGCCGGTGTGGACGTCCTCGACGCGCGCGGCCGGGCGCTCGGGGGCCGCGCCGTCTCCTTCACCCTCACCGGCCCGGCGACCTTCACCGACGGCACGACGGCGGCGACGGTCCTCTCCGCGGCGACGGGAACGGCCGCGCTCCCCCCTCTCCGGACGGGAGCGACGACCGGCACCGTCTCGATCGCCGCCCGCGTCCCCGGGCTGCCGGCGGTGTCCCTGCCCCGCACCACGGTCGCCGCACCGCCCGCCGTGACGGCGACCGCGGCCACGCGCAAGACCCTCGGGACGGTCGTGCTCACGGTGACGGCGAAGAACACCGGCAGGACCGCGACGGAGATCACCATCGTCACCGCGTACGGCACCTCGACGATCGCAGGCGTCGCTCCGGGCGCGACGGTCTCGCGGGCGTTCGCCACCCGGCGATCCACCGTCCCGGCGGGCAGCGCACAGGTCACCGCGCAGACGGACGGCCTGCGCACGACCACCGCGGCGGCCTACCGCGGGCTGTGACCGGCGGGCGGCGATGGTCGAGCCGTGCTCGGCGGGAGCTGAGGAGCGCCGGGCCGGCCGCGACCCGGCGGGCAGCGGCTACGGATCCCCGAGCACCGCGAAGCCGAGTCGCCGGGCGGCGTGGAGCACCACCGCATCGGCGGTCACGTCGCTCAGTGCCGTGTGGAGGCTCGGCCGCGGCGGGAAGGCCGGCTTCCGCTCCACGCGGCTGAACAGCGTGGCGATCGGATTCCCGGTGATCGCCGACAGGTGCCACAGCCCGTCGATGCTGCGGAGGCGCTCCTCGATCGCTCGGGCCCAGGCCTGCGTGGCCCGCTTCGGCCCCATCTGGAGAGAGGCAGCCGCACCGTTGCGGACGGGCCACTCACCGGTGAGATCGAGGAGCGTCAGCGGACGGGACGGACGCCAGCCGACGAGCCGCGGAGCGTTCTGCACGCGGTCGACCACCCGTCGACGCTGGTACGTCTCGCCGATCGCCGTCACGGCGTCCGCCGCGGCGTAGAGGACGCCGACGGTCGGGTGGTGCCCCGGAGGAGGCGGGTGCGGGTCGAAGCGCATCCCCGGCACCGGTCCGTGGTGGCGCAGGGCGTCCCACGTGCCCACGTGCGCGCCGGCGCTGCGATACAGGCGCCAGAGCGGTCCGGAGTACTCGCGCAGGTGCGACGGGTCGGTGACGAAGGTCCTCGGCGGGGTGAGCGGGACCTTCACGACTCGTCGAACTCGGCCAGGGCGACGAGGACCTCCCGCGGATCGCCTCCCCCGGAGAGCCAGCGCACCGGGGTGACCGGCGTCTCGCCGATGAGGAGCTCCTCCTGCGGCGTGGTCATGAAACCGAGCACGCTCGCGGGATGCATGTCCTCCGGGAAAGCCTTCACGAGCGCGGGGACGCCCGGCAGCATCGGCCGCTCCCGGTCGTCGGTGAACTGCCAGGCCGGGAACCGCAGCTTCGAGCCGACCTTGAAGGCGTACAGCCCGTCCTTCGCCTTCCGGTGGCGCACGCGGGTCTCGTCGATCCTGAGTCGCGAGGCCACCTCGGCGGTGCCGAACGAGTCGACGATCGCCTGCAGCCGGGTGCGCCGCTCGAGGTCGGCGAGCTCTCCGCGCGCGACCTCCGCTTCGGCCTCGGCGAGCTCCTCGGCGGTCATCGACCCGGACTCGACGAGGACGTCCGCCGCACCCTGGGCCAGCCCGCCGCCCGGCGACCGGTGTCGCGAGAGGAGTGCGGTCTGCTCCGCGAGGAGCGCGGCGAGCGTCTGCTCATCGCCTCCCCTGTCGCGGACGGCTCGATACAGCCCGTCCAGCCCGTCGGTCAGCTCGGGGTGGGCGACCATGGCGAGCAGCTCGGGAGAGAGCTGGACGAGAACGCCGCGGAGATGCTCGTGCACGACGTCCGGCGCGAGCTCGAGCTGGTCGGCGAGCTGAGACTCCGAGGCGCCCTGGGCGAGTCCGACGATGATCCTCAGCCGAGCCTCGAGGGCGGACTCACTGCCGGGCGCCGTCGCACTCGTGACCGGCGGCGGACTCGTGGCGATGTCTGTCATGGTCGTCTCCTCCTGCTCTCTGCGCACTGCTGATCCTAGTTCGGAAGCAGCATGCGCGGAGAGGTGGGGACGTCCGGCGGAGGTCGGTGGCGCGCGATGCCCGTCCGTCACCGCCGCGACGTCAGCAGCGTTCGCAGCGGCGGCGCGATCGACTCCCGACGGAGCAGCGCGGTCGCGAGCAGGAGGAGCAGCAGCACCGAGCCGCGGACGAGGCCCTGCCAGTAGAAGGAGACGCCGAGCAGCACCAGCCCGTTGTTGATCAGGCCGAAGATCAGGACGCCGAGCACGGTGCCGAGCACGTTCGGCCGGCCGTGCGCGGAGAGCGTCGCGCCGATGAAGACCGCGCCGATCGCGTCGAGCACGTAGAGCTGGCCGCTCGCCGGCGAGTAGCCGTAGCTGCGCGAGGCGAGCGCGATGCCGGCCAGCGCTCCGATCAGCGCCGCGACGACGAACGCGGAGGCGAGTGAGATCCCGACCCGGCGGCCGGCGATGCGGGTGGCACCGGGCTGCTCCCCCGCCGCGGTGAGCACGCGGCCCCAGCGGGTGCGGTCCAGCAGCAGCCAGACCGCGACGGCGACCGCGATCGCCAGCAGCACCGGGACGCCGACGCCGAGCACGGTGGCGTTGCCCCAGGCGGCGAAGGCGTCGGGCGTCGCCTGGCGGCGCAGGTAGATCGGCGCGCCGCCGCCGGTGAGCAGCTGCTGGGCGCTGGTGCCGATGAACCAGACCGAGAGGGTCGCGAGGAAGGCGCGGATCCTCAGCACGATCACCAGTACCGCGTTGACCACGCCCGCCAGCGTCCCGAAGCCGAGGCCGATCAGCACCGCGAACCAGGTCACGTAGCCGTCGGCGATCAGCGCGGTGGCGCCGAGGGCCGCGAGGTCGATCGCGATGCCGATCGAGAGGTCGATGCCGCCGGCCCGGACGACGAGCGTCATCGCGCAGGCCGCGATCAGCAGCAGCGCCCCGGCGCTCGCGACGTTGAGCAGGTTGGTCGGCGCGAAGTAGCCGGGCACGCTCGCGCCGAAGACGGCGAGCAGGAGCACGACCGCGGCGGGCGCGAGCAGGCGGACGGCGAGGGCCCGGCGGGACTCGGACACGGGCAGGGCGACGGCGGTCACGAGCGGACCCCTCTCTCGCGGAGGGCCGCGAGGCCGAGGACGAGCAGGATGAGCAGCCCCTTGATCGCGCCGACCCACTGGCTGTCGACGCCGATCAGGGTGAAGCCGTTGCCGAGCGCCGCCACGAAGACGGCGGCGAGCAGCGTGCCGCCGATGGTGACGACGAAGCGGCGCGAGAACACGACCGAGAGGTAGGCGGTGACGATGATGTCGAGCAGGATCTGGTTGCCGATCCCGGGCACGGCGGCGGCGAGGCGCGCGGCGAGCAGCAGCCCGGCGATGCCGGCGAGGAGCCCGGAGAGCAGGTAGCTGGTGAGCACGTGGCGCCAGACCGAGACACCCGCGACGCTCGCCGCGGTCGGGTTCTGGCCGACGGCGTAGCTGCGGGTGCCCCAGGAGGTCCGGCCGACGGCGAGGGCGGTCGCCACCGTGACGACGGCGAGCACCGCGACCGGTGCCGGGAGGCCGAGGACGCTGCCGCCGCGCAGCCAGTCGAAGAGCGGATCCGCGACCGGCACCTTGACGTTGTCGGTGGCGAGGAAGACGACGGAGCCGACGATCCCGGAGACGGCGAGCGTGGCGAGCAGCGGGCGGAGGCCGAGCACGACGGCGGTGCCGCTGATCGCGCCGAAGCCGACCGAGACGAGCAGGGCGAGCAGCACGGCGGGCAGCGCACCGAAGCCCGCGGTCAGGGCGACGGCCGCGACGACGCCGGAGAGCCCGACGATCGGACCGGAGGCGAGGTCGATGCCGCCGCGGACGACGTCGTCGCCCCCGGTGATCACCACGATCGCGAGGCCGAAGCCGGCGATCGCGGGGACCACGGCCTGGATCAGGATCGTCGAGACGTTGCCGCCGGTGGCGAAGACGGGCGACGCGGCGCTGAACACCGCGATCTCGAGGACGACGACGAGGTAGCCGATCAGGGCGAGCGCGCCGATGCCGCGGCGGCGGGCGCGCGGGGCGGCGGGCGCCTCCGTCGGTGACGCCTTCTCGGCGGGCGCGGTGGTGAGGGTCATCGAGCACTCTCCAGGGTGTCGGGGGCGACGGCGCCGGAGGCGATCGCGAGGACCCGGTCGACGCTGAGCTCGCTCCGGGGCAGCTCGGCGCGCACGGCGCCGCGGTGCAGCACGAGGACGCGGTCGGCGAGGCCGACGAGCTCCTCGAGGTCGAGCGAGACGAGGAGGATGCCGGCGCCCTCGTCGACGAGCCGGTCGATGAGCGCGTAGACCGCCGCGCGGCTGCCGATGTCGACGCCCGCGGTGGGCTGATCGAGGACGAGCACCCGCGAGCCGGCGGCCAGCCACTTCCCGACGGCGACCTTCTGCTGGTTGCCGCCGGAGAGCGTGCCGACCACGGCCTCCGGATCGGCGGGCCGCACGTCCAGTGCGGCGATCTGCTCGAGCGCGAGCGCCCGGTCTCGGCGGCGGCTGGGCAGCAGGCCACCGAGGCTGATCCGCCCGAGCGACGCGATCGAGAGGTTCTCCCGGACGGTGTGCGCGAGCAGGACGCCGTCGCGGCGCCGGTCGCTCGGAACGTAGCCGCCGCCCGCGGCGACGAAGGCCCGGGCGGAGGAGGTGGCGGTGCCGGCCACGCGCACCCGGCCGCTGCGGCGGGCGAGGCCGACCACGGCGTCCGCGAGCACGTCGACCCCGGAGCCGACGAGGCCGGTGACGCCGACGACCTCGCCCGGCCGGACCGTCAGGTCGAGGGCGTCGAGCGCGCCGGGCACGGTCAGCGCCTCGAGCTCGAGCAGCGGCGCGGCGTCGGCGGCGACCACCCGGTCGGAGCGGAGCGCGAACTCCTCCACGTCGCGGCCGAGCATCAGCTCGACGATCCGGGCGCCCTGCTCGGCGTCGCCGTCGACCAGGTCGAGCCCGCCGACGTTCGCGCCGTTCCGCAGCACCACCACGCGGCTCGCGACGCGCTGCACCTCCTGGAGGTAGTGCGAGATGTAGATCACGGCGACGCCGCGCGCCTGCAGCCGGCGGATCGAGGCGAAGAGCGCCGCCACCTCCTCGGCGGCGAGCGGCGCGGTCGGCTCGTCGAGCACCAGGATCCGCGGCTCGACCAGCAGCGCCCGGGCGATCTGCAGCTGCTGCTGCTCGGCGACGGTGAGGTCGTCGACGAGGGTGCCGCCGCGGACGACGAGGCCGACGAGCTCGGCGAGCACGGCCTCGGCCGAGGTGCCCCGGCGGCGCAGCCGCTCGTGGCCGAGGTAGAGCTGCTCCGCCACGGTCAGGCGGACGGCCAGGTGCCGGTCCTGGTGCACGACCCGGATGCCCGCCCGCTCGGCGTCGCGCGGGGCGGTGATCGCGACCGGCGCTCCGTCGATCGCGATCGAGCCCGCGTCGGCCGAGTACAGGCCGGTGAGGATCTTGATCAGCGTGGACTTGCCCGCGCCGTTCTCGCCCACCAGGGCGACGACCTCGCCGCGGCCGACCGTGAGAGCGACGTCGCGCAGCACCGGGACGCCGGCGAAGGACTTGGAGATCCCCGCCATCTCGAGGGCGGGCGCCGGAGAGGCCGAGGGCCGGGTGGCCGGGGCCGCAGACGGACTAGCCACCGAGACCGAGCTCCGCGGTCTTCTCGGCGATGTTCGCCTTGTCGATGAGCACCGGGGCGAAGTAGGTGGTCGGCGTGACCGCGTCCGCCTCGCCGCCGAGGAAGCGGGCCACGTTGTCGGCCGAGCCGGCGCCGATGGCGAGGTTCTGCTGCGCGACGGTCGCGGTGTAGGAGGAGTCGGGGTCGGCGATCAGGTCGAGCGCGCCCTGGTCGGCGTCGACGCCGTAGATCTTGATCTCGTCGCGGCCCGCCGCGTCGACGGCCTGCGCGGCGCCGATCTGCGGGGTGTCCCAGCAGGACCAGATCGCCGAGATCTCGCCCTTCGGGTAGCGCGAGAGCGCGTCGCCGATCTGCTGCTTCGCGTCCTCGATCGTGCCCTCGTACTTGTCCTGCAGCTCGGGCTCAAGGATCGAGATGCCCGGGTAGTCCTCGAGCACGAGCTTCAGCTCGTTGTAGCGGATGCGGCAGGGCGCGACACCCGGGAAGCCGTTGAAGACCAGGATCTGCCCGGAGCCTCCGATGTCCTCGGCGATGGTGCGGGCGAGCGTCGAGCCGATCTGCCAGTTGTCGCTGGTGACGTTGTTCTCGGAGTACTCGGACACGTTGTCGATCGTGAACAGCGGGATGCCCGCGTCGTGCACCTCCTTCAGCGCCGGCGCGAGGGTCGTCGCGTCGCCGAGGATCACGATGATCGCGTCGGGCTTCTGCGCGACGAGGTTCTCGATGTCGGAGACGTGCTTGTCGTCCTTGGCCTCGGCCTGGGTGGCGACGACGGTGCCGCCGAGCGCCTCCACACGGTCCTGCACCGACTGGTACACGATGCGCGAGAAGTCGTGGACGATGTCCTTCGCCGCGACGCCGACCGTCTTGCCCTCGAGGCTCGGGACGTCGGCGGTCGAGGCAGCGGCGGTGGTCGCCTCGGCGGCGGCGGCGTTCGCGGCGTTCGCGCCGGAGGACTCCTCCTTGAGCGAGCAGCCGGTGAGGACCAGCGTCGCGGCGGCGAGGAGCGCCACCGCGGAGGTGAGGGAGCGGAATCGCATGGGAGGGCCTGCTTCGGTGTGGGACGTCGGTGCGGGAGAGGGAGGCGGTGCGCCCGGAACCGTGGTGGACCGGGCGGCGCTGCTGGCCATCGTGGCGGCGGCGCGGCGACTCGTCACGCCCGCCGGTCATCCACCGCAACGCGGCGTCACACGGCGCAACACGGCGGCCGTTCGTTACGCCGGATTGCGCCGGCGGCGACGCGGTGTCGGCCGTCCCTCCTAGGGTCCGAAGCGCACCAGCCCCGAACCGAACGGAGTCCCATGGCGTCCCGCATCGTCCTCAACGCCTTCGACATGACCTGTGTCGGACACCAGGCGCCCGGCCTCTGGCGGCACCCCGACTCGCAGGCCGACCGCTACAACGACCTCGAGTACTGGATCGACCTCGCGAGGACGCTCGAGCGCGGCACCTTCGACGCGCTCTTCCTCGCCGACGTGCTCGGCGTCTACGACGTCTACCGCGGCTCGGTCGGGCCCGCGCTGATCGACTCCGCGCAGGTCCCCGTCAACGACCCGCTGCTGCAGATCCCGGCGATGGCCGCGGCGACGAAGCACCTCGGCTTCGGCGTCACGATCTCGCCGACCTACGAGCAGCCCTACGCTCTGGCGCGCCGGCTCTCCACGCTCGACCACCTGACCAAGGGCCGGATCGGCTGGAACGTCGTCACCTCCTACCTCGACAGTGCCGCGCAGAACCTCGGCCTCGAGCGGCAGATCCCGCACGACGAGCGCTACGACATCGCCGAGGAGTTCCTCGACGTCAGCTACAAGCTCTGGGAGGGCTCCTGGGAGGAGGGCGCGGTGCTGCGCGACCGCGAGCGCGGCGTCTTCACCGATCCGCGCAAGGTGCACCCGATCGGCCACTCCGGCACCCACTACCGCGTGCCGGGCATCCACCTCTCCGAGCCGTCGCCGCAGCGGACGCCGGTGATCTTCCAGGCGGGGGCCTCGCCGCGCGGCATCGACTTCTCCGCCAAGCACGGCGAGGCCGTCTTCATCAACGCGATCCGGCCCGAGCTGACCCGGCGGACCACCGACGCCATCCGCGACGCCGCGGAGAAGCACGGCCGCGCGCGCACCGACCCGAAGATCCTCATCCTCGCGACCGTCATCGTCGCCGAGACGGACGCCGAGGCGCAGGCCAAGTACGCCGACTTCAAGACGTACTCGTCCCGCGAGGGGGCGCTCGCCTTCTACGGCGGCTGGGCGGGGCTCGACCTCTCGCAGTTCCCGGCGGACGTGCCGCTCGACTACGTCGACACCGATGCGGTGCGCAGCGCGCTCTCGATCTTCACGAAGGCGGACCCCGACCGCGCCTGGACCCCGGACGACGTCGCGGAGTACCTCGGCATCGGCGGCATCGGCCCGGTGATCGTCGGCTCGCCGAGCACCGTCGCGGACGAGCTGGAGCGCTGGGTCGACGTCGCGGGGATCGACGGCTTCAACCTCGCCTACGTGGTCACCCCCGGCACCTTCGAGGACTTCGTCGACCTCGCCGTGCCCGAGCTGCGCCGGCGCGGCCGGGTCTGGGAGGAGTACGAGGGCGCGACCCTGCGCGAGTACCTCCAGGGCCCGGGCAGCGCCCGCGTGAAGGACTCGCACCCCGCCGCCGCCTACCGCGGCGCGTACACCGGCTCGCCCAGCGCCGCCGACGGACTGCCCGACAGCGTCCTCTCCGTTCTGCCCGCCCTCGACCCGGAGCCCGTCCGATGAGCCAGACCGCCACTGCCCCGACCAGCCCCGAGTCCCGCGCCGATCGTCCGCGCTCGCACTGGGACCGCGTCGCGACCGCCGCCGAGCACGAGCACTGGGACGCCGTGGCGTCCGGCGTCGCCGAGATCCTCGCGGCCGACGTCCTCGAGCGCGACCGCGGCAACCTCGACCCGACGACGGAGCTCGAGCCGCTGCGCTCCTCGGGCCTCGTGAACCTGCTCGACCCCGCCGAGTTCGGCGGCGGCGGCGCGGTCTGGAGCACGGCGTTCCGGGTGATCCGGATCCTCGCCGCCGCGGACGCCTCGCTCGCGCAGATCCTGCTGTACCACTACGTCAACTCCGCCAACATCGCGTTCTCGGCGCCGGAGTCGGAGCGCGAGCGGTTCTACCGCGCGACGATCGAGGGCCGATGGCTCTGGGGCGACTCGGTGAACCCGGTCGATCCCGACCTCGAGCTGACGCCCCGCGGCGACGGCTTCGAGCTGAACGGGCTGAAGCGCTTCTCGACCGGGGTCTCCTCGGGCGACGCGGTGCTGGTGAACGCGGTGATCGCCGCGGGCGACCGCTCCGGCGAGACGCTGACCTTCGTGCTCCCCCGCGACCGCGCGGGCATCGAGCCGCTCGGCGACTGGGACTTCCTCGGCCAGCGACAGAGCGCCTCCGGCTCCGTGCGCTTCACCGGGGTGCGGGTGGACGCGTCCGAGATCCTCGGCGCGCTCGTCGACGAGCCGTTCGCGACGCTGATCACGCCGTCGATCCAGCTCGGCTTCGGCAACCTCTATCTCGGCATCGCCCAGGGCGCGCTGGCGAAGGGCCGGGGGCTGACGCTCGGCCGGAAGAACTCCTGGTTCCTCTCCGGCGTGGAGACCTATGCGCAGGATCCGTTCGTGCGCCGGCTCTACGGCGAGCTGGTCGCGCACACGGCCGCCGCGGAGGCGCTGGCCGACCGCGTCGGCGCGCTGCACGACGCCGAGGTCGCCCGCGGCGCGGCGGTGACGTCCGAGTCGCGCGCTGCCCAGGCGATCGAGATCGCGAAGGTGAAGATCGTGACGGACGCGCTCGCGCTCGACGTGACGACCCGGATCTACGAGGCGACCGGCTCCTCCTCCGCGAAGAGCTCGATCGGGCTCGACCTCTACTGGCGGAACGTCCGCACCCACTCGCTGCACGACCCCGTCGACTACAAGAAGCTCGAGGTCGGCGCGAACTACCTGACCGGCGACGTCCAGCCGCTCTCCCTGTACACATGAGCGGCGCCGGACACCTGAGCGCCTCCGGACACGGGAGCGGCATCGGACGGTCGGGCCTCGCGGAGGCGCAGGCCGTGTTCCGCCCGGTCTTCGACGAGATCGCGGCGGGCGCCGTCCAGCGCGAGCTCGACCGCGAGCTGCCCTTCGAGCCGATCGCGCGACTGCGCGCGGCCCGCTTCGGCGGCCTGCGGGTGCCGGTCGAGCACGGCGGACGCGGGCTCTCGCTGCGCGAGACCGCGTCGCTCCTGATCGAGCTCGCTACGGCGGACTCGAACGTCGCCCAGGCGCTGCGCGGCCACTTCGCCTTCGTCGAGGACCAGCTGTCCTTCCCGCCGTCGCCGGCGCGCGACGGCTGGCTGCGCCGGCTCGCGGCGGGCGAGCTGGTCGGCAACGCCTGGAGCGAGATCGGCACGGCCGCGGTCGGCGTCACGCGGACCACGCTCACCCGCCGGGACGACGAGCTGGTCGTGAATGGCACCAAGTACTACTCCACCGGCACGATCTTCGCCGACTGGACCGACGTCGTCGTGCGCCGCGAGGACGGCACGGACACCGCCGTGGTGGTGCGCGTCGCCCAGCCGGGCGTCGTCGCCACCGACGACTGGTCGGGCTTCGGCCAGCGGCTCTCCGGCAGCGGCACCACGGTCTTCACGGACGCGCTCGTCGAGCCGGAGCACGTCTTCGCCTCCGTCCTGCGGGCGCCCCACCAGACGCCGTTCTTCCAACTCGAGCTGCTCGCGGTGCTCGCCGGCATCGCCGCCGCGGTCGAGCGGGACGCCGTGGCCGCCGTCCGCACCCGCTCGCGGGTCTACAGCCACGGCCTGGCCGATCACGGCCGGGACGACGCGCAGATCCAGGAGGTGGTCGGTGCGATCTCGGCGATCGCCTTCGGCGCCCGGGCCGCGGTGCTGGTCGCGGCGGAGGCCGTCGGCGAGGCGGCAGTGGATCCGTCACTGGTGCCGGCGGCCGGTGCCGAGGTGTACCGGGCGCAGGTGCTGCTCACCGAGTCGGTGCCGCGCGCGGCGACCCTGCTCTTCGACGCGCTCGGCTCCTCCGGAGTCGCGACGGGAGCCGCGCTCGACCGGCACTGGCGCAACGCGCGCACGGTCGGCGCACACAACCCGGTGATCTACAAGCAGCGGATCGTCGGCGAGTGGGCGCTGAACGGCACGCCGCCGCCGCTCGCCTGGTCGATCGGCGTCGGGCGGCCGCAGGGCTGACCCGCGGATCAGGCCTGCCGGCTCAGCGCCCCGCCTGCACCGCGTGCAGCGTCGCGTAGCGCCCGCCCGCCGCGAGCAGCTCCTCGTGGCTGCCGGTCTCGACGATCCGCCCGCGCTCGAGCACGACGATCGTGTCGGCCGAGCGGATCGTCGACAGCCGGTGTGCGACGACCAGGGTCGTGCGGCCGCGCATGAGCCGCAGCAGCGCCTCCTTGACGGCCGCCTCCGACTCCGGATCGAGCGCGCTGGTCGCCTCGTCGAGCAGGAGCACCCGCGGGTCGCGGACCAGGGCGCGGGCGATGGCGATGCGCTGGCGCTGCCCGCCGGAGAGGCGGGCGCCGCGCTCGCCGACGACCGCGTCGAGGCCGTCCGGCAGCTCGCGGACGAACTCCAGGGCGTTCGCGTCGCGGAGGGCGGCGAGGATCCGCTCCTCCCCGACGCCGGTCAGCCCGTAGGCCACGTTGTCGCGGATCGAGCCCTCGAAGAGCACCGAGTCCTGCGGCACGACGGAGACGGAGCGGCGCCAGGTGCGCAGGTCGAGGGTCTCGGCGTCGACGCCGTCCAGCAGGATGCGGCCGCCGGTGGGGCGGAGGAAGCCCAGCACCAGGTTGAGCATCGTCGACTTGCCCGAGCCGGAGGAGCCGACGAAGGCGACGGTCCGGCCCGGCTCGATGTCCAGGTCGATGCCCTGCACGCCGATGCTGGTCCGGACGCCGGTGCCGTCCTCGGCGGCTGCGGCGTCCTCGACGCCGGTGCTGACCGCGCCGTAGCGGTAGGTCACGTCCTCGAGCCGGATGCGCCCGCGCACCTGGGCCGCGCGCGCCTTGCCCTCGTTCTGCTCCAGGTCCGGGTCCTCCAGCAGCTCGCCGATCGAGCGGATCGACTCGGTGCCGCGGGCGATGACGGGCAGCAGCATCAGCAGGTTGGTCATCGCGCCGGTCAGCAGCGCGAAGTAGGAGCTCAGGAGCACGACCTGGCCGGGCGTGATCGGCAGCCAGCCGCTGATCGAGACCCACGCGGCGAGCACCAGGCAGCCGATGCCGAGCAGCTGCAGGCTCACCCAGGAGAGCGAGGCGAAGCGGCCGTTCAGCAGGTCGAGGCTGTAGCCGGCCGAGCGGACGCCCTCGGCGCCGGCCGCGACCCGGGCGACCGCGGTCTGCTCGAGGCCGTGCGCGCGGGTGATCGGGATCAGCGTCGCCATCTCGCCGACGCGCGCCGAGAAGTGCTCCACCTCGCGGCGGAACTGCTCGTTGCTCCGGCGCGAGCGGCGGCCGAGGAAGGCGCGCAGCAGCACCGCGAGCGGGATGGCGCAGGCGTAGACCGGGAGGAACGCGGGCACCTCGATCGCGGTCATCACGACCGCGCCGATCGCCACCATCGTCGCGGAGAGCAGCGGGTGGCCGACCTGCTGGTACATCGTCTCGATGTTCTCGACGTCGCGGACGACCTTGGTCTGCACGATCGACGAGCTGGCGCGGGAGTGGAAGCCGATCGAGAGATTCTGCAGCCGAGCGGCGAGCGCGTTGCGGAGGTCCGTGCCGGTCTGGCGCACGGCGCTCATGTAGAGCCGGGTGTACATCACGTGGTTCGGGTAGTTCTGCAGCAGTGCGAGCAGGGCGATGCCGGCCCACAGCCAGAGCGTCGACTCCGGGCCGCCGGCGACGACGACGTCGACGATCGCGCCGGTGACGACCGGGAGCAGCCAGAGCGGGGTGTCCTTGACCGCGAAGAACAGCACGGCGACGACGACGCGCGGGCGGTAGCGGCCGAGCAGCCCGAGGGCGGAGCGGCCGGGGTGGCGGCGGTCGAGCAGCAGCGGGGCCTGCGAGGGACGGGCTTCTCTCACGAGACGGTCGACTCCGATCGGGGTGTCCGCAGCGCCTTCGGGAGCGACCGCTCCGACGGGGACGCCCTCGACGCTACCCGGGCGGCGCGGTCGTGGGCAAGCGTTTTCCTGGCTAGGGTTCTGCCGACCGATGCGCGCGGGCGAGCCGGTGCGCCAGACCTCGTGAGGACCCCGATGACCGAGCCGATGCCCCTGCGCGAGGACGCCTTCGCCGTGCCCTACTGCGATCCCGTCTTCGACGGACCGACCGACCCGGTGCTGGTCGCCGACACCCTCCGCGGCGAGTGGCGCCTGTTCTACACCCAGCGGCGCGCGATCCTCGATCTGCCCGGGGTCGAGTGGGTGCACGGCAGCGCGATCGGCGTCGCGGTGTCGGGCGACGGCGGGGCGACCTGGCGGTACCGCGGCACCGTCCGCGGCCTCGACGCCGGGCTGTCGGCCGAGCTGCCGACGCTCTGGGCGCCCGATGTCGTGCGGATCGGGGATCGCTGGCAGATGTTCGTCACCCGGATCGACGGCACCCCCGACGACTGGAGCGGGCGGGCGACGATCACGCAGTTCGAGAGCGACGACCTCGAGACCTGGCGGCTCCTCGGCGACATCGACCTCGGCTCCGAGCGGGTGATCGACGCCGCCGTCGCGCGCACCGGCGACGGACGCCACCGGCTCTGGGCGAAGGACGAGCAGCGCGACTGCAGCACCGTCGTCGCCGTCAGCGACGATCCCGGCGACCCGGCGTCCTGGCGGCTCGAGGGCGTCTCCGTCGGCGGGCGCCCGCACGAGGGGCCGAAGGTGTTCCCGCTGGCCGGCCGGTACTGGCTGATCACCGATGAGTGGCGCGGGCTGGCCGTGCACCACTCCCCCGACGGCGTCGGCGACTGGCAGCGGCAGAGCGAGCGGGAGGGTCTGATCCTGACCGCTCCGGAGCGGCTGGACGGTGCGCCGATCGTCGCCCGGCACGCGGACGTCGTCCCGCTCGACGAGGACCGCGCCCTGATCGTGTACTTCACCCACCCCGGCTGGGACGGCAGCGACCTCGCGTCGATGCCTCCGGGCGCCGCGATGCGCCGCTCGCACGTCCGCGCGGCCGTGCTCACCGTCGTCGACGGCGCGCTGCTCTGCTCCGCCGAGGGCCTGCCGGTCGACTAGCCGCCCCGGCGGCCGCCGCCGTAGGCGGCCACCCCATGCCGGTCGAGCAGGCGCCGCAGGCGGCGGATCGAGACCCGGCCGCGAGCCCGGCTTGACGGGCGAGACCCCGGCACGTATTTTGGGGCAAACGCTTTCCCGAAACGTTTCATTGCAGTTCGGGGCTCGAAACGATGATGTTCTCGAAAGGACGACGATGTTCCGCTCACACAGCATGCGCTACTCGGCGGTGGCCGCCGTGGCCGTAGCCGCCCTCGCTCTGACCGGCTGCTCCGGTGGAGGCTCCGGGGCCTCCGCCACCCTGGACCCGGACGAGGAGATCACCCTCGACTACACGTTCTGGGGCAACGACGACCGCGCCGCCCGCTATGACAAGGCGATCGCCCTGTTCGAGGACGAGCACCCGAACATCACCATCAACTCGACCTTCACGGACTACCCCGGCTACTGGGAGAAGCGCCAGACCGAGGCGGCCGGCGGCGGACTCCCCGACGTGATGCAGTTCGACTACACCTACCTGCGCCAGTACGGCGACAACGGCCTGCTCGGCGACCTCTCCGAGTACTTCGGCGGCGTGGTCGACGAGACCACCATCTCCCCGGAGCTGCTCGCCACCGGCGAGCTCGACGGCGCGACCTACGCGATCCCCACCGGCTACAGCGCCTGGGCCGTCTTCCAGAACCAGGACCTCCTCGCCGCGAACGGCGTCGAGCCCTACGCCGGCGGCGGCAGCTGGGAGGACTACGCGGCCTACGTCGCCGACGTCACCGCGAAGACCGGCGGCGCCGTCTACGGCGGCACCGACTACACCGGCCGCATCCAGAACTTCGAGCTGCAGCTGCGCGCCGAGGGCAAGGAGCTGTTCACCGAGGACGGCGAGCTCGGCTTCACCGAGGACGACCTCGCCGCGTTCTGGGAGCAGGGCGACGAGATGCGCACCAGCACCGGCGTGCCGGCCGCGCGCCTCCAGGAGCTGCTGCCCAAGTCCGGCTTCGGCGCCGGCATCGCGACCAGCGAGATGAGCTGGAGCAACTTCCTCGGCGGCTACATCGGCGACAGCGGCGCCTCCGAGATCGTGATGACCGCTCCCCCGACCGCGGACGAGGGCAGCAAGGACCTCTACCAGAAGGTCGGTCTGATGCAGGCGATCTCCTCGGCGACCGAGCACCCCGAGGCCGCCGCGACCTTCCTCGACTTCCTGATCAACAGCCCCGAGGTCGGCGAGATCTTCGGCGCCACCCTCGGCATCCCCGCCTCCTCCGAGCAGCTCGCCGGCGCGAACCTCGAGGGCCCGGACAAGCAGGTCGCCGACTACCTCGACTCCGTCGAGGACCGTCTCGGCGAGGCCCCGGCCGCCCCGGTCGCCGGCTACGGCGCCATCGAGGCGAACTTCCTCGACCTCGGCACCAGCCTCGGCCTCGGCGCGGTGAGCGTCGACGAGGCGGTCCAGCAGTTCTTCGACGAGACCGACGTCACGCTCCAGAACTGACCCGGCCGCCCCGCACCGCTCCCCACTGATCCCCTTCATCCAGGCCAGGAAAGGCATCACATGACGACGACGTCGACCCCCAGCGGCACCGCCGCGGACGGTCGCGTCGCGCCGATCGCCGACCGGACGAGCACCCCTCGTCCGGTCGGCCCTCAGGCGCGGCGACGCCCCAAGCGGGACACCCTGGCCGGCTACGTGTTCCTCTCGCCGTGGCTGATCGGCTTCGTCGGGCTCACGCTCGGCCCGATGCTGATGTCCCTCTACTTCTCCTTCACCGACTACAACCTCTTCCGGGCGCCGGAGTGGATCGGCACCGGGAACTTCGAGCGCCTGTTCGGCGACCCGAAGTTCCTCCAGTCGGTGCAGCTCACCCTCGCCTACGTCTTCATCGGCACGCCGGTGAAGCTGGCCGCCGCGCTCGTCGTGGCGATGCTCCTCAACTACAGCGCGAAGGGCACCGGCTTCTTCCGCTCCGCCTTCTACGCGCCGTCGCTGATCGGCGCGAGCGTCAGCATCGCGATCGTCTGGCGCGCGATGTTCTCGACCGACGGACCGGTCGACTCGGGACTGCAGATCTTCGGCATCCAGATCGGCGGCTGGGTCGGCGTGCCCGCCCTGATCCTGCCGATGATGATCATCCTGGCCGTCTGGCAGTTCGGCGCCCCGATGGTGATCTTCCTGGCCGGCCTCAAGCAGGTCCCGGCCGAGCTCTACGAGGCCGCGATGGTCGACGGAGCGGGCCCGTGGCGGAAGTTCCGCAGCGTCACGCTGCCGATGCTCTCGCCGGTGATCTTCTTCAATCTGCTGCTCGAGATGATCAACGCCTTCCAGGTCTTCGCCTCGGCGTACATCATCGGCAACGGTACCGGCGGCCCGGCCGGCGCCACGAACTTCTACACGGTGTACCTCTACACCCGCGCCTTCACGAACAACCAGATGGGCTACGCCTCGGCGATGGCCTGGGTCCTCCTCCTCTTCGTCGGCGTCCTCGCCTTCGTCCTCTTCAAGACCCAGAAGAGCTGGGTGCACTACTCGGGAGACACACGATGACGACCTTCGACACCACGCTCCCCTCGGCCGATACGCAGGTGCTGACCGAGCCCGCACCCCGCCGGCGCCCGCGCCGCAAGCGCCCGAAGACCGCGACGCTGGTCTGGATCGCGGCGATGATCGTGCTCACCGCGATCGTGCTCTACCCGCTGGTCTGGATGGGCGCCGCGGCGTTCAAGCCGAACAGCGAGTTCGGCGGGCAGACCTCGCTGCTGCCGCAGAACCCGACGCTCGACAACTTCGTCAAGGTGCTCGCCGGCGTCGGCGGAGTCCCGCTCTGGCGGTTCTTCCTCAACTCGACGATCCTCGCGGTCGGCTCGGTCATCGGAGTGGTGATCTCCTCCTCGATGGCGGCCTACGCCTTCGCCCGGCTCGACTTCCGCGGCCGCCCGCTCTACTTCGCGCTGATGATCGGCACGCTCCTGCTGCCGATGCACGTCCTGCTCATCCCGCAGTACACGATCTTCCGCACCCTCGGGATGATGGACACCTACTGGCCGCTGCTGATCGGCAAGTTCCTCGCGACCGAGGCGTTCTTCGTCTTCCTGATGGTGCAATTCATCCGCAACCTGCCCCGCGAGCTGGACGAGGCGGCGCGGATCGACGGCGCCGGCCACCTGCGGATCTTCGGCTCGATCACGATCCCGCTGATCCGTCCGGCGCTGATCACCTCGTCGATCTTCGCCTTCATCTGGAGCTGGAACGACTTCCTCGGCCCGCTGCTCTACCTGAACACGCCCGATCAGCAGCCGCTGCCGCTCGCGCTCCGCGTCTACAACGACCAGACCTCGGCGTCGGACTACGGCGCGACGATCGCGGTCTCGGTGCTCGCGCTGCTGCCGGTGCTGATCTTCTTCATCGTCTTCCAGCGCTTCCTGGTCGACGGCGTCGCCACCCAGGGCCTCAAGGGATGAGCCGCGCGTCACGGGCGCAGCGCGAGGCGCGAGCCGCCGCCGCCGACGGCACGACCCTGCGCTGGCCGGGGGCGGCCAACCGCTTCGCGCTGTTCGCCGAGGTCCTCTTCACGGGGCTCCTCGTCACGATCCTCGCGCTGCCGCTCGTGACGCTGCCGCTCGCCCTCGCGGTCGGGGCGCGGCACCTGCGCCGCTTCGTCCTCGACGAGCCGTCCTCGCTGCGCACGGCGCTGGCGGAGGCGCGCACCGGTGTCCTGCGCTCGCTGCCGGTCGGTCTCGCGCTGCTGGCGCTGTCCGCGGTGCTCGGCCTCGATCTGCTGGTCGCCTCGACCGGCGCGCTGCCCGGAGCGACCGCGGTCGCAATGGTCTGCGCGGCGCTCCTCGCGGCCGCGCTCGTCGTCGTGCTGACGGCGTCGGCGCTCTGGATGCCCGACTCGCGCTGGGTCCCACTCCTGGGCGAGGCCGCGACGCTGGCGGTCCGCGACCTGCGCGGCTCCGGGGCGCTGCTGGTGGCGCTGGTGCTCGCCACCGTGGTCACCTGGCAGCTGGCACCCTTGGTGGTGCCGGCGCTCGGCTGCACGGTGTTCGCCGCGCTCGCGGTGCGGCTGTCGCGGACGGCGCCCGCGGCCCGCTGAGCACGACCCCACGACGATCGTCTCCGCGACGATCACCACCACGATTCGACGACCACGACTCGACGACCACCACTCGACGACGACGACCACGGAAGGCCCACGGCTCGGATGATCCACTACGGCGGCGACTACAACCCGGAGCAGTGGGACGAGAGCGTCTGGCCGGAGGACGCGCGGCGGATGCGCGAGGCCGGCGTCACGACCGTCAGCCTGGGCATCTTCGCCTGGGCGCGGATCCAGCCCGACGAGGACACCTTCGACTTCGGCTGGCTCGACCGGATCCTCGACCTGCTGCACGAGCACGGCATCGCCGTCGATCTGGCGACCGCGACGGCCTCGCCGCCGCCGTGGGCCACGACCAGCTACCCGGGAATCCTGCCGCAGGACGAGAACGGCGCGACCTACTGGCCGGGCAGCCGCCAGGCCTACCGCCCCACCTCCCCCGACTACCGCCGGCTCGCGGCCCGGCTGGTGACGGCGATCGCCGAGCGGTACCACGACCACCCCGCGGTCGTGCTCTGGCACGTCAACAACGAGTACGCCTGCCACCTGCACCACGACTACTCCGACGACGCGGCCGCCGCCTTCCGGGTCTGGCTGGAGCGCAAGTACGGCTCGATCGACGAGCTCAACCGGCGCTGGGGCACCTTCTTCTGGTCCCAGCGCTACGCGTCCTTCGCCGAGATCGTCCCGCCGCGGAAGGCGCCCTACAGCCACAACCCGGCCGGGCTCCTCGACTTCCGCCGCTTCACCTCGGACGCACTCCTCGAGCTCTACACGATGGAGCGCGACATCATCCGCGCCTCGGGCGCGACGCAGCCGATCACGACCAACTTCATGGGCGCCTTCCCGCCGCTCGACTACTGGAAGTGGGCGGCCGAGGTCGACGTCGTCAGCGACGACAACTACGTCGATCCCGCCGACCCCGAGTCGTTCCGCACCGCCGCCTTCACCCGCGACCTGATGCGCTCGCTCAAGCCGGGCGTGCCGTGGCTGCTGATGGAGCAGGCGACCGGCGCCGTCAGCTGGCGGCCCTCGAACGCCGTCAAGGCGCCCGGGCAGATGGCCGCGCTGTCGATGCAGGCGGTCGGGCGCGGGGCCGACGGCGTGCTGTTCTTCCAGTGGCGGCAGTCGCGGCGGGGCAGCGAGAAGTTCCACTCCGCGATGCTGCCGCAGGCGGGCGTCGGGACGCGCACCTGGCGCGAGGTCGTCGAGCTCGGCCGGGTGCTCGGCGCGCTGCCGGAGCTGTCGGCGGAGTCGTCCAGCGTTCCGACCGGCGGATCGGTCGGCGGATCGGCCGCCGGCCCGACCGGCTCCGGTGCCCGCATCGCGCTCGTCCTCGACTGGGAGAACTGGTGGGCGATCGGCAACCCGGACCACCCGGTCGTGCTCGACCTCCTGGAGCTCGTGCAGCGCTGGTACTCCGCGCTGCACCGGCAGAACCTCGCGGTCGACCTGGTGCTGCCGACGGCGGACCTGGCCGCGTACGACCTCGTGCTGCTCGCCCACTCCTACCTGCTCACCGACGCGGCCGCGGAGAACCTGACGGCGTTCGTCGAGCGGGGCGGCCGGCTGCTGGTCACCGCGTTCAGCGACGTGGTCGACGAGGACGACGCCTTCCGCGAGGGCGGCTTCCAGGTCGGGCTCCGCGAGGTGCTCGGTGTGTCGGTCCTCGAGTTCGCCGGGCTCGGGGCGGCCGGCGCGGAGGTCGCCGGTGCTCCCTTCGGCGTCCTGCGCGGCGAGCTGCTGGCGGAGGAGCTCGGCGTGCTCGTCGACCCGTCCGGCGAGCGGCCGGTCGAGGTCCTCGGCCGCTACTCCTCCGGACCCGCGGCGGGCACCCCGGCACTGACCGCGCGGCGCACCGGCACGGGCACGGCGCACTACCTCGCGACGATCCCGGACGACGCGGGCATGCTCGCGCTGACCGCCTGGCTCGCCGAGCAGTCCGGCATCGCCCCCGTGCTGCAGACCGGGAGCCCCTGGGTCGAGGCGGCCCGCCGCGGCGACGTTCTCACGGTGATCAACCACGGCCAGGACCCCGTCGACGTCGCCGTCTCCGGCACCGACCTCGTCACCGGCCACCCCGTCGACACGGTCCACCTCGCCCCCTACGCCTGGACCCTCCTCCGCCCCTGACGCCCGCCCCCCTCTCCCCCTCCGCGAGATGCCACTTGTGCCCGCTTCTACCGGCGTGTCGCGCTCACAAGTGGCATCTCGCGGGGGGCGGAGTGCGCGGCGGCGATGTCGGCGGCGACGGCGTGCAGGGCCGAGCGGACGAGGCGGGCGGCGGGGTCGAGCTCGCCGGACCAGGCCACCGCGATCGAGCGGGAGGCGACGGTGAATCCCGCGTCCGAGCGGGTCGCTCACTCGGTGATCATCGCAGCAGGCGGCGGCGTCGAGGTAGGCGCGACGCCGCCGGCCAGCGGCGCTCACCCGGCGAGACGTCCCGCCGCCGTCGAGGCGTCCTGCTCCGCGTGGACGCCTCGACCGCAACGGGACGCCTCGCCGTTCCGGACGGAGGGTGACTCGGAGTCAGGCGCCTCCCCGCCGCGTGCGACCTCGCAGCGCCAGCACGGCGGCGGCGCTGAGCATCGCGCAGCCCGCCGCGGCGACGGTCGCCGCGACGACGGTCTCCGTCCACGGGGTCGTGTCGAAGGACTGGTAGCCGGTGATCGCGGGCGCGACGACGAAGGTCGCGATCAGCAGTCCCGGCAGGGTGCTGCCGAGCAGGCAGGCGTACGCCAGCGCGGCCCCTACCGACCTCCGGTGCGCCTTCGCGGCGAGGGCTCCGAGGCCGACGACGGGCACCAGCCCCAGCATCATCTGCAGGAAGGGGAGCTGGAGCGGAGTGGGCGCGCCGATCAGCCCCGACAGCACTCCGTGCAGCCCGCTCAGCCCGAGGACACCGGCGACCAGGAGCGCCGACAGGCGGAGGAGACCGCCCCCGCCGATCGCCCGCGCCGACACCGGCAGGGCGATCGCGACGAGCAGCAAGCCGACGCCGTGCACCTGCGCCGCCGTGCCGAGAGGCTCCCACGGATCCGCGGGGATCATGTAGTCGAAGAGATGGTCCTCGACCGACCGGTCCGTCCGCGTCCAGCCCTCGCTCGCGGTGACCCAGCGCTGCAGCGAGGCCTGCAGCTGCAGCAGCGCCGCCCCGAGCAGAAGCGCCGCGGCGAGCAGCACCCCGCGCGGCGATCCCTGTCCAGTCCGCGCGTCCGCCGCGGACGTGCGCACCGTCTCTCGCTCCGCCATGGGCGGCAGGCTAGCGTCGTCCGGCCAACGGCGGGAGAACGAGCGGTGCACGGCCCGGGAGGGATCCATCTGCCTCCTGTGCGTGGGCCTCCTCGGAAGCGTGCCGAGGAGCGGTGACCGCCGAGCTCCGGCTCGCCGAATCTGCTCCGGCTCTCCGGAGCACGCCCGTTCCACGAGCCGAGGCGGTTCCGACGAGCCGGAAGTCCCCGGCCGGTCAGCGCCCGCCGACCGCGGCCAGCAGCTCCCGGACCGTGCGCGGCTCGCGCCCCAGCAGGCCGGCGAGCGTCGGGTCCGTCCCCGCGAAGAAGCCGGCCGCCGCCGCCTGGTGCATGCCGAGCAGGAACCGCGCCTGCGGCTCCGGCTGCCCGGCGGCGACGCGGCGCGCGAGCCACTCGTCGTCGCCGAGGATCCGGAACTCGATCGGGCGTCCCGCGACGTCCGCGGCGAGCTCCGCGACCTCCGCGAAGGTCGGCGCCTCGAGGGCGGTCAGGGTGACCGGTCCGTCGTGCGCCTCGCTCGCGAGCAGGAGGCGCGCGGCGGCCTCCGCCGCGTTCTCCCGCGCCGTCCACGACACGGGGCCGTCGGACGGCACCTCGATGACCCCGGTCGAGCGCCAGTCGCCGAGGAAGAACGCGAGGCTGTGGGCGTAGAAGCCGTTCCGCAGCGAGGTCCAGGCGACTCCCGACTCCGCCAGCAGCTGCTCGGTCGCGGCGTGATCGCGGCCGGGGCCGAACGGGGTGTCGGGCGAGGCGCCCTGGTGGCTGGTGTAGAGGATGCGGCCGACCCCGGCCTCGACGGCGGCCTCGACCGCGGCGCGGTGCAGGGCCGGCGCGTCGGACCCCGGGTCGTTCGAGGAGACGAGCAGCAGCTGGTCGGCGCCCGCGAACGCGCCGGGCAGGGACGCGGAGTCGGCGTAGTCACCGCGGCGCACCACGACGCCCCGGTCGGCGAAGCGCGCGGCCTTCGCGGTGTCGCGCGCGACGACGACGATCTCGGCGGCGGGGAGGGAGTCGAGGAGGTGGTCGACGGTGGCGCCGTTGAGCGCTCCGGTGGCGCCGGTGACGATGATCATGGAGGGCCTTTCGATGGGGGGACCACCGGGGTATCGGTGATACCGCTCGAACGATAACCCTGGAATACCAGCGATAGCAAGAGTGCGATATCGTCGATCCATGACCGCGCCCCCCACGGACACCCGAGCCCGCATCGTCGACGCCGCGGCCCGCCTCCTGCGCGAGGCCGGCCCATCGGCCGTCACCACCCGCGGCGTCGCGGAGGCGGCCGGCCTGCAGGCTCCGGCGATCTACCGCCTCTTCGGCGACAAGGACGGCCTGCTCGAGGCGGTCGCCGAGCACGTGCTGAGCAGCTGGGTCGCCGAGAAGTCGGCCGTCGTCGAGGAGGCCGCGGCCGGTGACGTCGACCCGATCGACGATCTGCGCGCCGGCTGGGCAGCGCAGATCGAGTTCGGCCTCGCGAATCCCGCGCTCTTCCGCCTGCTCAGCGACCCTTCCCGCGCGGCAGCCTCGCCGGCGGCGCGGTCGGGCAAGCGGGTTCTCGCCGCGCGGATCCGCCGGGTCGCGGCCGCCGGTCGCCTCCGCGTCCCCGAGGAGCGCGCCGTCGGGCTGATCCAGACGGCGGGGACCGGCGTCGTGACGACCCTGCTCTCCTCCCCCGCGGCCGAGCGCGACGCGGGTCTCGCCGACGCGGCGTTCGAGGCGGTGCTCGCCGGGATCCTGACCGAGCAGCCGCTTGCCGCGGACGACGCGCCACTCGCCGCCGTCGTCGCCGTCCGCGCCCTCGCCCCGCAGCTCGCCGACCTCCGGCCCGCCGAGCGCGAGCTGCTGCGCGACTGGCTCGACCGCGTGCTCGACGGCGGCGTGCGGCGGCGGACCGCGCAGGACTGACAGGATCGCCGGGTGCCCTCCTCCGCCGCCCGACTCCGCCGCACACTGCCGGTGATCGCGCTTCTGGCTTTCGCGACGTCCGGCTGCACGGGCACCGTTCCGATGCAGGCCGCGCCGACCGCGGCGGCCGTCGGCTGCGCGGAGATCGCGGCCCGGCTCCCCTCCGACGTCGCCGGACTCACGCAGCGGGAGACGGACGCCCAGGGCACGGGGGCCTGGGGCGAGCCGGCCCAGGTCCTGCTGCGCTGCGGCGTCCCGGCCCCCGGCCCCTCCGCCGCGTGCCTCACCGAGCGCGACATCGACTGGACGATCGACGACAGCGACGCGGCCGTCGTCGTCGCGACGAGCTACGGCCGGGACCCCGTGGTCGAGGTCGTGCTGGACGCCGGCCTGTCCGGTGGTCGCGAGATCCTCGCCGCCCTCGCCCCGGCGGTCTCCTCGGTGCCGGCGACACGGAGGTGCTCGTGAGCCGCGCACGACCCGGAGGCTCGGCCGACCGCGCACCCGGAGCCCGCGGGCGCGAGAACGCCGTCCGCGCCGTGCTGGGCGCGATGCTGGCGCTCGTGCCGCTCGCGATCGGGGCGCTCGTCGACAGCGCGAACGGGACGGCGGCCACTCCCCTGTCGGCCGACCCGTCCTTCGTCATCCTCGCCCTCGGCGGGCTCGCCGTCTGCGCGGCGGTGATCAGCCTGCCGGTCGGCGCCGCGACGTATCTGCTGGACCGCCTGATCGAGCGCGTCTGGACGAGCAGCGGAGGGCGGCTCGCCGCGCAGGTCGTGGCGAACGCCCTCGTCGGCGGCGCGGCCGGCCTGCTCCTCGGCGGACTGGTCGCCCCGCTCTGGCGTCCGATCGAGCGCGCCCTCGTCTTCACCGGTCCGTGGGCGCTGGCCGCCGCCGCCCTGGTCCTCCTCTCGGCCGTCCTGCGGAGCCGCCGAGCTGCATGCTGATCGAGCAGCCCGCGCAGCGGGCGCATCGAGATCCACCGTCGCCGGCACGAGAGCCTGCAGACCCGGCGTCTCTGCGGTGGGCGGGTCTCGATACGCCCCTGCGGGGCTACTCGACCAGCATGCACATGCTGATCGAGCAGCTCGCGCAGCGGGCGGATCGAGATCCACCCTTGTCGGTGTCGACTGCGCCCGAGGGACTGAGGCTCCGGTGCGGCTGCCCGGGCGGAGACCCGCCGCGGAGTCCCTCGCTACCGATCGTCCCCCGCGGCGAGCGCCGCCTGCAGCGTGCGGATGAACGCGCCGAGCGCACCGGAGGCCAGCAGTCCCGGCCCGAGCGGACCGGACGCGTCCTCGCCGAGCAGCGGCAGGCGCGCCAGGGCCGTCCGCACCGGGGCGCTCATCCCCGCCAGCTGCCGGTCGATCTCGGCCGCGCCGCCGCGCCCCGGGTCGGCCAGCTCGGCCGCCTTCGCCGCGAACGCCGCCGCCCCCAGCGCGTGCGCGCCCAGGTGAGCGACTCCGGACGCCTGCCCCGCCGACCAGGCCGCCGCCTTCCCCGCGGGCGACGTCGCCGACTGCGACGCCCGGCCCGCCTCGAAGCGGCGCCGGATCTCCCCGGCCGCGCTCAGCTCGCCGCGGGCGAAGCCACGTGCCCGGTCGATGCCGTCCCGTGCCCGGTCGTCGTCGGGGGCCTCCGCCTCGAAGAGCGGCAGGACCCGCTCGGCGCAGTCGGCGGCCCAGGCGGCGACGAGCCGGCGGTCCTCCTCGGTCAGGGTCTGCGGAGAGGGCATGCCAGCACTCTGGCAAACGCCCGGCGGTCGCTCCGGGCGCGGATGCTCCCCGGCCTCTTGTCGCGCCGCGCACTTCTGGGCAGTGTTGCCCGCATGAGCCTCTACCTCTCCTGCCCCGTCGCGAGCGTCGAGCGCGCCACCGCCTTCTACACCGCCCTCGGCTGGACGCGCAACGAGGCGATGTCCAGCGAGAACGTCGCCTGCTTCGCGATCGCGCCGGATCAGTACCTGATGCTCAGCAGCCGCGAGATGTACGCGAGCGTCGGCGGCACCGAGGAGCTGATCGGCGGTCCGGACACCCCGTCCAAGACGACCGTCTCGTTCGACCTCGGCAGCCGCGAGGCCGTCGACGAGCTGACCGAGCGCGCCGGCGCCGCGGGCGGCCGCATCGGCGACACCGAGGAGTACCCGTTCATGTATCAGCGCCAGTTCGACGACCCTGACGGCTACCACTACTCCCCGTTCTGGATGAACCCCGACGCCTGACGCCCGCACCGGCGGCAGTCGAGGCGTCCTCGAACCGTCGAGACGTCCACCTGCACCGGGACGCCTCGACCGTTCGGGGACGCCTCGGCGGCGCCGCCGGGCATAGTGGAGGCATGACTGCCGCAGCCGACGTCCTCCTCAGCGGACCCCGGGGCCGTCGCCTCTGCTGGGAGTACGCGACAGCGGCGGATCCCGCGCTGCACACTGCGGCGTTCCTGCTCGCGCACGCCTCGGGCGGCGGCAAGGAGTCGGTCCTGCTGTACGCCCTCGAGGAGGGCACGGACGCTCCCGATCTGCCGGGCCCGACTCCCGAGAGCCTCGCCGCGATGATCGCGGCACTCCCGCCGACCCCGGCGGAGGACGACGCGGTCCGCGCCGCGTTCCGCAGGAGCGTCGACACCGCGTACTCCTGGCAGGAACCCGACGCCGAGGACGTCCTCGCCGCACTGCCGGAGCTCCGCGCCGCGCTGCTCCCCGTCGCCGAGCGCGTGCTCGCATCCCAGGCCGCGGCGACGTGGACGAGGCCCGCCACCCGGGAGCAGTGGGCCGTCGACTGGCGCCCCGACACCGCCCGCCCGCTCCCCACCGGCGCCGCCGCGCTCCTGGACGAGTGGGCCGCGGCTCGCCGCGCCGACGAGGAGCAGTCCGCCCGCGATCGCCCGGCCGACCCGCGCGCGAGCTTCTCCGGCTCGTGGTGGTCGCTCCCCCTCCGGCTGCTGCGCACGCAGTCCCGGATCGAGGATCTGCTGGGGCTGGTCGAGGACGCCGCCGGTCTCGACACCGCGACCGTGATCCCGGTGACCGGCGCCGGCCGCACGCTCGAGATCGGCAGCGCCGAGAGCTGGGCCGCGCTCTGCCGCGCCTTCCCGGCCGAGGTCACCGCCTCCCGCCGGCACGACTGGTACCGGGTGACCGGCGGGGAGGGCCGCTGGCTGATCCCGGACTGGCAGCGCGTCGCCGCCGAGTGGGACGCCGTGCACCTCACCGCGCTCGGCTACCTCTCGAGCGCGACCCGGCTGATTCCGGTCGGCGACGGCTTCGCCTCCGTGATCGCCGGCTGGGCCCCGGACAGCACCCTGTGGCTCACGGACACCGCGCAGGAATCGGACGGCCCGCGCCAGCAGTGGCGCCGGAGCGGCCGCGACCACTGGGAGCGCACCGGCTGACCGCACGGGTGACGCACTCGGCGGCCGCGACATCGACGAAATCGGCGACGCCGCGCTGTCCTCGGCGGTCTCCCGGACGAGGAGACCGGCGAGCTCGCCGGCGTGAGCGCCCGGCGCACCCCCGGGGAGCACCACCTGGACGGCAGCACGGCGCTCGCCTGTGCTCGCCACGGGCGGCAGACCCGTCCGGCCCGGCGGACGCGCCGCGGAGAGCCGCCGAGGCGCGGAGAGTCGACGAGCGCGATGTCGCAGGATCCCGGTAGCGTCGACCGTGACGGTCAGTCCTGACCGGAGAACGGGAGAACACCGTGAACGCCGTGAAAGCCGTGAAAGCCGTGATCCATCGCCTCCGATCCCTCGCCGCAGCGCTGCGGAGCGCCCTCTCGAGGACTCCGGCCGAGCTGCCGGTCGACCCGTTCGGCGAGCCGCCGCGGGCGCCGCACGATCCGCACGCCTACCGGTCGGAGGCGTGGAAGGCGCCGTCGCCGTCCACGCTCAACTTCCACTGACTGTCGGAGCTCGATCGTGCGAGGGACGTGCGGCGCACTGGCTGTCGCCTCCGCGGTCGCGCTGCTGCTCACCGGGTGATACTCGGAGCCGGAGCCGCTGCTCGTCTGAGCCACGGGCGACCTGCACGTGAGGCCCGACGGCGGCAGGCTGTTCTGCGAATCGGTCCTCGACACCGGCTTCGGCACGGACTGCCGCGACGGCGTCCCGACGGCGGGGATCGACCGGGCGTCTCTCGCGAGCACGCCCGGCGAGACGGTCGTCGTCTCCCCCCGAGGTGAGCGGTCGACCTCCCCCGGCGGCCTCGTGCGCACCCTCGAGGACGGCACCCGGGTGTACTCGCTCTTCCTCGTCGGCACGAGGGACTCCGACGTCTTCACCGTCTCCTCGATCGGGACCGCGGACTTCACCCTCCCCGACGAGTACCGGGAGCCGGACGCCGACGTCCCCGGCGGCTTCCTCGTCCCGGTGGTCCCGACGGGCTGACCGTCCGGACCGACCGCGCGCGGCGACCTCGAGCCGCGCGCCATCACGGACCTGCACCAGGACGGCACTGCACCATCACGGCCCTGCACCATGACGGCACGGCGCCATGACAGCACTGCGCCATGATCGAGTCATGGTCGCGTCGGTCGAGGTCGTCACCCGCTCCCAGCGGTCGGTCGACGACCTGTTCGACCGCGCGCGGAGCATCGACCTGCACACGGAGTCGCAGGCCGCGGCCGGTGAGCGCGCGGTCGCCGGGGTGGTCAGCGGCCGGATCGGCCTCGGCGAGGAGGTGACCTGGCGGGCCCGTCACTTCGGCGTCCGCCTGCGGCTGACCAGCCGGATCACCGCCCTCGACGCGCCGCACTCCTTCACGGACGAGCAGACCCGCGGCCCGTTCCGCTCCTTCCGGCACGAGCACCGCTTCGAGCCGGACGGCAGCGGCTCGGTGATGACCGACCGGCTCACCTTCCGCGCGCCCTTCGGCGTCCTCGGCCGGATCGCCGAGCGGCTCGTCCTCGCGCGACACCTGCGTCGGCTTCTCGAGGAGCGCGGCGCGTTCCTCGCGGCCTCGCCGGCCCCGGGAGACGACCGGCGGGAGTGACGGCCGCCCGATACTCCTCCCGTTGGAGTATGGTGTCGCCCGTGCCCGAGGAGATGCGAGAGACGACCTTCTGGATCCTGACCGCGCTCGCTCTCGGGCGCCGCCACGGCTACGCGCTGCTGCAGGAGATCGAGGAGCAGTCGGAGGGCCGCGTGCGGCTGCGGGTGACCACGCTCTACGCGGCGCTCGAGCGACTGGGGTCGGCGGGCCTGATCGCACCCGACGGCGACGAGCGGATCACCGGCCGCGTGCGCCGCTACTTCCGGCTGACGGACAGCGGCCGATCCGCACTCGGCGCGGAGGTCGCCCGGATGGAGGCGAGCGCCGTGCGGGCGCGGATCAACCTCGGGCTCTCGCCGTCCGCCGCGCTCTGACCCGACCACTCGATGAAGGAGAACGGCATGACGACGAACGAGGACGCGCGGCGCACCGACCGCTTCCGCCGCGCGCTGCGCTGGTACCCGGCCGCCTGGCGCGACGAGCACGGCGAGGTCCTGCTGGGCATCCTGCTCGACGAGGCCGACGACCGCGGGCACCGCGGCCCGGGCATCGGGCAGCGGGTCACCCTCGCGGTCGGCGGTCTGCGCCACCGCCTCCGATCCGCTCCCGGGCGCTCCCCGTCGACGATCGTCCCCCTCGCCCTCGCCACGGCGTTCTTCGTCTTCTACGCCGCCGTCAACTGGTCCCCCGGTGTCAGCTACCCCGGTGCGATCGGACCGTTCACCAACCCCTCCTTCCTCGCCGGGACGCTCTTCGCGATCGCCCTCGGCCTCGCCCTCGCCGCCCGGACCGGCGCCGCCCGGGTCACTGCCCTGCTCGCCTCCGGCACGGAGCTGAGCATCGCGCTCGTCGCCGCGGCGGCCGGCTGGCTCGGTCCCGACCTGTCGACGGCGGGGCCGGTGGCGGCGCTCGGGGTCCTCGCGGTCGTGCCCTGGCGCGGTCGGGTGGCGGCCGTGATGTCGGTCCTCCTGCTGGTCGGTCTGTCGGCGCTGCTGACCGCCGTCGACGCCCTCGGCGCGACGGTGCTCACGGACGTCCCGGCCGCCCGGATCGTCCTGCCGCTCCTCGTCGTCGCCGCCGTGCTGCTCGCACTCGCCCTGGCCGCCCGCCGGGCCACCCTCCTCGAGCGGAGTCTCCCCCGCGGCGTCGGGGCGTGACGCGCGAGGCGTCCCCGAGCGGTCGAGGCAGCCCGTTCCAGCGGGACGTCTCGACCGTCGAGGGACGCCTCGTGGAGGCGTGACGCCGACCGCCGGCCGATCCGCGGCAGGGGTGCCCCGGCAGGGAGTCGCAGTCGTCCGCCCAGCGCTCCTAGCCTGGGCGGACCCGAGGAGAGGACGACGACATGGACACGGACCCGGACATGCACCCGGACCTGGACCTGGAGGACCTGCTCGCCGCGTTCGACGCGCAGCAGACCATCGAGGGCGGCTCCCCGCTGCACGCCGTCCTGCACGCGGCGAGCCAGGAGGCGCTGCGCATCACCGGGGAGCTGAACAGCGGCCACCACCCGCCGGAGCGCGTGCGCGAGCTGCTGGCGGAGCTGACCGGCCGGCCGATCGACGAGTCGGTGACCCTCTTCCCGCCGCTGCGCGCCGACTTCGGCCGCAACCTCCGGATCGGCGCCCGGGTCTTCATCAACTCCGGCTGCGCCTTCCAGGACCAGGGCGGCATCACGATCGGCGACGACTGCCTCATCGGGCACGACGTCGTCTTCGCGACCCTGAACCACGACCTCGATCCGGCGCGACGCGGCGACCTGCACCCCGCCCCGATCGTCGTCGGCTCCAACGTCTGGATCGGCGCGAAGGCCGTCCTGCTCGCAGGCGTCACGGTCGGCGACGACGCGGTGATCGCCGCCGCCGCGGTCGTCACCAAGGACGTCCCGGCGGGAGCGGTCGTCGTCGGCGCCCCGGCCCGCGTCGTCAGGAACGTGCGGGAGGCCGGCGCGGACGCGACCGCCTGAGGGCCCGCCCGCGGCCGGTTCCGCGCGTCACTCCGACGGGACGGCGCAGGTCTCCTCGGCGGCGGTCTGCCCGGGTGCGTCGAGCGGCTCCGGAGCGGGCTGCGCGGCGGCCGGGTCGGTCGGCGCAGGAGCGGAGGTGCCCGCCTCGACCGGCGGCGCGGGCTGCTCCTCCGCGGGCGTCGACGCGAGCACGACCGGCTCGTCGTTCAGCACCCGCGCCATCAGCTCGCCGCCGAGCACGGTGTCCGGCACGACCTTGCCCGGCCGGTCCGGGTCGTCCAGCGCCGGGTACTGCACGAACACCATCTGCGCGAGGTCGACGTCCTTGAGGGCCAGCGCGAGCGAGATCATCGTCGACGGGTTCGTCAGCGTGGTGGAGAGGTGCACGTTCGAGGACACCGCCTGCGCGAGTCCGTAGAGCGCGGGCACGTTCGACAGCGTGTCGGCCGAGCGGACCGTGCGCATCAGCGAGGCCAGGTACTGCTGCTGCGAGGAGATCCGGCTGAGGTCGCTCTCGTCGCCGACGCCGTGCCGGGTGCGGAGGAACGCGAGCGCGGTCGCTCCCGAGACGGTGCTGGTGCCGGCGGGCAGGTCGAGCCCGGAGTCGGTGTCCCGGATCGGTCCGGTGAGGCAGATCGGCACTCCGCCGACGGCGTTGCTCATCTCGATCACGCCGTTGAAGGAGACCCAGCCCGCGTACGGCACGGTCAGGCCGGTGAACCGCTGCACCGTGTCGTTGACGCAGGAGAGCCCGCCGGCCTCGAACGCCGAGTTCAGCGGGACGTCGGCGGTCGCCTCCGTGACCTCGCCGGTCTCCGGATCGGTGCAGGCCGGGCGGTCCAGGACGAGGTCGCGCGGGAAGCTGATCACCGTGGCGCTGCGGTGGTCGGCGGAGACGTGCAGCAGGATCGTGACGTCGTTGAGCGTGCCGTCGCGGACTCCGAAGGCGTCGCCCTGCACCGCGTCGTTGTCGGTGCCCACGATGAGCACGTTGAAGCCGCCCTCGATCGCACCGAGCTGCACGGCCCGCGGCTCCGCGGACGGCGCGATCCCGAGTTCGACCGCGTTGCCGGCGACGTTGCTCGTGATGCTCGCCGTCGCGATCCCGACCAGGCAGGCGCCGCTCACCGCGAGGACCGCGACGGCGGCGGCAGCGCCGCGGAGCAGGGTCCGAACGCCCGAGCGCGGCCTGAGCCGTCCGTGCCGTGCGCCACCCGTCGTCGCCATCCGTCCCCGCCACCCCCGCAGCTCGTCGATCCGCCCCGCAGCGAAGCAGCCGCGGTCGCCCGCCAGTGTACGGAAGCGTTGCCACGCCGCCCGGCATCGGCGGGGAACGGTGGCCGCACGGCACAGCCGGCGCCGGTTCGGCCCGGTACGCTCGTCAGCGGATCCGTGAGGGAGGCGACCGGTGCTGGAGACGATCCTGGAGGCTCTCTCCCTCATCACGCTCCCGCTGGGGCTGCTGTTCCTGTTCGCGGCGTTCGTGGGGCTGCTGATCGACGGGCGGTGGTCGACGACGACCGCCTATCTCGAGGACGGTCCGCCGCGCGCTCTGCACTGGGTCACCCGCGCGGGCGAGGTGCGCTCGCGGCCGCTCGCCGCCGACGACCCGCTGACGCCGGTCGGCTCGGACCAGCGGGAGGTCTACTACCGCGAGGAGGACCCGGAGCGGATCCGGCTGCACCGGCGCGCGGATCCGGTGCGGGCGCTGCGGCTGACCGGCCTGATCCTGGTCGGCACCGGCGCCGTCTGCGGGATCCTGTCGACGGTGCTCGCGATCCTCGGGAGCTGAGGCCGCGGCGGTGCGCCGGGCTCGGGTGCGCCGGGCTCGGGTGCGCCGGGCTCGGGTGCGCCGGGCTCAGGTGCGCCGGGCTCAGGCCTCCGGACGCCGCTCGTCCTCGATCGCGCGGCGGTGCGCCTCGTCCTCGCGATCGAGGGCGGCGGCGCTCGCCGGAGTGATGACTCCGGCCCGCCGCAGCGCGCTCGTCACCGCCGCCCGGACGACGAAGTAGACCGCGACGAGGACGAGCGCGAACCAGAAGAGGTTGATCACGAGACCGGTGAGCAGGGCTCCGAAGCTGGGTTCCATGCCCTCCAAGCTAACCGCCGAGTCCGTCCTGAGCCGAGTCCGCCCACCCCCGAAGCCGCGGCGATCCGCCGATCGACCCGTCACGAACGGCTCCCTCAGCGCGTCGGCGAGAGCCGTCCGCGACGAATCGACCGCCCGCGGGGCGCGCTTCGAAGCCTCAGCGCCAGTGCGAGAGCGTGGCCTCCATCAGCAGGCGGGCTCGGGAGAGCTGCCCGCGGACGACGGTCGCGCTGACGCCGAGCTCGGCGCCGATGTCGTCGTAGCTGCGCTGCTGCAGCTGGCGGAGCTCCCAGCAGCGGCGCTGCAGCTCGGGCATCCGGCCGAGCACGGCGCGCGCCTCAGCGACGAGCGCCGCGCGCTCCGACACCGCGGTCGGGCAGTGGTCGAGCGACTCGGGCAGGTCCTGCTCCAGCTCGGCGCGGTTCTGGTGGTCGCTCGAGCGCAGCCGGTCGTAGCAGCGCCGGCGCACCGTGGTCAGCAGCCAGCCGACGATCGTCTCGCCGTCGATCACGCTGTCCATGTGCGTCCAGGCGGCGAGGAACGTCTCCTGCACCACGTCGTCCGCCTCGCTCGAGGCGCGCAGGAGGCGCAGCGCCGTCGCGCGCAGCAGAGAGGTGTGCCGGCGGACGATCTCGGCGAAGGCGCGGTCGTCGCCCGACGCCGATCGGATGACGAGCATCCGGTCGGAGTCGGGCGGGAGCAGCGGCAGGGCGAGCGCGAGGACGGTCCGCGAGCAACGGGCGGTGGCGGTGGCGGTGGCGGTGGCGAGCATGCGGGCTCCGGTCGTGAGGTTGATGTGTACGCATGATTCGGAGCAGACCTGGGAGCGGATGGCGAGAGGAGCCGCTCTGGCGCGACACGACGGCCGGAGCGTCGCCACGGCAACGATTCTGAGCCCCTGCGCAGCCGCTGCCGGTGGAGCGCCCGTTCTCGCCGGTCGAGCAGCCTCGGAGGGGCGTCTCCACTCGGCAGAGACGCTCGCACAGATGCAGGTCGAGTAGCCCCGAAGGGGCGTCTCGAGCTTCTGCTGGTCGAGCAGCCCCGAAGGGGCGTCTCGAGCTTCTGCTGGTCGAGCAGCCCCGAAGGGGCGTCTCGAGCTTCTGCTGGTCGAATAGCCCCGAAGGGGCCTATCGAGACCCACCGTCGTCAGCCGGCCGGGCTGCAGACCCGTCTTCTGACGCTGGTGGATCTCGATACGCCCGCTCTGCGGGCTACTCGATCAGCATGGACGTGACCACCGTCGCCGGATGCTGAATCTGAGAACCGCGGCTCCACACCCCAGGGTTCGCTGGCAGATCGCACGGGTCGGGGCGCTACGGCGCGAGAGTGACGATATGACGACCACACCGACTCCCCCGTCCGGCTCCACCCGCACCGCCCTCCTCGTCGGAGCCTCCCGCGGGCTGGGCCACGCGCTCGCCGCGGAGTTCCTCGACCGGGGCTGGGACGTGATCGGCACCGTCCGCGATCCCGGCCGGCGTACCCCTCTGCACCAGCTCCAGGACGAGGTCGGCGCGGACCGCCTGGCGATCGAGCGGCTCGACATCACCGACGAGGAGGAGACGCGGGCGCTCCGGGAGCGCCTGGCGGGGCGCGTGCTCGACCTGCTCTTCGTGAACGCCGGCACCACGACGAGCGAGGACACCCCCATCGGCCAGGTGTCGACGGAGGACTTCGTCGAGGTCTTCGTCACCAACGCGCTCAGTCCGATGCGCGTGATCGAGACGCTGCAGGACCTCGTCGCGGACGACGGCCTGATCGGCGCGATGTCGTCGGGGCAGGGCAGCATCGCGAACAACACCGGCGGCGGGCGGGAGGTCTACCGCGGCAGCAAGGCGGCGCTCAACCAGTTCCTGAAGAGCTTCGCGGTGCGGCAGTCCGGCACGGGCCGGGCGATCGTGCTGATCGCGCCGGGCTGGATCCGGACGGCGCTCGGCGGCGACGACGCGCCGTTCACGATCGAGGAGAACGTGCCGAAGGTGGTCGACGTGCTGGTCGGCCGCCTCGGCACGCCCGGGATCGCCTACCGCGACTTCCGCGGCGAGGTGGTGCCCTGGTGACGGCGGTGCGGTGCCGGTCCTGCGGTGACGGTCCTCCGGTAGCGGTCCTGCGATGCGGGTCCTCCGGTAGCGGTCCTCCGGTAGCGGTCCTCCGGTGACGGTCCTTCGGTGACGGTGGTCTTCCGTACGCTCGGAGGGTGCCCTCTCCTCGACCCTTCCAGCAGCGACTCCTCCGGCAGCTCGTCGGCACGCTGAGCGGCCAGCGCCCCGCCGCGCCGGTGAGCCGGCGCTCGCAGCGCGCCGTCCTCGCCGAGCAGACCGTGCGCGGCGTGCTCGAGCTGGCCGTGCGGCTCGGCGAGACGCTGCTCTCGCTGGGCTCTGCGGCCGCGGAGGTCACCGAGACCATCGAGCGGGTCTGCCGCGCCTACGGCATCGAGGTGCAGGTCGACCTCACCTTCACCTCGATCCTGGTCGTGCACGACGGGAGCGAGGACTCGCCCAGCGTGAGCGTGCTGCGCGTCGTCGCCTCCCGCAGCGCCGACTACGAGCGGCTCGCCCGCGTGACGACGCTGGTCACCGCGATCACCGACGGCTCCCCCGAGGTGCGGGTCGCCGACACCGTCGACTCGACGGCCGCGCGCGACGAGGCCCGGCAGCAGTTCGAGGACGCGCACGAGCGGCTCGACGCGATCCTCGTCCAGCCGCACCGCTACCGGCGGAGCGTCGTGACGCTCACCCTCGCGGTGATGGCCGCGGGCGTCGCGATCCTGCTCGGCGGCGGGCCGCTCATCGTCCTCCTCGCCGCGCTCACGACCGCCGCGATCGACGGCGTCAACCAGCTGCTCAGCCGCTGGGGGCTGCCCGCCTTCTTCCAGCAGATCGCCGGAGCCGCGCTCGCGACCGGAGTCGCGGTGCTGCTGCTCGCGGTCGTGCCGCAGCTGCCGGTCGAGTTCGCCGTGCTGCCGCCGGCACTGGTGGTCGCCTCCGGAGTCGTCGTGCTGCTCGCCGGGCTCTCCTTCGTCGGAGCGGCGGACGACGCCATCAACGGCTTCCCGATCACGGCCGGCGGAAGGCTGCTCGAGGTCGGGCTGCTGACGCTCGGCATCGTCGTCGGCATCGCCGCCGTGCTCGACGGCGCGCGCACCCTCGGCGTCGAGCTGGTGCTGGTCGACTCCTACGCCCGCCCCTGGCCGGCCAGCGTGCAGGTGCTCGGCGCGGGCATCGCCGCGGGAGCCTGGGCGCTCTCGTCGCACACTCCCCCGCGGCCGGCGCTCGTCGCCGCGCTCACCGGTGCTGGAGCATGGGTCGCCTCCGACGCGCTGAGCGGGCTGGGCGCCGCGCCGCTGCTCGCCAGCGCCGTGCCCGCGATCGTGATCGGCCTGCTCGGCGAGACCCTGGCCGAGCGCTGGCGCGTGCCCGCCGTGGTGACCACGGCCTGCGGCATCGTGCCGCTGCTCCCCGGCCTCACCCTCTACCGCGGCGTGCTCGACCTCACCTCCGGCCGCGGCCCTGAGGGCGGGATCGAGCTGCTGCTCCAGGCGGGCATGATCGCGATCGGACTCGCGGGTGGCGTCACCCTCGGCCGCATCGCGTACCGGCGGCTGCGCACTCCGGTCGTCCGGGCGGTGGCGCCGGTCCGGGCGCGCCGCTCCTCGCAACCGGAGCCGGAGCCGACCGCCGAGGAGCCGCTCGCGCGGACGGGCACGATGCCGATCATCAGCACGATCGGGGTGACCGAGCCGACGGAGGACGACCTCGCCGGAGGGGCCGCGGCGGCGAAGGACTGACGCCCGGCGGCAGTGCGCCGCGTCACCTGCTGTCGATGCGGCCGACCGCTCCGTCCTCGTGGAACGCCGCGCGCGCGGCGGTCCAGCTGCTCGCGTCGACGCCGAGCGCGGTGCGGAGGTAGGCCGTGGTCAGCTGCTGGATCGCGGTCAGGCGCGCGGGATCCGCATCCGTCGTCTCGGCGACCTCCTCGCCGACGATGCCGCCGAGTGAGTGCTCGCCGCCGTGCAGGGTGAGCAGGTCGGTCGCGCCCGGGCTCTGCGTGAAGGCGTCGGTGAACCAGTCCGGCCCGCGCCGGGAGAGCCGCGACTGATCGCGGTCGCCCGCGACGACGAGGGTCGGCGTGCCCAGCTGCGCGAAGGAGGGGCGGAGGAAGGGGAAGGCCGCCTGCGCGAACGGCTCGAGGTCGTCACCGGCGACGCCGGTCGCGGCGAGAAGGACGCCGGCGCGCACCCGGCCGTCCGAGCGGTCCGGGCTGAGCGAGCCGTCCTCTCCGACGATCCGGGCGCCGAGCAGCGTCTGCGCCGTCTGCGCGCCCCAGGAGTGCCCGGCGACCGCGATGCGGCTCGAGTCGACCCGGCCCGCGAGACCGGGCACGGCCGCCTCGAGGACGTCGAGCCGGTCGAGCACGCGGGTGAGATCGGCGATCCGCTGCTCCCCGATCGTCGGGAAGACGGGATGGTCGAAGCCGAAGCCGTGACGCCTCGAGTCGAGGTGCGTCGGCTGGATCACGACGAAGCCGCGCGAGGCCCAGAAAGCGGTGAGCGGCGCGTAGCCGTCGTGGTTCCAGCCGTTGCCGTGCGAGAAGAGCACGACGGGGAGGTCCGTGCCGGTCACCGGGGCGGAGATCCGCACGGTGAGCGGGACGGGACGGCCGGGAGCGTCGAGCTCGACGGGGGCGACCGAGACGACGGGGAGTGCTTCGGGGAGAGAGGTCGAGGTGGTGCTGGTCGGGGTGGTGCTGGTCATGCTGATGCCTTCCGGTCCGCGCTCTGCGATACTGCTTATCGGAGCGACGTTCCGCAACAATACGGAGCGCTGTTCCGTTAAGCAAGCGGAGTGTTCGGAAAGAGCGCTCGGAGAAGGAGCAGCAGTGACGGATCAGGGCGGCACCGGCCCGGCGGTCCCCCGCGTCGGCCGGCCCCGGCGCGACTCGCAGGCCCTCCTCGACGCGGCCGCCGCGGTCTTCGTCGAGTCCGGCGTCGACGCCCCGGTCCGCGAGATCGCCACGCGCGCCGGCGTGGGCACGGGCACGATCTACCGGCACTTCCCCACCCGGGCCGACCTCGTGGTCGCCGTCTACCGGCACCAGGTCGAGGCCTGCGCCGAGGCCGGGCCGCGACTCCTCGCCGAGAGCGACTCGCCCGAGGCGGCACTCCGCGCGTGGCTGGCGCTGTTCGTCGACTTCCTGGTCACCAAGCACGGTCTGCCCGATGCGCTGCAGGGCGACGGCGCGGGCTCGGACGCCCTGCACGCGTTCTTCGTCGATCGGCTGGTGCCGGTCTGCGCGACGCTGCTCGAGGCGGCGATCGCGCCGGACGCCCCGCCGGTCGAGGCGTACGGCCTGCTGCGTGGCATCGGCAATCTCTGCATCGGCGGCGCGGGCGATCCGCGCTACGACACGGACGCCCTCGTGCAGCTGCTCGTCACCGGTGTCCTGGCGCGCGGCGGATCCTGAGACGCGCGATCCGAGGCGCGGCCCCCTCAGTCGCCGAAGCGGGTCTCCCTGTGCGGAGCGCCGGTGCGGTCGTAGGTGGTCCAGACTCCGACCTGGCGCCCGCGATCGAACGACCCGCTCCGCAGCCGGGTGCCGTCCAGGCGGAACCACTCCCAGTACCCGTGGAGCTCGCCGTCGAGCGTGGCGCCGCGAGCGCGGAGGCTGCCGTCGCGGTGCAGGACGTCCTGCGGTTCCGGGTCGGTCATCGGTCTCCTCCGCGGTCGTGCTGTCGCATGCCGCATCGTCGCACGCCGGATCGCCGCACGCCGAGCCGGCCGGCTGCGCTTGGATGGACGGATGACCGCGCTCATCGTCGCCGCCCACCCCGATCGGGACTCGTTCACCCTCGCTCTGGCCCGACGGCTCGCGGAGGAGCTGCCGCCGGCCGAGCTCGCGGATCTCGCCGCGGAGGGCTTCGACCCGCGCTTCAGTGCGGCCGACCGGCACAGCTACCGCGTCGCGGGCGAGTACCCGGCCGACGTCGCGAGCGAGCAGCGCAGGCTCGACGCCGCCGAGCACCTCGTGCTGGTCTTCCCCGTCTACTGGTGGTCGATGCCGGCGCTGCTGAAGGGCTGGATCGACCGCGTCTTCGTCAACGGCTGGGCCTTCGAGATCGACCCGGCCGACGGGATGCGCCGGAAGCTCGGCAGGCTGACCGTCCACCTCGTGCCGATCGCCGGCGACAGCGCCGGCGTGTACGAGCGGCACGGCTACGAGCAGTCCCTGCGCACCCAGATCGAGCACGGCGTCGTCGACTACTGCGGCGCGGTCCGCGGCACGACGGCCTTCGTCCACGACTCCGAGCAGGAGGACGCCGCCGCCCGCGCGGCGAGCGTCGACCGCGCGGTCGCGGCCGTCGTCGCCGCCGTTCGCGGGCGGGCCCCCGCGCCGGCGGAGTAGCCGCCTCGGACGCCCTCCTTCTCGCCCTCGCCGCCCTTCGTGCCGGTCGAGCAGCCGCCTCCGGCGCCATTCATGCTGGTCGAGTAGCCCCGGAGGGGCCTATCGAGACCCGCCCAGCTCAGCACGGTGGATCTCGGTACGCCCGCTCCAGGGGCTGCTCGATCAGCCTGCAGGGGCTGCTCGATCAGCATGCTGCGCGCGAAGTCCACGCGCAGGGCACATGCCCGCATCTGCTGGTCGAGTAGCCGCCTTCGGCGGCGTATCGAGACCCGCCATCACCGAGACATCCGGGAGCGAGTCTCCTCCACACTCGGGATCCAACGGCGTTGTCCCCGATCAGCCCCTGGTTCCGACCCCGGTGTCGGTGGCTCCTGCTTCAATACGCGTATGTCAGAAGATGAGAATGCGGCAGCACTCGCGGAGGTGCGCGACTGCTTCACCGACGCCGCCGCCTCCGAGCGCGCCGCGTCCCCCACGCGCCTCACGGCGGCCGAACGCATGCACCGCGGCTACCGCGTCGCGCTCACCGTCCCGGAGGCGTTCGCCCGCGGCACGTCCCGCAGCGAGACCCGGGACCTGGTCGAGCGCTCCATCCGCGCCGAGCTCGCAGTGACGCTCGGCGTCTCCGAGCGGGAGGTCTCACGTCGGCTCGAGACCGCGCAGATGCTGATGGAGCACCTTCCCCTCACCCGCGCCCTGCTCCGCGACGGTCGGATCCTCTGGGAGGTCGGTGAGGCCGTCTGCAGGACCGCGAGCAGCCTCCCGGAGAACTCCCGCGCGGCACTCGACGAGCTCGCGGCCGACGCCGCGCTCACGATGACGACGACTCAGCTGCGCCGCGCCCTCAGCCGCTGGCGCGAGGAACTCCACGAGCAGCCCCTCGCCGAGCGCCACGCCCGCGCGAAAGAGGATCGCGCCGTCTGGGTCACCCCGGACGTCGACGGCATGGCGACGCTCTGCGTCCACGCTCCCGCGCCGGCTGTGACGGGCGCGTACGACCGGCTGCGCCGCATCGCGCGCACCCTCCGCGATGACGGCGACCCCCGCACCCTTCAGCAGCTCAGCGCCGACGCCGCGGTCGATCTGCTCTGCGACGGAGACATCGCCGGCACGACCCCGGACCCCGAGCACCGCCCGGACCCGACCTTCGTCCCCGGAGTGCGGGCCGAGGTCCGGCTGACCCTCGCCGCGTCGACGGCCGTCGGCCTTGACGACGCTCCCGCGGACCTCGACGGCTACGGACCCATCCCCGCCGCCGTCGCCCGAGAGCTGATCCGCACGGCTCCTTCGTTCACCCGCGTTTTGACGGACCCGGAGACCGGCGCGGTCGTCTCCGTGGGCCGCACCTACCGTGTCCCGCCGCCGCAGATGCGCCTGCACCTGCAGCTGCGGGACCAGACCTGCCGCTTCGCCGGCTGCACCCGCCCCGCCGCCACCAGCGAGGCCGACCACACCCTCGAATGGCGCAACGGCGGCGAGACGTCGCTGGAGAACCTCGTCTCGCTCTGCACGTCCCACCACCACATCCGGCACGGGGACCAGTGGACGTACGTCAGACACGACGACGGAACGATCGTCTGGACGAGCCCGACCGGCCGGCGGATCAGCAACCGCCCGCCGCCGCTCCCCGGACGACCGCCGGAGCCGCCGCCGAAGCCCCGCTTCGTCGACGTACCCGCACCGTTCTGACGACCGTGGATCTATGAGGAAGAGACGACCGCGCACATGCTGGTCGAGTAGCCCCGCAGGGGCGTATCGAGACCAACCACCGTATGCACGTCGGCCTCTTCCTCGCCTGCGATGGCGCCGGAGGTGCCCCCTCCGCTCGATACGCCCGCCGCGCGGGCTACTCGATCAGCAGGCAGTGCGCGCGGTACAGGCGTGCGCTCCGGGCCCGCACATGCTGGTCGAGCAACCCCGGACGGGCGTATCGAGACCCGCTCAGGCCAGCACGGTGGATCTCGGTGCGCCCGCTCAGCGGGCTACTCGATCAGCATGCAGGGGATGCCCGATCAGCACGCGTCCGGGGCGGGGGCGGCGCCATGATCGGATCGCGACAGGCCTCGATCCGATCAGGACACCGGCCGGTGACCCGCGCCGCGAGGCTGGATCCATGACCGACACCACCACAGTCCCCCTCCTCACGGACGACCGGCTCGCCGGCCGAAGCGCCCTCGTCACCGGCTCCTCCAGCGGGCTCGGCGAGGCCATCGCCCACCGACTCGCCTCGTCCGGCGCGCACGTCCTCGTGCACGGCCGCGACCGCGCGCGCACCGAGGCGGTCGCGCAGGCGATCACCGCGGCCGGCGGCACCGCCTCCGTGCTCGTCGCCGACCTCGGCGGCACGCCCGACGCCACCCGCGCCGTCGCCGCCGAGGCGCTGCGCCTGCTCGGTGGCCGGATCGACGTGCTCGTCAACAACGCCGGCGTCTTCCCCGTCGGCCCGACCGCCGAGCTGAGCGACGCCGACGTCGACGCCCTGCTCGTCACCAACATCCGGGTCCCGCACCAGCTCGTCGGAGCGATCGCGCCGACGATGGCCGAGCACGGCTCCGGCGTGATCATCAACATCACCTCGTGGATGGGGCGCGTCGGAACCCTCGGCACCGCCCTCTACCCGGCGACCAAGGCCGCGCTCGACCACCTGACTCGAGCCTGGGCGGCGGAGTACGGCGCGGACGGCCTGCGCGTCGTCGCGGTCGCCCCCGGCGCGACGCTCACCCCCGGCAACGAGCACGCCTCGGCGATCCTCGACGCGATGACCGCCCCGACTCCCGCCGGCCGCCCCGGTCGCCCGGACGAGATCGCCCAGGCCGTGCGCTGGCTCGCCACCGACGAGGCGTCCTACGTGCACGGCACGACCCTGCTGGTCGACGGCGGTATCGTCGGCGCGCGGCGCTGACCGCGGACCCGGGAGCGCAGGTCAGTCGACCTGCACCAGCCGGCCCGGGTGCAGGGCGGCGTCGGCGGCGGGGGTCGTCTCGTAGGCACGGCGGTAGTCGCGGCCGAAGTGCGACGCGCTCGCGTAGCCGACGGCCGCCGCCGCGCCCGCGGCCGTCTCGCCGCGCACCAGCAGGAGGCGCCGCGCCTCGCCCAGCCGCAGTCGGCGCAGGTAGCCGAGCGGCGACATCCCGGTCAGCTCGCGGAACCGCCGGGTGAGCGTCGGCACGCTCGTGCTCGCCTCGGCGGCCAGCGCGTCGAGCGTCCAGCCGTGCGCGAGAGCGGCGGTCATCGCGTCGACCGCCCGGGTCACCGCGGCCGAGCGGACGGCGGACGACGCCGACAGCAGGCGCGGCGCCTGGTCGCTCTGCAGCAGGCGGAGCACCAGCTCGCGCGACACCGCCGGCCCGAGCACCGGGATCTCCTCGGGCGCGTCGAGGAGCCGGAACAGGCGGTGCAGCGCGTCGGCGAGCTCCGGGGTGATCGTGCCGATCCGTTCCGGGATCGCCGCGGCGGGGCGGTGCGCGACGAGCCCGGCGACCTCGGCGACGAGCACCGGATCGAGGTGCCAGTTGGCCGAGACGAAGTCGCCCTGCTCGCCGGTCTCGACGACGGCCGCGATCACCGGCAGGTCGACCGGCGTGATCAGGAAGCGGCCGGCGCCCCACTGCTCGTCCGAGTCGCCGACGATCGAGCGCTTGCGGCCGGAGAGGACGAGGCTCAGCGTCGGCGGGAAGCGCGTGTAGACCAGCGAGGTCGGCGCCGTGACCCGGTGCAGCCGCAGGTCCAGCGCGGCGGCGCGCTCCGGATGCTCCAGGTGCCGGCGGGCGAGATCGGCGGCGGCGGCGAGGTGCTGCCGGGTGCTCCCTGGCGCGGCGGTCACGAGCGGGGCAGCGCCGCGAGGGCGAGCTCGCCGATCTCGGCGACGCGCTCGGCGCTGCCGCCGTCGCGGGCCTGCGTCGACATCCCCGTCAGCACCGCGACGACGAAGGCCGCCGTCCGCGCCGCGTCGGTGCCGGCCGGCACATCCCGCTCCGCGATTCCCCGCTCGATGCGGGCGGCGATGACGTCCTCCATCGAACGGCGGCGCTCGGCCAGGCGCGGCTCGCTCAGCACGAAGCAGCCGGAGGGCGTGCCCGGGTCGGAGTACCCCGCGGCGCTCGAGCGGACGACGGCGGCCAGCGCGTCCCAGGCCGTCGGCGCGTCGAGGAGCCGGGCGAGGGCGGCGTCGGCGGTGTCGGCGTAGCAGCTCGCCGCGGCTCGGAAGAGCTCGTCCTTATCGCCGAAGGCCGCGTAGAGGCTCGGAGCCGAGATGCCGATCTCGCGGGTGAGCACGGCGACCGTCGTCTCGTCGTAGCCGTCGCTCCAGAAGCGGCGCATCGCCGTGTCGAGCGCCTCGTCGCGGTCGAAGCCCCTCGGTCGTCCTGCCATGCCCCGATTCTATAACAGTCGCTACGGAACGTGCTAGCGTGCATCGCGCCAGTTCTTTATCGACCATTACAGAAAGGCACTCCCATGCAGATCCAGGACTCCGTCGTGCTCGTGACCGGCGCCAACCGCGGCATCGGCGCCGAGTTCGTCCGGCAGCTGACGGCGCGCGGCGCCCGCACCGTCTACGCCGCGGCGCGCGACGCCTCGACGGTCGCCGCCGCGCCGGGCGTCGTGCCGATCGCGCTCGACGTGACCGATCAGGACCGCATCGTCGAGCTCGCGGCGACCCTCGGCGACGTGTCGATCGTCGTCAACAACGCCGGCATCGCCCCCACCGTCGACTTCGTCACCGGCGACCTCGACGAGATCCGCCGCACAGTCGAGACCAACGCCTTCGCGCCCCTGATGCTCGCGCGCGCCTTCGCCGGGAGCCTCGGCCGCGCGGGCGGCGGCGCCGTGCTCAACGTGCTCTCCGTCTCGGCCTTCGTCTCGTTCCCGGGCTCGGAGTCGTACTCGATGTCCAAGGCCGCGGCCTGGAGCGTCACCGACGGCCTGCGCCTGGCCCTCGCCCCGCAGGGCACCCAGGTGCTCGGCCTGCACATGGGCCTCGTCGACACCGACATGGCCTCGTGGTCGGACGCTCCGAAGTCGAGCCCCGAGGCGATCGTGACGGCCGCCCTCGACGGCCTCGAGCGCGGCGCCGCCGAGGTCCTCGCGGACGATGTCGCCCGAGCGGTGAAGCCCGGCCTCGCCCTCGACCCGGCCGAGCGCTACGCGGACGTGCTGGCGCCGCAGCACTGAGCCTGCGGAGGCGGATACGGCCGCCGTCCATGGCGGGGGCGTGTCTCGATACGCCCCTTCGGGGCTACTCGACCAGCGAGTTCCGCGGTGCCTCTTCCCGGTGGACCCACCCCGCCGGGCGAGCAGGTCATGCTGGTCGAGCAGCCGCCGACGGCGGCGTATCGAGACCCCGCCTTACCGGACGCGAGGGTCTCGGAACGCCCGCTCCGCGGGCCGCTCGCTCAGTAGGTGCTTCCCGTTCTGCGGCAGTAGAGTGATCTCGAAGACGCGAATGCGGAGAACCTCCCCGCACCCGCGCGCCGGAAGGTCCCTCCCATGCCACTCCCCCGCACCGCCGCCGCGGCCCTCGCCGCCGCAGCCGCGGTCCTCGCGCTGACGGGCTGCTCCGCCTCCGCGGCGCCCGCCCCGACCGGCTCCCCGGGCGCGCTCTCCGGCTCGATCACCGTCTACGCCGCCGCGTCGCTGAAGGGCACCTTCACCGAGATCGCGACGGCCTTCGAGGCCGAGCATCCGGGTACCGCCGTCGAGCTGACCTTCGCCGGCTCCTCCGACCTGGTGACCCAGATCACCAACGGCGCGCCCGCCGACGTGTTCGCCTCGGCCGACGAGAAGAACATGGCGAAGCTCACCGACGCCGACCTCATCGAGGGCGAGCCCGTCGACTTCGCGACCAACACCCTCGAGATCGCCGTCCCGCCGGCCAATCCCGCGGGCATCGCCTCGTTCGCCGACCTCGCCCGCGAGGGCGTGAAGACGGTCGTCTGCGCGGCGCAGGTCCCGTGCGGCGCGGCGACGGTCACCGTGGAGACCGCGACCGGCGTCGACCTCCAGCCGGTCAGCGAGGAGTCGTCGGTCACCGACGTCCTCGGCAAGGTCACCTCGGGCGAGGCCGACGCCGGCCTGGTCTACGTCACCGACGTCGCCGCCGCCGGCGACGCGGTGACCGGCATCGAGTTCACCGAATCGTCGCAGGCCGTGAACATCTACCCGATCGCCCCGGTCGCCGGCTCCGCGGACCCGGACCTCGCGGCCGCCTTCACCGCGTACGTCGCCGGTGACGAGGGCCGCCGTGTCCTCGCGGCTGCAGGATTCGGGGCCCCCGAGACAGGAGCACCCTGACCATGCCGCAGATCCGCATCCGGAACGCCGCCGACTACCTCGGCGTCAGCGACGACACCGTCCGCCGCTGGATCGAGAACGGCACTCTCGCGAGCAGCAAGGACGCCGCCGGCCGCAGCGTCGTCGAGGGGCTCGACCTCGCCCGTCTCGCCCGGCAGAACGCGATCCTCCCCGTCGACCCGAGCGAGGTGGGCCGCTCGGCGCGCAACCGCTTCGTCGGCATCGTCACCGAGGTCGTCTCGGACACCGTGATGGCGCAGGTCGAGCTGCAGTGCGGCCCGCACCGCGTCGTCTCGCTGATGTCCGCCGAGGCCGTCCGCGAGCTCGGCCTCGAGCCGGGCTCGCCCGCGATCGCGATCGTCAAGGCGACGATGGTCGTGGTGGAGACCCCGAACGGGAAGGCGTGACCCGCTCGCCCGCGACCCGCTCGCCCGTCACCCGCTCGCCCGCGACCCGCCGGCCGGTGACGCTCTCCGCCGGAGTACCCCGCTGGGTCGTCGCCGTCGCGGTCGTCGGCGGTGCCTTCGTCCTGCTGCCGCTGGTCGGCATCCTCACCCGTGTCGACTGGGCCGAGTTCGTGCCGCTGATCACCTCGGACTCCTCGATCGCGGCGCTCCTGCTGAGCCTGCGCACCGCCGCCGCCGCCACCGCACTCTGCGTCGTGATCGGCGTGCCGATGGCGCTCACCCTCGCGCGCACCTCCTTCCCCGGCCAGGGCCTGGTGCGCGCCCTCGTGCTGCTCCCGCTCGTGCTGCCCCCGGTGGTCGGCGGTATCGCCCTGCTCTACACCTTCGGGCGGCTCGGCCTGCTCGGCGGCGCCCTCGAGGCGCTCGGGATCCGGATCGCGTTCTCCACCACCGCGGTGATCCTCGCGCAGACCTTCGTCGCGCTGCCGTTCCTGGTGCTCAGCCTCGAGGGGGCGCTCCGCTCGGCCGGCGACCGCTACGAGAGCGTCGCCGCGACCCTCGGCGCCCGGCCCTCGACCGTGCTGCGCCGGGTCACGCTGCCGCTGATCCTGCCCGGGCTGCTCTCCGGCGCGATCCTCTCCTTCGCCCGCGCGCTCGGCGAGTTCGGCGCGACGCTGACCTTCGCCGGCAGCCTGCAGGGCGTCACCCGCACGCTGCCCCTCGAGATCTACCTGCAGCGCGAGACCGACCCGGACGCCGCGGTCGCCCTCTCGCTGGTGCTGGTCGTCGTCGCGGTCCTCGTGATCGGGCTCGCGCATCGCCGGCCGCGCGCCGCCCGAGTGGAGGCTCGCCCGTGACGCTCGAGATCGACGCGCGGCTGCACGCCCGCGGCGTCGACGTCGCGCTGCGGGTCGAGACCGGGACGACCACGGCCGTCCTCGGCCCGAACGGCGCGGGCAAGTCGACGCTCGTCGGGCTGCTCGCCGGCCTCCTCCGCGCCGACGACGGGAGCGCGGTCCTGGCCGGAGCGACCCTGTTCGACGCCGCCCGCCGCGTGCACCTGCCGCCGCACCGCCGCAGCGTCGCGCTGCTCGCCCAGGACCCGCTGCTCTTCCCGCACCTCAGCGTGCTCGACAACGTCGCGTTCGGCCCGCGGAGCACCGGCGCCGGCCGCTCCGCCGCGGCCGAGACCGCGCGCACCTGGCTCGAGGCCGTCGACGCCGTCGACCTCGCCGACCGCCGCCCGGCACAGCTGTCGGGCGGACAGGCGCAGCGGGTGGCCCTGGCCAGGGCGCTCGCCCCGAGTCCGGAGCTGCTGCTGCTCGACGAGCCGATGGCGGCCCTGGACGTCGCGGTCGCCCCGCTGCTGCGGCGGATGCTCCGCCGCGTCCTGCCCGGGCGGACCACGATCCTGATCACCCACGACGTGCTCGACGCCTACACCTTGGCCGACCGCGTCGTGGTGCTGCACGGCGGGCGGGTGATCGAGGACGGCCCCACCCACGAGGTGCTGGAGCGCCCGCAGAGCCCCTTCACCGCGGAGCTCGCCGCGCTCAATCTGCTGACGGGCACGGCGACCGGCACCGGGCTGCGGACCGACGACGGCGTGGAGCTGCGGGCGGCGGGCTCCGTCGCCGCGGGCGCGCGGGCAGCGGCCGCGTTCCGGCCCGCCTCCGTGACGGTCGCGCCGGCCCTGCCGGGATCGCCCGCCGCTGGCCGCGTCCGCGCCCGCATCCGCGACCTCGAGCGGCGCGGCGACCTCGTGCGGGTGCGCGCCGCTGGTATCGCGGCCGACCTCTCCCCCGCGCAGCTCGCCGCCCTCGGCGCGGGGATCGACGACGAGGTCGACTTCGTGATCGATCCGGAGGCGGTCGCGCTCTACCCGGCGCGCGGCGACGCGAGCGGAGGGTAGCCCTCCGCAGCCCGCCCGAGAAGGGCCCCCGCCCACCGGCGCTCCCGCGGGTAGCTTTCAGCCATGGCGCAGCGCAGCGAGACCAGGTCCGTGCCGTCGACCGCGATCGACGTCACCGTGAACGGCGAGTCGAGAGCGGTCGAGGTCGACAACCGCACCACGCTCCTCGATCTGCTCCGGGAGCGGCTCGATCTCATCGGCTCCAAGAAGGGCTGCGATCACGGCCAGTGCGGCGCCTGCACCGTGCTGCTCGACGGACGCCGGACCAACAGCTGCCTCGTGCTGGCGGTGTCGGTCGACGGCCGCGAGGTCACCACGATCGAGGGCCTGGCCGACGGCGACGACCTGCATCCGGTGCAGCGGGCGTTCCTCGAGCGCGACGCCTACCAGTGCGGCTACTGCACCCCGGGGCAGATCTGCTCGGTGGTCGGCATGCTCGCCGAGGCGCGCGCGGGCATGCCCAGCCACGTCACCGCCGAGCTGAGCACCGACGACGACGTCGTGCTCGACGACGAGGAGGTGCGCGAGCGGATGAGCGGCAACCTCTGCCGCTGCGGCGCCTACGCGAACATCGTGCCCGCCGTCCACGACGCGGCGGAGCACCCGAGCGAGACGGAGACCGCGCGATGAGGACCTTCGAGTACCAGCGGGCCGCGGACGTCGCCGACGCCGTGCGCCTGCTCGCCGCGTCGCCCGAAGCGAGGCCGCTCGCCGGCGGCACCAACCTCGTCGACCTGATGAAGCTCGGCGTCGAGCGCCCGGCGGGTCTCGTCGACGTCAGCCGCGTCGACTTCGGCGGCATCGAGGAGACGGCCGCGGGCGGACTCCGGATCGGCGCGGGAGTCGCCAACAGCGACCTCGCCGCGCACCCGCTCGTCCGCCGCCGCTACCCGGCCCTCAGCCGTGCCCTGCTCGCCGGCGCCTCCGGACAGCTGCGCAACCAGGCCTCGACCGGCGGCAACCTGCTGCAGCGCACCCGCTGCATTTCCTTCACCGACGTCTCGAAGCCGTGCAACAAGCGCGAGCCGGGCACCGGCTGCTCCGCACTGAAGGGCGTCTCCCGCGAGCTCGCGATCCTCGGCATCGCCACCGACGCCGACCCCGGGCACGTCTGCATCGCGACCCATCCCGGCGACATGGCCGTCGCACTCACCGCGCTCGACGCCGTCGTCCGCTTCGAGACCGTCGACGGTCCGGCGAGCCTGCCGATCACCGACTTCTACCGACTCCCCGGCGAGCACCCCGAGCGGGACACGAACCTGCCGGCCGGCGCGCTGATCACCGCCGTCGAGCTGCCGCCGCTGCCGTTCGCCGCGACCTCCACCTACCGCAAGGCCCGCGACCGCCGCTCCTACGCCTTCGCGCTCGGCTCGGTCGCCGCGGCGCTCGAGGTGACCGATGGGACCGTGACCGACATCCGCCTCGCCCTCGGCGCGGTCGCGCACGCGCCCTGGCGCGCTCGCATCGCGGAGGACCTGCTCCGCGGCGGCCCCGCGACCGTCGAGGCTTTCACGCGCGCGGCGGAGGCGGAGCTCGCCGCCGCGACGCCGACCGAGCAGAACGCCTTCAAGGTCCCGCTGCTCACGCGGCTGATCGTCGGCGTCCTCGCCGAGCTCGCCGGACTCGACGAGGAGGTGGCGGCATGACCGCGCTCGGCACGGCCCTGGGCACACCACTGGCCCGCTTGGAGGGCCGCGACAAGGTCACCGGCGCGGCCCGCTACGCCTTCGAGCACTCGCCGGAGGGTCTGCTGCACGCCTGGCCGGTGCAGTCGGCCGTCGCGACGGGCATGGTGCGGCGCATCGACGTCGACGCCGTGCTCGCGCTGCCCGGCGTGCACTCGGTGATCACCCCCGATTCTGCGCTGCCGCTCGAGGACGCGGACGACGGCGAGCTGCAGGTGCTGCAGTCGCACGCGGTCGCCTACCGCGGCCAGGTGATCGCGCTCGTCCTCGCCGACACGCTCGAGACCGCCCGCGAGGCCGCTGCCGCCCTGCGCGTCGAGTACGTCGACTCCGGGACCGACGTCGTGCTCACCGAGGACCAGCCCAAGCTCTACGCGCCGGAGCAGGTCAACGCCGGCTTCGCGACCGACAGCTCCGACGGCGACGTCGACGCGGCCATCGCGGCGGCGGCCGTCTCGATCGACGCGCGCTACTCCACGCCGGCGCTGTTCAACTCGCCGATGGAGCCGCACGCCTCGGTCGTCACCTGGTCCGACGGGCGCCTCGACGTCCTCGACTCCTCGCAGGGCACGAGCTCGGTGCAGTCGACCCTGGCGACGCTGTTCTCGCTCGATCCCTCCGTCATCCGGGTGCGCAGCGAGCACGTCGGCGGCGGCTTCGGCTCGAAGGGCTCGCCGCGGCCGAACGTGGTGCTCGCGACGATGGCGGCCCTCCTCACCGGCCGGCCGATCAAGATCGCCTACACCCGGCAGATGATGTTCGCGCTGGCCGGCTACCGCACGCCGACGATCTCGCACGTCCGGCTCGCGGCCGACACAGAGGGTCGGCTCACCGCGATCGCGCACGAGGCCTTCTCGCACACCTCCACGATCCAGGAGTTCGCCGAGCAGACCGGCGAAGCCACCCGCCACCTCTACGCGGCGCCGAACCGACTGGTCACCCACCGGGTCGCGGCGCTCGACGTGCCGACGCCGCGCTGGATGCGCGCCCCCGGCGAGTGCCCCGGCATGTACGCGCTCGAGTCGGCGATGGACGAGCTCGCGGTCGCCGCCGGGATCGACCCGATCGAGCTGCGGGTGCGCAACGAGCCGGACGTCGATCCCGATTCGGGCTCGCCGTTCTCCAGCCGGCACTACCTCGAGTGCTTCCGCCGCGGAGCGGAGCTGTTCGGCTGGGAGGGCCGCGATCCGCGGGCGGGCGCCGACCGCCGCGGCCGCTGGCTGGTCGGCACCGGGGTCGCCGGCGCCACCTATCCCGTGCTCACCTCGCCGAGCGGAGCGCGGGCCACCGCGCTGCCCGGCGGCCGCTTCGTGATCGCGGTCAACGCGACCGACATCGGCCAGGGCGCCCGCACGGTGCTCACCCAGGTCGCCGCCGACGCGCTGGACGTGCCGGTCGACCGGATCGGGATCGTCATCGCCGACAGCGCGCTGCCGCAGGGCCCGGTCGCCGGCGGCTCCTCGGGCACCGGCTCCTGGGGCTGGGCCGTCACCAAGGCCTGCCACCGCCTGCTCGCCCTGCTGGCCGACGGGCAGCCGCTGCCCCCGGAGGGCCTCGACGTCGTCGTCGATACCACGGAGGACGTCGCCGGGATGGGCGACTTCGCCCGCTACGCCTACGGCGCCCACTTCGTCGAGGCGCGGGTGGACCTCGACTCGGGCGAGATCCAGGTGCCGCGGATGCTCGGCGTCTTCGCTGCGGGCCGCATCCTCAATCCGCGCACCGCCCGCTCGCAGTTCCTCGGCGGCATGACCATGGGCCTCTCGATGGCGCTGCACGAGCACGGAGCACTGGACCCGGTGCTCGGCGACTACGCCAACCACGACTTCGCGACGTACCACGTGGCGGCGAACGCCGACGTCGTCGACCTGCGCGCGGAGTGGCTGGACGAGGAGGACCCGCACCTCGCCCCGATGGGCGGCAAGGGCATCGGCGAGATCGGCAACGTGGGCACCGCCGCGGCCGTCGCCAACGCCGTCTTCCACGCCACCGGCGTCCGCGTCCGCGACCTCCCTGTGCAGCCCGACTCGCTGCTCGCCGCCCTCCCGCCTCGCTTCTGACCGCCGCCGCATGCTGGTCGAGCCCTCGCAGTCGCGTCTCGATTCATGCTGGTCGAGTAGCCGCGCAGTCGCGTCTCAATTCATGCTGGTCGAGTAGCCGCGGAGCGGCGTATCGAGACCCACCAGCGTCAGAAGACGAGTCTGCAGACCGCCCTGCTGCCGACGGCGGGTCTCGATACGCCCCTGCGGGGCTACTCGACCAGCATGATGGCGCCCCCGCTGGGCTGCTCGACCAGCATGATGTCGCCCCTGCGGGGCTGCTCGACCAGCAGGGTGGGGCGACGCCGCGTCCGTTCCCTCAGCACCGAGCCGCGGATCGGCTGAGGCCCGGCAGCCGGCCGAAGGCGGCGACGACGACGGTCGCGGCGAACGGGAGGACGGCTCCGGCGGCGACGAGGCCGAGCCCGGGGAGGCTCGTCGCGAGCGCCAGCAGCAGGAGCAGCACCGCGCCCAGCATCACGGTGCAGAGCGGCCGTGCGAGCAGCAGCTGCACCGTGGTGCGTAGCTGCCAGCGCGTCCGCTCCGCGAAGTGCGCGCGGACCACCCAGAACTCCACGGCGAACAGCGCGAAGAGGGCCGAGACCACGAGGAGGACGCCGGTCACCGCCACACCGAGTCCGTCGACCTCGACGCCGCCGAGGATCCGGTGGTCGACCCAGAGGACCGCGCCGACGCCGAGAAGGACGTACCCCGGCAGGTTCGCGCGCGGGAACTCGTCCCGCCAGGACCGCGCGAACAGCGAGACGGTCCGCCGGAGCGACCAGGGGCCGTCGGCGTCGAGCAGCCGGGCGCGGTGCACCGCGTGCGCGGCGGCCACCGCGGGGAAGAACCCGGCGACCACCGCGCCGCGCAGCGTGAAGACGACCGTCGCCGCCGAGACGACCACGATCAGCAGCACGACCCGGCAGGCCGCCTCGTAGCGCTCGGCGAGCGACGCCATCAGCCCTTCACCGCCCCGACCAGCACGCCCTTGTCGAAGTAGCGCTGCAGGAACGGGTAGAGCACGAGCAGCGGCAGCGTCGAGACGATGATCACGCCGTACTTGATCTGGTCCGCGGTCTCCTGCAGCTGCTGCGCGGACTGACCGCCGCTGCCGCCCTGGCCCGCGACCGACTGGTTCGCGAGCAGGATGCTCTGCAGCACGTTCTGCAGCGGCAGGAGTGAGGCGTCACGGACGAAGACCAGGCCCGTGAAGTAGTCGTTCCAGTGCCCGACGAAGTAGTACAGCCCGATCACGGCGATGATCGCGGCGGAGAGCGGGAGCACGATCCGCAGGAAGAAGCCGAGGTAGGTCACCCCGTCGATGCGGGCCGCGTCGTGCAGCTCCTCGGGGATCGAGGTCTCGAAGAACGACCGGGCGATGATCAGGTTGAAGACGCTGAGGGCACCCGGGAGCACGAACACCCACATCGAGTTCAGCAGCCCGAGATCGCGGTAGAGCAGGTAGTTCGGGATCAGTCCGCCGGAGAAGAACAGGGTGACCGCGAACACCAGCAGCAGCACCCGCCGCGGACGGAACTCGGGCCGGGAGAGCGCGAACGCCGCCGGGATCGTGACGAGCAGGTTCAGCGCCGTCCCGAGGACGGCGTAGACGACGGAGTTCCGGTAGCCGTTCCAGATCCGCTCGTCCTGCAGCAGCCGCTCGTAGCCCGAGAGCCGGAACCCCTCCGGGATCAGCGTGAGCCGCCCCGAGGAGACCGCACCCGGATCGGAGAACGACGCCACCACGATGAACCAGAGCGGGTAGAGCACGGCGAGCACGACGATCGCGATCAGGAGGCCGGCGACGGCGTCGATGACCCGGTCGAGCGGCCGCTTCGGCACCGTCCGGCGCCGTCGGCGCGGCGGGAGGGGTGCGCCGCCGCCGGCTCGGGCGTCGGCGACGGCGATGCCGCGGGTGTCCGGTGCAGGGGTCATGGACGTCCTCTCCCTCGGGGTCCAGGGGTCCCAGCGGCGGATCGGCCCGCCGCGCTCGGAAGACCCCCCGCGCTCAGAAGACACTGGAACCCGTGGCGCGCTTGGCGAGCTGGTTGGCCACGATCAGCAGGGTGAAGTTGATCACCGTGTTGAAGAGGCCGATGGCGGTGGAGTACGAGAACTGGTTGCTGAGGATGCCGATCTTGTAGGTGTAGGTCGCGATGACCTCCGCGGAGGACAGGTTGAGCGAGTTCTGCATCAGGTAGACCTTCTCGAAGCCGACGCTCAGCACCGACCCCATGTTGAGGATGAGCAGGATGGCCGCGGTCGGCAGGATCGTGGGGATGTCGACGTAGCGGATGAGACGGAGCCGCCCGGCGCCGTCGATCTTCGCGGCCTCGTAGAGCGACGTGTCGACGGTCGAGAGCGCGGCGAGGTAGATGATCGCGTTCCAGCCGCAGTGCTGCCAGACCTCGCTCACCCAGTAGATCGTCGAGAAGGCGTCCGGCTCGGCGAGGAGGTTCTGACCTGGCAGGAACCGGCCGAGGAGCCCGTTCTCGGGCCGCAGGAAGATGTTGATCATCGCGACGATCACCACGACCGAGATGAAGTGCGGCATGTAGGTGATCGTCTGCACGAAGCTCTTGAGGCGGCCGGCGCTGATCTGGTTGATCAGGAGCGCCAGCACGATCGGCGCGACGAATCCCATCGCGAGCGTCCAGAGGCTGATCTGCACGGTGTTGAGCACGATCGTCGAGAAGAGCGGCGACTCGAAGAACTGCACGAAGTAGTCGAGGCCGACCCACTCCCCGCCGCTGAGCCCGCGCGCCGGAACGTAGGTCCGGAAGGCGAGTTGGAGCCCGTAGAGCGGCACGTAGGCGAAGACGGCGGTGAAGACCAGCGCCGGCAGCACCATCAGCCAGAGCTGCCACTGGTTCCGCACGCTGCGGAGGGCGCGCAGCGGCCGGGGCGGGACCGGGAGCATCGCCCCCGCGGCCGGGGCGACGGGTGCCCCGGCCGCGGACGCGTCGAGAGCCGTCCGTATCATGACGTCGCGGTGGCGAGGTCGTAGGCCTTCTGCCAGAGCTCGACGTTCTGCACGAGGCCGATCGACTCGAGCTGAGCGACGTACTCGTCCCACTCGTCGTCGACCCCGCCCTCCGCGATCCACTGCGACGTCTTCTGCAGCGCGAAGTTGAGCACGGCGGTGTCGTTGTTGGCGGCGGTGATCGCGTCCTCGGCGGACAGCCGGACGTAGTCGGGCATCAGATCGCGCACGTGGTCGTAGTGCGAGTACTGCTCGGTGTAGACGTCGTCCACCTCGCGGAGATCGTCCCGGTTCCAGTCGCCGTTCAGGGTGACGGAGTCGGGGATCCAGCCGGCCAGGCGGTCGGCGAGCGCGGGGTCGCGACCGTCCGCGACGGCGGCCCGGTACGCCTCGGTGACCGAGTACGTGCTGTTGCCGTCGTCCGTGACGAACTCGGGGATCGATCCGGTGAACTGCTGGATCGAGTACTTCTCGCTGTAGAGGGCGTCGACCACCTTCCACACGCACTCGTCACCCGCCGCGGCTGCCGAGACGGCGAGCTTCCCGCCCTCGTACTCGTTGTCCGAGCCGTCCCAGACCACGTCCTCCGCGGACATGCTCGCGGAGGCGGCGGGAGCGGGCATCGCCACGTACTGGTCGCGGAGATCCCCGAAGTCGGCGAGCGACCAGCCGAAGATCAGGCCGATCTGCGCGGTCTCCCCGTCCCCCGCCTGAGCGGCGTAGTACGCCGAATCGTCCTTGGTGAGCGCGTCGGCCGGGATGAGGCCGGCTGCGAGCAGCTCGTGCAGGTACGCGACCACCCGGCGGTACTCGTCCGAGACGAGGAAGTTGGCGACCCGTCCGTCGGAGACGTGGATCCCCTGCGCCGACGGGCCCTTGTTGAACGAGGTCGCGATGCCGGTGGAGTTCAGCAGCAGGAACGGGCTGTACCAGCCGAAGCCGGCCGTCTCGAGGCGGCGGACGTTGAACGGGACCTCGTCCGCCTGCCCGTTGCCGTTCGGGTCCTGTGTCTTGAACGCCTGCAGCACCGTCGTCAGCTCGTCCCAGGTGCGCGGGACCTCGAGGCCGAGGGCGTCGAGCCAGGCCCGGTTGATCATCATGTGCTGACCGGAGCCGCGGTAGCCGCTGCCGCGGGACGAGGAGAGCGAGTGGATCTCGCCCTTCTCGTTCTCGACCAGCCGGCGCGCGTCGGGCTTCTCCTCGAAGAACCGCCGCACGTTCGGCAGATCGTCCAGGTGCGGCGCGATGTCCTCGAAGAGGCCCGGGTACTGCACCGCGTCGTTCGCGCCGACGGCCCGGAGCGCGATGTCCGGCACGTCCCCCGCGGCGAGCGAGGGGTTCTTCTGCTGGGTCCACGCGGTGTCGTCGATCGTGTTCCAGTTCACCGTGCAGCCGGTCTCCGCCGCGAGCGCCGCGGCCCAGGGGGTCTCGCCGACCGGCACCTGCGCCGTGCTCTGCGCGACGAGGACGTCGACGGCGCCGTCGTCGGCGGCCGGACCGCTGTCGGTGCAGGCCGCCAGGCTCGCCGTCAGCGCGAGCGCGGTCGCTCCGGCGAGCGATCGCCGGACCAGGGTGTTCGAGACGAGGGGCATGGTGTTCTTCTCCATCGAAGGGTGAGCAGCAAGGTACGCGGCTACCGTGACCGTTCACGTGAACGGTCACGGACCACGAGTGCCCACACGCTAAGCTGGCGGCCGTCGACCTGTCAAGGCAGCTGTCGCCGAAGACGCGAGGCGCTGTCGCCATATGCGTGTTGCCAGACGAGACTGAGAAAGAGAGGGCCGCCGTGGACCGCTCCGGCGAACCGCCGATGCCCCCTCGTCCGCCGAGAGACCAGCCGGGTCGCCGCGCCACCATCCGCGACGTCGCCCGGGAGGCCGGCGTCTCGCGGCAGACCGTGACGCGCGCGATGAACGGCATGTCCGAGATCAGCGCCGCCACCCGCGAGCGCGTGCTCGCCGTGAGCGAGGCCCTCGGCTACGTCCCCAGCCGGTTCGCCGCCAACATGGCCCGGCAGAAGAGCATCGCGGTCGGCCTCGTGATCACCTCGCTGCGGAACCCGTACTACACCGACCTCGCCGCCGACCTGCTGGAGGAGTTCGCCGCACGCGGCTGGCAGGTCGTCGTCGTCGCCGAGACGAACGAGTCCGAGGAGCAGATCGTCGCGGACCTGGCCACCCAGGTCGACGTCATCGTCGGCTATCTCGCCCGGGAGAGCCTGGAGTCGATCCGCCGGGCGGCGCGCGGAGTGCCGGTCCTGCTGATCGAGCGCGACGACGAGCTGCCGGGCGTGCACGCCATCGCCGTGGACTTCGCGCCCGGGATGCGCGCGCTGGTCGCCGGGCTGCGCGAGCGCGGGGCGCGCACCATCGGGATGCTCGACCACGCCGAGCCGGACGAGTACGCCCCGAGCGCGCGCCGGCTGCGGTTCGAGGAGTGCCTCGCGCCCGGCGAGGCCGCGCTCGTCGCGACCGGCGGCGAGACCATCGCGGGTGGAGCCGACGCCTTCGGCGAGCTGCTGGCCGCGCACCCCGAGGTCGACGCCGTCATCGCGTTCAACGACATGATGGCGCTCGGCGCCCTGCAGCGGGCGAGCCGCCTCGGGCTCGAGGTGCCGCGCGACGTCCGCATCGCGGGGATCGACGGCCTGAGCCTGGGCGCGGCGATGCTCCCGAGCCTGACCTCGCTCACCATCGATCGCGCGCTGATCGCCCGGGCGGCGGCGCTCCGGCTGGCGGAGCTGCTGTCCCCCGGCGGCGCGGGCGGTGCGGGAGCCGCGGGTCCGATGACGGTCGTCACGCCGTGGCCGGAGTGGCGGGACAGCGCATGAGGATCACCGCTCCGGCCCCCCGCTGGCACCGGCCGCGGGAGCGAGCCCTAGCCGACGGCCGTCGGCCGGTCAACGCGGTCATCCCGATCCGCTCCGCTCCGTACGCTGAGGAACCGGGCCGAGAGGCTCCACGAGACGGGGGAACCATGCTGCAGGTGACGGTGTCCGAGCGGACGTACCTCCTCGCCGCGGACGCGACGATGGAGCGGACGAAGCAGGACGTGCTCGAGGCGATGCGCACCGCCCCGGCCTTCCTGTCCCTCACGACGGTGCTCGGCGGGCGGGTCGAGGTGCTGCTGACCGCGGCCAGCTCGGTCGTGCTCGAGCTGCACGACGAGGCTCCGCTCCCGACGGCCCCGCACGGCGACGCGGCGCCGGACTACGACGACCTCTACGGCGTCGACTACCTCTGACCCGCCGCGCGCTCGGCCCGGTGCGACCGTCCTCGAGGCCGTGTCGGAGGTCGGTCGTAGACTGACCACCCCATGCGCAGACACAGCCTGACCCCGCGTCCCGACTGGCGAGCCCGCTGCGACGAGGTCGGCTTCAGCTTCTACGACCTCCCCTCGGAGGGCGGCCGGCCCTACTGGAACGAGTCCGCGGCCTACGGCTTCTCGCTCGCCGAGATCGAGCTGCTCGAGACGGCGACCCAGGAGCTCTTCGACCGCTGCATGGACGCCTGCGAGCACGTCGTCCGCACCGGCCGCCTCGCGGAGTTCGGCATCCCGGAGCGCTTCCACGAGCTGGTCCGCACCTCCTGGGACGAGGACGACCCCACGGTCTACGGGCGGTTCGACCTCGCCTACGACGGCGAGGGCACGGTGAAGCTCCTCGAGTTCAACGCCGACACCCCGACCTCGCTGGTCGAGACGGCCGCCGCGCAGTGGCAGTGGCTGGAGGAGACGCGCGGCCCCGAGGCCGACCAGTTCAACGGCCTGCACGAGCAGCTCGTCGAGCAGTGGCGGCACCTCCGCGTCGACCGCTGGCAGCTGGACGAGGGCGCACGGCTGCACCTCGCCTCGCTGCACGACTCCGGCGACGGCGAGCTGATCGTCGAGGACGCGGACACCGTCGCCTACATGGCCGAGACCGCGGCGCAGGCGGGCTTCGATCCGAAGCTGATCTTCGTGGAGGACATCCGCTACGAGCTCGACGGCGCCGGCTTCCTCGACGCCGACGGCGAGCCGATCCGGCGGATCTTCAAGCTCTACCCCTGGGAGTGGATGCTCGGCGAGCAGTTCGGCGGGCTCCTGCTCGACCGGCGCGAGCGCACCCGCTGGGTCGAGCCGGCCTGGAAGCTGCTGCTCAGCAACAAGCAGCTGCTCGTGGTGCTCTGGGAGCTGTTCCCGGGCCACCCGAACCTGCTCCCGGCCTCCGTCGAGCCGCTCGTCGGCACGGCGCAGGTGCGCAAGCCCCGGCTCGGCCGGGAGGGCGCGAACGTGACGATCCTCGATGGGGACGGCGCGGTCGTCGCGGAGAACGGCGGCGCCTACGGCGAGGAGGGCTTCGTGCACCAGGCCCGGGCCGACCTCGCCCGGATCGACGGCCGGACGGTCGTGATCGGCAGCTGGATCGTCGGCGAGACGCCGGCCGGCATCGACGTGCGCGAGACCGGCGGACCGATCACCGGGGACCTCGCGGAGTTCGTGCCGCACTTCATCGAGGAGGGCCGGACCCCCCGCGACGAGCCCGTCTTCGGCCGCCCCGACCAGGGCGGCCCCGGGCACGGCCGACCCCAGGACACGCGAGCCCAGGACACGCGACCCCAGGACGCGCGGGAGAACCGCCCGCAGGACGAGGAGACCCGATGACCACCCCCGACGACCGGCCCGACCACCGCCCCCAGGACGCTCCGCAGGACTCCCCCGCCGGCGACCCGGGCACCACCCGCACCCGCCGCCGGTCCGGCGACGTCGGCATCAGCGGCATCGCCTCGAAGCGGCGCGGCCTCGTCATCGGCGGCGTCGTCGCGGTCGGCGTGCTCGGCCTCGCGGTCGCGCTGAACTCCGCGAACCCCTCGACCGACGGCGTGGTCACCACCGGCGCCGACGGCCAGGACTACGTCATCCCCGAGAACGCCGAGCGCCCGGTCTACGCCAGCCGCGAGGACTGCCTGGCGGACGTCCGGGAGCAGATCGCGCAGCTGCAGGCCCAGGGCGAGGAGGTCGGCGACGATCCCGAGCAGCTCTGCGAGGCGACCGACGAGTACCGCGGGCACTACGCCGGCGGCTTCTGGGTCGGCCCGCTGATCTTCGCGTCGTCGCGCTGGAACTCGACCCGCGCCACCAGCTGGGCGCCGGTCACCACCGGCGGCTTCGCGGCGCGCGGGGCGACCCAGCCCGACGTGGTGCAGAAGGCGCCGGCCGGAGCGGCTCCCGGCTCGAAGGCCACCCTCGCGGGCGGCTTCGGCGGCACGGGCAAGTCCGGCTTCGGCTCGCACGTCGGCGGCTGAGCGGCGCCCCCGAGGGGCTTCTCAGCGGCGGGCGTCGCGGAGCTGGTCCAGCGCGGCCCGCACGTCGCGGCGCACGTCCTTGTCCGGGTCGCGGACCATCGAGGTCAGCGTCTGCTCGACGCTCGCCGCGAACTCGCCCTTCGCGTCGCGCCCCGAGCCGATCCCCGCGACCGCGGCGGCGACGAGCGCCCGCGCACCGGCCGCGCGGACCCGTGCGTGCTCGTCGGTGGTGAGCCGCGCCAGCTTCTTCTGCCCGCCGAGGACCCGCTCGGCGCAGACCCGGGCGCACATCTCGCGCACGCGCCAGGCCGGGTTGGCCAGCCCGGCGAGGACCGCGTCGGCCGCCGTGTCGTCCCAGACGTAGAGCAGGGCGCGCGCGCCCCACAGCTCCGGCCAGTACAGCGACGGAGCACCCTGCAGGACGCCCGCCGCGTGCTCGCCGCCGACGGTGAGCAGGAAGGCCTCGCCCTCGTAGCCGCCGGTCAGCAGCGCGGCCGAGCGCAGGGCGACCGCGCGCTCGCCCTCGCGGGCGACTTGGGCGCGCAGGCGCTCCTCGAGCGGATCGGTGAGGGTGACGGAGGGTTCGCTGTCGGATGCCATAGGGCCACCAGCGTAGTCGCGGCGCCGTCGTCCCCGGCGAGGGGGATGCGGCGGCCCGGCCTCCGTCGCTAGCGTGCAGGGATGTCACGAATCACGCGCCACGGCGCTCCCGCGCGTCTCGGCGCCGCCACTGCCACTGCCACTGCCACCGCCGCCGCCCTCCTCGTCCTCCTCGCCGGCTGCTCCTCCTCCGCCGGCACCGACTCCGGCAGCGACGCCGACTCCATCGACACGGCCGCCGCGACCGGCGACACGATCACCGGCGACGGCTACTCCTACTCCGTGCCCGAGGGCTGGGGCACCCCCGACGCCGACCCCGCGAGCATGGGTGCGGACACCCTCGCCGCCGACCTCACCGACACCGACGGCTTCGCCGACAACGTGAACGTCGTGCTCAGCCCCGCCGGCGAGGTCTCCGCCGAGCAGGTCGAGGGCGCAGGAGTCACCGAGCTCGAGAACGCCGGGGCCACCGACGTCGAGGCCAACGACCGCGTCGTCGTCGCGGGAGCCGAGTCCGCGCACCTCAGCGCGAACCTCAGCGCGTCCGGAACCAGCTACGCCGTCGAGCAGTACTACGTCACCGACGAGGGCCAGACCTACGTCGTCACCTTCTCGTTCAGCCCCACTGTGGACGACGACCAGCGCGAGGCCGTCGCCGAGTCGGTCCTCGCCTCCTGGGCCTGGGCCTGATCCTGATCCTGACGTGAGCCTGACGTGAGCCTGCTCCGGCCGCCGCCTCAGCCGCGCGGCCGGAGCAGGAAGTCGACGTGCCCGAGCACGGACGCCGCGACGAGCGGCCGGCGTCCGACGACGGGCAGGATGATCGCCCCGAGGATCGAGAGCCCGAGCTCGTCGACCGGGGCGTCGGCCGGGAGCTGCCCCGCCTCGACCGCCTTCGCGAAGCGGTCCGAGAGCGTCTGGTCCACGCCGAACGCGCGGCCCAGCCGCTCCCCCACCGCGGCGTCCTCCGCGCCGGCGGCGATCAGCGAGCGCACCAGCGAGGCGCCGGGCTCACTGCCCGCGAGCTCCAGGATCGGTGCGAGCCACACCCCGAGGTCGCGGCGGAGATCGCCGGTGTCCGGGAGCTGCACCTCGATCGCGACGAGCCGGCCCTCGATCATGCAGTCGGCGATCAGCGCGCCGCGGGAGGGCCACCAGCGGTAGACGGTCTGCTTGGAGACCCCGGCGTCCTTCGCGATGCCCTCCATCGTGAGGTGGTCCCAGCCCCGCTGCAGGAACAGCCGGGCGGTCGCCTCGAGGACCGACTCGCGTGCCGCGGCGCTGCGGACCGGTCCGCTCCGGTGCTCCGTCATGCGACGAGCGTACAGCGGCTCTAGACGAGACGTACCGTATGATCTAGCGACCGCCGCCACCGCTCGCGTCTGAGCACCTCTCGATCGGACATCCCCTTGGCCTCCCTGCTGTTCCGTCTGGGCACCTTCGCCGCTCGCCGCGCCTGGGCGGTGATCGTCGCCTGGGTCGTGATCCTCGGCGTCGCGGTCGGCGCCTTCCTCGCGGTCGGCGGCACGCTCACCAACAGCTTCGACATCCCGGGCACCGCGTCCGGCGCCGTCACCGACCAGCTGGCCGAGAAGCTGCCGGACACCGCCGGCGGCACCGGCACCGTCGTCTACCGCACCGCCGACGGCTCCGCGCTGACGGCGGAGCAGGAGTCGGCGATCTCGGCGCTGGCCGCCTCCGCCGAGGACCTCGAGGGCGTCGCCGCCGTCGTCGATCCCTTCGCCGCGCGCCAGTCTCAGCTCGACGGCGCGCAGCAGCTCGCCGACGGCCGGGCGCAGCTCCAGGCCGGGAAGGAGCAGATCGACGCCGGGCAGGCGCAGCTCGACGCGGGCCAGGCCCAGCTCACCGCGGGCCAGCAGCAGCTGACCGCGGCCCGCGAGCAGGCCGTCGCCGCCGGCGCTCCGGAGCAGCAGCTCGCCGCCCTCGCCGCCCAGCAGGCGCAGCTCGACACCCAGCAGGCCGAGCTGACCGCGCAGGAGGCGGCGCTCGACGCCTCGCGCACCGAGCTCGAGGCCGGCGCGGCCCCGCTCGACCAGGGCGAGGAGCTCCTCGCCCTCGCGGACGGCATCGGCGTCGTCTCGGCGGACGGCTCGACCGCCATCGTCAACGTGTCCTTCACCGAGCCGCGCCTGGAGCTGCCGGAGGAGGTCAAGCAGGGCGTCATCGACCACTTCGAATCCGCGCCGGTCGCCGGCGCCGACGTCACGTTCGCGACCGATCTCGCCCAGGGCGTCCCGCAGATCTTCGGCGTCGGCGAGGCGGTCGGCCTGGTCTTCGCCGGTGTCGTCCTGATCGTGATGCTCGGCTCGCTCGTGGCCGCCGCGCTCCCGATCGTCACCGCCCTGGTCGGCGTCGGCGTCGGAGTCACCGCCTCGCTCTCCTTCTCGGGCGTCATCGACATGGCCTCGGTCACCCCGGTCCTCGGCGTGATGCTCGGCCTCGCGGTCGGCATCGACTACTCCCTCTTCATCGTCAACCGGCACCGCAAGCAGCTGCTCTCGGGCGTCGAGGTCCGCGAGTCGATCGGCCTCGCCAACGGCACCTCCGGCACGGCCGTCGTCTTCGCCGGCTCGACGGTCGTCGTCGCGCTGCTCGCCCTGAACGTCACCGGCATCCCGTTCCTCGGCCTGATGGGGACGGTCGGCGCGGTCTGCGTCGCGGTCGCCGTGCTGATCGCGGTCACGCTCGCCCCGGCGATCCTCGGCCTGCTCGGCACCCGGCTCCTGCGCCGGAAGGCCCGGTCGGCCGTCGTGCACCACGCTGCGGTGAAGACGGTCGCGCCGATGTCCACGCTGCGCGCGGTCCTCACCGTCGTCGGCACCGTCGCCGTGCTGCTCGTCATCGCGATCCCCGCGCTCTCGATGCGCCTCGGCCTGCCGGACGGCGCGAGCGAGCCCGAAGGCTCGACCAGCGCCCGCACCTTCGAGATCGTCGGCGACGAGTTCGGTGCCGGAGCGAACGGCCCGCTGCTCGTGACGGCGTCGGTCCCCGGCGGGGTCGCCGACGACGCACTGCTCGCCACCCAGGTCGACGTCGCCCGGACGATCGCCGAGCAGGACGACGTCGTCGCGGTGGCGCCCGTCGCCGCCTCCGACGACGGCACGCTGCTCGCCTTCCAGGTGCTGCCGACCGAGGGCCCGAACAGCGCCTCGACCGAGGCCCTCGTGCAGGACCTCCGCGCCCTGCCGCCGGTGGACGACGACATCGTCCTCGGCGTCGCCGGCCAGGCGGCCACCAACATCGACATCTCCGAGGGGCTGAACGACGTCCTGCCGACCTACCTCGCGGTCGTCGTCGGGCTCTCGCTGCTGATCATGATCCTGGTGTTCCGCTCGCTGCTCGTGCCGCTGATCGCGACCGGCGGCTTCATCCTGTCGCTGTTCGCGACCTACGGGCTGATCGTCGCCGTCTTCCAGTTCGGCTGGGGCGCCGACCTGATCGGGTTGCACTCGACCGGGCCGATCCTGAGCTTCCTGCCGGTGATCCTGGTCGGCATCCTGTTCGGGCTGGCGATGGACTACCAGCTCTTCCTCGCCTCGGGGATGCGCGAGGCCTACGTGCACGGAGCGAACGCGCGGCTCGCTGTCGCGCAGGGCTTCCAGGCCGGCAAGGCGGTCGTGATCGCGGCGGCGCTGATCATGGTGGCGGTCTTCGGCGGCTTCATCTTCTCCGAGTCGACGATCATCCGCTCGATGGGCTTCGGCCTCGCCTTCGGCGTCCTGCTCGACGCGTTCGTCGTCCGGATGCTGCTGATGCCGGCGCTGATGCACCTGCTCGGCCGCTCGGCCTGGTGGCTCCCCCGCTGGCTCGACCGGCTCCTCCCGGACGTCGACCTCGAGGGCGCTGCGCTCGAGCGGAGCCACCCGCACCCGCACGCCTGAGCCGCGGCTAGATTGGCGGGATGACTGCCGCCCCGGACTCCCGCGCCTGGCGGCGGTCGCCCGCCACGCCCGACCAGCGCCGGGCCGACGTCGCGACCGCCGCCGTGCTCTTCGGCGCCGCCGTGCTCTCGCTGGTCCTCGGCCGCGCGATCGGGCTGTTCACCGATCCCGCATCGCCCGCACTGAGCGCCGCAGTGCTCGCCGTCGTCATCCTCCCGCTCGCGTTCCGGCGGACGGCGCCCGTCGCGGTCCTCGCCGTCATCGGGGCGGCGTTCCTGCTGGTCGGCGAGCTGAAGGTGCCGGAGCTGACGATCAGCAACATCGCCCTGTTCATGGCCCTGTACAGCGTCGGCGCCTGGGAGCAGAACCGGACGCGGGCGGGCTGGGCGCGCGGCGTGCTCGTCGCCGTGATGGCGGTCTGGCTGCTGATCACGTTCTTCCGCGCGAGCACCCAGGACCTCGACTTCGAGGGTGCCGGCGTCGGCGCGCTCACGCCGATCGCGGCCTACATGCTCCAGCAGATCCTGATCAACGTCCTCTACTTCGCCGGCGCCTGGTGGTTCGGCGACCACGCCTGGGCCTCCGCCCGCCAGCGCGCTCTCACCGACCTGCGCACCCGCCAGCTCGAGGAGGAGCAGTCGACCGTCGCCCGCCAGGCGATCACGATCGAGCGCCTGCGGATCGCCCGCGAGCTGCACGACGCGGTCGCCCACCACGTCTCGCTGATGGGGGTCCAGGCCGGAGCGGCGCGGATGCTCGTCGACGCCGACCCCGCGAAGGCGCACGAGCAGCTCCAGGCGCTGGAGGGCACCTCCCGCGCGGCGGTCGGCGAGCTCTACCAGCTGCTCGGCACCCTCCGCGACGAGGAGTCCGCGCTCGACCCGGTCACGGCCTCGCTCGATCTGAGCGGAGTGCCGGCGCTGGTCCGCGACGCCGAGTCCTCCGGCCTGCGCGTGACGCTCGAGGTGGTCGGCGAGCCCGTCGAGCTCCCCGCGCTGGTGGGTCTGAACCTCTACCGCATCGCGCAGGAGTCGCTGACGAACGTCCTCAAGCACGCCGGACCCGGCACCCGGGCGCGCGTGCACTTGCGCTACCAGGGCGACTCGGTCGAGCTCGAGATCGCGGACGACGGACTCGGGCGGCCGGGTCCGCGCCCGCGCGGCGGCGGGCTCGGCCTGCTCGGGATGCGCGAGCGCGCGGCGACCCTCGACGGCACGGTGGAGGCAGGGCCGCGCACCGGCTCCGGCTGGGTCGTCCGCGTCACCGTGCCCCTGGCGGTCCGGGCATGAGCGGGGGTGCGGGCACGAGCGGCGCTGCGGGCGGCGTGCGCGTCGTCCTCGTCGACGACCACGCGCTGATGCGGCAGGGCATCCGCACGATCCTCTCGCTGCAGGCCGGCATCGAGGTCGTGGGCGAGGCGTCCAGCGGCGAGGAGGCCGTCGAGGTGGTCGCGCGCACCCGGCCCGACGTCGTCTGCATGGACGTGGAGATGCCCGGCATCGGCGGGCTCGAGGCGACCCGGCGGATCCTCGCGGAGCCCGGAGCGACGGCCCAGGTGCTCGTGCTGACCACCTTCGAGCGCGAGGACTACCTGCTGGCGGCGCTCGAGGCCGGCGCCAGCGGCTTCCTGCTCAAGAACTCGCCACCGGAGCGCCTCGTCGCCGGCGTCCGTGCGATCGCCGCCGGCGACGCCCTGCTCGCGCCCGAGCTGACCCGCACGGTGATAGAGCGCGCCGTCGCCCGCGAGCGGGAGCGCACGCCGCTCGCCGAGCCGCCGGTGGGGCACAGCGCGCAGCCCGGCACCGCGCCCGGGAACCTGACCGCCCGCGAGACCGAGGTGCTCCGCCTGCTCGCGCAGGGCCTCTCCAACGACGAGATCGCCGAGCTGCTGGTCGTCGGCCGCGCGACGGTGAAGACGCACGTGTCGAACGTGCTCGCCAAGCTCTCGCTCCGCGACCGCGTCCAGGCCGTCGCCTTCGCCTACCGCTCCGGCCTGGTCGACCCGCGGCGGCCGTCGGAGGCTCCTCCGTCCTGAGGTGGAGACCGCCGTTCACCCCCGCGCCGGAGGTGCCGGAGACGCGCCCTCCGTAGCGTGGAGGGGTCAGTCGGATCCGAGGAGGTCGCATGCTCAGCGTGCAGAACATCAGTCGCAGCTTCGGTGCCCATCGCGCCGTCGACGACGTCAGCTTCGATGTCGGGCGGGGCCGCCTCACCGGCTTCGTCGGCGGCAACGGCGCCGGGAAGACCACGACCATGCGGATGATCCTCGGCGTCCTCCGGCCGGACTCCGGCGAGGTGACCCTGGACGGCACGCCGGTCGGCCAGGCCGCGCTGCACGGCTTCGGCTACATGCCGGAGGAGCGCGGCCTCTACCCGAAGATGGAGATCGGCGAGCAGCTCGCCTACCTCGCCCGGCTGCACGGCATCGACAAGGCCACCGCCGTCCAGCGGGCGGACGATCTGCTCGAGCGCCTCGGCCTGATCGAGCGCCGGCGCGACAAGCTCGAGGCGCTCTCGCTCGGCAACCAGCAGCGCGTGCAGGTGGCGGCCGCCCTCGTGCACGACCCGGACGTCCTGATCATGGACGAGCCGTTCTCCGGCCTCGACCCGCTCGCCGTCGACGACGTCGTCACGGTAATCGCCGAGCACGCGGCGCGGGGCATTCCGGTGCTGTTCTCCTCGCACCAGCTGGACGTGGTCGAGCGGCTCTGCGACGACCTGGTGATCATCGCCGGCGGCCAGGTGAAGGCCGCGGGCGAGCGCGAGGCGCTGCGCGAGCAGTACTCCGGCGACCGCTGGTCGCTCGAGACGGACGGCGACGCGGGCTGGGTCCGCGGCGTCCCCGGCGTCGAGGTCGCGGAGCTGGCCGGCACGTCGGTGCTCTTCCACGCGGACCGGGCGGCGGCCGATGCGGTGCTGCGGTCCGCCGTCGGGCGCGGCACCGTGACGTCGTTCCGGCCGGTGCGGCCGACCCTCGGGGAGATCTTCCGGGACATCGTGGTGAGCGCGCCCGCGGGCGCCGAGAAGAAGACGGAGGCGGTCCGATGACGACGAGCAGCACGAGGAGCCCGAGGAGCGCGAGCGGCACCGGCGCCGGCGCCCAGGACGGCCGGCTGAGCACCTGGGGCGCGACGCTCCTGGTCGCCGAGCGCGAGATCCTCTCCCAGATCCGGTCGAAGGCGTTCCTGGTGTCGACGGTCATCACGCTGGTGCTGGTCATCGGCGGGATCGTGCTCGGCAACGTGCTGAGCAGCCGCACCGCCGACGCGACCCCCGTGGCGGTCGTCGGCTCCGCGGCGTCCTCGCTGGCCGCCGCCGACGCCCTCGAGGTCACCGAGGTCGGGAGCGTCGCGGAGGCGGAGGAGCTGGTGCGCGCCGGCGACGTCGACGCCGCGCTCGTCCCGAGCGACGACGCGATCGGCTTCTCGGTGCTCGCCCTCGACGAGGCGCCGGAGGGCCTGGTCTCGGCGCTGTCCGTCAGCCCCGCCGTCGAGCTGCTCGAGCCCTCGCAGACGCCCTCGGGCCTGCGCACGCTGATCGGCCTGGCGTTCGGGCTGGTGTTCATGCTCGCCGTGCTCGGCTCGGGCGCGACCATCATGCAGAACACGGTGCAGGAGAAGCAGTCGCGCATCGTCGAGATCCTGCTCGCCGCGGTGCCCGCCCGGGCGCTGCTCGCCGGCAAGATCCTCGGCAACTCGGTGATCGGCGTCGGCACGGCCGCCGCGATCGCCGCCGCGTCCGCCCTCGGGCTGGCGATCACAGGGCAGACCGAGCTGCTCGACCTGCTCTCGGCGCCGCTGATCTGGTTCGTGGTGTTCTTCGTCTTCGGCTTCGTCCTGGTCGCGAGCGTCTTCGCGGCCGGCGCCGCGCTCGTCTCCCGCCAGGAGGACACCGGCTCGGTGATGACCCCCGCGATGATGCTCGTGATGGTGCCCTACTTCGGCGTCGTCATCTTCGGCGACAACCCGCTGGTGATGACGATCCTGTCCTACGTGCCCTTCAGCGCCCCGGTCGCGATGCCGGTCCGGCTCTTCTTCGGCGAGGCGGAGTGGTGGGAGCCGCTGGTCTCGCTCGGCCTCCTCGTCGTCGCCACCGCGGCCGTGATGGCCGTCGCCAGCCGCATCTACACCAACTCCCTGCTGCGGATGGGCTCCCGCGTCCGCCTCCGCGACGCCCTGACCGCGAGCTGACCCGCGGCCTGCGCTGCGGACGACGGCGGGCGCCCCTGCCTGCCGATCGACATCCCGGCGACAGGTTCACCGCATCGCGCCAGCGATGTAGCGGATCCGGACAGGTGAGCGAGCATTGCGGCATCCGTCCGATGTCGGCGAGCCGAGGTCTCGCGGCACGACGGGTCGCGAGGAGCCGTGCGACCGGAGGGAGATCTCATGTCCGGCAGTCGTTCGGACGGTCCGGGAGTCACCCGCCGCGCCGCGATCGCGATGGTCTGCACGGCGCCCGTCCTCGCCGCGGCGGTCGGCGCCCCCGGGTCCGCCGCAACCGCTCCGCGACCACTCGAGGCCGGACCGTACGTCGGTCTCTTCCTGGACTCCCTGTCCTCGGGGAACTTCATCGTCGAGCTCCGGGCAGCGTGCAGCGGGGAGTCCGGAGCACCGGTCGAGCTCCTCAGCGACGCCCGGATGGACGTGACCGCCGAGCACGACGTCGAGCACTGGTCGGAGTGGCTCGTCGTCGACCGCCCGCGCTCCGCCCACCTCGTGGTCCCGGCCGGGAGCTACCGGAGCCGCGGGACGTACACGGACCGGGACGGGCGGGTGATGCAGGTGGCACCCCTCGGCCCAGGACGGATGTACTGCGCACTGACGCCGGTCCCCCCGGGCGGCTTCCGCGTCACGGCCACCGTGACGCGAGGCCCGGTCTCCCCCGAGACGAAGGGCGAGGCCCCCGCGTTCCTCGGCCTCCCGTCCAGGACGATCCGCGTCGACGTCTGAGAGCGGTGCCGGCGGGTCTCCTTCGAACGGTACCTCGTACGTATGAGGAAGGCGTGTTGATCGAGTAGCCCGCGCACCGGGCGTATCGAGATCCACCCTGCCGGCGACGGCGGGTCTCGATACGCCCCTGCGGGGCTACTCGACCAGCATGAAGCTCACACGCCCCTGCGGGGCCACTCGACCAGCATGGAGGGCTCTGCCCTGCGGGGCTGCTCGCGCGCTACCAGCCCTCGGGGCCCGCGCTTCCGGCCTCGTACTCGTCGAGCGGGGTGCCGCCCTCGGCCCAGTGCGAGAGCACCGGGGTGATGATGCGCCAGCACTGCTCGGCGACGGCGCCCGGCACCGACAGCAGGGTGTCGCCCTGGAGGATGCCGGCGAGCACCTGCGCGTAGGGGTCGAGCGTGGCGGCGCCGGGCTGCGCCTGGAGCGTCGTGCGCTCGAGGTCGGTCAGGTCGTCGGCGCTGTTCACCAGCAGATCGAGGCTCACGTCGCCGCCCTTGAGCGACATCCGCAGGACGGTGCCCGCGCCGTCGTCGGCGCCGGCCAGACCGCGCGGCGGGGTCGCGGCGCGGAAGTGCACGGCGACCTCGTGGCGCGGGTCGCCGATCGCCTTGCCGGAGCGCAGCACGAACGGCACGCCGGCCCAGCGGGGCGTGTCGACCTGGAGCAGCAGCTGCGCGAGCGTCTCGGTGCCGGCCTCCGGATCGACGTCGGGCTCGTCGACGTAGGAGGGGAAGAACCGGCCGTCGACCCGGCCCTCGGTGTAGCGCGCGCGGCGCGCCGTGGCGGGGTCGTCGCGCCAGAGGCGGACGGCGCCGAGCGCCTCGGCCATCCGCTCGTGGACGTCGTCGGGCGAGACCTCCTCGGGGCGCTCCATCGTCGTCAGCGCGAGCACCATCAGCAGGTGGCTCTGCAGCATGTCGCGCAGGGCGCCGGTGCCGTCGTAGAAGGCGGCGCGCCCCTCGATCCCGAGCGTCTCGTCGTAGACGATCTCGACCTTCCCGATCTGCTCGGCGCTCCAGCTCGCCTCGAGCAGCCGGTTGCCGAAGCGCAGTCCGAGCATGCCCATCACAGTGGCGTTGCCGAGGAAGTGGTCGATGCGCCAGAGCCGGTCCTCGGAGATCACGGGCGCGAAGGCGGCGTTCAGCGCGATCGCGTCGTCGAGGTCCTCGCCGAACGGCTTCTCGATCGCGAGGACGAGGTCCTCCGGGAGGTCCAGCTTCGAGAGGGAGTCCGCGACCTTGTGGCCCATCGCCGGCGGCAGCGCGACGTAGAGCACGGGCGTCGTCGGGCAGGCGTCGAGCAGGGCCTTCAGCTGCTCCGGGTCGGAGGCGTCGGTGGCGACGAAGCGGGCGCGCGCGGCGAGGTCGTCGACGGTGTGCGCCGCGATCCCGGCCGCCTCGAGGCTGCGGCGGACGAGCCCCTGCCACTCGTCGTCGGTCTGCGGAGTGCGGGCGGCGCCGATCAGGGTCAGCTCGGAGCCGCGGGCGAGCTCGGCGACGCGGCCGAGACCCGGCAGGAGCAGCCGCTCGGTGAGGTCGCCGCCCGCGCCGAGGATCGCGATGGTGCGGCGGGTGCTCTCGAGAGCGGTGGCCTCGGGGATGCCGATCGGGTCGGTCATGGTGTCTCCTCCTGTGCGGGGTGCGGGGCGTGGGGCGGGTCGGGGTGCTGGGCGTCGGGAGACGTCGTCACGGCTCATGCCTCGGGGATCGTGCGCTCGAAGAGCGCCGGCCGCTCCACGTCGGGGTCGGGGCCGCTGCGGACGCCGGTGTCGAGGGCGTCGATCCGGGCGAGCTCGTCGTCGGAGAGCTCGAAGTCGAAGACGTCGATGTTCGCCGCGATCCGCTCGGGGTTCGTCGACTTGGGGATCGCGGAGCGGCCCTGCTGCAGGTGCCAGCGGAGCATCACCTGCGCCGGGCTCTTGCCGTGCTCGGCTGCGATCGCGCCGATCGTCGAGTCGTCCATCACGCTGCGGCGCTCGTCGCCCCAGCCGGGGTAGAAGGTGATGCCGCCGATCGGCGACCAGGCCTGGGTGAGGATCCCGCGCTCGGCGTGCTCGCGGCGGAGGTCGGGCTGCGCGAAGTACGGGTGCAGCTCGACCTGGTTGACGGCGGGGATGACGTCGACCTCGGCGAGGAGGCGTGCCAGGTGCGCGGGCGTGAAGTTGCTGACGCCGATCGCGCGCACGCCGCCGTCGGCGAGGAGCTTCTCCAGCGCCCGGTAGGCGGCGACGGTGGTGTCGAAGCGCGACGGGACGGGCTGGTGCAGGATCAGCAGGTCGAGCTGCTCGACGCCGAGCTTGCCGGTCGCCTTCTCGAACGCGTGCAGGGTCTCGTCGTAGCCGTAGTCGGTGACCCAGATCTTCGTCTCGACGAAGACCTCCGAACGGTCCAGGCCCGAGCGGCGGATCCCCTCGCCGACCTCGCGCTCGTTGCCGTACGCGGCGGCCGTGTCGATGTGGCGGTAGCCGGCCTCGAGGGCGGACTGCACGGCGGCGGTCGTCTCCTCGGGCGCGCTCTGGAAGACGCCGAGCCCGAGAGCGGGAAGGGTGACGCCGTTGTTGAGGGTGAGCTGCAGGGTCATGCCTCCACGCTAGGACGCGATCGCCGCCCGAGGGAGGGTCCCGCCACCCCCTCGACGGGAGCGCCGATGTGTGCGCTGATGGAGGCGGTGCTCGACGACGTCCCTCCGCTTCCGGAACGGAGCGCGCAGCCCTCATCCGGAAAGGTCGGGTCCGCCGTGTCCCTCAGCGTGCTGTTCCTCGGAGGAACGGGCATCATCAGCTCCGAGGGCGTCCGCCGCGCTCTCGCCGTCGGGCACGAGGTGACCGTGCTGAACCGCGGCCGCACCTCGAGCCGCCCGCTGCCCGAGGGCGTCCGGACGCTGACCGCCGACGTCCGCGATCCGGCCTCCGTGCGCGAGGCTCTCGGCGACGAGCGCTTCGACGCGGTGATCGAGTTCGCCGCGTTCACCCCCGAGCACGTGCAGCAGGACATCGACTTGTTCGCCGGCCGCACCGGCCAGTACGTCTTCATCAGCTCCGCGTCGGCGTACCAGAAGCCGCCGGCGCGCGTGCCGGTGACGGAGTCGACGCCGCTGCGGAACCCGTACTGGAGCTACTCGCAGGACAAGATCGCCTGCGAGGACCTGCTGGTCGGCGAGTACCGGCGCACCGGCTTCCCGGTGACGATCGTCCGCCCCTCGCACACCTACGACCGCACCGCGCTCCCGGTGGACGGCGGCTGGACCGTCATCGACCGGATGCGGCGCGGCCTCGAGGTGGTCGTGCCCGGCGACGGCACCTCGCTCTGGACGATCACCCACAGCCGCGACGTCGCGGTCGGCCTGGTCGGGCTGCTCGGCGCGCCGGCGGCGATCGGCGAGGCGTTCCACATCACCGGAGACGAGACGCCCACCTGGGACCGCATCCACCACGACCTCGCGGCCGCCGCCGGCACCGCGGCGCGGATCGTGCACGTCACCTCCGACGCGATCGCCGCCGCCGACCCGGAGCTGGGCGCGGGCATCGTCGGCGACAAGGCCCACTCGATGGTCTTCGACAACGCCAAGATCCGGAGCCTGGTGCCGGCGTTCGCGCCCGCGACCCGCTTCAGCGACGGCGCGCGCGAGATCGTCGAGTGGTACGACGCGGACCCGGCGCGTCGAACGGTGGACGAGCGGATCAACCGGCTCTTCGACGCGCTGATCGAGACCTACCGGCCGCGGGCGCTCTGAGGGCCGGCGGTCACGCTCTGAGGGCCGCCGGTCAGACGACCGCGATGATCAGGTAGTCGCTGGCCGGAGCGGCCGAGGTGCTCGACAGCTCCACGAGGCAGCTGACGATGTAGCCCGACGCGTGGACGCTGAACTGCGGCGGGACCGGAGACTCGCCGTCGCGGAGGCCGGTCGCGTCCGACCAGGCGAGGACGACGACGCCCGGCGTGCGGGAGCCGAGCGGCTCCACGACGACCCAGGGGCCCTCCTCCAGGACGAAGTCGGACAGCACGACGTCGCTGTCGCCCGTGTCGAACGTCACCCGGGCGACGATGTCGCGCACGGGCTCGCTGCCCTGCGAGGCCGAGACCACCGGGGTGAACTGGCCGGCGTAGAGGTCGCCGCCGCCGTTCGAGAGGCCGCCGGAGACGCCGAGCGCGGCGCCGACCTCTCCGGAGGCGGCGGCGAGCGGGGCGGCGGAGGCGGCGAGGAGGACCGGGGCGCTCCACAGGGCGGCGGTCGTCGCGGTGCGGAGCGAGACGGGGTGGGGCGTGGTCATGGGGTCCTCTCGGCGGGATCGGCGGTGCGGGGGACACCGGGCGTCACGCTAGCGCCCGCCGGTCAGGCCGGTGCCGGATCCGCCCGAGTTGCCCCCCGCACGGGGTCACCGCACGCGGTCGCCACGGGGACCGGCGCGCGGAAAGTTCACCCGGCTATGCATCTCCGTTCACCCACGGGAGCGGGAATCAGGAGTGTGCTGGGTGAGCCCCTTCTCAGGGGCTCTCACCCCAAGGAGTCTCCGACGTGACACGACTGCCCCGCTCCGCGCACCGCGGACGCACCGCACTGGCCCTCACGGCCGTCGCCCTGGTCGGCGCCGCCGCCCTGGCCGCCCCCGGCGCGGCCACCGCCATCGGCGCCGCCGACCTCGCCGCCACCGGTAGCGCCGCCCGCATCTCCCCCGTCGACGCCGACCTCTCCGACTCGCTGCGCGCGGCGGTGAAGGAGCAGGACGCGAAGAACGTCATCCTCCTCATCGGCGACGGCATGGGCGACTCCGAGATCACGGTCGCCCGCAACTACGCGTACGGCGCCGCCGGCCGCTTTCCCGGCATCGACGCCCTGCCGATCACCGGCCAGTACACGACGTACTCGCTCTACCGCGCCGACGACCCCGCCACCGGCGCCGTCAAGGGCGCCCCGGACTACGTGCCCGACTCCGCCGCCACCGGCAGCGCCTGGGCGACCGGCACCAAGACCTACGACAACGCGATCTCGGTCGACATCGACCAGGAGCGCAAGGACACCCTCCTCGAGATCGCGAAGGCGAACGGCCTGAAGACCGGCAACGTCACCACCGCCGAGATCCAGGACGCGACCCCGGCCGTGCAGGCCGCGCACGTCGACGCGCGCAGCTGCTACGGACCCGACAGCGCCAGCTGCGGCAACGACGCGCTCGAGAACGGCGGACTCGGCTCGATCAGCGAGCAGATCCTCGACACCCGCGCCGATCTCACCCTCGGCGGCGGCTCCGCCACGTTCGCGCAGACCGCGAAGGCGGGCGACTGGGCCGGGCAGACCCTGTTCCAGCAGGCCGACGAGCGCGGCTACCAGGTGCTCGGCGACGCGACGACGGCCGCCACCGCGGACCAGCTCGACGCGCTGACCGTCGCCGACCAGGACGCGCCGGTGCTCGGCCTGTTCAACTCCGGCAACCTGCCCGTGCGCTACGCGCCGACCCCCGCGACCGTCGGGGGCGCCGACGCCGCGCCGCAGACCTGCGTCGCGAACCCCTCGCGTCCCGCCGAGCAGCCCACCCTGCGCGCGATGACCGAGAAGGCGATCGACCTGCTCGACACCGGCGATGAGGGCTTCTTCCTCCAGGTCGAGGGCGCGAGCATCGACAAGCAGGACCACGCCGCGAACGCCTGCGGCCAGATCGGCGAGACCGTCGACCTCGACGAGGCCGTCCAGGCCGCGCTCGCGTTCGCCGAGGCAGACGGGAACACCCTCGTCATCGTCACCGCCGACCACGCCCACTCCAGCCAGATCGTCGACTCCACCCCGCCGACCTCGCTCAGCACCGCGCTGAAGACCGTCGACGGCAGCACGATGAAGGTGTCCTACGGCACGGCCGCCGAGGGCGGCTCGCAGCAGCACACCGGCACGCAGCTGCGCATCGCGGCTTACGGACCCGGCGCGGCCAACGTCGCCGGCCTCACCGACCAGACCGACACGTTCTTCACCATCTCGAACGCGCTCGGCCTCGACCGCGACATCCGGAACCTGAGCTTCGGCGCCACCGCCGAGCTCTCGGGCAGCACCTTCGCCCCCGGAGCCCGGATCACCCTGACGGCGGAGGGCTTCCAGGGCGACACGCAGCTCATCGGCTCCGCGCCGCTCTTCACCGAGCGCACGGCGACGCGCGACCTCAACGACGGCGCGCTGACCGCCACCGCGAAGGCCCCCACCACCCCCGGGGACTACAGCGTGACGGTCACCGGCGCGCAGTCGGGGAAGGCGATCACCCTCGCCTTCACCGTGAAGCGCTGATCCTCGGGCACTGATCCTCGGGCGCTGATCGCAGAAGGGCCGTCCCCGCCGGGGCGGCCCTTCCGCCGTCCCCAACCCGCCCTCCCCCGTCTCGGAGGCGCGGAGTGCTGGCCCCTCGACCCGCCACCGGCCTAGGTTGGACGCACCTGCTCCGCCCGCACTGAGTTCCGATGGAGGAACCCCATGGCCACGATCCGCAGTCTCCGACGGGCAGCGCTCGCGCTGGTCGCCGTCGCCTCCCTCGGAGTGGCGGGCGCCGCTCCCGCCGCCGCGCTCGACTGGCCGTTCCCCGACGTCCCGAGCCGCGGTCTCCCCACGGCGCAGGAGCTCCGCGACGCGCTCGGCGGTCCGGTCGTCTCGCCGTCGACCTCGGTCGGCTACGGCGGCGCGGTCTCCTCCGTCGACGCTCTCGCCAGCCGGGTCGGCCTCGAGGTGCTCAAGCGCGGCGGCAACGCGGCGGACGCCGCCGTCGCGACGGCGTCGGCCCTCGGCGTGACCGAGCCGTACAGCGCCGGGATCGGCGGCGGCGGCTACTTCGTCTACTTCGATGCGAAGACGGGCGAGGTGAGCACCATCGACGGCCGCGAGACGGCGCCGGCCGGCATCACTCCGGACGCCTTCCTCGACCCGGCGACGGGTGCCCCGTACCCCTTCACCCCGCAGCTCGTCTCGTCCGGAGTCGCGGTCGGCGTCCCCGGCACCGTCGCGACCTGGGACGCGGCGGTCGACCGCTTCGGCACCCTCCCGCTCCCGGTCGTGCTGGCCCCGTCGATCGTGCTCGCGGCCAAGGGCTTCCCGGTCGACGAGACCTTCCGCAGCCAGACGCTCGACAACCTCGAGCGCTTCCAGCAGTTCCCCGACACCGCGGAGCTGTTCCTCCCCGGCGGCGACGCCCCGGCGGTCGGCAGCACCTTCCGCAACCCGGACCTCGCGAAGACCCTCGCCCGGATCGCCGCCCGCGGGCCGAGCGCGTTCTACGACGGACCGCTCGCGGCCGAGATCGCCGACACGGTGCAGAATCCGCGCCTCGCGGAGGGCTCGACCCTCCCCGCCCCGGCCGGCTCGATGACCGAGGACGACCTCGCCGGCTACTCGGTCGGCGAGCAGGCGCCCACGCACACCTCCTACCGCGGGCTCGACGTCTACGGCATGGCGCCGTCCTCCTCGGGCGGGATCGCGATCGGCGAGGCGCTGAACATCCTCGAGAACCACGACCTCGCCGCCGAGGACACCGGCAGCGCCCTGCACCTCTATCTCGAGGCGTCGGCCCGCGCCTTCGCCGACCGCGGCGCGTACGTCGGCGACCCGGCCTTCGTCGACGTGCCGACCGAGACGCTGCTCAGCCAGGAGTTCGCGGACTCCCGCGACTGCACCATCGACCCGGCGGCCGCCTCCACGCGGCCGGTCGCCCCGGGCGCGCTCGACGGAGTCGGCTGCGCGACCGCCCTCACCGCGGAGCAGCCGGACACCGAGAACGTCTCGACCACGCACCTCTCCGTCGTCGACAAGTGGGGCAACGCGGCGTCCTACACGCTGACGATCGAGCAGACCGGCGGCTCGGCGATGACCGTCCCCGGCCGCGGCTTCCTGCTCAACAACGAGCTGACCGACTTCTCCGCGACCCCCGTCGAGGGCGACCCGAACCGGATCGAGCCCGGCAAGCGCCCGCGCTCCTCGATGTCGCCGACGATCGTGCTCGAGGACGGGGCGGTGAAGTTCGTCGTCGGCTCGCCGGGCGGAGCGACGATCATCACGACCGTCCTGCAGACGCTGGTCAACCGCATCGACCTCGGCATGACCCTGCCGGAGGCGGTGGCCGCGCCCCGGGCGTCGCAGCGCAACACGGCGTCCACCTCCGCCGAACCCGGCTTCATCGAGGCGTACGCCGACGACCTCGCGCCCTTCGGCCAGCAGCTGACGCCCTCCGGCGACACCTTCACCTCAGCCGCGCAGATCGGTGCAGTGGCCGCCATCGAGGTCGACCCCTCCGGCCTGATGACCGCCGCCGCCGAGCCCGTCCGCCGCGGCGGCGGCGTCGGCCTCGTCGTCACCCCGGAGGAGTGACCCGGGCTCCCCGCTGATCGAGCAAGCCCCGCAGAGGGCGCATCGAGACCCACCGTCCCGCAGCGTGGGTCAGGCCGCCGACCCCGCGACTCCCCCTCCGCCTCATCATCGCGGCGATCGCCGTCCTCGGGATGATCGCCGCACCCCTGGTGCTGGCGTACCTCGGCTTCGCCTCGAAGCTCACCTTCTTCGGAGAGTCGCCGACAGAGGAGGAGGACGCCGCAGGAGACGCGCTCCTCCTCTCCGCGGGGGTCGTCGCGCTGTCGAGCGCCCTCGCCGTCTGGGTCCTCACCCTCGTCCGCCTGGCGATCGCTCCGCAGCGCCGTCACGGGTGGGAGATCCTCTGGAGCCTCCTCGCCCTGCCCGTCACCCTCGTCGGCCTCGCTCTCGTCGTCTCGATCCGGTGAGCGCCCGGCCGGAGCGCCGGGCGTCCGGGTACGGTGCCGTGATGGTCGTGTCGCGAGAGCTGGTGGACCGCTGGGTGGCGGGGTGGTGCGAGTCGCGCGGGATGCTCGCGCGGTGCGACGGGGACGGCCGGCTCGTCGAGGTCGCGGCGGAGACCCGCTCCCGCGAGTACGTGATCGCCGAGCCGTCGCTGCCCGAGCTGCACCGCCTCGTCGCCGCCGTCACCGCGCCCGATGTCTGGCTGACGATCGTCGGCGAGCTCGACGAGCGCGGTCGCGACGCGGTGGCCGGCCTCGACGCCGTGACCTGCGACGAGCGGATGATGACCACCCGGCTCCGAAGGTCGGCGAGGCCGGGGCAGGTGCGGATCGCAGTGAGCGGTCGCGTCGCGCACGCCCGCATCGAGGCGGAGGGCGAGGTCGCTGCGCGCGGGCAGGCGGCCCTGAACGGCGGCGACGCCGTCTTCGACCGGATCGAGACGACTCCGCGGTTCCGCCGCCGCGGCCTCGGCGGCCTGGTGATGACCGACCTCAGCGCCTGGGCGGCGGAGAACGGCGCGACCACGGGACTCCTGATGGCGAGCGTCGGCGGGCGCGCGCTCTACACGAGCCTCGGCTGGACGGAGGTGGCACCGATCGTCACCCTGCGCGGGCGGGCCGCCGGTGCGACGGCCGACGTGGGGGCATAGCTCCTCCACAGATCGGACATTCGCGGGTTCTCCCAGGGTTCCGTCCGAGGGGGGCTCGGGTGTCGGTGGTCCCTGCTTCAATACGCGTATGGATGAGCACAGCGACCCGGGAGCGGCAGGGCAGTCGAGCGCGCTCGCCGCTGTCGACGCGCTGACCGACGTCGCCGCGGAGATCGGACGCACCTCCGCGCAGCTGCTCCTCACCCGCGCGCAGACCCTGCACCTCGCCTACCGCGCGGCGGTCACCGTCCCGGACGCGTTCGCCCGCGGGAAGTCGCTCGCGAAGAGCGAGGCGCGCGCCCTGGTCGAGCGGTCGATCCGGGCCGAGTTCGCGGCGAAGCTCCGCCTGTCCGAGCGGGCGACCGAGACGGTCCTCGAGCACGCCCGGCTGCTCGTCGAGGACCTCCCCCGCACCCGCGCCCTGCTGGCCGAGGGCCGGCTGCTCTGGGACTCGAGCGAGATCGTCTGCGCGACCGCCGCCACCCTGCCCGCCACCTCCCGCGCCCGGTTCGACGAGCGCGCGGCCGAGATCGCACCGGACGTGACCCCGACGCAGCTGAGGCGGATCGTCGCTCGCCTGCGCGACGAGCTGCACGAGGAGCCCCTCGCCCAGCGGCACGTCCGCGCCCGGCAGGACCGCGCCGTCTGGATCACGCCCGACATCGACGGGATGGCGACGCTCTGTGCGCTGCTGCCCGCGCCGGACGCGATGGGCATCGCCGAGCGCGTCGACCGCATCGCCCGCAGCCTCCGCGAGGGCGGCGACGAGCGCGCGCTCGCGCAGCTGAAGGCCGACGTGCTGACGGATCTGCTGCGCGACGGCGACATCGCCGGGACCACACCCGCGGGCGACGGACCGCAGCTGTCCGCGTCGTACGTGCCCGGGATCCGCGCCGAGGTGCGCCTCACGCTCGCCGCATCGACCGCCGTCGGGCTCGACGACGCCCCCGCGGACCTCGACGGCTACGGCCTCATCCCCGCCGACCTCGCCCGCGCCCTGGTCGCGACCGGCGCGTCGTTCACCCGAGTGCTCACCGATCCGGACACCCGCGCCGTCGTCTCGGTCGGCCGCACCTACCGTGTCCCACCGCCGCAGATGCGCCTGCACCTCCAGCTCCGCGACCAGACCTGCCGCTTCCCCGGCTGCACCCGCACCGCCTCCCGAGCAGAGGCGGACCACACCATCGAGTGGCGCAACGGCGGCGAGACGTCCCTGGAGAACCTCGTCTGCCTCTGCACGTCCCACCACCACGTCCGCCACGGCGACCGCTGGACCTACGTCCCCCGCCCGGACGGCAGCATCGTCTGGACCACCCCCACCGGCCGCCGCATCACGATCCGCCCACCCGCACTCGCCGGCGCCCCGCCAGGCCCGCGCTTCAGGGACGCACCGCCCCCGTTCTGACGAACGCGGGTCTGCACCCGCGCCGCCCCTGCTGATCGAGTAGCCCTCGCAGAGGGCGTATCGAGACCCACCGTCACCCGGTGGCCGGGTCTCGATACGCGCTGCGCGCTACTCGACCAACAGGGGTCCGTCACGCCTGCTCAGCACGTTGCTGCCGATCCATGCTGATCGAGTAGCCCTCGCAGAGGGCGTATCGAGATCCACCGTCACCCGGCGGGTGGGTCTCGATACGCGCTGCGCGCTACTCGACCAACATGAGTCCGTCATGCCTGCTCAGCACGCCGATGCCGATCCATGCTGATCGAGTAGCCCTCGCAGAGGGCGTATCGAGATCCACCCACTCACGAACGGTGGGTCTCGATGCGCGCTGCACGCGACTCGACCAGCAGGCGGCTAGAGGCCCGCGGGCTTCGACGGGGTGCTGAGCCAGGTGTCGAAGAAGGCGGTCAGGTCCTGGCCCGAGACCGACTCGGCGAGGTCCTGGAGGTCGGCCGTCGTGACGTTGCCGTAGCGGTTCTCGGCGGCCCAGCGCTGGAGCAGTGTGCCGAAGGCCTCGTCGCCGATGGTGGAGCGCAGCTCGACCAGCGTGAGTCCGCCGCGCGCGTAGATCGGGCTGTCGAAGAGACCGAGCGCTCCGGGGTCCGCGACCTTCGTCGCCCAGAACGGGTCGTCGGCGGGGATCGCCGCGACCTCGGCGGCCGACTCCTCGACGGTCGGGCCGCCGTCGTGCTCCGCCCACAGCCACTCGGCGTAGGTCGCGAAGCCCTCGTTCAGCCAGATGTCCGACCAGAGCCGCGGGGTGACGCTGTCGCCGAACCACTGGTGCGAGATCTCGTGCGCGACGGTCGAGGTGTCGGCGCTGCCCGAGTAGAACGACCGTCCCTGCGTCTCGAGCGCGTAGCCGATCTCCTCGTCGTCGACGACGGCTCCCCCGGAGCGGAACGGGTAGGCGCCGAAGACGCCCGTGAAGTAGTCGATGATCTCGCCCTGGCGCGCGAGCGCGGCCTCGGTGCTCGACCGCGCCTCACCGGTGATGTCGCGATCGACCGCGTCGATGCTGACGACGCCGCCCGCCCGGGAGCGGACGAGGTCGTAGTCGCCGATGTTCACCATCGCGAGGTAGCTCGCCATCGGGCTCGTCTCGACCCAGCTGGAGGTGGTCCAGCCGTTGCGGGTCACGGGCGAGCCCACCGGCACCCCGTTCGCGACGGCGGTGCGCCCCTCCGGCACCGTGAGGGTGAAGGAGTAGCGGGCCTTGTCGGCCGGCGAGTCGTTCACCGGGTACCAGGTCGAGGCGCCGTCGGGCTCGCTGGCGACCAGGGCGCCGTCGTCGGTCGACCACCAGCCGTACGGAGCGCCGGTGCCGTCGACCGGGTTGCCGGTCGTGCCGGCGTAGCGGATGTCGACCAGGGCCGGTGCGCCCTTCTTCAGCGAGCGGGACGGCGTGATCGTCAGCTCGTCGCCGACCTGCGTGAAGGCCGCGCCCTTCGTGTTCACCGAGACCTTCGAGACCGTCAGCCCGCGCAGGTCGAAGGAGAACGAGCTCAGCTCCTGCGTCGGCAAGAGGGTCACGACAGCGCGACCGGTGAGCGCCCGCGGCGCCGGGTCGTAGGTGAGGAACAGGCTGTAGCTGAGCGCGTCGAAGCCGGAGCTGCCGAGGCCCGGGAAGTACGGGTCGCCGGAGCTGGTGCCGCCACTCGTCCCCGCTTTCACAGCGGTGTCGGCGAGGGCGGGCGCCGGGAGGGCGAGAGCCCCGGCGACGAGGGCGGAGGCGAGGAGCGCCGGGACGACACGGCGAGCGGAGGCGGGCATGCGGCACACGCTAGACCCTCGTCGGCCCGCCGGGTACTCCCCCTCCGCGCGACGCCGATGCCCTACGAGCGCCGCTCCAGCGCCGCCAGCAGGTACGGCGCCGTCCGGCTGCCGTCCGCCCGCGCGACCTGCTCCGGCGTGCCGGTCGCGACGATCGAGCCGCCCGCGTCGCCCGCTCCCGGGCCGAGGTCGATCACCCAGTCCGCGTCGGCGACGATCCGCATGTCGTGCTCGACGACGATCACCGTGTTGCCCGCGTCGACGAGGTGCTGCAGGTGGCCGAGCAGCCGGTCCGCGTCGGCCGGGTGCAGGCCCGAGGTCGGCTCGTCGAGCAGGTAGAGCGTGTCGCCGCGCTGCGCCCGCCGCAGCTCCGACGCCAGCTTCACCCGCTGCGCCTCGCCGCCGGACAGCTCCGGAGCGGGCTGCCCGAGCGCCACGTAGCCGAGGCCCACGTCGAGCAGCGCGTCGAGGTGCCGGGCGATCTCCGTCTCCTCGGCGAAGACCTCGCGCGCCTCCGTCACGCTCAGCGCGAGGACCTCGGCGATCGAGCGCCCGCCCCAGGTGACCTCGAGCGTCTCGGCGTTGTAGCGCGTCCCGCCGCACTCCGTGCACGGCGCCTGCACGGTCGGCAGGAAGAGCAGCTCGACCTCCATGGTCCCCTCGCCCTTGCAGACCGGGCAGCGGCCGCTGGGCATGTTGAAGGAGAAGCGGCCGGCCCCGTAGCGGCGGCGCTTCGCCTCCGGAGTCGCCGCGAAGAGCGCGCGGACCCGGTCGAACAGGCCGGTGTAGGTCGCGACGTTGGAGCGGGAGGTGCGCCCGATCGGCGTCTGGCCGACCTGCACGACCCGGCGCAGCCGCTCCGCCGGACCGGTCGCGCTGCCGGTGGTGACGGCGGTGTCGGCGTCGAGCAGCGGGTCGTCAGAGGACGACTCGTCCCGCTCCGGGCTCTCCCCCGCGAGATCCGCCTGCAGACTCGCGCGGAGCAGATCCGGCAGCGCCTGATTGACCAGCGTCGACTTGCCCGATCCGGAGACCCCCGTCACCGCGGTCAGCGCGCCGAGCGGGAACGCGACGTCGAGCCCGCGGAGGTTGTTGCGCGCCACGTCGACCAGCCGGACCTGCGCGTCGGGCGTCCGCCGCTCGGGCAGCGGCGGCGTCGGCTCCGCCGTCTCGGGGAAGAGGTAGCGGCGGGTGATCGAGTCGGCGGCCCCCCGCAGCCCGTCGAGCCCGCCCGAGTAGACGACGGTGCCGCCGCCCGAGCCGGCCGCCGGGCCGATGTCGACGATCCAGTCGGCCTCGCGGATCACGTCGAGCGAGTGCTCGACGAAGAAGACCGTGTTGCCGCTGTTCTTCAGCGCGCGCAGGATGCCGAGCAGCGCCTCCGTGTCGGCCGGGTGCAGCCCCGTCGACGGCTCGTCCAGGACGAACACCACGCCGAACAGCCGCGACAGCACCTGGGTGGCGAGGCGCATCCGCTGCAGCTCACCTGAGGACAGGGTCGGGGTCGAGCGGTCCAGCGACAGGTAGCCGAGGCCGAGGTCGACGATCGGCGCCATCCGGCCGAGCAGATCCGAGACCAGGCGCTGGGCGGCGAGCCGGGTCTCCGGGGCGAGCGGGCCACCGCCCACGGGCACCCAGTCCCGCTCGAGCACGCGGGCCAGCAGCGCCGCGAGCTCCTCCAGCGGCAGCGCCGAGAGCTCCGTGATGTCGAAGCCCTCGAAGCTCACCGCCAGCGCCTCGGGCTTCACCCGCTTGCCGTGGCAGTCCGGGCAGGGGACGCTGACGAGGAACGTGGCCGCGCGCTCGCGCATCCGGGCGCTCTTGGACCCCGCGAAGGTGTCCATCACGTAGCGGCGCACCCCGAGGAACGTGCTCATGTACCGCGGCTCGGCCCCCGCCGCCACGGCCGCCCGCACCTCGGCCGGTCCGCGATCCGTCCAGACCGGCACCTGCGGCGACTCCTGCGTGTACAGGATCCACTCGCGCTCCTCGGCCGGCAGCGTCGCCCACGGCACGTCGATGTCGTAGCCCAGCGAGATCAGGCTGTCGCGCAGCTGCTTGCCGTGCCAGGCGGTCGGCCAGGCCGCGAGCGCGCCGTCGCGGATCGAGAGCGAGTCGTCCGGCACCATCAGCTCCTCGGGCACGTCGTAGACGCGGCCGATCCCGTGGCAGGCGGGGCAGGCGCCCTGGACGGTGTTCGCGGAGAAGTCCTCCGCGAGGAGCATCGGCGCGCCCTCGGGGTAGGTCCCGACCCGGGAGAAGACCATCCGCACCACGGAGGAGAGCGTGGTCGCGCTGCCGAGCGTCGAGCGCGCCGAGCCACCGGAGCGCCGCTGCGGCAGCGCGACCGCGGGCGGCAGTCCGTCGATCGCGTCGACGTCCGGCACCCCGACCTGGTCGATCAGCCGCCGCGCGTACGGCGCGACCGACTCGAAGTAGCGGCGCTGCGCCTCCGCGTAGAGCGTGCCGAACGCGAGCGAGCTCTTGCCCGAGCCGGAGACGCCGGTGAAGGCGACCAGCGCGTCGCGCGGGATGTCCACGTCCACGTCGCGGAGGTTGTTCTCGCGGGCGCCGCGGACGCGGACCCGGTCGAGGCGGTCGTCGTCGGGAGTGCGCGCAGTCATCGGACCAGCCTGCCCTGTCCCGATGTGCGCTCAGTCCAGGAGGGGGCGGTAGAAGCGGACGACCGGCGGCGACTCGAGCGCCTCCCGCTTCACGACGTCCAGGCGCTGCAGCAGCGCCGGGATCGTCGGCGTCATCTCCAGCCGGACCTCGAGTTCGCCGTCCCGGCCCGGCAGGGAGAAGGCGACCTGGGCCGCGGAGGCGCTCCAGAGCAGCCGCTCGCGCAGGGGCCGCGCGGTCGGCTCCTCCGCGAGGCCGCCGACCTCCACGAGCACCGCGGCGAGGCGGCGGGCACGCACCTCGGCCGGCACGTCGCTCAGGAGGTTCGGGCTGAACAGCACGCCGCCGGAGAGCTGCTCGGCCCGCGCGGGGTCGCCGGGACCGACGATCGCCGCCTCGACGGCCGCCGCGGCCGACAGCGTCGACGGGTGCACCGCGACGGTGCGGGCCGGCGGCTCCGCGTCCTCGAGCGCCGCGCGCAGCAGGCCCGTGGCCGCGGCCGCGAGCTTGGCGCCGTTCGTCGTCGCGAAGACCACGACGCCCAGGCCCGACTCGAGGTGCCAGCGCATGTTCGAGGACCAGCCGGGCAGCCCGCCGGAGTGGTGCGCGATCGCGCCGAAGCGGACGTCCTGCTCGATCACGAGGCCGAGCCCGTAGGCGGAGCCGTCGAGCGTGCTCTCCCCGGCCCGCGGGCTCAGCGCGGGCACCGGGGTCCAGCCGCGCTGCATCTCGCGGCGTGAGGCGCGGCTGAGGACGGCGTCGTCGGCGTCCCCGTCGTCGATGACGCCGTCGGCGCCCTCGAACGCCGACGACAGCCAGGCGCTCCAGCGCGCGATGTCGCCGACCGTACTGAACATGCTGGCGGCGCAGGCGCCCACGCCGGTGCCGGTGTACGGGCGGGCGGTCCAGGTGGCGCCCTCGTCGAAGCTGCTGAAGCCCTGCGCGAGGTCGGTGCCCTCGGGGTAGGCGTTCACGTCGTAGCGCGTGTGCGCGAGGCCGAGCGGCTCGAGGACCGTCCGGGTCGCGAAGGCGACGAAGTCCTCGCCGGAGACGTTCTCGACGATCACCCCGAGCAGCCAGAAGCCGATGTTCGAGTACTGGTAGACCTCGCCCGGCCGCTCGGTGAAGGTCAGCCCGCGCGCGATCAGCGCGAGGAACTCGGCCCGCGGCATCGCCATCACGTGGTCGGCCCAGCCGTTGTCCTCGGGCAGCCCCGAGCAGTTGCTGAGCAGCATCCGGAGCGTCACCGGCAGCACCCTGCCTGCGGCGTCGACCGGGTCAGCGAACTCCGGCACGTGCGCGCTGACGCGGTCGTCGAGGTCGAGCAGCCCGCGGTCGCGGAGGATCAGCACCGCGGCCGCCTCGAAGCTCTTCGACATCGAGGCGATGCGGTGCACGGTGCCGGCGTCCGGCGCGGCGCCGTCGAGCCGGTGCTCCCCGCGACCGTGCCGGGCGATCAGCCCGTCGCGGTCGAACAGCGCCCAGCTCAGCGACGGCGCGACCGGCGCCCCCTCGTCGAACCAGTGCGCGAACCTGTCGAGGAGCTCCGGAGTCATCCCCTCATCCTTCCGCACGCGATCCCTGCGCACTCGCCTCTGGAGCACGCAGCGGGTCGTCCCTGCGCAGCTCCACGAGGATGCGGCGCAGGTGGATCGCGACCAGCACGCCCGGGCCCATACTCGTCCCGGTCGCTGCGGCGCGCGCGTCGACGGCGCGCGCGAGCTCCTCGACCGCCCTCTCCGCCGGCTCCAGCGAGCGGTCCTCGGGCGAGCCGCCCGTCACCACCGCGTCGCCGACCGCGTGGCAGGCCGCGCTCAGCGGCGCCGCGAGCTCCGCGTCGAACGGCAGGGCACCCGGGCGGTTCCAGATCGTGTCGGCGAGCGCCGCCGTCATGTCGCGGACGTGGAAGAGCGTCCCGTCCAGGGTCGCCAGGCGGAGGTGGTCGGTCCGCGAGCTGTGCCGGTGCAGCAGCGCGCGCGGATTGCCCTTCCGGCTCTCGTCGCCGTCGACCAGCGCGCGCCGCACCGCGGCCGCGGTCGCCGCGAGCTGCTCGCCGTTGGTCGACCAGGCCTCGTGCTCGGGCGGCCAGGTCTCCTCGAGGGCCGCGCCCATGTCGTGCAGGTGGCGCCCGAGCTGGCGCTCGAACTCGTCCACGCGGGCCGTCGCCGCCTCGGAGGTCAGCCCCGGCGCGACGAGGAGGTTGACCAGCAGCCCGACCACGACGCCGACGGCCATCTGCACGAGGTAGCCGAGCGAGTAGTCCTCCGCCTTCGCGCCGCCGATGATCAGCACGAAGAGCGCCGCCATCGGCACGTACTCGCGGCCCGCGCCGAACCAGCCGGTGCCCGAGAGCACCACGCCGATTCCGACGATCAGCGGGATCGTCCACCAGGTCGGGCCGACCGTCACCACGACCAGCACCGCGAGCCCGATGCCGGCCGCGAGCCCCAGCAGCGTCTGCAGCCCGGTCTTCGCCGAGCCCATCAGCGTCGGGTACATGCTGACCAGCGCGCCGAGCGGCGCGTAGTACGGGTACTGCTCGGCGACGCCGGGCACGTGCGGCGCGACGGCCCAGGCGATGCCCACCGCCACCGCCGTCTTCAGCGCGAGCAGCAGCCGCGGACCGGCGACCGCGTCGCGCCAGGCCCGGCCGGCCCGGGTGAGGCGGGGGCGGATCACGCCCGGTCGTCGGGGTTCAGGACGTCGGGGCGCGGGGCGTCGAGCCGCGCCGCGACGTCGGCCGGGAAGCCGCCGGTCGCGATCGGGCTCCAGCGCGTCGGCGTGATGCGCAGCAGCGACTTGTCCTGCAGCCGCATCGCCGCGCGGTACTCGTCCCAGTCCGGGTGCTCCCCCGAGATGCTGCGGTAGTAGTCGACGAGCGCGTCCTCCGCCTCGGGCATGTGCAGCACTTCGGCCTCGCCGTCGACCTGGATCCATGCGTCGTTCCAGTCGTCGGACAGCACGAGGACCGAGGCGGCGGAGCGGCGCTCGGCGTTGCGCGTCTTCGCCCGGCCGGGATAGGTCGAGATCACCAGGCGGCCCTCGGCGTCGACACCGCCGGACACCGGCGACATCTGCGGCCGGCCGTCCGCGCGGGTCGTCGCGACGAGCATCCGGTGCCGCGGTCGCACGAAGTCGAGCATCCCGTCGCGGTCGACGGCGGTGGTGGTGGAGACGGTTCTGGCCATGCGGACCAGGCTAACGAGGACGTCTTCCGGACTAGGTGGTTCTACGTGGTCGTGTCAGCCGGAGCCCAGGAACGGCGTGCCTCCTCCCCCTGAGAGGGGCCGTGGCGGGGCGGGCGCTGGCGCGGAAGGACGGGGCGGCTGTCGCTAATTTCTGCACGGAAAACTCCCCCTCGAAAGGACCCCGTGTCTCCCACCTCCCCCCTCTCCCCCTCCCGTCGCTCCGTCGCCGTCGCCGCGGCCTGGTCGCTGCCCGTGATCGCCGTCGCCGCCGCGGCGCCGCTCGCGAGCGCCTCCACCGTGGAGGTCGTCCCCGGTCAGCCGGACACCTACCCGAACCCGACCTTCTCCGCGACCCGCCAGTCGGTCGGCGACCCGAGTCTCAAGGCGACCAACAACACCGGCTACGCGCGCACCGACTTCACCGCCGTCCCCGACGACGGCGAGTACGCCTCGTACAAGACCGGCTGGACGTACGTCATCACCTCCGCGAAGCCGGTGTCCACGATCACCTACGACACCACCAGCCTCGCCCCGGGCGTGCAGGGCGTCCTGACCGACGGCCTCTACACCTACTCCTGGACCCTGACCCGCGCGGCGGAGACGACCTGGGTGCGCGTCAAGCCCACCGCCGTCCCGCAGGAGATCCGCTTCGTGCTGACCGACACCACGTCCACCCCCCAGGGCGTCGTCGGCAACGCGACGGCCACCTCGAAGGCATGAGTCGCGGCGGGCTCGCCTACTCCGGCGAGCCCGCCTGCTCCGCGGCGCTCACCAGTCTCCGGAGCCGCAGGCACTGCTCGTGGAGCACCACGACCAGCGTGCTGTCTCGCTCCCCGAGCCACTGCTCCAGCGACGCGTCGAAGAGCGCAGCCGCCGTACGGGCGGCGAGCGCCGCGTCCTCCGCCGGGACACTCCGCTCGACCAGCGCGTCTCGCATCGCGTCGGTGAGCACGGCCGACTTCAGCAGCTCGCGCTCGCGCAGCGCCGGCTCGGACAGCACGACCGCCCGCCGCGCCGCGATCTCGCTGCGCCAGCCCTCCAGGTCGCCGGCCGCGACCGTCTCGAGCCCGTGCATCAGCAGGCCCAGCGGAGCGAGGCCCTCGGGAGCGCCCGCGATCAGCCGCGCCACCACCTGCGGGAACTCCCGCTCGCGGAGGAACAGCACGTCGCGCTTGTCGGCGAAATGCCGGAAGAAGGTGCGGGTCGTGAGCCCGGCGCGCTCGGCGATCGACGGCACCGTCGTCGCGGAGTAGCCGTGCTCACTGAACAGCTCCATCGCGGCGCGCTCGAGGCGCAGTGCGGCATCGGGGGCCCAGCGTGACATGACTCCAGGCTAGCTGATGACACGACATGTCATCAGGTGTACGGTGACGACACGTCCTGTCATCGAGCACTGGAGACCCGTTGCCCTCGAACGCCCCCGCCCCCTCGAACCCTTCAGCCCCCACCAACACCGCCGCACGCCTGCCCTCCGCCCGCGCCGACCTCGTCGTCGGTCCCGCCGCGCTGCACGAGCCCGGGCCCGGCGAGCTGCTGGTGCGCAACCGCGCCGTCGCCGTGAATCCGCTCGACGAGCTCAAGCAGTGGACCGGCGACCTGATGTACCGCTGGCTCCCCTACCCCTCGATCCTCGGCGAGGACGTCGCCGGCGAGGTCGCGGCGGTCGGGCCCGGCGTCGACCGTTTCGCCGTCGGCGACCGCGTCGTCGCCTACGCGGTCGGCATGGAGCGCGGCCGCCGGCACGACGCCGAGGGCGGCTTCCAGGAGTACACGGTCGTCCGCGCGGACCTCGCCGCGCCGATCCCGCCGCAGCTGACGGACGAGCAGGCCGTGGTGCTGCCGCTCGCGGTCTCCACCGCCGCGACCGCGCTCTTCCAGAAGGACCACCTGGCGCTGCCCCACCCCTCGGCCGAGCCCTTCGCCACCGGCCGGACCGTCCTCGTCTGGGGCGGCGCCACCAGCGTCGGCAGCAATGCGATCCAGCTCGCCGTCGCCTCCGGCCACCGCGTGGTCGCCACCGCCTCGCCCGGCAACCACGCCCGCCTCCGCGAGCTCGGCGCCGACGTGGTCGTCGACTACCGCGGCCCGAGCGCGGTCGCCGACGTCGTCGCCGCGATCGGCGGCGCGGAGGTGGCGGGGATCCTCGCGGTCGGCACCGGCTCCGCCGAGCCCTGCGTCGCCGTCGCGGCCGCCACCGGAACCCGCCGGGTCGCCCTCGCCAGCCCCTCGGTCTCCTTCGGCTCGCTGCCGCGCAGGGCGGGGCTCTCGATCCCGTTCGTGCGGACGATGTCGCGCCTGGTCGGCGCGAACCTCCGCCTCCAGCTCGCCGCCCGCCGTCGCGGCATCCGCGCCCGCTACGTCTGGGGCGCCACGCTGATGAGCAACGAGGTCGGCCCGATGCTCTGGCGCGATCACCTGCCGAGCGCGCTCGCGGACGGCCGCCACCGCTGCGCGCCCGAGCCCGAGGTCGTCGGTACCGGCCTCGGCGCCGTGCAGGGCGCGCTCGACCGGCTGCACGCGGGCGTGTCCGCGCGGAAGCTCGTCGTGCGGCTCTGACCGCGAGCCGCTCGGGTGCGCCACTATGGACCGTGCCGCTCCCCTCCCCCGCCGGACCGTCCGCTCCCTCCGCGCGCTCCTGGCTCCTCGTCGCGCCGTCGCTCGTCGTCCTCGGCTGGGGCGGGAACCAGTTCCTGCCGCTGATGCAGCTCTACCGCCAGCTCGAGGGCTACACGCAGACGCAGGTCACGATCCTGCTCGCCGCCTACGTCCTCGGCATCGTCCCCGGCTTCGCCCTGGCCGGCGGCTGGTCCGACCGCTTCGGCCGCCGGCCGGTGCTGCTCGCCGGCCTCGTCCTGGGGATCCTCGGCAGCGTCGTGCTCGCCTGCTCCCCCGCCTCGGTGCTCGGCCTCGGCGTCGGCCGCTTCATCAGCGGGCTGAGCGTCGCGGCGGGGATGGTCGTCGGCACGGCCTGGATCAAGGAGCTCTCGATCGCGACCGGAGCGTCCTCGGCCGGCGCCCGCCGCGCCTCCGCGATGCTCACCATCGGCTTCGGCGGCGGCGCGGGAGTCGGCGGCGCGCTCGCGCAGTTCGGCCCCTGGCCGACCGTGCTCCCCTACATCGTCCAGTCCGCCGCCTGCGTCACGGCCGTCCTCGTGCTCCTCCGCGCACCCGAGACCCGGGCCTACGACCCGTCCGCCGGCCGCCTGACCGGCGAGCTGAGCATCCCACGCCCCGCCCGCGCCCGCTTCGCCGCCGTCGTCCTGCCGCTCGCCCCCTGGGTCTTCGCCGCACCCGCCCTGTCCTTCGCGGTCGGACCGAGCCTGGTCGCCGACCGCCTGCCCGGCGTCACCGTCGGCTTCGCGACCCTCGTCACCGTGATCACGCTCGGCTGCGGCTGGGTCACCCAGCTCTTCTCCGGCCCGCTGCTGATCCTGCTGCGCGGCCGCGGCGCCCTCGTCGGCGGCGCGCTCACCGCCCTCGGCGCTCTGCTGCTGATCCCCGCCGCCGTCGGACAGCAGCTCTGGCCGGTCCTCGTCGCCGCACCGGTCTTCGGCTGCGGCTACGGCCTCGCGATGGTCTCCGGACTGACCGCCTCGCAGGCCCTCGTCGAGACGCGCGACCTGGCGAGCGTCACCGCCGTCTACTACTCCGTCACCTACGCCGGCTTCCTCGTGCCGGCGATCCTCGCGGCGCTGGCCGTCGCCCTGCCGATGCCGCTGCTGCTCGCGGCGACCGCGCTCGCGATCCTCGCCTGCGTCGCGCTCGCGGCCCGTGGACTGCGCCGCCGGTCCGCGGCTACGCTCGGCTGAACCGCCGCCCGCCCGAAGGAGACCCCGTGTCGAAGGTCCGCGTCCACAACTTCTCCGTCTCGCTCGACGGCTACGCCGCCGGGGAGGGCCAGTCGCTCGAGACCCCGTTCGGCCACGCCGGCTCGCGGCTGGTCGACTGGGCGATGGGCACCCGCACCTTCCGCAGGATGGGCCTGCCCGGTCCGGGCGAGGGCTCGCAGGGCGTCGACGAGGCGTTCGCGAGCGCCTGGGCGGACGGCATCGGCGCCGAGATCATGGGCCGCAACAAGTTCGGGCCGCAGCGCGGTCCCTGGGAGGACGAGGAGTGGACCGGCTGGTGGGGCGATAACCCGGTCTTCCACACGCCGGTCGTGGTCCTCACGCACCACCCGCGCCCGACCGTCACGATGGCCGGCGGCACCAGCTTCCACTTCGTCGACGCCGACCCGGCGACCGCTCTCGAGCGGGCCCGGGAGCTGGCCGGCGGCGGCGACGTGCGCATCGGCGGCGGTGCCGCGACAGTGCGGCAGTTCCTCGCCGCCGATCTCGTCGACCGCATGCACGTCGTGCTCGTCCCGATCGTCCTCGGCCGCGGCGAGCGGCTGTGGGACGGGCTCGAGGGCCTGGAGCAGCGCTTCCGCATCGAGGCGACACCCTCGCCGTCCGGGGTCGTGCACCTCGTCTTCGAGCGCCGGGAGCGCTAGAACCGCGCCGCGACCTCGTAGAGCACGTCCTCGTCGCCGGCGTACAGGCCCTCCGTCCGCGGCCAGTGCGCGATCACGTCGGTGAAGCCCAGCTCCTCGGCGCGGCCCGCCGAGTCGGCGAAGCGGTCGACGTTCTCGAGCGAGTAGTCCGGCCCGGAATCGAGCGAGAGGTGCCGCTCGATCGAGCGCGGGTCGCGCCCGGCGGCCTCGAGCGCGTCGTCGAGGCGCTTCGAGAGATCGGCGACCGCGGCCCACCACTCCTCGGTGCTGCGCCCCTCCGGACCCGTCGTCACCCAGCCCTGCGCCCGCTCGGCCACGAGCGCGAGGCCCTTCGGCCCGTTCGCCGCGAGCACGAACGGCACGCGCGGCGACTGCACCGGCTCTCCCACCATCCGGGCGCCCCGCGCCGTGAACCAGGCGCCGTCGAGGTCGATCCCGCCCGAGCCCGGCTCCTCGTGCCGCAGCAGCACGTCGAGCGCTGTGACGAACTCGACGTAGCGCTCGTGCCGCTCCCGCGGCGAGTGCAGCTCCTGGCCCAGCACCGTCGCGTCGAAGCCCGTCCCGCCCGAGCCGACCCCGAGGACGAAGCGGCCGCCCGAGATCTCGTCGACCGTCGCGATCTCCTTCGCGAACGGCACCGGGTGCCGGAAGTTCGGCGAGGCGACGAAGGTGCCCAGCCGCAGCGTCTCGGTCACCACCGCCGCGGCCGTCAGCGTCGGGATCGTCGCGTGCCAGACCTGGTCGGCGAGCGAGCGCCAGGAGAGGTGGTCGTAGGTCCAGGCGTGGTCGAAGCCGAGCCCCTCCGCGGACTGCCACTTGCGCCGGGCGGTGGACCAGGGCTCCTGCGGGAGGATGACGATGCCGTGTCGCATCGTCCGAGTGTAGGGAGGAAGGACCCTGCACGGACGGCCTGTCAGGACGGCCCGGTACGATGGTCGGCGGTGTGCCGGGAAGTCTGGTCGGCGGACGCGGCCCTCTGCCGCGTTCTCACGCGATCCGACGACCTCCCGAAGGAAGCCCCTCCGTGCCCCACACTCCTGCCTCCGAGCCCGTCCACCAGGCGCCCCACGCGATCTGGCGGGGCCTGCGCCAGACGCTGCGCTCCGACGCCGTCGGCGGCGCCCTGCTGCTCGGCGCGACCGTCCTCGCGCTCGTGCTCGCCAACTCGCCCGCGGCCGGCTTCTACGAGACCGTCCGCGACTACGAGTTCGGCCCCGAGGCGCTCCACCTGAACCTCAGCGTCGGCGCCTGGGCGGCCGACGGACTCCTGGCGATCTTCTTCTTCGTCGTGGGGCTCGAGCTCAAGGAGGAGTTCGTCGTCGGCAAGCTCCGCGACCCGCGCACCGCCGCCCTCCCGGTCGCCGCCGCGTTCGGCGGCGTCGCCGTCCCCGCCCTGATCTACGTCGCGATCAACGCGACCGCCGGCCCCGACGCCCTGCAGGGCTGGGCGATCCCGGTCGCCACCGACATCGCCTTCGCCGTCGCCGTGATCGCGGTCGTCGGCAAGAGCCTCCCGGTCGCCCTGCGCACCTTCCTGCTCACCCTCGCCGTCGTCGACGATCTGCTCGCCATCACGATCATCGCCGTCTTCTACACCTCGGCCATCGCCTTCCTGCCGCTGCTGCTCGCACTCGTCCCGCTCGGGATCTTCGCCGTCCTCGTCCAGCGGGGCGTCCGCACCTGGTGGATCCTCATCCCGCTCGGAGTCGCCACCTGGGCGCTCGTGCACGCCTCCGGCATCCACGCGACCGTCGCCGGCGTGCTGCTCGGCTTCGCGGTCCCGGTCGTCGCGACCGCCCGCGCCCGCGTCCGCACCGGAACCGGGAGCGACGGCGAGCCCGAGTACGACGGACTCGCCGCGCACTTCGCCGACCGCTGGAGCGGCGTCTCGGCCGGCGTCGCCGTCCCGGTCTTCGCCTTCTTCTCGGCCGGAGTGACGATCGGCGGACTCACCGGCCTCGTCGAGTCGTTCCAGGACTCCATCGCGCTCGGCATCGTCGTCGGTCTGGTGGTCGGCAAGCCGCTCGGCATCCTCGCGACCACCTTCCTGATCACCCGTCTGCCCGGCCTCCGCCTCGATCCCGCGCTGCGCTGGCCGGACCTGGTCGGCATGTCGATGCTCGCCGGCATCGGCTTCACCGTCTCGCTGCTCGTCGGCGAGCTGTCCTTCGGCGTCGGAAGCGAGGCCGACGAGCACGTGAAGGTCGGCGTGCTGGCGGGCTCGGTGATCGCGGCGGTGATGGGCGCGGTGGTGCTGTCGATCCGCAGCCGCGCCTACGCGCGGACCGGAGTCGTCTCGGACTGACCCTGGGCCAGCCGCATCGTGCCGCCCGCCCGGGCGGCGAACGCGCGCGCCGTCGCCGCGATCGTGCGCTGCATGACCCGGACCGCCGCCGTCGGCGCAAGGTCCGCCGGGCGCGCGAGGCTGATCGTGCGGCTGAGCGTCGGCTCCTCGAGCCGGATCGATCGCAGGCCCGGGCGACCCTGCAGCACCATCGCCGGCACGATCGCGACGCCGAGACCGCGCTCGGCGAAGCGCAGCACCGCGTCCATCTCGGCGCCCTCGAGCACCACGTCGGGCACCAGGCCCGCGGCCGCGAAGGCGGCATCGGTCGTCCGGCGCAGGTCGTAGCTGGAGTTGAAGACGATCTGCGGGAGCCCCGCCACGGCCGCCAGTCCGAGGGCGTCGCCGTCGGCGAGCGCGGGCTCGGCCGCCGAGGAGACCACCACCAGCTCCTCGACGAGCAGCGGCGTCACCGTGAAGGCGCCGACGGCCGCCGCCGTCGACGTCGTCACCAGCGCGAGGTCGAGCTCGCCGCGTGCGAGCCGGTCGAGCAGGCTGCGCGAGCCGTCCTCCGCCAGGTGCAGCTCGATCGCCGGGTGCGCCGCGTGGAAGGCGTGCAGCACCTCCGCCACGAGGCTGATGCAGAGCGTCGGCGTCGCGCCGAAGCGGACCCGCCCGCGCTCGAGTCCGGCGAGCTCGGCCAGCTCCCGGCGCACCGATTCGGCGTCGGCGAGCATGCGCCGCGCGAGCGGCAGCAGCAGCTCACCGGCCGGGGTGAGCGTGCTGCCGGAGCGCGCCCGCTGGAACAGCTCGGAGCCGAGGTCCTGCTCGATCGAGGAGATCTGCCGGCTCAGCGAGGGCTGCGCGAGGTGCAGCTCCTCGGCAGCGCGGGTGAAGCTGCCCAGGCGCGCGACCTCGACGAATCCGGCCAGCTGCTCGAAGTTCATGTCCATAGCGTAGGTGCATGACCGGCCCCAGCATTATGCATTGGAGTAATCGAAGAGCCCTGCCTAGCGTGGAGCCATGACCACTTCAGCGACCACCACGACCCCGGAGCGCCGGATCTCCACCTCCGTCCTCGTCATCGGCACCGGCGGCTCGGGCCTTCGCGCCGCGATCGAGCTGGCCGAGGCCGGCGTCGACGTCCTCGCGCTGGGCAAGCGCTCGAAGTCGGACGCGCACACCTCGCTCGCCGCCGGCGGCATCAACGCCGCCCTCGCCACGATGGACCCCGACGACAGCTGGCAGCAGCACGCGGCCGACACCATCACCGAGTCCTACCAGCTCGCCAACCCGCACACGGTCGAGATCGTCACCTCCAACGCCGCCCGCGGCATCCAGGACCTCGAGCGCTACGGCATGCCGTTCGCCCGCGAGGACGACGGCCGCATCTCGCAGCGCTTCTTCGGCGCGCACACCTACCGCCGCACCGCCTTCGCCGGCGACTACACCGGCCTCGAGATCCAGCGCACGCTGATCAACCGGGCAGCGCAGCTCGACATCCCGATCCTGGACACCGTCTACGTCACGCGCATCCTCGTCAACGAGGACGGCGCCGTCTTCGGCGCCTACGGCTTCGACCTCGTCGACGGCACCCGCTACCTCATCCACGCCGACGCGGTCATCCTCGCCGCCGGCGGCCACAACCGCATCTGGCGCCGCACCTCCTCGCGCCGCGACGAGAACACCGGCGACTCGTTCCGCCTGGCCGTCGAGGCCGGCGGGCGCCTCCGCGACCCGGAGCTCGTGCAGTTCCACCCGTCGGGCATCATCGAGCCCGAGAACGCGGCCGGCACGCTGATCTCCGAGGCGGCCCGCGGCGAGGGCGGCATCCTCCGCAACGGCCTCGGCGAGCGCTTCATGGGGAAGTACGACCCGGCGCGGATGGAGCTCTCGACTCGCGACCGCGTCGCGCTCGCCTGCTACACCGAGATCAAGGAGGGCCGCGGCACGCCGAACGGCGGCGTCTGGCTCGACGTCTCGCACCTGCCGCGCGAGACGATCATGACCCGCCTCCCCCGCGTCTACCAGACGATGCTCGAGCTGCAGATGCTCGACATCACGAAGGACCCGATCGAGATCGCGCCCACCGCGCACTACTCGATGGGCGGCGTCTGGGTCCGCTCGGACGACCACAGCACGGACGTCCCCGGCCTCTACGCCATCGGCGAGGCGTCCAGCGGACTGCACGGCGCGAACCGGCTCGGCGGCAACTCGCTGATCGAGCTGCTCGTCTTCGGCCGCATCGTCGGGCAGGCGGCGGCAGAGTACTCCGCGTCGCTGACCGCGCAGACCCGCTCCGCCGCGTCGGTGCAGGTCGCCCGCGACGAGATCGCCGACCTGCTCGCCGCCGACGGCGAGGAGAACGTGCGGGCCCTGCAGCGCGCGATCCGCAACACCATGACCGAGCACGCCGGCGTCGTCCGCGACGAGGCGGGCCTGCTCGCCGGTCTCGCCGAGCTGGACGCGATCGAGGCGCGCATCGCCGACATCGGCATCCACCCGGACATCGCGGGGTTCCAGGACCTGGCGCACGCCTTCGACCTGAAGTCCGCCGCGATGGCCGCGCGGGCCACCCTCGAGGCCGCGCTGGAGCGCCGCGAGAGCCGCGGCTGCCACAACCGCAGCGACTACCCGGAGATCGACCCGGCGCTCCAGGTGAACCTGGTCTGGTCGCCGTCCACCGGAATCACCCGCGAGGAGATCCCCGCGGTCCCGGAGGAGATCCAGGCGCTGATCCGCGAGGTCGCCACCGCGGGCAAGCTGCTCGAGTAGCGGCACCGCTCGCGCTCAGCGCGCACGACGACGCCGGCCCGGGAGCGTTCCCGGGCCGGCGTCGTGTCGTTCCGCATCCGATCAGGCGCGGCTGCGGGCGCGTCCGCCGAAGCGGGTGTAGAGGAACAGCACGATGACGGCGCCGATGATGGAGCCGATGATCCCGGCCGGCTGGAGGAAGCCCTCCATCGGGTCGTGCTGGAAGATCAGGAAGCCGAGGAAGCCGCCGACGAAGGATCCGACGATCCCCAGCACGATGGTCATCAGGATGCTGATGTTCTGCCGCCCGGGCACGATGAGGCGGGCGAGAGCGCCGGCGATGAGGCCGACGACGATGAGGCTGATGATGAGTCCGAGCACGGGCGTCACCTTCCTGTCGAGCACGGCGGACCGTGCGGTGGGGCTCTGCGGTCGCTGAGCCGATGGCCCACCCAAGCAGGGGCGGAGGGGTGGCCGGTACACCCCTGGGGGTGTAGTCACGGTGCCCGCTCCCGCGGTACGGTCCGTGCATGCCCACGCCCCTGACCGTCGCCCTCGTCGACGACTACGACGTGGTGCTCAAGGGCCTCGCGCACATGTTCGACCACTACCGCGACCGCGTCGTCGTCGCCGAGATCGACGCGAACGCCGCGCTCTCCGACCGCATCGACATCGTCCTCTACGACTCGTTCGCCCAGCCGGAGTCGGACCTGCAGGAGCTCGCCGACCTCGTCCGCAACCCGCGCGCCGAGCACGTCGTCGTCTACACCTGGAACTTCCACCCCGACCTCGTCGCCGACGCCCTCGACCAGGGCGTGCGCGGCTACCTCTCCAAGACCCTGCCCGCCCGCGAGCTCGTCGCCGCCCTCGAGGCCGTCCGCTCCGGCGAGCTCGTCGTCAGCGAGCCGCCCCGCCGCGCCGGCACCGCCCCCGGCCTCGACTGGCCCGGCCGCCACGAGGGCATCACCGACCGCGAGTCCGAGATCCTCGCCCTGATCACCCAGGGCAAGAGCAACGCCGACGTCGCCGCCCTCACCTACCTCAGCCCCAACACGGTGAAGTCCTACATCCGCAGCGTCTACGGCAAGATCGGCGCCTCCAGCCGCACCCAGGCCGTCCTCTGGGGCGTCGAGCACGGCTTCACCCCCGACCACCACCGCATCGACCACTGGCTCGGCGGCCCGTGACCCAGCGGCCCGACCAGGGCGAGGCGCTGCTGCGGGCGCTCTGCACGACGTCCGAGCTGGACGAGGACGGCGAGGTCGTCGCCGTCGGCGACCGGATCCGGCGGCTCGCCGTCCCGCACCGCGGCGGCTACTTCGGCGGCGACCTCGACGAGACGCCGTGGATGCTCGACCGCTACGGCGACGCGATCGGAGCCGCCGACACGGTGTGGATCGAGGGCGTCGTCGAGTCCGTCGCGGCGATCCGGACCCGCATGACCCGGCGCGACGACGGCGTCTGGACGGTCCGGCCCGGCTCCGCGGTGCTCGAGCCGCTGCGCTCCACCGCGGACACGCGCAGGCCGGTCCCCGAGATCGACTGGGGGCCGCACTCGGAGCCCGACGCCGAGGGGCACGCCTACGCGATGGGCTTCGCGCGGCGGAGCGAGGGCGACGAGGAGCTGTCCGGCTGGCTGATCACGGTGCGGCGCGCCTAGGGTGAGCACACCGCAGCACGAGGGGGACGCGATGCCACGGAACCACCCGCACAGAAGAGCCACCGCCGCCGCGATCGCGCTGCTCGCCCTGCCGCTGCTCGCGGGCTGCGCGGGACCGACGCCCTACTCCGACTTCGACCGGACACGGGACGAGCGCGACGTGCTGCCGGATCTCGGCGACGTGAGCGAGCAGATCGAACCGGATTCCGTGCGCTTCGTCGGCAGTGCCGAGGGCGTGGACGTCTATCTCGGCTCGTCGATCCGCGGCGACGACCACTGCGTGATCATCGACGGCGACGACGGGCCCGTGAGCGGCTGCGGCGGAGGCGGCGACCCGGAGGTGTCGCAGCGCACCTCGGTCGTCGTGCAGGTGCATCCCGACGGCGTCGTGCCGGAGGACTCCCCCGGTCTCGACTGGACGGCCCTCGGCCAGAACGTGTCGGTGCGGTCCTACAACTGACCGCTGTCCCGCCGGCGGTAGGTCGCCAGCGCCACTCCGCCGGGCAGCGCGCGCAGGTCGACGGCCTCGAGCGCCACCGGCTGCGGGAGCCCGCCGAAGAGCGGGACCCCCGCGCCCAGCAGCAGCGGCGAGATCTTCACCTGGATCTCGTCGATCTCCCCGATCAGCTGCGCGGCGAGGTCGCCGCCGCCGCAGAGCCAGATGTCGCGCCCGGGCTCCCGCTTGAGCGCCGCGACCTGCGCCCGCACGTCGCCGGCCATCGTCTCCACCCGGTCGGAGGTGGGCAGGCGTCCGTGGGTCACCACGATCTGGCGCAGGTGCGGGTACGCACCGTCGACGAGCCCGGCGTCCACCGCGGGGGCGTGGGTCCGGCGGCCGAGCAGCACGGTGTCGAACCGGCGCGGCGACGCCGTGACGCCGAGCGCCGCGCGCAGGTGCGCCGGGCAGGTCTCCGGGTAGCGCTCGAAGAGGTCGGCCAGGGTCTCCGGCGCGGTCGGGAACGCGGAGACGTCCCCCTCAGGATCCGCGATGCAGCCGTCGAGCGAGGCGGCGATGTAGTAGACGAGGTCGCGCATGCCACCGCACGGTACCCCTCCTCGGCGGGGGTCTTCTAGCCTGGAGGGAGAGGAGGTCCCCATGTCCGAAGCCAGGGATCGCGCCGCTCGCTACGCCGCGGAGCGCGCGACCGGCGGCCGCCCGGAGACCGGCGACGAGCGCACCGGCTCGCTGCCCGAGAACGCCGAGGACCGCGCCGCGTTCATCGAGACGTCGATCCAGCAGGCGATCCGCCGGGGCGAGTTCGACGGCCTGCCGGGCGCGGGCAAGCCGCTCGAGGGCCTCGGCGAGCACCACGACCCGGACTGGTGGATCCGCCGCAAGATCGAGCGCGAGAACCTCACCGGCATCGGTCCCGCCGCCTTCCTGCTCCGCGCCGAGGACCGGCGGCTGGACGAGCAGCTCGACCGCCTGATCCGCGAGTCCGAGGTGCGCGCGGTGCTCGCCGACTTCAACAAGCGCGTCGTCGAGGCGCGCCGCCAGCTGCTCGGCGGCCCGCCGGTGGTCACGCCGCTCCGCGACATCGACGCGGAGGTCTCCGCCTGGACCGAGCGCCGGAACGCGCGGTTCGCAGCGCCCGAGCCGCAGGAGCCCGCGCGGCCCCGCCGCCGGTGGTGGTGGCGCCGGCGCTGACCGCTCCGCGCACGAGCGCGCCGATCCGCATCACTATGCTGGGAAACTCCGCGAGGGAGGGTCGGATGAAGGTTCCGCGCACCGCGACGACCCGCGTCGTCACCGAGATCAACCGGACGGCGATCGTCGACGCCCTCCGCCTGCACGGCCCCTCCTCCCGCAGCGCCATCGCCCGGCACACCGGCCTCAGCCCCGCCACGGTCGAGCGGCTCTGCTCGGCCCTGCTCGGCGAGGGCGTCATCGTGCTCGACGGCCGCGAGCGCTCCTCCGGCGGCCGGCCGTCCTCGCTCTACCGCTACGCCGGCGACGCCCGCGTGGTCGCCGCGATCGAGGTCTCCGAGACGCAGGCGCACGGCCGCCTCGTCGACTTCGACGGCAAGACCGTGCGCGACGAGGTCCTCGCCTTCGACCTCTCCGGCGACGGCTCCGACGCCGACCGCCGCCTCGCCGGCACCATCGAGATGGTCGACCTGCTGATGGCCGCGTCGAAGCGGATCCGCAAGCCCTGCGCCGGCGTCGGCGTCACCATCCCGGGCATCGTGCACGGTCCGGAGGGCCGGGTCACCAACACGATCGAGCTCGGCTGGAGCGACGTCATGCTCGGCAGCATCCTCCAGGCCCGCGTCGGCGTGCCGGTGCTGGTCGAGAACGATGCGAACGCCATCGGCTTCGGCGAGTGGTCCCGCGGCGCCGGCCGCGGCGCGCAGAGCCTGGCCACCTACGTCCTCGGCGTCGGAGTCGGCGCCGGCATCGTGCACGACGGAGTGCTGCTGCGCGGGTCGCGCTCGGCCGCGGGCGAGATCGGCTACCTGGTCACCGAGCGCTCGCACCTGGAGCGGCCGTACACGACCCAGGGCGACCTGGAGTCGCGGATCGCCGGGATCTCCCGGAGCTACGCGCGGGAGCACGCGGCCGATGCGGCGAACCCGCTCGGCGCCCTGCTCGACGCGGCCGCGGCCGGCGAGGAGTCCGCTCGGGCGCCCGCCGCCGAGGTCTTCGACTACATCGGCCTGTCCTGCATCGCGCTCTGCACCGTGCTGGACCCCGAGCTGATCGTCCTGGCCGGCCACCTCTCACGCCAGCCCGAGTACGCGATCCAGGAGGTGACCCGTCGCCTCGTCGGCCGGATCACCATCCCGCCGCGCATCGCCACCGCCGAGCTGGGCACCGACGCGGCGCTCGTCGGCGTCGCGCAGCTGATCATCGCCCGCTCGCGGACGGCGACCTACCTCAGCTGAGGGGCCGCTCGAACGCCGAGGCCGCCTCGCGGTCGAGCAGCACCGTGACGTCCGGATGGCCCTGCAGCGCCGAGGCCGGGCAGTCGACGTCGACCGGGCCGAGCAGCGCGCGGGCGACGGCGTCCGCCTTGGCCGCGCCCGAGGCGAGCAGCACCAGCGAGCGCGCGGCGAGGATGGTCGCGATCCCCTGCGTGATCGCCGACTCCGGTACCAGCTCGAGACGACCGTCGAAGAAGCGCGCGTTCGCCTCGCGGGTGCTCCGCTCGAGCCGGACGACGTGCGTGCCGACGTCGTGCGGGGTGCCGGGCTCGTTGAAGCCGATGTGGCCGTTGCCGCCGATGCCGAGGATCTGCAGCTCGACGCCGCCGGCCGCGCGGATCGCGGCGTCGTAGTCCCGGCCCGCCTGCTCGCCGTCCGCGCGGGTGCCGTCGGGCACGTGCACGGCGCCCATCCGCAAGGGGACGCGCACCTCTCGGTCGAGGACCGCGCGGTAGCTCTCGGGGTGCCCGGGATCGATGCCGACGTACTCGTCGAGCGCGAAGGCGCTGACCCCGGACACGTCGATCCGGCCCGCCGCGACCCGGCCGGCGAGCTCGCGATACAGCAGCGAGGGCGTCGAGCCGGTCGCGACGCCGAGCACCGCGCGCGGGTCGGCGAGGACGCGCTCGGCGACGAGGTCGGCCGCGGCGCGCGAGGCCGCGACGAAGGAGTCGAAGACGCGGACGGTGGTGCCGGGCGCGAACGCGGTGCTCCCGCGCGTTCCGGTGAGGCTCACGAGGCCACCTCCGAGAGGGTGCGCTCGGCGGCGGCGAGGGCCCTGGCGTGCGCCATCGCGCCCACCACCGGTGGCCGCCGCACCACGACGAAGGCCAGCTGCGGCGCTTCCTCGGCCAGCCGCTCGCGGATCCGCCGCTCGTAGGCGGGCTGGTTCACGATCACGCCGCCGCCCGCGACGACGAGCGAGCCGATCGCGCCGCGGCGGACCAGCGAGGCGACGCCCGCGGCGAGCGCCCGCGCGGCGTCCTCGACGATCCGACCGGCGAGAGCCGAGCCGGCGGCCGCCTGCTCGAAGACCAGCGGGGCGAACGCGCCCCAGGCCGCGCCGCCGGCGATGCGCGTCGCCTCGGCAGCGAGCGTCGCGGCGTCGCTCGCGCCGAACGCGGTGAGGACGGCGCCGATCAGCGGGTCCGACGCCCCACCGCCGGGGGCGATGCCGCGGTCGCAGGCCACGAGGGTCTCGCGCAGCGCCGTCGACACGAGGTCGTGCGCGCTGCCGCGGTCGCCGAGCGGCCAGCCGTGGCCGTCGACGGTGATCCGGACGCCGTCCGCGGTCGTCCCGCAGATCACGGCGCCGGTGCCGACGATCATCTGGATGCTCGGCTCCTCCTGCTCCGCGAAGCCGAGCAGCTCGGCGTCGTTGACGACCGTCACGGGCCGGCCGAGGCGGAGCGACAGCGTCGCCGTCGCCTCGCGCATCTGCCCCGGGGTGTCGCAGCCGTGCACGCCGAGGACCACCACGGCGTCCTCGGCGAGCGGGCGCAGGCGCAGCAGCACGTCGGCGAGCCGGGGCAGGTTCTTGGGGTCGGCGAAGAGCTCGCCCGTGCGCCAGGCGCTCGAGGGGAGGACCAGGTCCTCCTCCGCCCCGACCGTGTCGAGGAGGCGGACGTGGGTCTTGGTGCCGCCCACGTCGACACCGACGAGATGGGCTGCGGCCTGCGGAGGATTTTGCGTCACAGTGGCATGAAAGCATCTCCGGCCCCGCGGGACAAGGCGGCTGGCGCGGGATGCAGCCCCTCGCACACCTCCGCGTTACGGCGCTGTTTCCGCGAGTTACGGCCCGATCACGACTTCCGGCCCCCGGAAGATTCTTGTTGACCTATATGGGTCGTATTGATAAGAAAGCACTACCGCCTCGACGACGAAGCGCCCGCGCCTCGTCGACTGACAGACACATGAAAGGTGTTCCGTTGAAGAAGACAGCACGCGCCACCCTGGCGCTCCTCGGCACGGGAGTGCTGATCGCTTCTCTCGCCGGGTGCGCGAACGGCTCCTCCGGAGCCGGCGCCTCCGACCCGCTCCAGTTCGTCCTCTCCGGCGACGGGACCCAGGGCGGCGGCTACCAGAAGATGGCCGATCTCTACCAGGAGCAGACCGGTGTCGAGGTCGAGATCGTCGACGTCCCGGGCGACGACCTGACGACCCGCCTGCGCAACAGCGCCCAGGCGAACGACCTGCCGGCCCTCGCCGCCGCCGCGAACGTCGACCCGCTGTGGAAGGACCAGATCCTCGACCTCTCGCAGATCGCGACCGACCAGGACATCCTGCCGCTGCTCGCCGTGCCGGACCCCGAGGACGGCAAGGTCAAGGCGCTGCCCACCAGCCTCACCTCGGTCGGCATGTTCATCAACAAGTCGCTCTTCGACGAGGCGGGCGTCTCGTACCCCACCGACGCGACGCAGAGCTGGACCTGGGACGAGTTCGTCGCCAAGTCCGAGGAGGTCCAGGCGGCCACCGGCGCGCAGTACGGCATGGTGATGGACAACTCCGCGCACCGCCTCCGCTCCTTCCTCTACGAGTTCGGCAGCGAGGGCATCGTCGACGACGGCGGCACCTTCACCGCCAACGCCGAGACGAAGACGGCGCTGGAGTACTTCAAGAAGCTCAACGACGACGGCTTCATGCCCAAGTCGGTCTGGACCGCGGGCGAGGACGCCAGCGCGACCTTCAAGAGCGGCCAGGTCGTCTCCTACTACTCCGGCGTCTGGCAGATCGCGGACTTCCAGTCCAACATCACCGAGTTCGAGTGGGCCTCGGTGCCGACCCCGCAGCAGCCCGTCAAGGCGACCAACTACGGCGCCGCCTCGTGGATCGTCGCCTTCGACGGCACCGGCCAGGAGGAGGAGGCCCAGAAGTTCATCGACTGGCTCTACCAGCCCGAGCAGTACTCCGCGTACTGCGAGATCGCCGGCTGCCTGCCCGCCGTCACCGGCCTCGAGATGAACTACCCGGCCAACCAGGACGCGTTCGCGCTCTACAACGCCGAGATCGCGGCCTCGCCCGCCGTCTCCTCGCTGCAGACCGTCGACCAGCTGATCGGCGGCTACGAGGGCAAGTTCCTCCAGTCGGAGCCGCTCAAGGACGAGACGATCAAGTACCTCAACGACCAGCAGAGCGTCGACGAGACCATCGACAACATCCTGTCGACGACCCAGGCCGCTCTCGGCGAGTAGGTCCCCCCGGGCGGTGCGGGGTCCTCTCCCCGCACCGCCCTCCCCCTCGCAGGATCACCCGATCAGGAGAGCATCATGACCGTCCAGCCGCTCGTCACTCCGTCCTCACCACCGGAGGCGGTCCTCACGGTCCCCGGCGCAGGTCGCGGATCGAAGGGCTCGCGCAAGCGCCCCGTGCGCCGCCCCCGCTACGTCGTCAGCACCGTGCTGCTGACGGTCGGCGTCGCGATCCTCTTCGCCCTCTTCTTCGTCTGGCCCGGCGCCCTCGGCGTGATGTACTCCTTCACCTCGTACCGGGGCTTCGGCGACATCGAGTTCGTCGGCCTCGACAACTACACGGCGCTCGCGCAGGACCCGGTGTTCTACGCCGCGGTCGGTCGCACGCTCGTCTACGCGCTGTTCTCGGTGCCGTTCGCCTGCGGTCTCTCGCTGCTGATGGCCGTCGCGCTGAACAACGCGCGGGCCAAGGGCAAGATCGGCGCCCGCATCATCTTCTTCCTGCCCTGGCTGGTCTCCCCCATCGTCGCGGGCGTCATCTGGCGCTGGATGTTCGGCGAGAGCTTCGGCTTCGTCAACTTCGCGATCACCTCGCTCGGCGGCGGCGCCGTGCCGTGGTCCTCGAACGCCGACCTCTCGCTCTTCGTCGTGATCCTCGCCTCCGCCTGGGGCGGAGCGGCCTTCAACATGCTGCTGTTCATCGCGGCGCTGAACAACGTGCCGGTCTCGCAGTACGAGGCGGCCGAGCTCGACGGCGCGAATCCCTGGCAGCGCTTCGTCTCGATCACCCTCCCCGGCATCGCGCCGACCACGCTGCTCGTGGTCCTGCTCTCGACGCTCGGGCACATGAAGGAGTTCGCGATGATCCAGGCCCTCAACAACGGCGGCCCGGGCACCGAGAACCAGCTCATCGTCCAGTACATCTTCCAGACCGGATTCGCGCAGTCGAACGTCGGCTACGCCAGCGCCGCCTCGATGGTGCTGCTGGTGATCCTGCTGATCATTGCCGCCATCCAGCTCGCCATCAGCAAGAGGAGCCAGGCATGGTGACCACGACCCCCGCCCCCGCCCGCACCACCCGCCCGAAGCGCACGCCGGCCGCGCCCGCGCCGATGACCCGGAAGAAGACCGGCGAGTTCCGCCGCTCGATCGGCCCGACCGCGATGCTCTGGGCGATCGCGATCCTCACGCTCTTCCCGCTGCTCTGGTTCCTGCTCAGCTCGTTCAAGGGCGGCGGCGACCTCTTCACCTACCCGCTCTCGCTGCTGCCGCGCGAGTGGACCCTCGACGGCTACCAGCGCGCGCTGGAGCGGGTCGACTTCGTCCGCTACTTCTCGAACACGTTCGTGGTCGCGACGCTGACCACGCTGCTCACCGTCTTCTTCAGCGCGACGACCGGATACGCCCTGGCGAAGTACAAGTCGCCGTGGCTGAGCGTGCTGGCGCTCTGCATCCTCGCCACGACGATGCTGCCCGGCGAGGTCATCCTCAACCCGGTCTTCACCGTGGTCCGCGACCTCGGCATGTACAACACGCTGATGGGCATCATCATGCCGTCGATCCTCACGCCCACCGGCGTCTTCATGTTCCGGCAGTTCTTCATCACGGTGCCGGACGAGCTGCTCGACGCCGCCCGGATCGACGGGGCGCGCGAGCTCTCGATCTTCTTCCGGATCATGCTGCCGCTGTCGAAGCCGATCATCCTGACGCTGTCGATCATCTCGTTCCAGTGGCGCTGGAACGACTACATCTTCCCGCTGATCATCCTCAGCGACCCGAAGAACTTCACCCTGCAGATCGCGCTGCGCCAGCTGATCGGCGCGCAGAACATCGACTGGGCGATCCTGCTCTCGGCCTCGGTGCTCTCGATGCTGCCGCTGGTGGCGATCTACCTGGTGTTCCAGAAGTACATCACCGGGTCCGACATCAATGCGGGGCTGCGCGACTAGAGATGCACCACGACGAGATGCGCCCCGAAGACCTGAAGGCCGCCGCCCGCGTCGACCGCTTCCTCGCCGAGCGCCTCCCCCTGGCGGTGCAGGCCGAGCGGATCCCGCTCGCCGTCGCCGCGTGGACGGCGGTCGGCGAGCCGGTCGGCGTCGAGACCGCGACCGACCCGCGGAACACGTACGAGACGATCGAGCCGGGAGCGCCGTGGGGCGCCGCCTGGGACACCACCTGGTTCCGGGTGACCGGGACGGTGCCGGCGAGGTGGGGCCACCCGGGCCGGGGCGACGCGGGCGATCGCTTCCGGATCGAGCTCTCACTCGACCTCGGCTTCGACCGGGCCAAGCCCGGCTTCCAGTGCGAAGGCCTCGCCCGCGCCGCCGACGGCCGGGTGCTCAAGGGCCTCGAGCCGCGCAACCATCACGTGCCGCTCGACGCGGCGCCCGGCGAGGAGTTCCTCGTCTGGGTGGAGGGCGCCTCGAACCCGGACCTCACCGGCGGGAACGACTTCGCCGGCCCGGGCGGCTTCTCGCCCACCCTGTTCGGCGACCGCGCCACTGCGCCCGTCGAGCCGCTCTACCGGCTCGGCCGCTTCTGCGTCGTGCTGGTCGACACCGTCGCCGAGCGCCTCGGCCTCGAGCTCGGCGTCCTCCGCGGGCTGCACGACGAGCTGCCGGTCACCGAACCGCGGAGGCACGAGATCCTCGCCGGGCTGACCCGGGCCCTGAACGCCCTGAACCCCGACGACCTCGCCGGCACCGTCGCCGACGCGCGCGCGGTGATCGCGCCGCTGCTCGCCGCACCGGCCGCGCACTCCGCGCACCGGATCTCGGCGACCGGCCACGCGCACATCGACTCCGCCTGGCTCTGGCCCACCCGCGAGACCGTCCGCAAGTGCGCGCGCACCTTCTCCAACGTGCTCGATCTGATGGACCGCGACCCGGACGCCGTCTTCACCTGCTCCTCCGCCCAGCAGTTCGCCTGGATGAAGGAGCACCACCCCGGGATCTTCGCCCGCATCGTCGAGCGGGTCCGCGAGGGCCGCTTCGTCCCGGTCGGCAACATGTGGGTCGAGTCCGACGTCACCATGCCCTCCGGCGAGTCGCTGGTGCGCCAGCTGCAGCAGGGCGCGCGGTTCTTCCAGGACGAGTTCGGCGCGATCAGCGAGGTCGGCTGGCTGCCGGACTCCTTCGGCTACCCGGCCGCGCTGCCGCAGCTGCTGCGGAAGGCGGGGCTGCGCTGGTTCTTCACGCAGAAGATGTGCTGGAACGAGACCAACGCGATGCCGCACCACTCCTTCGTCTGGGAGGGGCTCGACGGCTCGCGGATCTTCACCCACTTCCCGCCCTCGAACACCTACAGCGGCGACCTGCGGCCGACCGAGCTGGCGCGCATCGTCCGCAACTTCCAGGAGCACGGGCGGGCGACGCGCTCGCTGATGCCGTTCGGCTACGGCGACGGCGGCGGCGGACCCACACGCGAGATGATGGCGCTCGCCCGGCTGCAGTCCGACCTCGAGGGCTCGCCGCGGATCGAGTTCTCCTCCGCGCACGACTTCTTCGAGGCCGCGGAGGCCGAGTACGCCGACCCGCCGGTCTGGTCCGGCGAGATGTACCTCGAGTTCCACCGCGGCATCCTCACCTCGCAGGCCCGCACCAAGCAGGGCAACCGCCGCAACGAGCGGCTGCTGGCCGAGGCCGAGCACTGGGCGAGCGTGGCGTTCCTGCGGCACGGCGTGCCGTTCCCGTTCGACGAGCTCGACGCGCTCTGGCGGCGGGTGCTGCTGCTGCAGTTCCACGACATCCTCCCCGGCACCGCGATCGCCTGGGTGCACCGTGAGGCCGAGCGCACGCACGCCGAGGTGAGCACGGCGCTGGAGCGGATGATCGCCGAGCGGCTCGCGGTGCTCGTCGGGCCGGGCGAGCGGCGGATCGCGCTGAACGCGGCGCCGGTCGTCGTCGGCGGTGTGCCGGCGCGGGGCGGGGCCGCGGTGGAGGCTGTGGTGGCGGCCGCCGAGGGGCTCTCCGTGCGCGCCGACGGCGAGGGCTTCGTCCTCGAGTCGCCGCGCCTCGTCGTCGCCGTCACCGCGCAGGGGCTCCTCTCGAGCGTCCTCGACCGCGACTCCGGGCGCGAGCTGCTGCCCAGGGGTCGCGTCGGGAACCTGCTGCAGCTGCACCGCGACGAGCCCAACCAGTGGGACGCCTGGGACCTCGACGCCGCCTACCGCGACACCGTCATCGACCTCGTCGACGGCACGGTCGAGCTCGGCGAGGACGGCGCCGGCATCGTCGTCCGCCGGAGCTTCGGGCGCGGCGGCAGCACGGCGACCCAGACCATCGCCCTCGATCCGCGCGAGCCCGCGGTCCGGATCCGCACGGTCGTCGACTGGCACGAGCGGCGGAAGCTGCTCAAGCTCGCCTTCCCGCTCGACGTGCACGCCGAGCACTCCTCGGCCGAGACGCAGTTCGGCCACGTCCGCCGCCCGGTGCACACCAACACCAGCTGGGAGGCGGCGAAGTACGAGATCTGCGCGCACCGCTGGCTGCACGTCGGCGAGCCGGGCTTCGGCGTCGCCGTGGCCTCCGACGCGGTCTACGGCTACGACGTGCAGCGCACGATCGACGACGGCCGCGTGAGCACCGTGGTCCGCCAGTCGCTGCTGCGCGCGCCGACCTTCCCCGATCCGGAGGCGGACCAGGGCGAGCACGAGTTCCTCAGCACGCTCACGGTCGCCCCCGGCATCGCCGACGCCGTCCGGGCCGGCTTCGCCGCGAGCACCGCGCCGCGCGTCGTCCTCGGCGGCTCGATCCCGGAGGCACTCGTCGCCGTCGAGGACCCGGCCGTGGTCGTCGACACGGTCACGCTCGCCGCCGACCGCAGCGGCGACGTGATCGTCCGGCTGCACGAGGCGCTCGGCGGACGCGTCTGCACGGCGCTGGTCGTCACGCATCCGCTCAGCGGCGTCCGCGAGGTCGACCTGCTCGACCGCGACGCCGAGGGGACGGCGCTGCTGGGCGTCGACTCCGGCCAGATCGCGCTCGAGCTGCGGCCGTTCGAGGTCGTGAGTCTGCGCCTCTCCCCCGCTTCCGTTCCTGCCCCCGAGGAGACCCCGTGATCACCGTCGACGACGCCCCCTACGCCGCCCGGCTGATCGCGGACGCCCGCGTGCGCGGCGACGAGTTCGTCGCGCGCGCCCGGCGGCCGCTGACCGGGCTCGGCCCGCGACCGACCATGCGCGCCATCACCTCCCTGGTCGCCCTGGCGATCGCCGAGGGCGACGAGGGTCCGGAGTCGCGGGACGCCGCCGAGACGTACCTGCGGCACCTCGCCGCCCAGCAGCTCGACAGCGGCCTGTTCTCGAGCAGCGGCAATCTCGCCTCCCCGCCCGACACGGCGTTCACGATCAACGACCTCTGCGGCTGCGTCGAGCTGCTCGACCGCCACCGGCCCGCCGGTTTCGACGCGGTCCGGGAGGGTCTCGCCGCGATCGCCGTCGCCGCCTCGCCCGCGATGCTGGCCGGCGGCGTGCACACGCCGAACCACCGCTGGGAGCTGGCGAGCGCCCTCGCCGCCCTCGCGGTGCACGTGCACGGCGGGCGCTCGGCGGACGGCGCGTCCGGGGCCCTCGCCGCCGCGCTGCTCGACCGCGCCGACGCCTGGCTGGCCGAGGGCATCGACATCGACGCCGACGGGCAGTACAGCGAGCGCAGCGCCGTCTACGCCACCGAGGTCACGAACCCGAGCCTGCTGACGCTGGCGCACGACCTCGACCGGCCGTCCCTGCTCGAGCCGGTGCGGCGGAACCTCCGCGCGATCGCCGGCCTGGTCGAGGACGACGGCGAGATCGAGTGCGTGCACTCCCGCCGGCAGGACCAGACCATCCCCTATGACGTCGAGAACCTGCTCTCGCCCTACCGCCTGCTCGCGCTGGAGGACGGCGACGGCGACGCCGCCCGGATCGTCGGGCAGATCCTCGGTCGCACGCTGCGCGAGCCGGAGCGGCACCTCGCCGAGCTGCTGCGCCGCCCGGAGATCGGCGGCCTCCTGCCCGAGCCGGCCGCGACGCCCGGCTCGGTCACGCGCAGCTATCCGGTCAGCCGGCTGCTCCGCCGCCGCGAGGGCGCGCTCTCCGTGTCCGTCTCGGCCGGCAGCGACTTCGCGAGCACCGGCCGGATCGGCTCGGGCCTCGCCAACTCCGCGACCCTGCTCCGGGCGCGCGCGCACGGGCTCGTCCTCCGCTCGCTGCGCGTCTCCCCCGCGTTCTTCTCGCTCGGCTGCGCCCGACCGCAGACCCTCGAGCCGACCGAGCGCGGCGCGGTGCTCGTCGAGCGGCGGGTCTCGGGCTACTACGACACGCTCGGCGCCGACGTGCCCGCGGCCACCGCCGTCCCGGACAGCGAGGGCCGCTTCTTCTCGGTGATGGACTTCGCCCGGCGCGAGCGCTTCGACGTCGAGCTGCGGACGGAGGTGGCGGTCGAGGTCGACGAGACGGGCATCGACGTCACGGTCTCCTTCACCGGCCTCGAGACGCGCTACGCGCTGGAGCTCGTCGTCGACGGCGACGCACTCGTGTCGGGCGCCGCGGCGCTCGAGGACGGCTGGTGGCTCGACGGAGCCGTCGCGACCGTCGCCACCGACGCCGCCGTGCTCTCGATCGACACCGATCCCGGCGACGGCGTTCCGCCGGTCTTCGACGACGGCGAGATGTTCACGTACGTCGGCGGCGCCGATCGCGTCGCCGGCACCCGGATCCTGCTCGGCGGCTCCACGGCCGAGCCGCGCCGCCTGCGGCTCGCGATCGCGCCCCGATGAGCACCCCGGTGGACACCGACGACGGGCCCGGAGGCTTCCACGGCAGCACCGAGGCCAGGACCTGGGAGACCGGGGTGATGGTCGGCACCGGGACGACCGGCGCGGCGCTGTACGAGGGCCCCGACGGCGGGGGAGACGACAGCGAGGGAGACAGCGGCGAGGGAGACGTCGGCGGCGGCGCGGTCGTCTCGCTCTCACACGAGCGGCTCCGCCTGCCGGTCGATCCGCTGGTCGGGCCGCCGCTGCTCGCTCCCCTGCTGCCGGCGATCCGCGCGCTGCTCGACCGGGCGCCCGTGAGCGACGCGGACGCGGAGCGGATCGAGGAGTGGCAGACCCGCGCCTGGGCCGAGGAGGGGCACGACGGCTCGCTCCTCGACGCCGACCCGCTGGTGCCCGCGGGAGTCCTCCGGCTCGAGCTGGCCACCGGGTCGTCCGGCGGCATCCGCGAGCGCTCGATCGACTACCCGACGGGCACCGCTGCCCTGACCCTTCCGACGGGACTCACGGTCAGCGTCCGCGCCGACCGCGGCGCCGACCGGCTCCTCGTCGCGGTGCGCGCGGACTCGCCCTTCTCCGGCCTGCTCCGGCTCGCCCCGGCCGACGAGCCGACCGAGCCCGATCTCGGCCCCGACGCCCCGCGCGACCACCGCGAGCACGCCCTCGTCCGCGCCGTCGACGGCGGCGAGACCCTCGCCCTCGAGACCGTGCCCCGCCACCCGCGCCCCACCGGTTTCCGCTCCGCCCTCGTCGTCGCGCGCCTGCTGCGGGGCCAGGAGTCCGCCGTGAGGGAGCGCGACGCGACCTGGCCCGCCTGGCGCGTCTCCGGCGCCCGCGAGCTGGAGCTGGAGCTGCGCGTCTCGGTGACCTCGACCGCGCCCGCACCCGTCACTCCGCCGGTCCTCGCCCGCTACCCCGCCGCGACCACCCCGCACGAGCGGCTCGTCGGCGCCTGCTCCGTCTCCCTCGGCGCCGCGACCCCGCGCAGCATCGAGGAGGTGCGCGCCGACCCCGCGGCGAGCGACGAGCTCGTCGAGCGCGCCTTCGCCGCCGGCCGGCACGCGATCATCGCGGCGACGGGCGAGCTGCCCGCCAGCCTGCAGGGCGTCTGGGCCGGCTCCTGGGCGCCGGCCTGGTCCTCGGATTACACGCTCAACGGGAACGTGCAGAACGGCGGCGTCGCCTCGCTCGGCACGACCGGCACGCCCGAGCTGCTGCGGTCGTTCTTCACCGCCGTCGCGGAGTTCGAGGACGACTACCGGCTGAACGCCGAGCGGATCCTCGGCGCGCCCGGCTTCCTGCTGCCCACCCGCATCTCCGGGCACGGCCGCGCCAACCACTTCACCGCCGAGTACCCGCTGCAGTACTGGCTCGGCGGCGGCGGCTGGATCCTCCGCCTCGCCTGGGACCACTGGTCGAGCACCGGCGACGAGGAGTTCCTGCGCGGCTGGGCCCGGCCCTTCGCCCGGGAGGTCGTCACCTGCTACCGGCACGCCCTGGTGATCGACGCGGACGGGACCGCGCACGTCTCCCCCGGCTACTCCCCCGAGAATCACCCCGGTGACCAGGAGACGCCGATCACCCGCGACGCCACCTCGGAGGTCGCGATGATCCGGGACGCGCTGCTGATCGCCGCGCGCATCGAGCGGCTGCTCGGCACGGACGAGGACGCCGCCGAGTGGGAGGCACTCGCCTCCCGGCTCCCCGGCTACCGCATCAGCCCCGACGGGCAGCTCGCCGAGTGGCAGGACCCGGCGCTCACCGACCGGCCGGAGCACCGGCACGCCTCGCACCTGCACCCCTGGTGGTACGAGGGCGACCCGGCGGCCGCCGACCCCGCCCTCGGCGCCGCGGCCCTGGAGGCGGTCCGCGCCCGGCTGCGCTGGCGCGCCGAGGAGCCGACCGCCCCGCCCGGCCGGATGGAGATGGCGTTCGGGCTCGTGCAGGCCGGCGTCGCCGCCGCCACGCTCGGCGACGCCGAGGCGGCGCTGCAGTGCGTCGACTGGCTCGCCCGCCTGCACTGGCGCCCGAACATGATGCCCACCCACGACGCCGACGCGATCTTCAACGTCGACGCCGCGGGCGGCCTGCCCGCCCTGGTCGCGCAGATGCTCACCCGCTCGGACGGCACGACACTGCACCTGCTGCCCGCCCTGCCCGACCGCTGGGCGGAGGGACGGATCACCGGCCTGCACCTGCGCGGCGCCCTGCGGGTCGAGTCGCTCTCCTGGAGCCCGGAGTCCGTCGAGTGCCTGCTCCGCAGTCCCCTCGACGCGGCGGCGGCGCGACTGGGCGAGCGCGTGCTCGTGCGGCTGCCGATCGCCGTCGAGCTCGAGGAGGGCACGCCCGGAGCGCTCCAGATCGACCCGCGCACGCTGTCGGTGGACCTGCGGGACGGTGCGCCCCTGCACCTCGCCCTGCGGAGGCTCTAGGCCGTCACCACCGGCTCACCCGCGGCCCACACCGCCCGCACCTGCAGGGCGTCGTCCAGCAGGACCACGTCGGCCGCCCGGCCGACCGCGAGCGCGCCGAGCGCGCCCTCGGCGCCCAGCACGCGCGCCGGCGTCGCGGTGACCGCGCCGACCGCGGCCTCGACCTCCAGGCCGACCGCCTCGACCGCGCGCCGGAGTGCCGCGTCGAGCGTCAGCGTGGAGCCGGCGAGTGTCTCCGTGCCCTCCAGCCGGGCGACGCCGTCCCGCACGTCGACGCGCAGCCGGCCGATCCGGTGCGCGCCGTCGCCCGCTCCCGCCGCCGCCATCGCGTCGGTGACCAGCGCGATCCGTCCGGGCGCCGACGCGAACGCGATCCGCGCCACGTCCGCGTCCACGTGCTCGCCGTCCAGGATCAGCTCGAGCACCACCCGCTCGTCGGCCAGCGCCACCGGGATCGGCCCCGGCGCGCGGTGTCCGATGCCCGGCATCGCGTTGAAGGCGTGGGTGACCAGCCGGGCGCCGCGCTCGATCGCCGCCCGCGTCGTCGCCGCGTCCGCCTCGGTGTGGCCGACCGCGACGACGACCCCCGCCGCGGTCAGGCGCTCGATCGCCGCGAGGGCTCCCGGCAGCTCGGGAGCGATCGTGATCTGCCGGAGGCTCCCGCACGCTGCGTCGAGCAGCCGCTCGACCGCCTCGGGCGTCGGCGCGATCAGGGCGGCCGGATCGTGCGCCCCGCAGCGCGACGGCGCGAGGAACGGCCCCTCCAGGTGCGCCCCGAGGACGAGCGGATCCTCCGCCGCCAGCGAGGCGACCGTGTCGAGCGACGCCTCCAGCTGCGCGAGCGGCGCCGAGACCAGGCTCACCAGCGAGCGCGTCGTCCCGTGGGCGCGGTGCAGCGCGAGTCCCGCCCGCATCCCGTCCGCGCCCTCGTCGAAGCTGCGGCCCGCCCCGCCGTGCACGTGCAGATCGACGAACCCGGGCGTCGCCGTCAGCCCGGCCGCGTCGTAGACCCGCGCACCCTCCGCCGCACGCTCCCAGCCGCCCCCGGCCCCGACCTCGACGATCACCCCGTCGTCCGCGACCAGCCAGAAGTCCTCGACCGTCCCGCCCGCGTCGACCTTCCGCGCGCCGTGCAGCACCCGCCTCCCGGTCCGCTCCATGTCCGCTCCTCCTCGTCCCGGGGCCACCGCCCCCTCGGCTCATGCTGGCCGACCACCCGCGCAACTCATGCTGGCCGACCACCGGCGCAGCGGCCCTTCATGCTGGTCGAGTAGCCGCGCAGCGGCGTATCGAGACCCGCCCCGCCAGCACTCAGCCGCCCCGCCCCCAGCTCGCCTCGATCTCCTCCGCACCCAGCACCCGGTCCGCCAGCAGCACCTGCCAGCTCCAGCTCGCCTCCGCCCCCGCGTCCAGCGTCCACGTCGCGCCGAAGAACGGCGCCGCGCACAGCATCGGCGTCCCGCTCGTCCGCACGAACCACGTCGACGGATCGACGGGACTCCCCTCGTCCGCCCGCAGCGCCACCGTCGCGCTCCCGTCCGCCACCGCGAGCCAGCGCGACACCAGCCCCATCGGCTCCGCGACAGCCCCGTCGGGCCCGCTCACGTCACTCCCCTCGAACGACGGATCCAGCCGCAGGAACAGCCCGCCGTACCCCGCGTCCGGCCGCCCGGCCGTGGTCGGCGAGCCGAAGACGAGCCGCTCCCCGAGCGCGCGCCAGCGGCTCTCGATCCGCAGCACCGTCACTTCCCCGAGCCGCCGCACGCTCAGCCGCCGCCGCTCGTCGAGGAACCGCCGCCCGCGCTCATCGAACCACCCCAGCGCGAGATCGCTCGGATCCGCGCCCTCCGGCCGCTGCGAGCCGTTGTTGTCCACCTGCCGGTAGCCCGTCCCGGTCAGCCAGGTCGGCCCGCCCCACAGGTTCGTGTCGAGCTCGTCCTCGCCGATCGTGATGTTCGACACGGCGAGCGACAGCCCGAGATGCCAGTCGTGGTCCGCGGGCCGCAGATCGGTGACGACGCGCCCGGCGGGCGTCCGCAGCGGATGCAGATACGGCCGCGGCGAGTCCTTCGGCGGCGTGTCCGGATCGACGAGGACGAGGCGTCCGACCCCGTCCGGCAGTTCGACGGAGGTCGGCGAGTCCTGATCCATGCGGCCGACGGTACACGCTTTCCCGGGCTACAGTGCGACGATGCCCCGCACCGGAACCCCGCCCCGATCGCCGCGCCGATGACCGCCGTCCGCTTCGTCTCGATCGGCGACTCCTTCTCGGAGGGCGTCGGCGACGAGCTCCCCGACGGCACCGCCCGCGGCTGGGCCGACCTCACCGCGCAGGGCTGGGCGGATGCGCTCGGCGAGCCGATCGAGTACGCCAATCTCGCCATCCGCGGCCGCCTCATCGACCCGATCGTCGACGAGCAGCTCGAGCCCGCGCTCGCCCTGCGGCCGACCCACCTCTCCTTCAACGGGGGCGGCAACGACATGCTCAGACCGCGCGCCGACATCGAGCGCATCGCGGACCGCTACCTCGAGGTGCTCGCCCGCTGCGACGCCGAGGGCGTCGTTCTGATCGCCCTCTCCGCCCCGGACCCGTCCGCGCGGCTGCCGCTAGGCCGCCTGATCAAGCGTCGCGGCGACGCCCTCACCTCGGCCGTCCTGCGCCGCACGCGGCAGCGCCCGGACATCGTCGTCGCCGACAACTGGACCGACCCGGCCTTCGCCGACCCGTCGCTCTGGTCCGAGGATCGCCTGCACCTCGGCCCGCGCGGTCACCACCGCGTCAGCGCCCGCGTGCTCGGCTCCCTCGGCCTGCCCGTTCCGCCGGCCACCGAGGAGGCGCCCGAGCGGACCGCCGCAGCGAGCGGAGGCTCCGCGCAGTACTACCGCACCCACGTCGCGCCGTGGCTGCGCCGCCGGCTCACCGGCACGTCCTCCGGCGACGGCCGCACGGCCAAGCACCCGGAGCTCGTGCGCATCGCCCCGAGCGCCTAGGCGGGACCGCCGGAGGTCGGCGCCGGCTCAGCGCCAGCCGTACCGCGCCGAGACGACCCGCGCGACCGCGTCGAACCGCGCCCGCTCCAGCGCCGCGCCCTCGCGCCGCATCCCCGCGGGGTGCACGCGGAAGACCCGCTCCGGGTCCGCGAAGCTCGGCCGCCCCTCCGGATCCCAGGGCCCCGCACCGACCGCGAGGTAGCCGTCGTGCTCCTTCGAGCTCAACCGGATCGCCAGCGCCGTGCCGGCCTTCTCGACCGCGAGGACGAGGACGGGGCGGTCCTTGCCGCGGCCGTCGTCCTCCTCGTAGGGCACCCAGGTCCAGACGACCTCGCCCGGATCGGGATCGCCGTCCGGCGTCGGCGCGTAGCCGAGGTGCACGCCGCGCAGCCGGGTCGGGTCGACCTCGGAGGTCCTGCCGATCCCGTTCGCGCCCGGGGTGGGCGCCGTGGTGCTCAGGTACGGCCGCTGCGCGGGGGCGCCGGCGTCGGCGCGCGGAGCGCTCGCGCGGCCGAGCAGTCGGAGGAGCAGGGACACGACCGAGCGTGAGGAGGGCACCTGAAAACCCTAGCCCGGAAATGAGAAGAGCCGGCTCCGAAGAGCCGGCTCCCCCGGGGTGGCGCGTCGAGCGCGGAACCCGTCAGCGAGGACTAGTCCGCGAGGACGTAGCCCGCCTCGCCGTGGATGGCGGTGTCGATGCCGGCGATCTCGTCCTCGTTCTTCACGCGGAAGCCGATCGTCTTCTGGATGACCCAGCCGATCGCGTAGGTGAGGACGAAGGAGTAGATCAGGACGGTGAAGGCCGCGAGGGCCTGCTTGCCGAGCTGGCTGGCGTCGCCGGTGAGGAAGAGGCCGACATCGGTGCCGAAGAAGCCGATGTAGAGCGTTCCGATCAGACCGCCGACGAGGTGCACGCCGACCACGTCGAGCGAGTCGTCGTAGCCGAGCTTGTACTTGAGGTCGATCGCCAGGGCGCAGACGGCACCGGTGATCAGGCCGAGCACGATCGCCCAGAAGGGCGAGAGCACGGCGCAGGCCGGGGTGATCGCGACGAGACCCGCGACGGCACCGGAGGCGGCGCCGATCGAGGTGGGCTTGCCGTCCTTGATCTTCTCGATGATCAGCCAGCCGATGATGGCGGCGGCCGGTGCGGCGATGGTGTTGAGGAAGGCGATCGCGGCGATGCCGTCGGCGGCGAGCTCGGAGCCGGCGTTGAAGCCGAACCAGCCGAACCAGAGGAGGCCGGCGCCGAGGAGCACGAACGGCGGGTTGTGCGGCTGGTGCGCTCCCTTGGTGAAGTTCACGCGCTTGCCGAGGACCAGGGCGAGGGCGAGGGCCGCCGCACCGGCGTTGATGTGCACCGCGGTGCCGCCGGCGAAGTCGATCGCACCGACGTTGTAGGCGATCCAGCCGCCGTCCGAGGTGGCGCCGGTCTCGGGGTCGAGGGCGAAGTTGAAGACCCAGGAGGCGACCGGGAAGTAGACGATGGTCGCCCAGACGCCCGCGAAGACCATCCACGCGCCGAACTTGGCGCGGTCGGCGATCGCGCCGGAGATGAGCGCGACGGTGATGATCGCGAAGGTGGCCTGGAAGGCCGCGAAGGCGAGCGTCGGGTACGCGGACTCGATGTCACCGCGGGCCTCGGCGTAGGCACCGGCGAGGCCGAGCTGACTGAGGTCGATGCCGAGGACGCCGTCGATGCCGACGAAGTCGCCCACACCGGCGTTGGAGAAGGTGATCGCGTAGCCGTAGAGCACCCACAGCACGCCGATCAGGCCCATCGCGCCGAAGCTCAGCATCATCATGCTGATGACGCTCTTCGCTCGGACCAGACCGCCGTAGAAGAAGGCGAGCCCGGGGGTCATGAGCAGGACCAGCGCCGCCGCCAGGAGCAGGAACGCGGTATTGCCTTGATCCATTGTTGAACCTCTCGTGAGTAAGCAGAGTCGTGCAGGAGTCGTGAGTGAGGGCAGTGCAGAGCCCGATGCGGGCCGGCAGTCGCTGCACGACCCCGAAGACACGGCGTCTCGGAGGACGCGGGGTGTCGGGTCACCTCGGGTAGCCGACAGTCTGGCCGCGCGACGTTACGACCCGTGCGGCACGAGGTTTCGCGGATGTTACGAGCACGGCTCCCGTGTGAACAGTGCGTTACAGCGCGCCGCGGATCCCCCGCGCACGAGCCGGGGAGATGCCGCGGAGGACCGACGCCGCGCGTCGTCGCGTCGTCAGGCGCCGGTCCGTCAGGCGAACGGCCGCATCGAGGTCAGCGCGATCAGGCGCGACATCGAGCGGAGGTACTTCTTGCGGTAGCCGCCGCTGAGCATGTCGCCGCCGAAGACCTCGTCCAGCGCGACGCCGGAGGCGAGCACCGGGATCTGCGCGTCGTAGACGCGGTCGATGAAGGCGACGAGGCGCAGGGCGTCCGTCTGGTCGGTGAGGGTGGCGACGTCGCGCAGCACGATGGCGTCGACCCCGTCGATCACCTTGATGTAGCGCGAGGGGTGCACGGAGCCGAGGTGGTCGACGGCGGCCCGGAAGGAGTCGTCGGTGACGACGGCGCCGGAGGGGGCCGTGGTGACGAGCTCGTCGATCTCGCTGTCCGAGCGGGTGACCGCGTGGCCCTCGATGTCGCGGCGGCGGTAGTCGGTGCCGTCGATCCGCATCGTCTGGAAGTGCTCCGCCATCGCGTGGATCTCGCGGAGGAAGTCCGCTGCGGCGAAGCGCCCCTCGCCCAGTGCGTTCGGCGGGGTGTTCGAGGTCGCCGCGATGCGCGTGCCGGAGGCGACCAGCTCGCCCAGCAGCCGGGTCATCAGCATCGTGTCGCCCGGGTCGTCCAGCTCGAACTCGTCGATGCAGAGCAGCGCCGAGCCCTTGAGCAGGGACACGGTCGCCGCGTAGCCGAGGGCGCCGACCAGGGCGGTGTACTCGATGAAGGTGCCGAAGTAGGTGCGGCCCGGCACCGCGTGCCAGATCGCCGCGAGCAGGTGGGTCTTGCCGACGCCGAAGCCGCCGTCGAGGTAGACGCCGGGCTTCACCGCGGGCGCCTTCCTCCGGCCGAAGCCGAGGAACCCGCCGCCGCCGCCCTTCGAGCCGCCGCCGGCCGCGAACGCCCGCAGCGCCTCGACGGCCTCCGCCTGCGAGGGGTACTCCGGGTCCGGCCGGTAGCTCTCGAAGGTCGCGCCCTCGAACTGCCGCGGCGGCACCAGGGTCGAGGCGATCTCGTGGCCGCTGATCTGCGGCGAGCGCGCGGTCAGGCTGCTCGTCGAACGGACGTCGTCGGGGGTCACGCGGTCTCGCATCCAGGGTCGCAGTACTGTGTCGAGCCGCACGGCGGCGGACGCCGGCGGCACTGTGTCGAACTCTTACGGGGCCGTCCGTGCACCCGCGCACGAGGGCGCGTACTGTCGCTGAGGGCGGTCTCCAGCGTAGCCCGCCCGCACCGCCGCCCATCCGAGAACCACGTCTGCGCCCCGCGCACCATCCTGGAGGTCCCCCTTGCCCGTTGAACTCGATCCGTCGCCGAAGTTCGCCGCCTACGCGCACCCCGAACGGCTCGTCAGCGGCGAGTGGCTCGAGCAGCGCCTCGGCACCCCCGGCCTCGTGGTCGTGGAGTCCGACGAGGACGTCCTGCTCTACGAGACCGGCCACATCCCCGGCTCGGTCAAGATCGACTGGCACACCGACCTCAACGACCCGGTGCAGCGCGACTACATCGACGGCGCGGCCTTCGCCGCGCTCGTCGGCGCCAAGGGCATCGCCCGCGACAGCACCGTCGTCATCTACGGCGACAAGAACAACTGGTGGGCCGCCTACGCCCTCTGGGTCTTCACCCTCTTCGGCCACGAGGACGTCCGCCTGCTCGACGGCGGCCGCGACAAGTGGATCGCCGACGGCCGGCCGACCACCACCGACGCCTCGAGCCCGGCCACGGCCGAGTACCCGGCGGTCGAGCGCCACGACGGCGACATCCGCGCCTTCAAGGAGGACGTGCTCGCCCACTTCGGCAACCCGCTGATCGACGTCCGCTCCCCCGAGGAGTTCTCCGGCGCCCGCACCACCGCGCCGGCCTACCCGGAGGAGGGCGCCCTGCGCGCCGGCCACATCCCCAGCGCGCAGAACGTGCCGTGGGGCAAGGCCGCGGCGGAGGACGGCACCTTCCGCTCCCTCGACGAGCTGAACGGCATCTACCGCGACGGCGCAGGCCTGGCCGACGGCGACACCGTCATCGCCTACTGCCGGATCGGCGAGCGCTCCTCGCACACCTGGTTCGTGCTCACCCACCTCCTCGGCTTCGAGGGCGTCAAGAACTACGACGGCTCCTGGACCGAGTGGGGCAGCGCCGTCCGCGTGCCGATCGTCCAGGGCGCCGAGCCCGGCGAGGCCCCCGCGCCCCGCTGATCGACCGGCTCCGACCGTGACCCGAGGGCCCCGTGCACACCTGTGCCGGGGCCCTCGGCGTCCTGCCCCGTCGTCCCCGCGTAGGGAAGAATGGAAGCGATGACCACCGACACCCCCGCCACCGACCTGCTCGGCCCCGCGCTCCGCGAGATCCGCGAGGAGTTCCTCGCCCTCGAGAAGCCGGAGCGCCTCCAGCTCCTCCTCGAGTTCTCGAACGACCTCCCCGAGCTGCCCGAGCGCTACCGCGATCACCCCGACCTGTTCGAGCGGGTCGAGGAGTGCCAGTCGCCGGTCTTCATCGTCGTCGAGTTCGACGGCGACGTGATCCACCTGCACGCGACCGCGCCGCGCGAGGCGCCGACCACCCGCGGCTTCGCCTCGATCCTCGCCCAGGGCCTGGACGGTCTGACGCCCGAGCAGGTGCTCGCCGTTCCCGACGACTTCCCGCAGACCATCGGCCTGTCCGAGGCCGTCTCGCCGCTGCGGCTGCGCGGGATGAGCGCGCTGCTCGGCCGCACCAAGCGCCAGATCCGCGCCCACCTCGCGGCCTGAGCCCCGCGCGAGAGCCCGGCACCGTGATCCTGCAGCCGCTCGTCCCCGCCGGCGAGCCGATCCGCCTCGGTGACGACGGCGCCCGAGCGGCGATCGAGGCGGCCTACCTCCCCGGCGCCGGTGTCCGCGTGCGGCTCAACATGATCGCGAGCGTCAACGGCTCGAGCATCGGCTCCGACGGCACGAGCGAGACGCTGACCAACCGCGTCGACCGCACGATCCTCGGCGTCATCCGCGCGCAGGCCGATGTCGTGCTCGTCGGCGCCGCGAGTGTGCGCGCGGAGGGCTACCGCGTGCCCCAGCGCGCGCCGCTCGCCATCGTCTCCTCCTCCGGCGACCTGGCCGGCCACCGCCTCGAGGTGCAGGAGGGCGCCCGCGTGCTCCTGCTGCTGCCGGAGGGGCGAGCGACGCCGGCCGATCTCCCCCGCGGCGTCGAGGTCGTCCCGGTGGCGGCGACCGGCGGGCGGATGAGCGTCGACGCGATCCTCGCGGCCCTGCGCACTCTGGGCCTCGAGCGGGTCGTCTGCGAGGGCGGCGCCTCGCTCTCGGGCCAGTTCCTCGCCTCCGGCCGCGTCGACGAGCTCTGCCTGACGACCGCACCCCGCGTCGTGCTGCCGGGCCTCCCCGTCGCGTCGACCGGCCGGCGGATCGACGACTCCTACGCCCTGACCTCGCTCGCCGCGGACGACGCCGGCTTCACCTACGCGCGCTGGACGCGGACCGGCTGAGCGCCCGCTCCGCCAGCCAGCGCTCGACCGACGCCTCCCAGAGCGCCGGGTCGTCGTTCCACAGCCGGGTGTGCCCCGCCCCGTGGAAGAGGACCAGCTCGACCAGATCGGGCCGCGCCGCCGCCAGGGCTTCGGACGGTCCGCTCGGCACGAAGTCGTCGTCGACGCTGTGCAGCAGCAGGACCGGCACGGTCAGCTCGGCGGCCCGCTCGACCAGGTCCATCGCCGCCAGCGGGACGTGACTGCTCTGCCCGGTCAGCGCGGCCGACCACGGCCGCTGCATCGCCGTGAGCGCGAGCGCCGCGATCGGCGCCGGGATCCGGTTCAGCCGCGCCTGCTTCCGCAGGGTCACCCGCCAGTCGATCACCGGCGAGTCGAGCACCAGCCCCGCGATCAGCCCGCGGCGGCTCGAGCGCAGCGCGGTCTGCAGGACGATCGCGCCGCCCATCGACCAGCCGACGAGCATGACCCGGCGCGCGCCGCGCCGCTCGGCGAACCGGATCGCGGCGTCCACGTCGCGCCACTCCGTCTCCCCCAGCGCGTAGCGCCGGTCCGGGCTCTCCGGAGCGTCGCCGTCGTTGCGGTACGAGACGACCAGCGAGGTGACCCCCGCCCGGTGGAACGCGGCGATCCCGCGCAGAGTCTCCTCGCGGGTCGTCGCGCGGCCGTGCACGTGGATCGCCCAGACGCCGCCGTCCTCCTCGGCCGGGAAGAGCCAGGCCGGAGCGGCGCCGAACTGCGTCGGCACCTCCTCCGCGGTGAAGGGCAGCCCGGTCTCGCGCGGCGAGAGCAGCAGCCAGCCGTTCAGCCGGCCGCGGGCGCCGGGTCGCAGCGTCCCGCGATCGACGGCGCCGAGCTCCCGCACGACCCGGCCGCGCCCGGTCGCGAGCAGCCGCCCGATCCGCGCGTGCCCGCGCCCGTGGTCGAACCAGAGGCTGAAGCCGCCGCGGACCGCGGTGTCGACCGACGCCGACAGCTCGATCTCGTGCACGTCCGGCCGCACGGCGAGGACCCGGACGTCCTGCGCACGCCGGGAGGGCGGAGTGACCACCCCGCGGAGGAAGGCCGTCCCGAGCGCGGCGCCGCCGAGGGCCGTCAGCGCGGCGAGGGTGGGGGCCGCGAGGACCGCGGCGAGGACGACACCGGTGTGCGCGCTCTCCGCGGCGTGCCTGCGGGCTTCGAGCATGCGGGAACTCTAGTCTGCGACCGTGCCCGAATTCCCAGCGCCGTCCCAGCTCCCGGAGGAGTTCCGCGCCGCGGTCGACTCCCTGCGCCGGGCGACGACCCGCTCCGAGCTCACCGTCTCCGAGATCGCCTCGCCGGCCGGACTCGCTCCCTACGCCGTCGCCCTCTCCGGCGACGTCTCGCCGCGCGCCCACGGCCGCGACTCCGAGCTGGGCACCGGGCGGTTCATCCTGCTCTACGACCCCGAGGAGCCGGAGCAGTGGGGCGGCCCGTTCCGGGTCGTCTGCTTCGCCCAGGCCCCGCTCGAGATCGAGATCGGCACCGATCCCTTCCTTGCCGAGGTCGCCTGGTCCTGGCTGATGGACGCCCTCGAGGTCCGCGGCGCCTTCTACACCGCCGCCTCCGGCACCGCGACCAAGGTCCTCTCCACCGGATTCGGCGAGCTCGCCGCCCAGGGAGACGGCGCGCAGATCGAGATCCGGGCCTCCTGGAGCCCCGAGGATGCGCAGCTCGCTCCCCACGTGGAAGGCTGGGGGGAGCTGTTGTGCATGCTCGCGGGCCTCCCGCCCGTATCGGGCGACGGTGTGACCTCGCTCGCCTTCCGACGGAACAACCGTGACTGATTACCGTGTCCTCTCCACCCCCGACGAGTTCCTCGCCGCGGTCGACGCCCTCGCCGCCGGCGAGGGTCCCGTCGCCGTCGACGCCGAGCGCGCCTCCGGCTTCACCTACTCGCAGCGCGCGTACCTGATCCAGGTCTACCGCCGCGGCGCCGGAGCGTTCCTCTTCGACCCGCCCGCGATCGGCCGGATGGACGCCCTCCAGGCCGTGATCGGCGAGGAGGAGTGGATCCTGCACGCCGCCAGTCAGGACCTCGCCTGTCTGCGCGAGGTCGGCCTCGACCCGGTGCGCATCTTCGACACCGAGCTCGCCGCCCGCCTGCTCGGCCTGCCCAAGGTCGGTCTCGGCGCCGTCGTCGAGGACCTGCTCGGCATCCACCTCGCCAAGGAGCACTCGGCCGCCGACTGGTCGACCCGCCCGCTCCCGCAGAGCTGGCTCGTCTACGCCGCGAAGGACGTCGAGCTGCTGCCCGACCTGCGCGACCGGATGGCCGAGATGCTGGTCGAGGCCCGGAAGACCCGGATCGCCCGCGAGGAGTTCGAGGCGACCCTGGCGCGGCAGCCCAAGCCGGTCCCGGCCGAGCCCTGGCGCCGCCTCTCGGGGATGCACGCCCTGCGCGGTCCGCGCGCCCTCGCCATCGCCCGCGAGCTCTGGCTGGCCCGCGACGCCTTCGCCCGCGAGCGGGACATCGCGCCCGGCCGGCTGATCCCCGACTCCTCGATCATCGCCGTCTCGCGCAACGTCCCCACGAGCCTCGGCCAGCTCTCCGGCCGCCGCGACTTCACCGGCCGCGCCAGCCGCGGCGAGGTCGAGCGCTGGTGGGCCGCGATCGAGCGCGGTCAGAGCACCGAGGACCTGCCCGGCCCCGTCCGTCCCGCCGCCGACACCCTGCCGCCGCCGCGCGCCTGGGGCGACCGCAACCCGGCGGCCGACGCGCGGCTGAAGGCGGCGCGCGCCGTCGTCGGCGAGATCGCCGAGCTGCTCTCGCTCCCGGTCGAGAACCTGCTCACCCCCGAGCTGGTCCGCCGCCTCGCCTGGAACCCGCCGGAGCCGCTCGACCGGGACTCCGTCGCCGCCGAGCTGGAGCGCGCCGGCGCCCGCTCCTGGCAGATCGACGCGACCGCCGGCTCGCTCGCCACCGCGTTTGTGGAAGCCGGGCAAGCACCCGTCGAGGGCACGGAACCCGCTTCGTAGGAAGAAGCAAAGGATTCCGGCGCCCGTCGCCGCCTTCCTACGATCGGAAGGACGTCCGGTTTCCGAGAGGGCGTCCCGTTTTCAGGAGGCACTGTGGCCGAGAGATCCGAAGTCGTGTTCGTCGACGGAGTCCGTACTCCGTTCGGGCGAGCCGGTGAGAAGGGCATGTACTGGCAGACCCGGGCCGACGACCTCGTCGTCAAGGCCATGATCGGGCTGCTGGAGCGCAACACCGCCCTGCCGAAGGAGCGCGTGGACGAGGTCGCCATCGCCGCGACCACCCAGCAGGGCGACCAGGGCCTGACCCTCGGCCGCACCGCCGCGCTCCTGGCGGGCCTGCCGCGCTCGGTCCCCGGCTACGCGATCGACCGGATGTGCGCGGGAGCGATGACCTCGGTCACCACGACCGCCGGCGGCATCGCCTTCGGCGCCTACGACGTCGTGATCGCCGGCGGCGTCGAGCACATGGGCCGCCACCCGATGGGCTTCAACGCCGACCCCAACCCGCGCTTCCTCTCCGAGCGCCTGGTCGGCGAGGAGGCCCTCAACATGGGCAAGACCGCGGAGAAGATCCACGACCGCTTCCCGCAGCTCACCAAGAGCCGCTCCGACCACTACGCCCTGCGCAGCCAGCAGAAGCTGGCCGAGGCCTACCGCAACGGCGACATCCAGCCCGATCTCGTCCCGGTCGCCACCCGCAGCGCCGCCGGCTGGGGCCTCGCCACCGCCGATGAGGCGCCCCGCCCCGAGACCACGCTCGAGGGCCTGGCGACCCTGCGGACCCCGTTCCGCCCGCACGGCCGCGTGACCGCCGGCAACTCCTCCGGTCTGAACGACGGCGCCGCCGTCTCGCTGCTCGCCAGCGCCGACGCCGCGAAGGAGCTGGGCCTCCCCGAGAAGATGCGGCTCGTCAGCTTCGCCTTCGCCGGCGTCGAGCCCGAGATCATGGGCATCGGCCCGGTCCCCTCGACCGAGAAGGCGCTGAAGAAGGCCGGGCTCGGCATCGAGGACATCGGCCTCTTCGAGCTCAACGAGGCGTTCGCCGTGCAGGTGCTCTCCTTCCTCGACCACTTCGGCATCGACGACGACGACCCGCGGGTCAACGAGTACGGCGGCGCGATCGCGATCGGCCACCCGCTCGCCTCCTCCGGCGTCCGCCTGATGATCCAGCTCGCCCGCCAGTTCGAGGCGCACCCCGAGGTCCGCTACGGCCTGACCGCGATGTGCGTCGGTCTCGGCCAGGGCGGCTCGGTCATCTGGGAGAACCCGCACTTCGACGGCAAGCGCGCACGACGGAAGGGACGCTGACCCATGCTCGAAGGATTCGAGGACCTGGTCGAACTCGCCGAGGGCGAGGTCGTCACCCACTCCTACGTCCGCGACGTTCCGCTCCCCAGCGGCCGCGTCCTGGCGCTGATCACGCTCGACAACGACCGCGACCACACCCGGCCGAGCACCTTCGGCCCCGCCGGGCTGTTCGAGCTGGCCGACGTGCTGCTCGCCCAGCAGGCGCGCGCGAAGGCCGGCGAGATCCAGGCGGTCGGCGTGACGGGCAAGCCGTTCATCCTCGCCGCCGGCGCCGACCTCAGCAAGGTCGGCAGCATCCCGAGCCACGAGATCGGCCGCCAGCTCGCTCGCCTGGGGCACAAGACCCTGGGCCTGCTGTCCGAGCTCGGCGTCCCCTCGTTCGTCTTCATCAACGGGCTCGCGCTCGGCGGCGGCACCGAGATCGCGCTGAACGCCGACTACCGCACCGTCGACGCCTCGATCCCCGCGCTCGGGCTGCCCGAGGTCTTCCTCGGCATCATCCCCGGCTGGGGCGGCGCCTGGCTGCTGCCGAACCTGATCGGCATCGAGAACGCCCTCAAGGTGATCGTCGAGAACCCGCTGAAGAACAACCGGACCCTCAAGGGCCAGGACGTCTTCGACCTCGGCATCGCCGACGCGATCTTCCCCTCCGCGAGCTTCCTCGAGAACTCGCTGGTCTGGGCAGACGGCGTCCTCGGCGGGACCGTCGAGGTGAAGCGGCCGAACGTCCCCGGGAAGATCGAGCGCCTGGTCAAGTGGGACGCCGCGATCGCGATCGCCCGCAAGCAGCTCGAGTCCAAGATCGGCACCGTCGCCGCGTCGCCCTACCGCGCGCTCGACCTGCTGAAGGCCGCCAAGAGCAGCACCCGCGAGGAGGGCTTCGCCGCCGAGGACGAGGCGCTGGCCGACCTCGTCTCCGGGGATCAGTTCCGTGCGAGCATCTACGCCTTCGACCTGGTGCAGAAGCGGGCGAAGCGCCCCGCCGGCGCCCCGGACAAGAGCCTCGCCAAGCCGGTCACCAAGGTCGGCGTCATCGGCGCGGGCCTCATGGCCACGCAGTTCGCGCTGCTCTTCGTCCGCCGCCTCCAGGTCCCGGTCGTCATCACCGACCTCGACCAGGAGCGGGTGGACCGCGGCGTCGCGAGCATCGTCGGCGAGATCGACACCCTGCTCGCCAAGGGCCGCCTCTCGCCGGACGACGCGAACCGCCTCCGCGGTCTCGTCACCGGCACCACCGACCGCGCCGACTTCGCCGACGCCGACTGGGTCATCGAGGCCGTCTTCGAGGAGCTCTCCGTCAAGCAGGAGGTCTTCGCCAATATCGAGGGCTACGTCTCCTCCACCGCTGTCCTCGCGACCAACACCTCCTCGCTCTCGGTCGAGCGGATCGGCGAGCGGCTGCAGCACCCGGAGCGCCTGGTCGGCTTCCACTTCTTCAACCCGGTCGCGGTGATGCCGCTGATCGAGGTCGTGAACACGCCGCAGACCGACGACGAGACGCTGTCGACGGCGATGGTCACGGCCGCGAAGCTGAAGAAGAACGCGGTCATCACCCGCGACACCCCCGGCTTCGTGGTGAACCGCGTGCTGGCCAAGGTCCTCGGCGAGGCGATGCACGCCGTCGACACCGGCACCCCGTTCGAGGTCGTCGAGGCCTCGCTCGAGCCGTTCGGCCTGCCGATGACGCCGTTCGAGCTGCTCGAGCTCGTCGGCCTCAAGGTCGGCGCGCACGTGCTCGACACCCACCACGCCGCCTTCCCCGACCGCTTCTACGACAGCGCCAACCTGCACCGCCTGGCGGAGCTCGGCCACGTCTTCGAGCGCGACGCCAAGGGCCGGGTGAAGGGCGTGGACAAGCGCGCCGTCGCCATCGTCAAGGGCGGCTCCGACCCGATGACCGCCGAGGAGCTGCGGCTGCGCGTCGAGACCGGCCTCGCCGACGAGGTGAAGCGGATGCTGGACGACGACGTGGTGCACGCCGCGGAGGACATCGACCTCTGCCTCATCCTCGGCGCCGGCTATCCGTTCCAGATGGGCGGCCTGACGCCCTACCTCGACCGCGTCGGCGCGAGCGAGCGGGCCTTCGGCGGCACGTTCCACCAGCCGGCCATCCGCGGGGTCCAGTAGCCGCAGGGACGGCGAGAACGCAGGAGGGCGCCCACCGGTTCGGTGGGCGCCCTCTCCCGTGCGTGGTGCGCGGTCAGTCCTTGCGCGCGTCGTCGTGCGCCGCGACCTCGTCGGGCAGCGGGCGCGCGACCGGGATCTTGCTGCCGAGCACCTGGGCGACGACGTCCCGGGCGATGTGCTGCGGAGTCAGTCCGACGTCCTCGAGGATCTCCTCGCGCTTGGCGTGGTCGAGGAACTGGTCCGGCAGCCCCAGCTCGGTGACGGCCGTGTCGACGCCGGCCTCGCGGAGGTCCTGGCGGATCCGGGTGCCGATGCCGCCGACGCGGACACCGTCCTCGATCGAGATCACGAGGCGGTGCTCGGCCGCCAGGTCGATGACGCTGCGCGGGACCGGCACGACCCAGCGCGGGTCGACGACGGTGGCACCGATGCCCTGCGCGGCGAGCCGCTGCGCGACGTCGAGGCCCATCGCGGCCATCGGGCCGACGGTGACGATCAGCACGTCCTGGCGCTCCGAGCGCAGCAGCACGTCCACGCCGTCGTCGAGGCGCTCGAGCGCGTCGATCTCGTCGCCGACGTTGCCCTTGGAGAAGCGCACGACCGTGGGGGCGTCCTTCACACCGACGGCCTCGCGCAGCTCCTCGCGCAGCCGGACGGAGTCGCGGGGCGCGGCGAGGCGGATGTTCGGGACGACCTGGAGGATCGCGAGGTCCCACATGCCGTGGTGGCTCGGGCCGTCGGGGCCGGTGACCCCGGCGCGGTCGAGCACGAAGGTGACGCCGGCGCGGTGCAGCGCCACGTCCATCAGCACCTGGTCGAAGGCGCGGTTCACGAAAGTCGCGTAGAGCGCGACGACCGGGTGCAGACCGCCGAAGGCGAGGCCGGCGGCCGAGGTCACGGCGTGCTGCTCGGCGATGCCGACGTCGAACACGCGGTCCGGGTACTTCTCGGCCAGGCGGTCGAGGCCGACCGGGCGGAGCATCGCGGCGGTGATGCCGACGATCGTCGGGTCCTCGTCCGCGAGGGTGACGATCTCCTCCGCGAAGACCGAGGTCCAGGAGCGGGCGCCGCTCGCGCTGAGCGGCTCGCCGGTCTCGGGATCGATCTGGCCGACCGCGTGGAACTGGTCGGCGAGGTCCTGGACGGCGGGCTCGAAGCCCTTGCCCTTCTGCGTGATCGCGTGCACGATCACCGGCGTGCCGTAGTCCTTGGCCTGCTGGAGCGCCTCCTCCATCGCGGTGAGGTCGTGTCCGTCGATCGGGCCGAGGTACTTGATGTCGAGGTTGGAGTACAGCGCCTCGTTGTTGATGAAGCGGCTGAGGAAGCCGTGCAGGCCGCCGCGCACACCGCGGTAGACCGCCGCCGCGGGGCCGCCCAGGCGCTCGGAGACGGCGCGGGAGCCGCGGTGCAGCGTCCGGTAGGTGCGCCGGGTGCGGACGCCGTTGAGGAAGCGTGCCATGCCGCCGATGGTCGGGGCGTAGGAGCGGCCGTTGTCGTTGACGACGATGACGAGCCCGCGGGAGTTGTCGTCGCTGATGTTGTTCAGCGCCTCCCAGGTCATCCCGCCGGTGAGCGCGCCGTCGCCGACGACGGCGACCACGTGGCGGTCCGTCTGGCCGGTCATCGTGAAGGCGCGGGAGATGCCGTCCGCCCAGGAGAGCGAGCTGGATGCGTGCGAGCTCTCGACGATGTCGTGCGGCGACTCGGAGCGCTGCGGGTAGCCGGCGAGACCGCCGCGCTGGCGGAGGCCGGAGAAGTCCTGGCGGCCGGTCAGCAGCTTGTGCACGTAGGACTGGTGCCCCGTGTCGAAGATGATCGCGTCGTGCGGCGAGTCGAAGACCCGGTGGATCGCGATGGTCGTCTCGACGACGCCGAGGTTCGGGCCGAGGTGGCCGCCGGTCTTGGACACCTCGCGCACGAGGAAGTCGCGGATCTCCAGCGCCAGCGTCTCGAGCTCGGTCCGGGTCAGGCGGTCGAGGTCGCGCGGTCCGGAGATGGTCTCGAGAACAGCCATTCGCGCCGCCTTTCCGGGGGATGTCTGAGGGGTGTGGACGTCTCCCGAGTCTACGCACGGGGTCCGGTGGAACAGGTGCGCGCCTCCCCGGCTTGCAGGGAGGCGCGCAGATCTGCTCGGAATCAGACCAGGGAGCGCAGCACGTACTGCAGGATCCCGCCGTTGCGGTAGTAGTCCGCCTCACCGGGCGTGTCGATGCGGACGACCGCGTCGAACTCGATCGGCTGCTTGCCCTCGGGCGAGTCGGACGTCGGCGAGGCGACGACGTGGACCGTCTTCGGGGTCACGCCCTCGTTCAGCGCCTCGATGCCCGAGATGCTGATCGACTCCGTGCCGTCGAGCCCGAGCGAGGCCCAGGTCTCGCCCTGCGGGAACTGCAGCGGGACGACGCCCATGCCGATCAGGTTCGAGCGGTGGATCCGCTCGAAGCTCTCGACGATGACCGCCTTGACGCCCAGGAGGCTGGTGCCCTTCGCCGCCCAGTCGCGCGACGAGCCGGAGCCGTACTCCTTGCCGCCGAGGATCACCAGCGGGGTGCCCTGCGCCTGGTAGTTCTGCGACGCGTCGTAGATGAACGACTGCGGGCCGCCCTCCTGCGTGAAGTCGCGGGTGTAGCCGCCCTCCACGTTGTCCAGGAGCTGGTTGCGCAGGCGGATGTTCGCGAACGTGCCGCGGATCATCACCTCGTGGTTGCCGCGGCGCGAGCCGTAGGAGTTGTAGTCCTTGCGGTCCACGCTGTGCTCGGCGAGGTACTGACCGGCCGGGCTGTCGGCCTTGATCGAGCCGGCGGGGCTGATGTGGTCGGTGGTGACCGAGTCGCCCAGCTTGGCGAGCACGCGGGCGTCGGCGATGTCGGTGACCGGGGTCGTCTCCATCGTCATGCCGTCGAAGTACGGGGGCTTCCGCACGTAGGTGGAGTCCTCGTCCCACTCGAAGATCGAGCCCTCGGGGGTCTGCAGCGAGCGCCAGCGCTCGTCGCCGTCGAACACGCCGGCGTACTGCGTGTCGAACATCGACTTGTCGATCGAGGAGTCGATCGTCGCCTGGACCTCGGCCGCGTCGGGCCAGATGTCCTTGAGGAAGACGTCGTTGCCGTCGGTGTCGGTGCCGAGGGCGTCGACCTCGAAGTCGAAGTTCATCGAGCCGGCGAGCGCGTAGGCGATGACCAGCGGCGGGCTCGCCAGATAGTTCATCTTGACGTCCGGGTTGATCCGGCCCTCGAAGTTGCGGTTGCCCGAGAGGACGGCCGTGACGGCGAGGTCGTTCTCCTGCACCGCGGTCGAGATCTCCTCGAGCAGCGGGCCGGAGTTGCCGATGCAGGTGGTGCAGCCGTAGCCGACGGTGAAGAAGCCGAGGGCCTCGAGCGACTCGGTGAGCCCGGCCTTCTCGTAGTAGTCGGTGACGACCTTCGAGCCCGGCGCCAGCGTGGTCTTGACCCACGGCTTGGCCTTGAGGCCCTTCTGCGCGGCGTTGCGGGCCAGCAGGCCGGCCGCGAGCATCACCGAGGGGTTCGACGTGTTGGTGCACGAGGTGATCGCCGCGATCGCGACGGCGCCGTGGTCGATGGTGAAGCTCTCGTGGCCCTCGCCCAGCTCGACGGTGGTCGGCTTGGACGCGGTGGTCGGCGCGTGCGAGCGGTGGGTGTGCGAGTGCGAGCTGTACTCGTCCTGCGGCTGGAGCTCGCCCGGGTCCGACGCGGGGAACGACTCGGCGAGGGTGAGGTCGACGATGTCGTGGGTGACGTCGGTGTAGTTGTTGAGGTCCGACTCGAACTGCGTCTTCGCCGAGGTGAGCTCGATGCGGTCCTGCGGGCGCTTCGGCCCGGCGATCGAGGGGACGACCGTGCTGAGGTCCAGCTCGAGGTACTCGCTGAAGACCGGCTCGACCGCGGGGTCGTGCCAGAGCTTCTGCAGCTTGGAGTACTGCTCGACCAGGGCGATCTGCTCGTCGCTGCGGCCGGTGAGGCGCAGGTAGTCGAGGGTCACGTCGTCGATGGGGAACATCGCGGCGGTGGAGCCGAACTCGGGGCTCATGTTGCCGATGGTCGCGCGGTTGGCGAGCGGCACCTGGGCGACGCCGGCGCCGTAGAACTCGACGAACTTGCCGACGACGCCGTGCTTGCGCAGCATCTCGGTGATCGTCAGGACGACGTCGGTGGCGGTCACGCCGGCCGGGATGGCACCGGCGAGCTTGAAGCCGACGACCTTGGGGATGAGCATCGACACGGGCTGGCCGAGCATGGCCGCCTCGGCCTCGATGCCGCCGACGCCCCAGCCGAGCACGCCGAGGCCGTTCACCATCGTGGTGTGCGAGTCGGTGCCGACGCAGGTGTCGGGGTAGGCGCGGAGGACGCCGCCGACCTCGCGGGTCATCGTGACGCGGGCCAGGTACTCGATGTTGACCTGGTGGACGATGCCGGTTCCGGGCGGGACGACCTTGAAGTCGTCGAACGCGGTCTGGCCCCAGCGGAGGAACTGGTAGCGCTCGCCGTTCCGCTCGTACTCGAGCTCGACGTTGCGCTCGAGGGCGTCGGGGGTGCCGAAGAGGTCCGCGATGACCGAGTGGTCGATGACCATCTCGGCGGGCGCGAGCGGGTTGATCCGGTTCGCATCTCCACCGAGGGCCGCGACGGCCTCGCGCATGGTGGCGAGGTCGACGATGCAGGGCACACCGGTGAAGTCCTGCATCACGACGCGCGCGGGCGTGAACTGGATCTCGGTGTCGGGCTCCGACTCCGGGACCCACTCGCCCAGGGCGCGGATGTGGTCGGCCGTGATGTTGGCGCCGTCCTCCGTGCGGAGCAGGTTCTCGAGTAGCACCTTGAGGCTGAACGGGAGCTTCTCGTGACCGGGGACCCGGTCGATGCGGAACACCTCGTAGTCGGTCGAGCCGACCTTCAGGTTGTCTTTCGATCCAAAGCTGTCTACCGCGGACACGTCGCCCTCTCCTTCGCTGACGTGGGCTCCGCCGACGGGCGCACCCACATATCCGTCTCCATCTTGGCGACCGCGCACAGCGCCCCGCCACCAAGGAGGACCTAACTATTTATCTTGACGTCGAGACAACTCTACGCGCGTTCGGCGGGCGGAGCCGCCTCGTCCCGCTCCGCCGCGCCGCGGTACTCCGCGCGCACGGCCAGGACGGTGAGCACCAGCAGCGGTGCGTAGAGGGGCAGGCCGAGCACGAGCTTCCAGGTGCCCAGGGCCGTGGCGTCGCCGGCGAGGAAGAGCGGGTACTGCACCGCGAGCCGGACGAAGAACAGCGCCGCCCACGCGAGCGTGAGCAGCGAGAAGAGCCGCCGCTTCCGGCGGTCGTCCCGCCAGGCCGTGCCGTCGCCCATCAGGTAGCCGGCCGCGACGCCGATCAGCGGCCAGCGCGCGAGCACCGACACCAGGAAGACGAGCCCGTAGACGAGGTTGGTGATCAGGCCGGGCACGAAGTTGTCGACGGCGCGGCCGGTGATCAGCGCGAGCGCGGCCGAGATCACGACGCCGAGCAGACCGCCGACCGCCTGGATGACCGGGGTGCGCCCGAGGATCCGGGCGACGGTGAACAGCACGGCCATCCCGACCGAGGCGACCAGCGAGAGCACGAGCTCGCCCGTGATCGTGAAGAGGAGGACGAAGGCGACTCCGGGCACGACGGCCTCGAGGATGCCGCGGACGCCGCCCATCGAGCCGAGCAGCGCACGGCCGTCGAACGGCTCGCCGTCGGCGACGACGCCGAGTCCGGAACGGCGGGCGGCCTTCGCGATCGCCTCGCCGACCTCAGGACGCTCCGGCTGCCCCTCGCGCTCGGACGGGCCGGTGTGCTCCGACCGCCCGTCGCGCTCGGGCTGCGGGTCGCCCTCGGCGCCCATCCCGCTCAGCTCGCGCTCTGCTGGGTCTGGCCGCTGTCCGGCATCTTGAGCGGGATCAGGTCGCGCGGGGGCATCGGGCCGGAGCCGCGCACCACGACGACGCTGCGGAAGAGGTCCTCGACGGCGGCCGCGGCCTGCTCGTCGGTGGCCCCCGCGCCGGCGATCACGCCGCGGAGGAACCAGCGCGGACCGTCGACGCCCACGAAGCGGGCGACGCGCACGCCGCCGCCGGCCAGCGGGAGCTGCGCGACGATCTCCGGGCCGAAGACGCCCTCGCGCTCCTCGGTGCTGCCGCCCTGGCGGCCGATCTGCTCCGCGATCTGCCCGCGGATCTCGTGCCAGAGGCCCGAGGAGCGCGGCGCCGCGAACGGCTGCACCTGGAGGGTGGACCCGGCGTAGTCGAGGCCGACGGCGATGACGCGCTTGGTCGCCTCCTCGACCTCGAGGCGGATGTGCATGCCCTCGCGGGGCAGCACCTTCACCCCGCCGAGGTCGATGTAGGGCCGGACCGGGTTGGCCTCGCGCTCGTCGAGCGGGCCGGCCTCGGCGCGGTCGGCGGGCGCGGACTTCTCGAAGTCCTGCGCGGCGGTCTCGACGGCCGCGTCCTCGGTGCCGGCGGGCTGGATGTCGCTCATGCGTTCTCCTCGTTGGTGCGGGCGTCTGCTGGTGCTGCGGTGGCGTAGCCGGTCGAGCCGAAGCCGCCGGTGCCGCGGACGGAGTCCGGCAGCTCCTCGACGGCGGTGAAGCGGGCCCGGACGACGGGCAGGATGACGAGCTGCGCGATCCGGTCGCCCGCGGCGATCCGGTACGGCTCGCGCGCGTCGGTGTTCAGGAGCGCCACGCGGATCTCGCCGCGGTAGCCGGCGTCGATGGTGCCGGGCGCGTTCACGATCGTGAGGCCGTGCTTGAAGGCCAGCCCGCTGCGCGGCACGACGAAGCCGACGTGACCGTCGGGCAGGGCGATCGAGACTCCGGTGCCGACGCTCGCCCGCTCGCCGGGAGCGAGCACGAGCTCCTCCGTGGAGCGCAGATCGGCTCCGGCGTCACCGGGGTGGGCGTAGAACGGGACCTCGTCCGCGCGGATCGGGACGTCGACGGTTTCGTTCACGTGACGAGGGTAGACCAATCGTCTGATGCAATAGGGACATGCCGTCCTACCGAGAGAGGCTGTGGCCCGCGCCCTGGCTCTTCGTCTCCACCGCCCTCGTGATCCCCGCCAGCATCCTGGTCTTCGCGCCGATCAACCTGTCCGTCGGCTTCCTCGTCGCGCTGGTGCTCTACGGCGGCACCGTCGGCACGCTGCTGGCCACGTCGCCGACCATCGAGGTCGTCGACGGCGAGCTGCGGGCCGGCCGCGCGCACATCCCGCTCGAGCTGGTGGGCGACGCGGTCGCCTTCACCGGCGAGCGGGCGTTCGCTCAGCGCGGACCGCGATTGGACGCCAGGGCGTTCCTCGTCATCCGCGGCTGGGTGCGCGACGTCGTCCGGGTCCCGATCGAGGACCCCGCCGACCCGACGCCGTACTGGCTGCTGTCGAGCAGGCGCCCCAACGACGTCGTCGCCGCGATCCGGGAGGGATCACGGCGACGGGGCGCTGGTCTTTCGGAGCCGGGAGAGGCCTAGGCGGCGCACTCCAGGCAGATCGGGCCGAGCTTCTCCTCGTGGTCGATCTGCGAGCGGTGCTTCACCAGGAAGCAGCTGACGCACGTGAACTCGTCCGCCTGCGGCGGAAGGACCACGACGTCCAGATCGAGGTCGGACAGATCGGCACCGGGCAGTTCGAATCCGCCCGGGTTGTCGGCGTCATCGACGTCGACGACACCGGACATCTTGTCGGGGACTCGCTCCTTCAGGGCCTCGATCGACTCGGAGTCGTCATCGGTCTTGCGGGGGGCGTCGTAGTCCGTAGCCATTCCCATCCACTTCTTAAATTCAGTCGTTCAACAAATCGGCGGGGACAGTGTGCATCAAGAAGTATCGATGCGCAAACCGCTTCGAACGCGTCTTGACAGCCGCTGCCGCGCCCTCCTCCGCACCAACTTTCGACCCGCCCGCGGTATTCCCGGGGAACGGCCCGTCGGCGTGCGATCCTGAGCCGGTTCGCGGCAGGCACGGGCTCGTCCGCGGCCAGAAGGAGGTCCAGCACGATGATGGAACTGAAGGTGATCGGCGTCGAGAGCGGATCGCTCGTCCTCGTCTCGGACGGCGGTGAGCGGTTCTCCGTCCGCATCGACGAGACGCTGCAGAGCCAGCTGCGCCCGCGCGTGCACTCGCTGCCCCCGCGGGAGAAGCGCGTGTCGCCCCGCGAGATCCAGTCGCACATCCGCTCGGGCCTCTCCGCCGAGGAGGTCGCCGAGCTCACCGGTGCCGACCTCGACTACGTCGCGCGCTTCGAGGGCCCGGTCACGGCCGAGCGCGAGCACATCGTCGCCTCCGCCCTGGCCGTCCGCGTCTACACCAGCGCCGACCCCGACCCGCTCGAGGAGGGCACGCCCTTCGGCGACGTCATCCGCGAGCGCCTGGGCGCCCTCGGCGCCGACGGCGAGCAGTGGTCGAGCTGGAAGGAGGAGGAGGGCTGGGTCGTCAAGCTGCTCTTCCGCTCCGACGAGATCGACCACGACGCCCGCTGGCGCTTCGACCCCAAGAAGGCGCTCCTCTCCCCCCTCACCGCCGAGGCGACCACGCTTTCGCAGCAGGGCGAGATCCGGCCGACGCTCATCCCGCGCCTGCGCGCCGTCATCCCCGCCGCGGTCGACGAGCTGGCGACCCGCTTCGACACCGACGCCTTCGCGAAGCCCGCGGAGCCGTCACGCCCCGAGCGCCCGGGCTCCGAGCGAGCGGGCTCCGAGCGCCAGGGGCCCTCGCGCCTCCCGCACTCCCGTCCCGCCGCCTCCCGGTCCTCGGACACCGAGCCGCAGCCGGCCCTCTCGGACACGCCGCGTCCGGTCTCGACGCTCCCCCGCCCGGTGACCAGCACGACCGAGCAGCGCGAGCGCAACCTCAACGACACGGCTGATCTCCTCGACGCGCTCCGGCGCCGGCGCGGCGAGCGCGACCACGCCTCCTCGGCACGGGTGCGCGAGGAGCCGCAGCCGGAGGCGCCCGCGGTCGTCGCCCCGAAGGCTCCCGAGCCCGAGCGCCCAGCGGCACCCGCTGCCGATCACCCCGCCGCGAGCGGACGCACCTCGATGCGCCGCGGCCGGGCCGCCATCCCCAGCTGGGACGAGATCGTCTTCGGAGCCCGCAGCGACGACTGACCGGTCGACGACTTCTCGAGCGAGCGCGCTCCCGGGACTCAGATCCCGGAGAGCGCGCCGAAGCCGAGCAGCGGCACCTGGGTCTCCTCGGGGGTGAGCGAGCCGTGCTGGCCGATCATCGACCGGCCGGAGGCGTCCTCCGCCGAGTAGTAGGCGATCGCCTTCCGGGCGGCGACGAAGACGTCGCCCATCCGCTCGGCCGCCGGCGCACCGATCTCGCCGAACCAGCCGCTCGCCGCGACCTCGTCGCGCGTCGCGATCCAGGCCCGGGAGCCCTCCGCCTCGCTCCAGCGCGCCGCGACCGCCGCGGCATCGACCCCGGCCTCGAGGTGCAGCTGCAGGCAGCGCGGCTCGCCCGCCAGGTGGCGGACGCCCTCGAGGAGCGCGGGATCCCGCACGAGGACGTGCGAGGACGCGGGCACGTCGAGCACGCCGTGGTCGGCGGTGACGAGCACGCCCTCGCGCCCGGAGAGTCCGCGGACGAACGCCGCGACCTCGCCGTCGAGCTGCTCCAGGGCCGTCGTCCACTCCGGCGATTCCCAGCCGCGCGCGTGCGCGGTCATGTCGAGCTCGGGGACGTAGAGGTAGACCAGCTGCCGGCCGCCGCGGTCGAGCAGGTCGCGCGCCGCGGCGAAGCGCTCGGCGACTCCCCCGGCGACCCGGTACTCCGCGCCGCGCAGGATCGCCCGGGTGAGCCCCGAGTGCGCGTAGCGGGCGGCGCCGATGACGCTGGCCGCGACGCCCGACTCGACGGCCCGCTCGAAGACGGTGGGGTGCGGCTGCCACTGCTCGGGGAGCATCCGGTCGTCCCAGCCGGACAGCTGGTTCACCAGGCGGTCGTGCGCGCGGTCGAGCACGCGGTAGCCGACCATCCCGTGCTCCCCCGGGCGCCGGCCCGTGGTGAGGCTGGCGAGGGCCGCCGCGGTCGTCGTCGGGAAGCCGGAGGCGAGGGTCGTGGCCTTGGTGAGCGCGGGCGCGAGCGTGCGGGCGTGCCCGGCGCGCTGCCGCAGGTTGGCCGCCCCGAGCCCGTCGACGAGGACGACGACGATCCGCTCGACGCGCGGCGAGCCGAAGGTCCCCGGGCGGCCGAGGAGGGCGTCGAGAGCGCCGGGGAGGACGTCGGCGAGGCTCCGCCGCCCGGCGGGGACGGCCGGTAGCATGGGGGTCATCGCGCCCAGTTTCGCACGCTGCGCCCCTCCGCGGAGCGTGCCCCGCCGTGCCCGCGCCCGCTACCGAAGTGAGACATGAACGCTGCACCCCCTCCCTCCGGATCCTCCCTGACCGAGCGCATCGAGGACGTCGACGTCTCGGCCGAGATGGAGGGGTCGTTCCTCGAGTACGCCTACTCGGTGATCTACTCCCGCGCCCTGCCGGACGCCCGCGACGGCCTGAAGCCCGTGCAGCGCCGCATCCTCTACATGATGAGCGAGATGGGCCTGCGCCCCGATCGCGGCCACGTGAAGTCGGCCCGCGTCGTCGGCGAGGTGATGGGCAAGCTTCACCCGCACGGCGACGCCTCCATCTACGACTCGCTCGTGCGCCTCGCGCAGCCGTTCACGCTCCGGGTCCCGCTCGTCGACGGCCACGGCAACTTCGGCTCGCTCGACGACGGCCCCGCCGCCGCCCGCTACACCGAGGCCCGCCTCGCCGCCGCGGCGACGGCGATGACCGAGCACCTCGACGAGGACGTCGTCGACTTCGTCCCCAACTACGACAACTCGCACGACCAGCCCGAGGTGCTCCCCGCCGCGTTCCCGAACCTCCTGGTCAACGGTGCGAGCGGCATCGCGGTCGGCATGGCCACCAACATGGCGCCGCACAACCTGATCGAGGTCATCGGAGCGGCGCGGCACCTGATCGCGCACCCCGACGCCTCGCTGGACGACCTGATGTCGTTCGTCCCCGGCCCCGACTTCCCCAGCGGCGGCACGATCGTCGGGCTCGCCGGCGTCCGCGACGCCTACGCGACCGGCCGCGGCAGCTTCAAGACCCGCGCGCGCGTCTCGGTCGAGAGCATCACCGCCCGCAAGTCCGGCCTCGTCGTCACCGAGCTGCCCTACCTCGTCGGCGCCGAGAAGGTGATCGACAAGATCAAGGACGGCGTCCAGAACAAGAAGCTCAGCGGCATCGCCGACGTCACCGATCTCACCGACCGCGACAACGGCCTGCGCCTCGTGATCGGGATCAAGACCGGCTTCAGCCCGGAGGCGGTGCTCGAGCAGCTCTACCGCTACACCCCGCTCGAGGACGCCTTCTCGATCAACAACGTCGCCCTTGTCGACGGCCAGCCCCGCACGCTCGGCCTCAAGGAGCTGCTGCAGGTCTACGTCGGCCACCGGCTGACCGTGGTGACCCGGCGCTCCCGCTACCGGCTGCGCAAGCGCCAGGAGCGGCTGCACCTGGTCGAGGGACTGCTGATCGCGATCCTCGACATCGACGAGGTCATCCAGCTGATCCGCGCGAGCGACGACACCGCCGCGGCTCGGGCCCGCCTGATCGAGGTCTTCGACCTCAGCACGATCCAGGCCGACTACATCCTCGAGCTGCAGCTGCGCCGCCTGACGAGGTTCTCCCGGATCGAGCTCGAGACCGAGCGCGACACCCTGCTCGCCGAGATCGCCGAGCTCGAGGCGCTGCTGGCCAGCCGCCGCCGCCTCGAGGCGCTCGTGTCCGACGAGCTCGACGACGTCGCGCAGCGTCTCGGCACGCCGCGCCGGACGCTGCTCACCGAGGCGCGTCCCTCCGTCGCCACGACCGGCCGCAAGACCGCCGCCGTGCTCGAGATCGCCGACCTGCCCTGCCGCGTGCTGCTGAGCACCACCGGGCGGATGGTGCGCATCGACCGCGACCCGGAGGCCGCGCCGCACCCCGAGCGCGCGACCCGCCGCAGCAAGCACGACGCGGTGCTCAGCACGATCGACACCACCACGCGCGCCGAGATCGGCGCGGTGACCACCGCCGGCCGCCTGCTGCGCTTCTCCCCCGTCGACGTCCCGTCCGTCCCCTCCTCCTCGGTGCAGCTCGGCGCGGGCGTGCGGATGAGCGACTACCTCAGCCACCTCGCGAAGGACGAGCGCGTCCTCGCCCTGGTCGCCCTCGACGACCCGCGCCCGATCGCGCTGGGCACCCTGCAGGGCACGGTCAAGCGCGTCGCCCCGGGCGACCTGCCCAACCGCCCGGACATCGAGCTGATCGCCCTGCGGCCGAAGGACGCGGTCGTCGGCGCCGCGCCGTCGGCCGACGAGGACGAGCTCGTCTTCGTCACCGGCGAGGCCCAGCTGCTGCGCTTCTCCGCCTCGGCAGTGCGTCCGCAGGGCCGGACCGCGGCGGGCATGGCCGGCGTCAAGATCAGCGAGACCGACGAGGTCGTCTCCTTCGCGGTCGTCCCCGAGTCCGAGCGCGACGAGACGGTCGTCGCGACCGTCGCCGTCGACAGCTGGGCCCTCACCGGCACCGACACCGGCAGCGCCAAGGTGTCGGCGTTCTCGGAGTTCCCGCCCAAGGGCCGCGCGACCGGCGGCGTCCGCGCCCAGCGCTTCCTCAAGGGCGAGACCGCCCTCGGCGTCGCCTGGGTCGGCCCCGGCCCGGCGCACGCGCTCGAGGCCGACGGCAGCGTCGCCGCGCTGCCCGACTCCGGGATGAAGCGCGACGGCTCCGGCGTCGCCCTCGCGGCCCCGGTCGCCAGTATCGGCGCGGCCCCCGAGCAGTTCTAGACCGTCGTCCCGCGCCGCCCCGGCGCGGGACGGGCCTCAGACGTCGATGCGGTCGCGCGAGAGCGTCTCGGAGCCGCGGACGATGAACTCCTTGCGCGGCGCCACCTCGTTGCCCATCAGCAGCTCGAAGACCCGGCCCGCGTTCTCGGCGTCCGAGACCTTCACGCGCCGCAGCGTCCGCCGCGACCGGTCCATCGTCGTCAGCGCGAGCTGGTCGGCGTCCATCTCGCCGAGTCCCTTGTAGCGCTGGATCGGGTCCTGGTAGCGCCGGTTCGCCTTCGACAGCCCGGCCAGGACTCCCTGGAGCTCCTTCTCGGAGTAGGTGTAGATCGTCTCGTTCGGCTTCTTCCCGGAGTTCATCACCACGACGCGGTGCAGCGGCGGCACCGCGGCGAAGACCCGGCCGGCCTCGACCAGCGGCCGCATGTAGCGGAAGAACAGCGTGAGCAGCAGCGTGCGGATGTGCGCGCCGTCGACGTCGGCGTCGCTCATCAGGATGATCTTCCCGTAGCGCGCGGCCGGCAGCTCGAACGAGCGGCCGGACCCCGCCCCGATCACCTGGATCATCGAGGCGCACTCGGTGTTCGAGAGCATGTCGGCGATGCTCGCCTTCTGCACGTTGAGGATCTTGCCGCGGATCGGCAGCAGCGCCTGGTACTCGCTGTTGCGGGCGAGCTTCGCGGTGCCCAGCGCCGAGTCGCCCTCGACGATGAACAGCTCGCTGTTCTCGACGTCGTTGCTGCGGCAGTCGACGAGCTTGGCCGGCAGCGAGGAGGACTCGAGCGCGTTCTTGCGGCGCTGGGTCTCCTTGTGCGCCCGCGCCGAGATCCGCGACTTCATCTCGGCGACGAGCTTCTCGAGCAGCTGCGACATCTGCGCCTTGTCCTCGCGCTTCGTCGAGGCGAAGACGGCGCCGAGCGTCGAGGTGATCGTCTGCGCGACGATCGCGCGCACGGCCGGCGTGCCGAGGATCTCCTTCGTCTGCCCCTCGAACTGCGGCTCGGGGAGGCGCACGGTCAGCACCGCGGTGAGACCCGCGAGCGCATCGTCCTTCTCCAGCTTGTCCGAGCCGGCCTTCAGCTTCCGGGCGTTCGCCTCGACCTGCGCGCGGAGCAGCTTCAGCAGCCCCTGCTCGAAGCCGGTCTGGTGCGTCCCGCCCTTGGGCGTCGAGATGATGTTGACGAAGCTGCGCAGCACCGTCTCGTAGCCGGTGCCCCAGCGCAGCGCGATGTCGACCTCGCAGGAGCGTTCGACCTCGGTCGGCACCATCGCGCCGCCGGGGGTGAGCACCGGCACGGTCTCGGTGAAGGTGCCGCTGCCGGTGAGCCGCAGCACGTCGGTGACGGCCGCGTCCGGAGCGAGGAACTCGACGAACTCCGAGATGCCGCCGTCGTAGCGGAACATCTCGGCGCGGCGCTCCTCCTCGCGGTCGTCGACGATGTCGATCGTGAGTCCCGGCACCAGGAAGGCGGTCTGCCGGGCGCGGGTGACGAGGTCGTCGGTCTGGAAGGCGGCGCCCTTCGTGAAGATCTGCCGGTCGGCCCAGTAGCGGACCCGCGTCCCGGTGACGCCCTTCTTCACCTTGCCGACGATCTCCAGCTCCGAGCCGTTCTCGAACGGCGAGAACGGGGCGTCCGGGGTCGGCTCGCCCGAGTCCGCGAAGCGGCCGGGCTCGCCGCGGTGGAAGGACATCCGGTAGGTGCGGCCGTCGCGGTCGACCTCGACGTCCAGCCGCTCCGACAGCGCGTTCACGACCGAGGCGCCCACGCCGTGCAGGCCGCCGGAGGCGGCGTACGAGCCGGAGCCGAACTTGCCGCCCGCGTGCAGCTTGGTGAAGACCACCTCGACGCCGGTCAGCCCCGTCTTGGGCTCGATGTCGACCGGGATCCCGCGGGCGCGGTCGCGGACCTCGACGCTGTCGTCCCTGTGCAGCACCACGCTGATCTCGGTGCCGTGCCCGGCGAGGGCCTCGTCGACCGAGTTGTCGATGACCTCCCAGAGGCAGTGCATCAGACCGCGGGAGTCCGTCGAGCCGATGTACATGCCGGGGCGCTTGCGCACCGCCTCGAGGCCCTCGAGGACGGAGAGGTGCCGTGCGGAGTAGTCGGTGGAGGCCATCCGTTCAGTCTAGGTTCGAGGGCCGACACCCCGGCCGCGGCGCGGCGGAGCGCGATCACGGTGCTCAGGGCCTGGGAAGTGCGCCGGGGGACCTACGCGCAGAGCGAAATGCCACGGGATCGACTCTGCCGGGAAACATCCGCGTGCTTTGATGGTTGGACCAAGGGAAGGACGGAGCCGAGAGGCCGAGTCCACCGAAGTCGAAGACCCGAGCGCAGGAGGCCACGTCATGTCGACCACAGCAACCCAGAACGGCGTGGACGAGCTCGCTGGATCGCAGCAGCTCTCCGCGGCAGACCGCTGCGACAGCTGCGGAGCCCAGGCCTACATCCGTGTCGTGGTGAACAGCGGAGAACTGCTGTTCTGCGCGCACCACGGCAAGAAGTACCAGGAGAAGCTCTCCAGCATCGCCCAGAGCTGGCACGACGAGTCGGCGCGCCTCTTCGAGGAGCAGCGCCCCTAGTCGGTACGCCCACCTCGCCGGTGGGGAGCGGGACTCCCTACCGGCCGACTCCGAGCCGCTTCGCGATCACTTCGCGGGCGGCTCGAGCTGTCTCGTCCGCCGCGCGGATCCGATCGTCCCGGGCCGAGTAGAGCAGCCCGCGCCGCTCGGCCACCCGGTGCAGGACCGCGTCGGCGAGGACGGGGTTCTTCGCCAGCACGGGACCGTGCAGGTGCGTGCCGAGCAACGTGCCCGCGGCGTAGCCCTCCACTCCCCCGCCGTCGCCGGTGCCGTGCAGCACCCGGCCGAGGACGTGAGCGGGGTCGATGCCGTCGAAGCGCCGGGCGTGGTTCTCGAAGCCGACGAGGATCCCCGCGCTCGACTCGACGACGAGGTCGTCCGTCGACCGCTCGGCGGTCACCGCACGACCCGGCAGGACCCCGATGCCCGCGATGACGGCCTGAGGGGTCGCGAACGACTCCGCGAGGAGCTCCCAGCCCGCGCCGACGGCGACGACCTCGGTCTCGTCGCGCACCCAGCCGTGGACCGTGTCGCCGACGGCGCGAAGGAGGTCGAGCACGGCGGGCAGGTCCTCGTCCGCTCCCGTGCCGGCCACGAGCACGTCGGGCCGCTCGGAGAAGTCGGCCTCCTCGCGCAGCGGCAGGACGCGGGCGTCCAGACCGGCCCAGCCGGCGCGTGCCGCGAGGACACGGGCGTTCGCCGCATCGCCGTTGCTGTCCAGGACGTCGGGGGCGAGCACGCCGATCAGCAGGGTGGTCACGCGGTCTCCTCGCGGTTGGAGGCGAGCTGGAGGTGGGCGCGGGTGCGCCGCATCGAGTCGGCGGAGAAGACGATCGTCTTCCGCCCGTGGCTCGGAGCGGGCAGCGCGAGGAAGGCGTCGAGCGCACGACCGAGGTCGTCGTCGACCGCGTCGATCGCGACCCCGTCGTAGCGCAGCTGCAGCGCGGCCTCGTGCGCCTTCGAGCCGGAGACGACCCGGACCCGCCCGAGGCGGGCGGTGTCGACCGGCCAGAAGTAGGACGGGTCGCGGACGTCGGAGCCGATGGCGAGCATGATCTGCTCGGTGCCCTCGGGGATCTCCGCGATGTTCAGGCGGTAGCTCGCCGGGTTCTGCACCAGGACGAACTCGACCTCCTGGCCGCGCACCGTCACGATCTCGCCGCGCCCGAAGACGGGGTCGATCGAGGAGAGCGCCTCCGCGGTGGTCGCGGCGCGGAAGCGGGTGCCGAGGATCGCGCGCGCCGCGGAGACCGCCGAGGCGGCGTCGACCGCGTAGTGCACACCGCGGGCGGGGAGGCGGACATCGAGCACGTCGGCGTCGCTCCGGATCGTCGCGGCGGCACCGGCCGTGGACTCGACGACGGTCGTCGCTCGACCCTCCTGGCCCTCGGCATCGGCCGCGTAGCCGAGCCCGCCGACCGCCGCGCCGCGGACGGCGGACGAGGTGCCGTACCAGCGGAGGCGATCGCTCGGCAGGCTCGTCGCGATGTCGGCGACGTGGCGGTCGTCCGCGTTGAGGACGACGGGGCCCGTGGCCCGGCTGGCGATGGTCGCCAGCATGCGGGCGACCATGGCCGGGTCGAAGAAGCGGTCGATCTGATCGACGACCACGTTGGTGAGCAGCACGACGCGCGGACTCATCCGCGGCGCGAGCCGGGCGCCGTGGCCCTCGTCCATCTCGAGGACGGCGATGTCGGCGTCGATCCGCCCGCGGAGGTCGGTGCGCTCGAGCAGCGCCGAGGTCAGCCCCTGCGCGATGTTCGCGGTCGAGGGGTTGGTGAAGACGCGCAGCCCGTGGGCACGCAGGACCGCGACGAGCATCTTCGTCGTCGTGGACTTCCCGGCCGAGCCGGTGACGACGACGAGGCCGTCGGTGAAGCCGTCGAGCACGGCCGGGAGGAAGCCCGGCGCGAGGCGGTTCACGACGAGTCCGGGCACGGCGGAGCCTCCGCCGGGCTTGCGGACGCGCGCTGCGAACCGGGCGGCCCTCCCGAGGAGGACCGCCGGCGCGTAGCGGATCACCGGCTTACTCGAGGTAGTCGCGGAGCGACTGCGAGCGGGACGGGTGGCGGAGCTTGGCCATCGTCTTGGACTCGATCTGGCGGATGCGCTCGCGCGTCACGCCGAAGGTGTCGCCGATCTGGTCGAGCGTCTTGGGCATGCCGTCGCCCAGGCCGAAGCGCATGCGGATCACGCCGGCCTCGCGCTCGGAGAGGGAGTCGAGCAGCGACTCGAGCTGCTTCTGCAGCATCGTGAAGCCCACCGCGTCGGCCGGCACGACCGCCTCGGTGTCCTCGATGAGGTCGCCGAACTCGCTGTCGCCGTCCTCACCGAGGGGGGTGTGCAGCGAGATCGGCTCGCGGCCGTACTTCTGCACCTCGATGACCTTCTCGGGGGTCATGTCGAGCTCGCGGGAGAGCTCCTCGGGCGTGGGCTCGCGGCCCAGGTCCTGCAGCATCTGGCGCTGGACGCGGGCGAGCTTGTTGATGACCTCGACCATGTGCACCGGGATGCGGATGGTGCGGGCCTGGTCGGCCATCGCGCGGGTGATCGCCTGGCGGATCCACCACGTCGCGTAGGTCGAGAACTTGAAGCCCTTGGTGTAGTCGAACTTCTCGACCGCGCGGATCAGACCGAGGTTGCCCTCCTGGATCAGGTCCAGGAACTGCATGCCGCGGCCGGTGTAGCGCTTGGCGAGGCTGACCACGAGGCGGAGGTTCGCGCCGAGCAGGTGGCTCTTGGCGCGCTGCCCGTCCTTCGCGACCCAGCGCAGCTCGCGGACGAGCTCGGGGCTGAGGTCGCTCGAGTTCGCGAGCTTGTCCTCGGCGAAGAGGCCCGCCTCGATGCGCATCGCGAGCTCGACCTCCTCGGCCGCGTTCAGGAGCGCGACCTTGCCGATCTGCTTCAGGTAGTCCTTGACCGGGTCGGCCGTGGCGCCGGTGATCGCCGTCGAGTAGACGGGGACCTCGTCGTCGTCGCCGCCGAAGGAGAGGACGAGCGCGCCGCTGGGCAGCGGCTCGGCCGGAGCGGCGGCCGCGACGACCGGCGTCTCGGTGTCGTCCTTGGCCTCGGTCTCGGTCTCCTCGACCACGACCGCGGGCTCCTCCTCGGCGTCGGCGTCGCCGTCGACGTCCTCGGGCTCGGTGGGCTCCTCCTCCGTCGCGGCGGGAGCCGCGGCCTTGGTGGTCGCGCGGGCGCGGGCGGTCTTCGCCGCCGGCTTGCGCGCGGCGGGCTTCTTGGTCGTCGTCACGTCGTCGTCGACGGCGTCGAGCGTTGCGGTCTTGGTAGCTCTGGTGGCCATGGCGGCACCTCTCCATCCGTTGCGTCCCGGCTGCGGGCGAGGCCGGGAGGCGTCGTCCGTCGGTGGGCATTACGAGGACCCATGTCAAGTCGAGGGGATCGCACACCCGACGTGGGCGCCGTGCTCCTCGACCCGAACGGGTCCTATTGACAATTATTGCACGCCTGAGTAGTGCGGCCGTGCGCTCAGGGCTTCGGCACTCCGGGAGGAGTCCGACGCGAGACCATGCGGGGCCTCGCGGGAGGACGGGGAAGGGCGGGTCCGACGGTCAGCGTCCTGCGCGGCCACGACGGAGACGGTCGTTCAATGCAACCCACAGAGGGGCCACCGTTATTCCCTCGTCCTCGGCGAGCCGGCGCCGGGTCCTGCGGCGCGCCGTGATCAGCCCGATCACGCCCGCGCCGACGACGACGTACTGGATGCACCAGGCGAGCCGGAAGTGGTCCATCGAGTAGAGCCGGGCGGAGTCCGCGCCCGGCCCTGCCAGCGAGTCGAGCAGCAGCCCCATCAGGAACATCATCGTGAAGCTCGCGAGGAAGCCGCCGACGTTCACCACGCCGTTCGCGGCGCCGAGGCTCCGGGACGGGTTGAAGGTGCGCGCGAAGTCGAAGCCGATCATCGAGCCAGGCCCGCCGGCGCCGATGACGATCAGCAGCAGGACGATCAGCCAGTACGGCGGCACGCCGGGCCAGAGCAGGACGACGGTCCACGCCACCGCCATCGCCGAGACGATGCCGAGCACGAGGTTGCTCCGCCGCATCGGGTGCCGGGCGGTGAGGACGCCGAGGATCGGGCCGACGACGATGCCGGCGACCACGACGATCGTCAGCGTCGGAGCGGCGACGCCCGGCTCGAGGCCGATGGCGTACACGAGGAACGGGTAGCCCCAGAGCAGTGTGAACACGGTGCCGGAGGACTGCGTCACGAAGTGCGACCAGAAGCCGAGCTGCGTGCCCGGCCGGCGCAGGCTCACGCCCAGTTGCGTGATCGTCGCGCGGAGCGTCGGCGGCACCAGGACGATCGGCTCGGTCCGCGGGGGGACGTCGGTGATCAGCAGGAGCACGCCGAGGAACGCGACGGCGCCGATCCCGGCGACGGAGAGGAAGGCCGGCGTCCAGCCCGCCGCGTGCAGGATCGCGGCGAACGGCAGGGCGGAGAGGATCTGCCCGACCTGGCCGATGTTGCCGATCCACTGCGAGAGCTGCGGGACGATCGGTCCGCTGAACCAGGTCACGGTCAGCCGGATCACCGAGGTGAAGATCGCCGCGTCGCCCGCGCCCACCAGGATCCGGCCGACGATCGCGACGCCGAGGGACGGCGCGAAGGCCAGGACGATCTGGCCGACCATCATCAGAGCGGTGCCGCTGAGGATCAGCGTCTTCGGGCCGAAGCGGTCGATCAGGATGCCGACCGGGATCTGCATGCCGGCGTAGACGATCAGCTGGACGACGGCGAGCGAGGAGAGCATCGCGGCCGAGATGCCGAACCGCTCCGCCGCGTCGACGCCCGCTACTCCGAGCGTCGTGCGGTCGAGGACGGCCACCAGGTACGCGAAGGCACCGGCACCGAAGACGAACCAGGCTCGACGAGATCGCACTCGGCAGAGACTACCAAGCGCCGCCCGCCTGCTACGGAGCGGTGGGCTCCTCGCCCGGGCGCTTGATCGCGAGGAACTTCTCCAGCTCGGCCGCGAGCGCGTCGGCGGTCGGGACGAAGCCGTCCTCGTCGGTGAGCGGCGAGCGCAGGCTCGTCCCCTCCATGTAGGTGTCGTGGCGCGACTCGAGCGCCGCGACCAGCTTCTGCAGCTCCTCGTTCGAGCCGACCTGCTCGTCGACCTTCGAGAGGAACTCGCGGCCGCTCTCGCGGAGGCTGTCGGTCGGGAAGATCAGCCCGGTCGACGCCGAGATGCTCTCGAGCGCGGCGACCGCCGCCTGGGGGTAGGCGGTGTCGGAGAGGTAGTGCGGGATCAGCAGGGCGAAGCCGACGGCCGGGAGCGCCCGGTCGTAGAGGCGGAGCTCGAGCAGGTGCAGGACGTTCGCGGGCACCTGGGTGACCGGCTTCCAGACCGACATGGCCTCGATCAGGTCCTCGCGGTTGCCGCTGACGGTCACGCCGACCGGTCGGGTGTGCGGGACGGGCATCGGGATCGCGTGCACCCAGGTGGTGCTCGCGACCTCGAGCCGGTCGATGAGCTCGAGCACGGCCCGGATGAAGCGCTCCCACTGGTAGTCGGGCTCGAAGCCGGTGAGCAGGAGGAACGGCTGGTGCAGCTCGTCGTGCGCGAGCGAGAGGCGGAGGCTCGCCGGGGTGTAGTCGGTGAGGTGGTCCTGATCGAAGGTGATGATCGGCCGGCGTGCGCGGTAGTCGAGCAGCTGGTCGGGATCGAACTCGACGACGGTCCGGTGCTCGAGAGTGCCGTGCAGGTGCTCGGCGAGCTGGCCGACCGCACCTCCGGCATCGGCGAATCCGGTGAGGCCGGCCACGAGGTGGAGGCCCCGCGGGACGTCGGAGAGGTCGCCCTCGATCGCGAAGAGGTCTGCAGGATCCGGCATGCGATCCAGCCTAGACGGCCCACCCGGGCGGCTCCCCGGCGGCGCTGAGCCCTGAGCGAACAGCCGCGACGGGGCGGCCGAGCGCCGTCCCGGCCGCGCCTAGCATTGCGCTCATGCCCCTCTCCTCTCTCGAGTACACGACCGTCCCCGCCTCCGATCTCGACACCGGCGCTCTCGTCCTCGGCGTCGCGCCCGGACCGGACGGCCCCCGTCTCGTCGGCGTCGACGGCTTCGACGACCTGGTCGCCGCGCTCCCCGCGCTCGGGGTCACCGGCTCCGCGGAGTCGCTGACGCGGGTCCCCTCCTCCGTCCGCGCCGGCGTGGTCGTCCTCGTCGGCCTGGGCTCCGCGGAGCCGAGCGCCACCGTGCTGCGCACCGCCGCCGGACTCGCGGTCCGCAGCCTCGCCGGCACCGCCTCGGTCGCCCTCGCCCTGCCCACCGAAGACGAGGACGCGCTCGCGGCCGTCGCCGAGGGATCCGCGCTCGGCTCCTACAGCTACACCGCCTTCCGGCACAGCACCCTCGACGCCGCGAAGGCTCCCGTCGAGCGCGTGCTCCTCGTGACCTCCGACGAGTCCGCCGACGCCGCCGTCCTCGAGCGCGCCCTGGTCGTCGGTCGCGCCGTGTCCGCCGTGAAGGACCTGGTCAACGCCCCGCCGTCGCACCTCTACCCGCAGACCCTGGCCGAGGCCGTGCAGGAGGGCGTCGAAGGGCTCCCCCTCGAGGTCACGGTCTGGGACGAGTCGGCGCTCGAGCGCGACGGCTTCGGCGGCATCCTCGGCGTCGGCAGCGGCTCGTCCCGCCCGCCGCGCCTCGTCAAGATCGCCTACACGCCCGACGGCGCCTCCTCGCCCGGGGGGACGGACGAGCGGACCGCGCCGAAGCACCTCGCGCTGGTCGGCAAGGGCATCACCTTCGACAGCGGCGGACTCTCCCTCAAGCCGCCGGCCTCGATGATCGGCATGAAGGACGACATGACCGGCGCGGCGACGGTCTACGCGGTCGTGCGCGCGGTCGCCGAGCTCCGCCTGCCGGTGCGGGTCACCGCCTGGCTCTGCATCGCCGAGAACATGCCCTCCGGCACGGCCATCCGCCCGAACGACGTGCTCACGATCCGCGGCGGGAAGACCGTCGAGGTCCTCAACACGGACGCCGAGGGCCGCCTCGTGCTCGCCGACGGCCTCGTCGCCGCGAGCGAGGAGCAGCCCGACGCGATCGTCGACGTCGCGACGCTGACCGGCGCCGCCGTCGTCGCGCTCGGCAACCGCTACACGGGCGTGTTCGGCGACGACGAGCTGGTCGCCTCCGTGCTGGAGTCGGCGCGCAGCACGGGCGAGCTCTTCTGGCACATGCCGCTCCCCGCGGAGCTGCGCCCGCTGCTCAACTCCGAGATCGCCGACATCGCCAACATCAAGCCGGGCAACACCGCCGGCGGCATGCTGATCGCCGCGCACTTCCTCCAGGAGTTCGTCGGCAGCCGTGGCGAGGGCCCGGACGCGGCGCGCATCCCGTGGGTGCACCTCGACATCGCCGGCCCGGCGAACAACGGCGGCGGCGGGTACGGCTTCACCGGCACCGGCCCCACCGGGGTCTCGGTCCGCGCCCTGCTCGCCCTGGCCGAGGGCCTGGCGAGCGCGTAGTAGGGTCGACGGGGCGGGATCTCCCGCCTCGTCCCCCCTCCGACCGGCCCGCGCACAGGCGTGGAGATCCGCGGAGGCGAGGGGAACCGCACGTCGCAAGGGAGTCACTGGGTGTCGGAAGAGCGCTACGACCTGGTCGTGCTCGGAGGTGGCAGCGGCGGGTACGCGGCGGCTCTGCGCGCGACCCAGCTCGGCATGAGCGTGGCGATCGTCGAGCGCGACAAGCTCGGCGGCACCTGCCTGCACCGCGGCTGCGTCCCGACCAAGGCCCTCCTGCACGCCGCCGAGCTCGCCGACGGCGCCCGGGACGCGCAGAAGTACGGCGTCCTCGCCGGCTTCCAGGGCATCGACGTCCCCGGCGTCACGCGCTACCGCGAGGGCGTCGTCGCCGGCAAGTACAAGGGCCTGCAGAGCCTCGTCTCCTCCCGCGGCATCACCGTCGTCTCCGGCGAGGGCCGGCTGACCGGACCGAAGACGGTCACGGTCGGCGAGCACGTGCTGCACGGCGGCTCGATCGTCGTCGCGACCGGCTCCGCCTCGCGCACCCTCCCGGGCATCGAGATCGGCGGCCGCGTGATCACCAGCGACCAGGCCCTCGAGCTGGATCACGTGCCGGAGCGGGTCGTCGTGCTCGGCGGCGGTGTCATCGGCGTCGAGTTCGCCAGCGTCTGGCGCTCCTTCGGTGCCGAGGTGTCGATCGTCGAGGCGCTCCCCCACCTCGTGCCGAACGAGGACGAGAGCGTCAGCAAGCAGTTCGAGCGCGCCTTCCGCAAGCGCGGCATCTCCTTCACCCTGGGCTCGCGCGTCACCGGCGTCGTCCAGACCGACGACGGCGTCTCGGTCTCGCTCGAGAGCGGGGCGAGCGTCGAGGGCGACCTGCTCCTCGTCGCGGTCGGCCGCGGCCCGGTCACCGCGGGGCTCGGCCTCGAGGAGATCGGCGTCACGCTCGACCGCGGCTACGTGATCACCGACGAGCGCCTGCAGACCTCGGTTCCCGGCGTCTACGCCGTCGGCGACATCGTGCCCGGCCTGCAGCTCGCGCACCGCAGCTTCCAGCAGGGGATCTTCGTCGCCGAGGAGCTCGCCGGCCTGAAGCCGCAGACGGTGGCCGACCTCAACATCCCGAAGGTCACCTACAGCGACCCCGAGGTGGCGTCCGTCGGTCTGACCGAGGCGCGGGCCGTCGCCGAGTACGGCGCCGACCGCGTCGCGAGCTACGACTACGGTCTCGGCGGCAACGCGAAGAGCACGATCATCGGCACCGCGGGCTCCGTCAAGGTCGTCCGCGTCGTCGACGGGCCCGTCGTCGGCGTGCACATGATCGGCGCCCGCGTCGGCGAGCTGATCGGCGAGGCGCAGCTCGTCGTGAACTGGGAGGCGCACCCCGAGGACGTCGCCCCCTTCGTGCACGCGCACCCGACCCAGAACGAGGCGCTCGGCGAGGCGCACCTCGCGCTGGCGGGGAAGCCGCTGCACGCCCTCTAGGACCATCGCGGGACGGCGACCGGCCGTTCCCGCCTCACTAAACTGAAACCACGTACACAAGCGTCTTAAGGAGACAGGCTCATGAGCGAATCCGTCAGCCTCCCGGCACTCGGAGAGAGTGTCACGGAAGGAACGGTCACCCGCTGGCTGAAGAACGTCGGCGACCGCGTCGAGGTCGACGAGCCGCTGCTCGAGGTCTCGACCGACAAGGTCGACACCGAGATCCCTTCGCCCGTCGCCGGTGTCATCGAGGAGATCCTCGTCCAGGAGGACGAGACCGTCGAGGTCGGCGCCGAGCTGGTGCGCATCGGCGACGGCTCCGGAGCCGCGTCCGCGCCCGAGGCCCCCGCCGAGGAGCCGGCCGCCGAGGAGTCGCCCGAGGCCGAGGCCGCCGAGACCGAGCCGACCGACGAGGTCACCCCGTCCGTCGACGCGGAGACCGAGGAGGAGGCTCCGGCCCCCGCCGAGCCCGAGCCGGCCCCCGCCGCTGAGAAGCCCGCCGCTCCGGAGGCGTCCGCCGCCGCTCCGTCGGTCCCGGCTCCCGCCGCCGCCCCGGCCCCCGCTGCCGCCGCGCCCGCGCCGGCCGCGACCCCCGAGCCCACCGACTCGAACCCCGGCTACGTCACCCCGCTGGTGCGCAAGCTCGCCGGCGAGAACGGCATCGACCTCTCCACCCTCACCGGCACCGGTGTCGGCGGGCGCATCCGCAAGCAGGACGTGCTCGACGCCGTCGAGGCCGCCAAGTCGGCTCCCGCGCCGGTCTCGGCTCCGGCCGCCGCCGCCGCGAAGGCCGCTCGCACGCCGCTCGAGACCTCGCCTCTGCGCGGCACGACGCAGCCGATGACCCGCCTGCGCAAGGTGCTCGCGCAGCGCGCCGTCGAGTCGATGCAGTCGACCGCCCAGCTCACCTCGGTCGTCGAGGTCGACGTCACCGCCGTCGCCCGCTTCCGCGACTCGGTCAAGAAGACCTTCAACGAGAAGACCGGCGCCAAGCTGTCCTTCCTGCCGTTCTTCGCCCTCGCGGCCGCCGAGGCCCTCAAGGCCTACCCGGTGATCAACTCGACTCTCGACGGCGACTCGATCGTCTACCCGGACCACGAGAACATCAGCATCGCGGTCGACACCGAGCGCGGACTGCTCACCCCGGTCCTGAAGAACGCGTCGGAGCTCACCCTCGCCCAGATCGCCAGCACCATCGGCGACCTCGCGGAGCGCACCCGCAACAACAAGCTCAAGCCCGACGAGCTGGCCGGTGGCACCTTCACCCTGACGAACACCGGCTCGCGCGGCGCGCTGTTCGACACGCCCGTCGTGTTCCTGCCGCAGACCGCGATCCTCGGCACCGGCATCGTCACGAAGAAGCCGGCCGTCGTGCAGGTCGACGGCAGCGACGCGATCGCGATCCGCTCGACCGTGTTCCTCGCCCTCTCCTACGACCACCGCACGGTCGACGGCGCCGACGCGGCCCGCTTCCTGGTGGCCATCAAGGAGCGCCTCGAGGAGGGCTCGTTCGAGAACGACCTCGGCATCTGACGCCGCCACGCTGACGCGCCGCACTAGCGGCCGCCGTCGGTGAAGACGTCGCGGAGAAGCCATGCGGCCTCCGTCCTGATCATCAGGACGGAGGCCGTCGTCGTTCCCGGATCCGGACCGACGGCGACCACGGCGGAGGCGCCGTTCACGTCCACGCGCACCGCGGTGACGGCGGAGGCCGGCGTGCGGAGCGCGGCGAGCGCGGAGCCCCCGTCGACGCGGATCGGCGAGTCGGGGGTGGTCAGCACCTCTGCGCAGGCGCTGTCCGAGCCGGAGCAGTGCCGGGCCGCCGCGAGCAGGGCCGTCGCCGCCTCCTCCGCCGCGAGCTCCGCGCCCGGCGGCCGGACCGTCGGTGGCGCGGCGCTCGGCGGCGCCGGTGCCGATGGCCGTGTCGGCGTCGCCACGGCGGTCGCCGGCGGTGTCACTGTCGCTGGCGGTGTCGCTGCCGCTGTCGCTGTCGCTGTCGCGGTCGCGGCCGCCGGTGCCGCCCTCGTCGGCGCGACAGGACTCGGCGCCGGTGTCCGCGTCGATGCGGCCGTCTCCGCTCCCGTGCTCCGATCGGGACCGAGACCCGTCATCACCAGCGCGCCGACGAGGACGACGGCCGCGGTCACGAGGGGGCCGCGGCGGCGGACCGCCGACGTGCGCACCCGATCGCGCCAGCCGTCCAGCGGATGAGTGCGGCGGTGTCGTCCAGGCGGGCTCTCGACGACCCCGCTCGGCCTCTCCCGGCCCGCCGCCGTCTCGTGCCGCTGCGCCGCGCGGAGGGGCAACGGCGCCGCGGAGCGGTAGAGGAGCGCCTCGAGCGCCGCGAGGTCGTCGCCGTCCCGCGGGCTCCCCCGCCAGGCAGGGCAGCTCCTGCGGCAGCGGCCGAGGAGTCCGATGACCGCGGCCACGACGTCGGCCTCGGCCGATCCCGTCGACGCCTCGGTGAGCAGCAGCACCGGACGCCCCTCCTCCGTCAGCCCGATCGCCTCCGCACCGGGGAGCGGGTGGACTCCCGCCGCCGTCGCGTCCCGCAGGGCGCCGACGACCGGCGCGAGGAGAGTGACGACGACCCCCGGCGGCAGCACCGCACCGGACTCGAGCACCTGCTCGAGTGTCGAGACGACGGCCGGGGTGGTGAGGAGGACGGCTCCGCCGGCGTGCACCCCGACGTCGACGAGGCGCTGCCGATGCTCGTGCGGACCGAGCCGCTCGATCCCCGACCCCAGCGCGCCCTCCGCCCGCTCCTGCGAGAGCAGGAGAGCGTTCAGGAGCCGGCCGTCGCCGTCGCGGACGACCGGCCCGAGCACCCCGGAGCCCACCACGGCGTTACCGGCAATCCCCTCGAGCGGCCGTCCGCCGCTCCGTTCGCTCTCACCGCTCGCTGCCATGCTCCGAGGGTGCCGCTCGAGCCGGCCCGCCGGGGCGGCGGAGGTCCGATCGGTGGACGGATCGGCCGTCCTGTCGCTGGGGAGGAGGGGAGGTCCGGCGGATCCGCTCGGATCGGTCTCCCCCACCGGGTCCGCTCGGTATCCTGGAGGAATGGCACGCAGCACGGAACCGTCGACGAAGGCGGTCAAGGAACCAGGACGTCTCAAGCAGATGTGGCAGGTGTTCCAGATGACCCGCCGCTACGACAGCAGCGCGGTCTGGATCATCCTGCTGGCGCTGCTGGTCCCGATCCTGATCGGGATCCTCCTCGGCGTCCTCCTCGGCGACGGCAACGGCTTCGTCATCGCGCTCTGGATCGTCGTCGGCGTGATGGCCGGACTCGTCGCCGGCCTCGCGGTCCTCTCCCGCCGCGCCGAGCGCGCCGCCTACGGGCAGATCGCCGGGCAGCCGGGCGCCGTCGGCGCCGTCCTGCGCAGCGGTCTCCGCGGAACCTGGACCGGCGGCGAGATGCCGGTTGCCGTCAACGGCAAGACGCAGGACGCGGTCTACCGCGCTGTCGGCCGCGGCGGTGTCGTGCTGATCGCGGAGGGCCCGACCGGCCGCACCAAGCGCATGCTCGAGGACGAGCGCCGCAAGGTGACCCGCATCCTCCCCAACGTCCCCGTCACCTTCGTGAACGTCGGCCCCGACGAGGGCGCCGTCCCGCTGCACAAGGTCCCCCGGGCCCTCGCGAAGACGAAGAAGGTGCTGACCAAGGCGGAGGTGCTCGCCGTCAAGAACCGCCTCGCCTCGCTGAACACCTCGCTGCCGATCCCCAAGGGCGTCGACCCCTTCAAGGTGCGGCCGCAGCGCTCCCGCTGACGCACGGGACGAGCACGCGAACGGGCCGGTCGGGATCACTCCCGCCGGCCCGTTCGTCGTTCCCGGACGACTGCCCGATCAGTAGCGAACGAGCACCGTGCCGGCGACCTTGTCGTGGAAGCCGCGCTGGTCCGAGTCCCAGACGAGGGCGGGGACGAGCACGGCGAGGAGCACCGACCGCACCAGCGGACGCCAGACGCCGACCCAGCCGCCGCCGAGGCGGACGACGCGCAGACCCAGCAGCCGGTGGCCGATGCTCCCGCCGATGGTCGGGATGAAGACCGCCTGCAGCACCACGAAGAGGACGATGCTCGCCCAGCGGTCGTAGCCGAAGAAGACGAAGGACAGCAGAGCGACGATCGCGAAGTCGACGGCGAGGGCGGCGAAGCGGCGTCCGGGCCGGGCGATCGACATCCGGCCGGTCTCGGGGAGCCCGAGCCGCTCCCCCGGCCGCGTGCTCGGGGCGACATCGGCGAAGGTCCTGCGCTCGGGTGCTGGCATCCTCCGATGCTACCCGCGCCGCCCGCGCGCCCGCCGGGAGCGGAGGCCGGCGGCGACCCGCTCGGCGGGACCCCGTGTAACACGCCCGAAACACGAGGGACACGGCGAGGTAACCGCCGGTGACTACTGTGGAACGGCTGCGTCTGCAGCCACCCGTTACGCCATTGGAGACCTTTGCATGTTTAAAGATTCTTCCGAGGTGCTCAAGTTCATCAAGGACACGGACGTCAAGTTCCTCGACATCCGGTTCACCGATCTCCCCGGTGTCCAGCAGCACTTCAACATCCCCGCCTCGACGGTCGACGAGGAGTTCTTCTCCGTCGGCCAGCTCTTCGACGGGTCCTCGATCCGCGGATTCGCGAACATCCACGAATCGGACATGCAGCTGATCCCTGACGTGACCACCGCCTACGTGGACCCGTTCCGCGTCGAGCGCACGCTGATCATCGTCTTCGACATCTACAACCCGCGCAACGGCGAGATCTACTCGAAGGACCCGCGCCAGGTCGCCAAGAAGGCCGAGAAGTACCTCGCGTCGACCGGCATCGCCGACACCGCGTTCTTCGCCCCCGAGGCCGAGTTCTACATCTTCGACGACGTGCGCTACGAGGTCACCCAGAACTCCGCGTTCCACTCCGTCGACTCCGTCGAGGGCGCCTGGAACTCGGGCCGCGTCGAAGAGGGCGGCAACCTCGGCAACAAGACCCCCTACAAGGGCGGCTACTTCCCGGTCAGCCCGGTCGACAAGCAGGCCGACCTCCGCGACGACATCTGCCTCAAGCTCATCGACGCCGGCCTCATCCTCGAGCGCTCGCACCACGAGGTGGGCACCGGCGGCCAGGCGGAGATCAACTACCGCTTCGACACGATGGTCCACTCCGCGGACGACATCCTGAAGTTCAAGTACATCGTCAAGAACACGGCCGAGCAGTGGGGCAAGACCGCCACGTTCATGCCGAAGCCCCTCTTCGGCGACAACGGCTCGGGCATGCACACCCACCAGTCGCTCTGGAACGACGGCAAGCCCCTGTTCTACGACGAGAACGGCTACGGCGGACTCTCCGACGTCGCGCGCTGGTACATCGGCGGCCTGCTCAAGCACGCCCCCGCCGTCCTCGCGTTCACGAACCCGACGGTCAACTCGTACCACCGCCTGATCCCGGGCTTCGAGGCGCCGGTCAACCTGGTCTACTCGGCCGGCAACCGCTCCGCGTCGATCCGCATCCCGATCACGGGCACGAACCCGAAGGCCAAGCGCATCGAGTTCCGTGCGCCGGACGCCTCGGGCAACCCGTACCTCGCGTTCGCCGCGCAGCTGATGGCGGGCCTCGACGGCATCAAGAACCGCATCGAGCCGCACGAGCCGGTCGACAAGGACCTGTACGAGCTGCCCCCGGAGGAGGCCAAGCTCATCCCGCAGGTCCCCGCCTCGCTCGAGGAGGCCCTGGCCGCCCTCGAGGCCGACCACGACTTCCTGCTCCAGGGCGGCGTGTTCACCCAGGAGCTCATCGAGACCTGGATCGACTACAAGCGCGAGAAGGAGATCAAGCCCCTCGCGCAGCGCCCGCACCCCTTCGAGTTCGAGCTGTACTACGGCGTCTGATCCGACGCACCGCAGGGCTCGCGCACTGCACGAAGGGCCGTTCCTCCCCGGAGGAGCGGCCCTTCCGCGTTCCCGGACGGACCCGCGGGCGTCAGCGGTAGGTCGGAGCGTCGACCTCGACGGGGCCGTAGAAGCGGCGCTCGAAGACGGCGCGGGCCCGGCGGGTGACGCCGAGGTAGTCGTCCTCGAGCTGCGTCGCCGAGTCGGCGGGATACTCCAGGAGCCGTGCGACGCCGTCCAGCTGGCGACGGTCGGCGGGCAGCACGTCGGCCGTGCGGTCGGTGAACAGGGTCATCGCCGAGCGCACCCGCGACGCGAGGAGCCAGGCCGCGCGCAGGCGCTCGGCGTCGGGCGGCGAGATCAGCTCCGCCTCCTCCGCCACGCTCAGCGCGGTCAATGTCGAGGTCGTCCGCAGCGCGGGGATCGTCCGCGCGTGCTGCAGCTGCAGCAGCTGCACCAGCCACTCGACGTCGCTCAGCGAGCCGCGGCCGAGCTTGAGGTGGCGCTTCGGGTCGGCGCCCTGCGGCAGCCGCTCGCTCTCGACGCGGGCCTTGATCCGCTTCACCTCGCGGATGTCGCGGTCCGAGATCGCGGACGGGTAGCGGACGCCGTCGGCCAGCTCCTCGAAGGCGGCGATCAGCGCCGCATCGCCGGCCACCCCTCGAGCGCGCAGAAGCGCCTGCGCCTCCCACGTCAGCGACCAGCGGGCGTAGTAGGCGCGGTAGGAGTCGAGGGAGCGCACCAGCGGGCCGTTCTTGCCCTCGGGGCGCAGATCGGCGTCGAGGTCGAGCGGGAGGCGCGAGTCCTCGGTGAGGCGCACGAGCTCGGCGACCAGGAACTGCGCGTAGAGCTGCGCCTCGTGCGGGTCCGCCTCGCCCGGTCGCTGCACGTACATCACGTCCGCGTCGGAGCCGAAGCCCAGCTCCGCTCCCCCGTAGCGCCCCATGCCGATCACGGCGAACGACGCGGCGGATCCGCGGCGACCGCTGCTCGAGCGGCGGACGGCAGCGAGTACGCCGCCCAGGAGCGCGGAGATGATGTCGGAGAGGCTGGTCGCGATCTCCTCGATGGTGCTGAGGCCGAGGACGCCGCCCATCGCGGTGCGGAGCACCTCCCGGCGGCGCATCCCCCGCAGCGCCGTGGCGACGGCCTCGGGAGTGTCGTGGCGAGCGAGGACCGCGCGCACCTCCTCCGCCAGCCCCTCGGCACTGCGCGGACGCAGCGCGTCGTCGTCCTCGAGCCACGCCGCCGACTCCGGGATGCGGTCGAGCAGCTCGCCGACGAAGCGCGAGCCCGACAGGACCGTCGTCAGGCGCTTCGCGGCCCCGGAGGAGTCGCGCAGCATCCGGAGGAACCAGGGCGTGCCGCCGAGGGTGTCGCTGAGGCGCCGGAAGGCGAGGAGCCCGTAGTCGGGGTCCGCCCCGTCGGCGAACCACTGCAGCATGACGGGGACGAGGTGGCGCTGGATGCTCGCGCGCCGCGAGACGCCCGAGGTCATCGCGGCGATGTGGCCGAGGGCGCCGCGGGCGTCCGCGAAGCCGATCGCCGCCAGCCGCGCCTCCGCCTGGCCGGTCGACAGCTCGATCCCGCCGTCGGGCAGCGCCGCCACCGCGGAGAGCAGCGGGCGGTAGAACAGCCGCTCGTGCAGCCCTCGGACGCGATGCTTGATCGAGTTCCAGACGGTGAGGAGCTCCTCGGCGCTGCGGGCGAGACCGCTGGCCCGCGCCAGGGTCCGCAGCTCGTGCTCGTCCCGCGGCATCAGGTGGGTGCGCCGGAGCCTGCGCAGCTGGAGCCGGTGCTCGAGCAGGCGCAGCGCCCGGTAGTCCTGCGCGAACTCCTCCGCCGCCGCGCGGCCGATGTAGCCGCGGTCGGCGAGAGCGCCCAGGGCCAGCAGCGTGCCGGGCATGTGGATCTCGTCGTCGGTCTGGCCGTGCACGAGCTGGAGCAGCTGGACCGTGAACTCGATGTCGCGCAGCCCGCCCGGCCCGAGCTTGATCTGGTAATGCACGTCGTTCTGCGGGATGTTCTCGGTGACCCGCTCGCGCATCCGCTGCACCGACTCGACGAAGTTCTCCCGCGAGGCGCTCGACCAGACCTTCGGCGCGACGGCGTCGACGTAGGCGCGGCCGAGCTCGAGGTCTCCCGCGAGCGGGCGGGCCTTCAGCAGGGCCTGGAACTCCCAGCTCTTCGCCCAGCGGTCGTAGTAGGTGATGTGCGACTCCAGGGTCCGCACGAGCGCCCCCTGCTTCCCCTCCGGCCGCAGGTTGGGGTCGACCTCCCAGAGCTCCGGCTCGAGCGCGAGCGCGGAGGTGCCGCGCATCAGCAGGACCGCGAGCCGGGTCGCGATGTCGATCGCGCGGGCGTTCGAGAGGCCGTGCTCGGGGTCGCCCTCGGCCACGAAGATGACGTCGACGTCACTGACGTAGTTGAGCTCGGAGGCGCCGGCCTTGCCCATCCCGATGACCGCGAAACGGGTCGCCACGACCTCCTCGCGGGAGAAGCGACCGGGACCGGACCCCGCGATCAGGTCGGCTCGCGCCACCGCGAGCGACGCCTCCAGGGCCGCCCCCGCCAGGTCGGCGAGGGTCCGGGCGACGCGATCGATCGCCGCGACGGGATCCGCCTGGCCGAGATCGTGCACGACGACGCGGGTGAGCAGTCGGCGGTAGCGGACCCGCAGGGCCGTCCAGCCGTCCTCCTCGTGCAGCGCCGCGACGCCGTCGACGGCGCCGACCGAGTCGAGCAGCTCCTGCTTGAGCTCGCCGCGACCCGGAAGAACACGGACCGGCTCGAGGAAGCCGGCCAGCTCGTCCGGCCGGCGCTGCAGGAAGTCCGCGAGACCGGAGGACGCCCCCAGGACGAGCAGCAGGCGCGTGATCACCGCGTCGTCGGCGAGGACGGCGTCCATCCGGTCGCGGTGGCTGCGCAGCAGATCGAGCAGCGCGCCGAGCGCCGCATCGGGATCGGCCACCGACGCGAACGCCGGGACGACCGACTCGAGCGACCGGCCCGCGAGCTCCTCCGCCTCCGCGAGCCGTGCCCCGGTCTCGCCGAGGGCGGCGAAACCGAGGCGGGCGACCTCGCTCAGCGTGCGTTCGCGGGGCATGGCGGGAGGGGTCAGAGCATCTCGAGGTTGCTGCGCAGCTCGTACGGGGTGACCTGGGCGCGGTACTCGGCCCAGTCCTTCCGCTTGTTGAGCAGCACGAAGTTGAACACCTGCTCGCCGAGGGTCTCGGCGACGAGCTCCGACTCCTCCATCAGCGAGATCGCGCGGTCGAGGCTCGCCGGCAGCGGGCTGTAGCCCAGGGCGCGGCGCTCGGCGTCCGACAGCGTCCAGACGTTGTCCTCGGCCTCGGCGGGGAGCTCGTAGCCCTCCTCGATGCCCTTGAGTCCTGCGGCCAGCAGCAGCGAATAGGCGAGGTAGGGGTTCGCGGCCGAGTCGAGCGCGCGGTACTCGATGCGCGAGGACTGGCCCTTGTTGGGCTTGTACAGCGGCACGCGGACGAGCGCGGAGCGGTTGTTGTGGCCCCACGACACGTAGCTGGGCGCCTCGTCGCCGCCCCAGAGGCGCTTGTAGGAGTTGACGAACTGGTTCGTCACCGCGGTGATCTCGGGGGCGTGCTTGAGCAGCCCGGCGATGAACTGGCGGCCGAGCTTGGACAGCTGGTACTGCGCGCCCTGCTCGTAGAACACGTTCATGTCGCCCTCGAAGAGCGAGAGGTGCGTATGCATGCCCGAGCCGGGGTGGCCGGAGAGCGGCTTGGGCATGAAGGTCGCGTAGACGCCCTGCTCGATCGCCACCTCCTTGATGACCGTGCGGAAGGTCATGATGTTGTCGGCCGTGGTCAGCGCGTCCGCATAGCGGAGGTCGATCTCGTTCTGGCCGGGGCCCGCCTCGTGGTGGCTGAACTCGACCGAGATGCCGAGGTCCTCGAGCATGCGGACCGAGCGGCGGCGGAAGTCGTGCGCCGTGCCGCCGGGGACGTTGTCGAAGTAGCCGGCGGAGTCGACGGGCTCGGGGCCCTCGGCGCCGAAGGTCGACGACTTCAGCAGGTAGAACTCGATCTCGGGGTGCGTGTAGAACGTGAAGCCGCGCTCGGCCGCCTTCGCGAGCGTGCGCTTGAGCACGTTCCGCGGGTCGGCGACGGCGGGCTGGCCGTCCGGCGTGGTGATGTCGCAGAACATCCGCGCCGTCGGATCGATCTCGCCGCGCCACGGCAGGATCTGGAAGGTCGACGGGTCCGGGTGCGCGAGGACGTCGGCCTCGAACGAGCGGGTGAGTCCCTCGATGGCCGAGCCGTCGAAGCCGAGACCCTCGGCGAACGCCCCCTCGACCTCCGCCGGAGCGATCGCGACCGACTTGAGCGTGCCGACGACGTCCGTGAACCAGAGGCGAACGAATTTGATCCCTCGCTCTTCAATGGTGCGAAGAACGAAGTCCCGTTGCTTGTCCATCAAGGCCCTTCCTGTTTCGCTCCCAGGCTAGTGGCTCCGCCCCTCCCCTGCTGGGCGCCCGGCCGTTCCCCGCGGAGCCCCGACGGGGCGCGGATAGACTCGACCGCATGTCAGCGCAGCCCGTGAAACGCGTGAGAACCCGCCACTTCCAGACCGCGAAGGACTCGGGGGTGCGGATCACCGGGCTCACCAGCTACGACGTGCTCACGGCCCGCATCTTCGACCAGGCGGGCATCGACTTCCTGCTCGTGGGCGACTCGGCCGGCAACACCGTGCTCGGCTACGACACGACCCTGCCGGTCACCGTGGACGAGCTGATCCCGCTGGCCCGCGCCGTCGCGGGCGCCGTCGAGCGCGCGTTCGTCGTCGCCGACCTGCCCTTCGGCTCCTACGAGTCGGGCGCGGACGACGCGCTGCACACCGCCTTCCGCTTCATGAAGGAGACGCACGCCCACGCCGTGAAGCTCGAGGGCGGCGTCCGCTCCGCGGAGCAGATCCGGCGGATCGTCGAGGCCGGCATCCCGGTGATGGCGCACATCGGCTTCACCCCGCAGAGCGAGCACGGCCTCGGCGGACACATGATCCAGGGCCGCGGCGAGGGGATCGAGCAGCTGCTCGCCGACGCTCGCGCGGTGCAGGAGGCGGGAGCGTTCGCCGTCGTCCTCGAGATGGTGCCGAGCGAGGCCGCCCGCCGGGTCACCGAGGAGCTCAGCATCCCGACGATCGGCGTCGGTGCCGGCCCGCACGTGGACGGTCAGCTGCTCGTGTGGACCGACTTCGCCGGGCTGACCACCGGCCGAGTGCCGCGCTTCGTCAAGCAGTACGCCGACCTGCGCGGTGTCCTCACCGGCGCGGTGACCGCGTTCCGCGAGGACGTCGAGGCCGGTGCGTACCCCGGAGCCGAGCACAGCTACGAGTAGCGGGGCGGGACCCGGATCAGCGCGGGATCAGCGGTCCTCCGCGTCCTCCTCGTCCCAGCGGCGGGTGTTCTCGCGCATCTTCGCGAGAGCGTGGGACGCCTCCTCGCGGGACGAGTAGGGGCCCGCGCGATCGACGGACGGGGACTGGAAGCCCTGCTCCACCGCGCCGGACTTGAGGTTGTACCACCAGGAGTTCGCATCACCGTCAGACATGCCGCGATCCTACGCCGGGGCCGGTCGCCGGTCGCTCCCCCTCGCGCCTCGCTAGCATGGCCGGTATGACTGCTGCTGCGACCGCGATCGGAATCGACATCGGAGGGACCGGCATCAAGGGGGCGTACGTCGACCTCGGCGAGGGTGCCCTCCTCAGCGACCGGATGAAGGTCGCCACCCCCGAGGGCGGACGCCCGAAGGACATCGTCGCCACGGTGCAGCAGATCCTGGGCATGCTCCCGGACGCACCGGCCGACACCCCGGTGGGGATCTGCTTCCCGGCCGCCGTGGTGCACGGGCGCACCATGTCCGCCGCGAACGTCTCGGACGAGTGGATCGGCCTCGAGGCCGAGAAGATGTTCGAGGACGCCATCGGCCGCGACATCTTCTTCGTGAACGACGCCGACGCCGCCGGGTACGCCGAGTCGCGCTTCGGCGCGGCGAAGGACAAGAAGGGCCTGGTCCTGATGACCACGCTCGGCACCGGCATCGGCACCGCGCAGATCTACGACGGCGTCCTCATCCCCAACGCCGAGCTCGGCCACCTCGAGATCCACGGCGGCGACTACGAGAAGAAGGCGTCCTTCGCCGCGAAGGAGCGGGACGACCTGGACTACAAGCACTGGGCCAAGCGCCTGCAGCGCTACTACTCCCACCTCGAGGCGCTCCTCTGGCCGGACCTGATCATCGTCGGCGGCGGCATCTCCAAGCACCACGAGGAGTTCCTGCCCCTGCTCGACCTGCGCACCCCGATCGTCCCGGCCGCCCTGCGCAACAACGCGGGCATCCTCGGCGCCGCGGCCCTGGCGGGCGGCGGCGTGCGCCGCTGAGCCCATTCCGCGGCGGTCCCCGCCCGCCGCGGCGCGGTCGGCCTCGACATGTGGCCGCGTTCCGCAGAGCGTCTCGCCTCCGGCTACGACGAAACGCTGGCACGCGTTTCGCCGGTGAGCCTCGCTGCGCGAGAGCGGTCTGCAGCGCCCGCGTCCCTGTCGCCCGCCCCCTCCATGCTGGTCGAGTAGCCGCGCAGCGGCGTATCGAGACCCACGTCACCGAACGGCGTCCCCGAGCCCGCGTCCAGCAGGGGCGGCTCTCGATACGCCCTCTGCGAGCGCTACTCGATCAGCATGCGCGCGAGGACGGCGCTCTTCAGGAGCATGCGGAAGCAGGGCCGAGGCGAGCCGGAGAAACGCGTGCCAGCGTTTCTCCGGAGCCGAATGCGAGACGCTCCGCGAAACGCGACCACGCACCCAGACCGACCGCGGCGCGGCGGGCAGGGACCGCCGCGCAAAGGGGCGCAGCCGGCCACGAGACGCGAAAGGCCCCGCTGTGCGGGGCCTTTCGTGGCGAAGGGGTCGGCTATTACGCCGGGTTCTGTTCACGCCGCGCCTCTCGGCGGGCGCTGGACGGCCATCTCTCTCGGGGGCACGTCGCCGTGACCCTCCAGCGGTCTACCCGAGGACCCGACGAGCAGCCGCATCGTCCTCTGTCTGACCTTGCTCCGGGCGAGGTTTACCGAGCGGACCGGATCACTCCGGCCCCTGGTGGTCTCTTACACCACCGTTTCACCCTTACCGCGGGCCGGGGCCCACGGCGGTCTGTTCTCTGTGGCACTGTCTCGCGGGTCGCCCCGGGTGGGTGTTACCCACCGCCCTGCTCTGCGGAGCCCGGACGTTCCTCGGCGCCGGGGCTCTCACCCCGGCGACGCGACCGTCTTGCCGGCCCGTTCGCGGATCCAGTGTACGGGCCGGGTCAGGCGAGCGTCGACTCGTCGCCGCGGACCAGGATGCAGCCGCTGTCGGGGCAGAGCACGACCTGGTCGGGCGCGGTGGTGCGGATCCAGGCGAGGTCGGACTCGGTGAGAGCGACACCGCTCCCCTCCGACACCTTGCCGCGCAGGAGCGCAGCGCCGACGCCGTAGCGGGCGCGCTGCTTCTCGTAGAGCTCCACCAGGTCCGCCGGGATCTTCTCGACGAGCGAGGCGCGGTCGCGGGCGAGCGCCTCCTGCTTGCCGGCGAGCTTCTCGGCCTGGGCGTCGCGCTCCTCGGCGAGCGTCGCGATGCCGGCGACGACCTCGTCGCGCTCGGCCTGGGCGGCGGCGACCTCGGCCTCGATGCCCTCGATCCGCTCCATCAGCGTCAGCTCGATGTCCTCGAGGTCGCCGCGGCGCTTGACCAGCGAGGTGATCTCTCCCTCGAGTGCGGCGATGTCCTTCGCGGACGACGCGGTCTGCAGGCGGTCGCGGTCGCGGGCGAGGCGCTTGTCGACGACCTCGACGTCGGACTCGATGCGGCCGAGCTCGGTGCGGGCGTCCTCCAGCCGGCCGTTGCGCTCCGCGAGGGTGCGGCGGGTCTCGTTGTCGCGGGTCTGCATCGCCTTGATCGCCGCGATCTGCGGCAGGGTGGCGACGGCGTGACGGAGCTGGTTGCCCCTCGTGTCGAGACTCTGCAGAGTCAGGAGCTCTCGCTGGTCGGCGGGGCTGGCAATCACGTCGCGGTCCTCGTTCCCGGCACGGAGGGTGGGCGTGCCGGCTCCATTCTCGCGCGCTCGCGGAGCGTCAGTGGACGATGGCGAAATCCCAGGGGTCGGTGCGGGTCTCGCTGACGTCGACGACGACCCCCGGCAGCGCGGTGCGCAGGGCCTCGGCGGCGACGTCGAGCCAGAGCCACTCGCTCGCCCAATGCGAGACGTCGAGGAGCGCCGGTCCGGTGCCGTGGCGGGCCTTCTCGCGCGCCTCCGACGCCGGGTGGTGCCGGAGGTCGGCCGTGATGTAGACGTCGCTCGTGCGGACCGCAGGGCTGTCGAGGAGGGAGTCGCCGGCTCCGCCGCAGAGCGAGACCCGACGGATGGGCGCCTCGTAGTCGCCGGCGGCACGGACTCCCCCGGCGGTCGCGGGCAGCAGCTCGGCGACGGCGCGGGCCAGGCGGCCGAGCGTGACCTCCTTGGCGAGGTCGCCGACGCGGCCGAGGCCGACCGACGGGTCCTCGCCGGGGACCAGCGGCGTCGTGCCGGTGAGCCCGAGTCGCGTCGCGATCACGTCGGAGACGCCGTCCGCCACGATGTCCGCGTTGGTGTGCGCGGAGACGAGCGCGCAGCCGTGCCGGATGAGCTCGGCGAGCAGGCGGCCCTTGTAGCCGTCCTCCGCGATCGAGGTGACCCCGCGGAGCAGGAGCGGGTGGTGGGCCAAGAGGAGCTGGTAGCCGCCGCCCACGGCCTCGGAGACGGTGTCGGCGACGACGTCGACCGTGAGGAGGATCCGCTCGACCTGCGCGGCCGGATCACCGGTGACGAGACCGGGAGCGTCCCAGTCCTCCGCGGCCCCCTCGGGCCAGAGACGGTCGATGACGGCGTGGACGTCGCGCAGCGTGGGCATGCGTCCAGGGTAGGGCCGCCGCTCCCCCGCCGGAGTGCGCCTCAGTGCCCGTCCCAGTGCGCGTGGTCGGTCTCGACGGCGCGGATGGCGGCGTCGGACGAGCCGACCTCGTCGTCCAGGTCCGCGGCGAGGAAGTCCTCCGACTCGGGGAGACGCACGGTGAGGCCGGCGTACTGCTCGACCGCCAGCTCGCCGCTCAGCCCGGACGCCGCGAGGACGTGGCCGCCGGCGGTGCCGCTCGCGTCGACGAAGTGGGTGTGCAGCCCGGCGACGCTGATGCCCTGGAACGGCTTCGGGCCGTAGAAGCCGACGATCGTGCCCTCGACGTCGCTCAGGTGCACCTCGCGCTGGTCGCGCATCGCATCGGCGAGGCGGAGGTACGGCTTCACCTGGGCGATCGGCTGCCGCAGCGTCAGGTGCTCGACGCGGCCTCGGAGACGGACGCCGACGAACACGTTCGGGCTCGGCACGGTGCGCCGCACCGCCGTCAGCAGGGCGTCGAGCGACGGCACCGCCTCGACCGTCTCCGTGCTGTCCGGAGTGAACCGCGCCAGCTCGGCGAAGGCGATCGTGTCCTCCGGCTCGAGGACGACGACCGAGCCGTCGCCGCGGAAGAGCCGGTGGACGCCGTCGAGCACGACCAGCTCGCCCTCCATGTGGTCGCCGCAGCCCAGCCCGAAGTCGCCGGCCTCGTCGGCCTCGGCCCGCGTGACGACGCCGTCGAACAGACCGGCCAGCAGCGCGTCGACGATCGAGAACTGGGTGATGAGGCCGCGCGGCGCGGTCGGAGTCGGCATCCCGCCATTCTGGCGGAGCACTCAGCTCTCCAGCGCCAGCCGATACCGCTCCCGCGCCATGCGGTCAGCCGTCTCCGCCGCACGCCCGAGCCGCGCGTGCCGGTCCGGATCGAACGCGAGGAAGTGGAAGGCCGCGGGCACCGGTGTCAGCCCGCGCAGCCGCTTGAAGCGGTGCGCGCTCTTGCCGAGCCACACGTGCTCCACCCCGGCCCCGATCGCGAACTCGGCGGGATCGAGGTAGCCGAGCGTCGCGTAGAGACGGTCCGGGACTCCCCGGGACGGACGCGCCCAGCGCAGGACGTGCATCGTCGTGTCGTCGAGGATCGCCATCGCGAACCCGACCGGCCGCTCCTCGCCGTCGACCGCGACCCTCAGCCGCGCGCCCGGGAGTGCTGAGAAGGAACCGAAAGCGTCGTCGGTGAACTCGGCTCCGTGGTGCCCGTGGTCGGCCATGAACTCCCGGTGCAGCCGCGGGGCGAACGCCTCGTCGCCCGGCTGCCAGTCCCGGATCGTGCAGCGCGTCCGGGCGAAGTGGTTCCGGTCACTTGCGAACTGCTTGCGGGCCGTGCGGGGCAGGGCGGCGAGGAGGCCGTCGAGGTCGGCGTGCCCGCCGGTGTCGAGGCGCCAGTCGGCGTCGGAGAACACCGCTCGGAATCCGAGGTCGGCCAGCAGGCTTCCTCTGTCCCCGTCGTCGAGGTCCACCCAGGGCACGACGACCCCGTCGAGCCCCCACGTCCGGCACTCCCGGCCGACCCGCTCGAGGAGGGGGGCGAGAGCCGTCGGGCAGCCGTAGAGGGTGTGCCGGAGGCGCACCGGCGTACCCACGATCAGCCAGCGCTCCCCGGTCGCCGCGCGTGGGACACCGAGCAGGCGCGGGAGATCGAAGCTCAGCGGGATCCGCTCGCCCGAGTACTCGAACCCGACCACGGCGACGCTCTCGTCCTCGGACCACCAGGAGCGGAGGTGCACGTCGCCGGCGAGCGAGTCGCGGAGGAACGCGAGCGTCGGGGACCGGCGCATCGGGTCGTCGGCCAGGGCGTCGAGGAGATCGGCGGGCACGCGGACGACGCTCGACGCACCGTGGCGCCTGATCGAGTGGTGAGACATCCCAGGGATGGTAGGCACCGACTCGGAGGTCTCGTGCACTGGCGCAGGATGATCGGTCGCCCGGTACTGCGCCCCGGGAAACGACAGAAGCCCCGCGCTTCCGGAGAAGTGCGGGGCTCTCTGCCTTGCGGTGGATCCGAGGGGATTCGAACCCCTGACCCCCTGCATGCCATGCAGGTGCGCTACCAGCTGCGCCACGGACCCTTGGTGCGCTTCTCGGACTCGAGGTGCAGACCCTGCGGGCCGCTCCTCCGCCCGGCGGAAGCAACTCGAATAAACTACAACACGAAGCGCGTGGAGTGAAATCGAGCGGCGACGCCGGGCGTGTTCCTCAGTTCGAGGTGGCCGCGGAGTCGGCGGGAACGGCGTTCGCCACCGTGATCGGGACGACCGGGCAGTCCTTCCAGAGGCGCTCCAGGGAGTAGTACATCCGGTCCTCCTCGTGGAAGACGTGGACGACGAGGTCGCCGAAGTCGAGCAGGATCCAGCGGCCCTCGGCGCGGCCCTCGCGGCGCAGGAGCTTGGCGCCGGACTCGTTGAGGCGGTCCTCCACCTCGTTGGCGATGGCGACGACGTTGCGCTCGGAGCGCCCCGTCACCAGGAAGAAGATGTCGACGAGCGGCAGCGGACCCGAGACGTCCAGCGCGACGAGGTCCTCCCCGCCCTTGGAGTCGGCGGCGGTGGCCGCGAGGTCGAGCAGGGCGCGGGCGGAAGCGGTCGCAGTCATGAAGCCTTCAGTGTCGGTGGTGGATCAGAAGATGTTGAGGACGAAGCCGCCGATGAACAGCGCGATCGAGGCGACCAGCAGCACGGCGGCGGTGATGGCCAGCACGACGGGGACGCTGACGGCGCGGCGCTTCTGCGGGGCGATCATCGCGGTGCCCGCGGCGTGGGTGGAGACGGCGCTCGACGCCCGGACGGGCTCCGAGTCCGAGGCGGGCTGCTCGCGGTCGATGCGGTCGACGTAGCGGTCGACATCGGGCGAGTCGTAGAGGTTGGGGTGCTGACCGGTGGAGCCGAGGCTCCGCGGCAGGTCGAAGGAGCCCGTGACGAGCACCTCGCCCGTGTCGGTGCGGACGGGCGACGCGTCACCCGCGGTCGGCAGGATCAGGGCGTTCGTCGTGGTGACGGCGCCCGTCGCGGCGACTCCGCTCGCGATGAGGGAGTCGAAGGAGGCGTCGACCTCCTCCTTGGACTTGCTGTCGAGCTCGTCGGTGATAGCGAGGTGCTCGATCGGCGGGTGGAAGCTGCCGGTGATCTCGGTCGCCTTCTCGTCCGCGATGTCGAGCGTGCCGACGGTGGCGAAGAGGGCGGTGTTGAGCTTGGGCTGCTCGGGCTCGTCGACCGGCTGCTCGGGCTCGTCGGCCGACTGCTCGGGCTCCTCGACGACGACGACGGCGTCGGCCGGCTCCGGAGCGGACTCCTCCGCGGCGGCCGCGGGCTCCGCGTCGGCGGGCGCGGCCTCGGGGGTCGCGGCGACCTGCTCGGCCTGCTGCTGGGCGAGCAGCGCGCGGAGCTCCCGGCGGGTGAGCGTGCTGCGGTCGACGCCCTCGGGCAGCACGACCTCGATCGCGGAGGTGCTCAGCTCGGGCTCGGCGGCGGGGGTGGGCGCGACGACGGGGACGCGCAGGGCCTGGGTCGCGGTGAGGACGGGCATCTCGCCAGCGGCGGTGACGGACGCGGTCGCGGCGCGGCGGGAGGTCGTCGGTGCGGCGGCGGGCGCGGCGCCGGCCGCGGCTCGCTCGCGCTCGCGGATCTCGCGCCGGGTGAGCGGCGCGCCCTCGTGCTGAACTGTCATGGCGTGCTCCGATACAGGTGGTGCTTCGAGATGTACTGGACGACACCGTCGGGAACCAGATACCAGACCGGATCACCCCGGTTCACGCGGCTCCGACAGTCCGTCGAGGAAATCGCTAGCGCCGGAATTTCCAACAAGGATACGTCCTGAGCCGGCAATCCCGAAACGGACAGCGCGTGACCCGGCCGGCTGACGGCGACGAAGTGCGCCAGCTCCCAGAGCTCGTCGTAGTCCTTCCAGCTCAGGATCTGCTCGACGGCGTCGGCTCCCGTGATGAAGAACAGCTCGGCGTCGGGGTGCGCGAGGTGGATGTCGCGGAGCGTGTCGATCGTGTACGTCGTGCCGATGCGGTCGATGTCGACGCGGCTGACGGTGAAGCGCGGGTTGGACGCGGTCGCGATGACCGTCATCAGATAGCGGTGCTCCGGCGGCGTGACCGTCTTCTTGTGCCACGGCCGGCCGGTCGGCACGAAGACGACCTCGTCGAGGTCGAAGGACTGCGCCACCTCGGAGGCGGCGACGAGGTGCCCGTGGTGGATCGGGTCGAAGGTGCCACCCATCACACCGATGCGCGGACGCCGCGGGTCTCCGCTCGCGGCGGACGTCACGATCGCAGGGCCGCCGGACTAGTGGCCGTGGCCGTGGGAGTCGTGCGAGCCGGCACCGGTCTTGTGCGAGTGGCGGTTGGCGACGTCGCGGTAGCTCCACGTGACGAAGCCGAGCGCGGTGAAGGCGACGACGGCGATCAGCCCGTAGACGATGGTCGGCATCGGCAGCTCGGTGTGCGCTGCTTCAGCGAGGACGGTCGTCACGAGGGACATGCGGTGCTCCTTGGAATCGGGATCGCCCACTCAGGGCGTCGACGAGTCTACCCGGACACCGCCGCGAGCCGGGTGCGGTGCTAGGAGCGGACCTGACCGGACCCGCGCAGCAGCCACTTCGTGCTCGTCAGCTCGGGAAGTCCCATCGGTCCCCGGGCGTGCAGCTTCTGCGTCGAGATGCCGACCTCGGCGCCGAAGCCGAACTCGCCGCCGTCGGTGAAGCGGGTGGACGCGTTCACCATCACCACCGCGGAGTCGACCTCGGCGAGGAAGCGCTCGGCGTTGCGCAGGTCGTTCGTGACGATCGACTCGGTGTGGTGGGTGGAGTAGCGGGCGATGTGGTCCATCGCCGCGTCGAGGTCGTCGACGACGGCGACCGCGATGTCGAGCGAGTAGTACTCGGCCGTCCAGTCCTCCTCGGTGGCGGGCACCGCATCGGCGACGATCGCGCGGACCCGCTCGTCGCCGTGCACGGTCACGCCGGCGGCGGCGAGGCGGCCGAGGACCGGCGGCAGGAGCCGCTCGGCGGCGTCGCGGTGCACGAGCAGCGTCTCGAGCGCGTTGCAGGTGCTCGGGCGCTGGGTCTTGGCGTTGTGCACGATGTCGACGGCCCACTGCTCGTCGGCGCTGGCGTCGAGGAAGACGTGCACCACTCCGGCGCCCGTCTCGATCACCGGCACGGTCGACTCGGTCACGACCGACTCGATGAGGCCGGCGCTGCCGCGGGGCACGAGCACGTCGACGTAGCCGCGGGCGCGCATCAGAGCCTTGGCGCCCTCGCGGCCGAAGTCGTCGACCGTCTGGATCAGCTCAGCGGGCAGGCCGACGGAGGCGACCGCCTCCTGCAGCAGCTCGACGAGGACGCGGTTGGTGTTCTCGGCCGCGCTGCCGCCGCGGAGGATCACGGCGTTGCCGCTCTTGAGCGCGAGGGCGGCGATGTCGATCGTGACGTTGGGGCGTGCCTCGTAGATGGCGCCGACGACGCCGAAGGGGACGCGCACCTGGGTGAGCGAGGCGCCGTTGGGCAGGTTCGAGCCGCGGACCGTCTGGCCGACCGGGTCGACGAGACCGGCGACCGCGACCACGGCGTCCGCGAGGGAGCCGAGGCGCGCCTCGTCGAGGCGGAGGCGGTCCTGCAGGCCGGCGGTCATGCCGCTCTCCCGGCCGTTCGCGAGGTCGAGCTCGTTGGCCGGGACGATCCGCTCGACGGATCCGCGGACGGCGTCGGCGATCGCGAGGAGGGCGCGGTTCTTCAGGTCGGTCGTCGCGCTGCGCAGCGACCGGGAGGCCGTGCGGGACGCGGCGAACCGCTCGGTCAGGACGGAGCTGTCGAGGGTCGTCTGCGGCATCCGGCCAGTGTATTCGCCGACCGCCCCTCGCTGGGGGCAGTGCCGAGGAGTCAGACCTCCTCGGCGTCGCCCACCAGGTCGTCCTCGTCCGAGACGCGCCAGACGCCGCCCTGGCGCTCGCGGTCGAGCTCGGCACGGGCGGCCGCCTTGGCGTCCATGCGCTCGAGGTAGTTGTCGCGGCGCTCGGCGCGGGTCTTGCGGTTGTTCTCCTCGAGGCGGAGGTCGGTGCCGCGCGGTGCGGTGATCAGCTCCGCCGTCGAGGTCAGCGTGGGCTCCCAGTCGAAGACGACGCCGTCGCCCGGGCCGATGACCACGGTCGAGCCGGCGACGGCCCCGGCCGAGAAGAGGCCGTTCTCGACGCCGAGCTTCGCGAGGCGGTCGGCGAGGAAGCCGACGGCCTCGTCGTTGGTGAAGTCGGTCTGCGCGACCCAGCGCTGCGGCTTGGTGCCGAGCACGCGGTAGACGTTGCCGTAGGAGCCGCCCTCGACGCGGATCTCGTAGTCCTTCTCGTCGACGGCGCGCGGGCGGATGGTGATCCGCTCGACCTTGGGCTCGGCCGCGAGGGCGAGACGGTGCTGCTCGACGATCTCGCCGAGGGCGAAGGTCAGCTGGCGCAGTCCCGAGTGGGAGACGGTCGAGATCTCGAAGACGCGGTAGCCGCGGGCCTCGAGGTCGGCGCGGACGAAGTCGGCGAGCTCCTGGGCCTCCGGCACGTCGACCTTGTTCAGGGCGATCAGCTGCGGGCGCTCGAGGAGCGGCACCTGGCCGTCGCCGACCGGGTACGCGGCCAGCTCGCCGAGGATGATGTCGAGGTCGGTGAGCGGGTCGCGGCCCGGCTCGAGCGTGGCGCAGTCGAGCACGTGCACGAGAGCGGTGCAGCGCTCGACGTGGCGGAGGAACTCCAGGCCCAGGCCCTTGCCCTCGCTCGCGCCCTCGATCAGTCCCGGGACGTCGGCGACGGTGTAGCGCGACTCCCCCGCCTGGACGACGCCGAGGTTGGGCGCGAGGGTGGTGAACGGGTAGTCCGCGATCTTCGGCTTCGCCGCCGAGATGGCCGCGACGAGGCTGGACTTGCCGGCCGAGGGGAAGCCCACGAGCGCGACGTCGGCGACGGTCTTCAGCTCGAGGACGACGTCGCCCTCCCAGCCGGGAGTGCCGAGCAGCGCGAAGCCGGGGGCCTTGCGCTTGGTGGTGGCGAGCGAGGCGTTGCCGAGGCCGCCCTGGCCGCCGGGGGCGATGACGAAGCGCAAGCCCGGCTCGTCCATGTCGAGCAGCTCCTCGCCCGTGGGCGACTTGACGACGGTCCCGACCGGGACCATCAGCTCGAGGAGGTCGCCGTTGCCACCGGCGCGGTGGTCGCCCATCCCGGGGCCGCCGTTGGCCGAGGAGCGGTGCGGGTGCCGGTGGAAGGCGAGCAGCGTGGTGGTCTGCGCGTCGGCGACGAGGACGATGTCGCCGCCGTGACCGCCGTTGCCGCCGTCGGGGCCGGCCAGCGGCTTGAACTTCTCGCGGCGGACGGAGACGCAGCCGTTGCCGCCGTGCCCGGCGCGCAGGTGCAGCGTGACGTTGTCGACGAAGGTGACCATGGTGTGTTCCGTCCGATGGGGAGGTGGCGGCGTCGGAGTGTCCGACGCCGGGTGCCGAGGTGCGCGGCGCTCACGAGCACGTGGCTCGCGGTGAGGGTGCCGCAGCAACGCGCAAGGGGCGAGCCGAAGCCCGCCCCTTGCGTCCTGTGCCTGCTCGGCCGAGGAGAGCTGCCTAAGCGGCGGCCACCACGATGTTGACGACCTTGCGGCCGCCCTTGTGGCCGAACTCGACCGCACCGGCCGAGAGGGCGAACAGGGTGTCGTCGCCGCCACGACCGACGTTGACGCCGGGGTGGAAGTGGGTGCCGCGCTGGCGGACGATGATCTCGCCCGCGCTGACGACCTGACCGCCGAAGCGCTTCACGCCGAGACGCTGCGCGTTCGAGTCGCGACCGTTGCGGGTGGAGCTTGCGCCCTTCTTGTGTGCCATTTCTCATCTCCTCGAGACCGGGGGGCCGCAGCCCCGTGCTGATGCTCTGCGGAGCGATGGCTCCCGCCGCAGATCAGCGAAGTGTGGGTGTTACTTGATGCCCGTGACCTTGACGCGCGTGAGGTCCTGACGGTGCCCCTGGCGCTTCTTGTACCCGGTCTTGTTCTTGAACTTCTGGATGATGATCTTCGGACCGCGGAGCTCCTCGAGCACCTCGGCCGTGACCGACACCTTCTCGAGCGCCGCGGCGTCCGAGGTGATGGAGTCCCCGTCGACGAGGAGCACGGCAGCCAGCTGCACGGTGCCGTTCTCGTCGGCCTTGATGCGGTCCATCGTCACGATGGTGCCGACCTCGACCTTCTCCTGCCGGCCACCGGCGCGCACAACTGCGTAAACCACTTCTCGTACCTGTTTTCTCATCTGGACGGCGCGTGAGCGCTGTCCGGGGCTTGTAAGGACGGGGTCGGACCCCGGTCTTCCCGGTCGTACCCGTCTCTCGTACGAGACGAGGGGACCGGCACCGCGGCTCGCACCCCGTGAGGGGCCGAGCGGCAACGGAAATCTGCGTGAGCACATGGATCGCGCCACACCAACGGTCAAGAGTACGGGATCCGTGCTCCCCGGTCAAACGCGCACCGCCCCGGAGGGGGTGCCGCTCGACCGACGACCCCGTCACGATAGTGCAGGCCGTGCCGCGGATCGGGCAGGCGCGCCGCCTACGATCGACGGATGGCGATCCTCCTCGACGCGGCGCGCTGGCCCGCCCACGACACGCTCTGGGCCCACCTCGTCAGCGACTCCTCCCTGGAGGAGCTGCACGCCTTCGCGCGCCTCGTCGGGCTGCCGGAGCGCGGCTTCGACCTCGATCACTACGACGTGCCCGCCGCGCGTCGCGAGGAGCTGCTCGCGGCGGGCGCCGTGCCCGTGGGCAGCCGGGAGCTGGTCGAGCGGCTCCGCGACAGCGGCCTGCGCGTGAAGGGCCGGGACCGGGACGCGGAGAGGGCCCGGCGCCGGCTCTCGCCGGGCACCGGGCCCCACTGATCGTCGCCGGTTGCGCTACTGCGCGCGGCGCGGCGTCTGCTCGGGCACGACCGCGATCCCGGTGAGCGCCGCCGTGGTGACGCGACGGCTCTTGGCGCGGCCCTGGCCGGGCTGCTTGGGTGCGGGCAGCGCGTCCAGGACGGAGTCGAGCAGGTGCTCGGCGACCGCGCTCGGCACCCGGCGCTCGGTCACGACCGGCGCGGGCGGGATCGGGATGTCGAGGATCGGGACCACCGGAGCCTGAGCCGCAGGAGCCTCGGCCGCGACGGGCTGAGCCGCGGGCTCCTGCGCTGCGGGCTCCTGGGCCGTCTCGCGGGCGGCGGGAGCGGACTCCTGCTGCTCGCCGGACTCCGGCGTCTCCTGGCGCGGCTCGCGGTCGCGGCCCCGGCGACGGCGCTCGCCCCGGGCGGGACGCTCGCGGCGGCCGGACGACTCGCCCTGACGCTCCGCGGACTGCTCGCCCGACTGCTCGGCGGACGGATCGGTCGGCTGCTCGGCCTGCTGCGTCTCCGCGGTGGTCGTGGCCTCGTCGACGAGGGCGACGGCCTCCTCCGCGGCGTGCCGGACGGCGGCCGGGTGGATCGTGCTCGCGGCGATCTGCGCGAGCGCGTTCTTGGCGTCGTCGGTGATCGCGTGCGTGCTGACCGGCTTCGAGCCGCTCCCGTTCTGGCCGCCGGCGCCGTTCTGCGTCGACCGGCCGTTCGAGGGCTGCTCGTTCGCAGGCTTGCCGCCGCGGCGGCGCTCCTGCTGCGGAGCGGCGGTCGAGCGGTGCTTGACCACCGGGTCGTGCTGGACGATGACGCCGCGGCCCGCGCAGACCTCGCAGTTCTCGCTGAAGGTCTCGAGGAGGCCGAGGCCGAGCTTCTTGCGGGTCATCTGCACGAGGCCGAGCGAGGTGACCTCGGCGACCTGGTGCTTGGTCCGGTCGCGGCTCAGGCACTCGACCAGGCGCCGGAGCACGAGGTCGCGGTTGGACTCGAGCACCATGTCGATGAAGTCGACGACGATGATGCCGCCGATGTCGCGCAGCCGGAGCTGGCGGACGATCTCCTCGGCGGCCTCGAGGTTGTTCTTGGTGACCGTCTCCTCGAGGTTGCCGCCGGAGCCGACGAACTTGCCGGTGTTCACGTCGACGACCGTCATGGCCTCGGTGCGGTCGATCACGAGCGAGCCGCCGCTGGGCAGCCAGACCTTGCGCTCGAGGGCCTTCTCGATCTGCTCGGTGATGCGGAACTCGTCGAACGCGTCCTGCTCGCCGGAGTAGACCTGGACCCGCTCGAGCAGGTCGGGGGCGACCTGGCTGAGGTAGAGCTCGATGGTCTCGCGGGCGTCGTCGCCGGCGATCACCATCTTCTCGAAGTCCTCGTTGAAGACGTCGCGGACGATCTTGATCAGCAGGTCGGGCTCGCTGTGCAGCAGCGCCGGCGCCTGGCCGGTCGCGGCCTTGGTGCTGAGCGCGGTCCACTGCGCGGTGAGGCGCTCGACGTCGACCGTCAGCTGCTCCTCCGTGGCGCCCTCGGCGGCGGTGCGGACGATGACGCCCACGTTCTCGGGGAGGACCTCCTTGAGGATCTTCTTGAGGCGCGCGCGCTCCGTGTCCGGGAGCTTGCGCGAGATGCCGTTCATCGAGCCGTTGGGCACGTAGACGAGGTAGCGGCCGGGGAGCGAGATCTGGCTGGTGAGGCGGGCACCCTTGTGGCCGACCGGGTCCTTGGTGACCTGGACGAGCACGCGGTCGCCGGGCTTGAGCGCGAGCTCGATGCGGCGGGGGCCGCCGGCGTTGTTCGCGGCGTCCCAGTCGACCTCGCCGGAGTAGAGCACGGCGTTGCGGCCGCGCCCGATGTCGACGAAGGCCGCCTCCATGCTGGGCAGGACGTTCTGCACGCGACCGAGGTAGACGTTGCCGATCAGCGACGCCTCCTGCGAGCGGGCGACGTAGTGCTCGGCGAGGACGCCGTCCTCGAGCACGCCGATGCGGATGCTGTCCTCCTTGGAGCGGACGACCATGACGCGGTCGACGGCCTCGCGGCGGGCGAGGAACTCGGACTCGGTGACGACCGTGCGGCGGCGGCCGGCGTCGCGGCCGTCGCGGCGGCGCTGCTTCTTGGCCTCCAGGCGGGTCGAGCCCTTGATGCGCTGCGGCTCGGTGATGAGCTCCGGCTCGCGGGGCTCGCGCTGCTCGCGCGGCTGACGGACCCGGACGACGGTGTTCTCGGGGTCGTCGGAGCCGCCGCGGTCGCTCTCGCCGCTGCGGCGACGCGAGCGGCGGCGGACGGAGCCCTGCTCCTCCTCCGGCTCGTCGCGCTCCTCGCGGACGCCGAGCGGGGCGCCTCGGGGCGGCAGCGGGGTCAGCTGGACGTAGTCGGGCAGGATCGGCGCCTGGAAGAGCAGCGACGTGCTCGGCAGCGGCGGGCGGCGGGGAGCGGACTCCTCCGTCGCGGACTGCTCGGCGGCGGCCGGCGACTCCGGGCCGGCGGTGAAGAAGGCGGCACCGGTCGAGGCCGGCCCTTCCGTCTCGCCGGGCTCGGCGCTCGCGTCCGGCGCGGTGGTCTGCTCGGTGTCCTGGGCTGCCGTGTCCGGGGCGGCGGTGTGCGACCCGTTCTGCTCGGCGTCGTTCGTGTCGATGATCGTTTCCCCTGTCGCTGATGCGCTCGATCCGGCCCGTCGGTTCGTCCGACGGCCACCGAAGAGGCGACTGATCTTCCTGGCCCCGCTGCGGGGCTCGTCGCGGTCCGGTTCGGATCCGCCCGTGCTGTTGTCTTCCACCATTCCTGGTGCACTCCTCGGCCGGGTCGTGCGCCGCGCCGTCGACCCGGATGCTGTTCTCGAGCGACGGGCCTCGGCCCGCCGCGAATCCTTCCGCTCCCCCGGTCCCGTCGCTCACGTGGCGCAGGACTCCGGTTGCAGCTTCTCCTCGGAACTGACTATCCGACACGTGGAGATGCGTCGCGCTCATTCGCGGAACGCTGTCGATCTCCTGTGGCCCGGTGCTCGCCCGGTAAACCTTCTTCGCGTCGGTGCGGGATCTTCCGGGCCGACGGCTCCGATTATCGCACGCATTCCCAGAGCCGCCGATTCGCCGCGTGCCATAATCCCCCGGTGTCCAGCGATCCCGAGGTGCCGAGCGCCCCCACCCAGCAGCGTCCGGTCCTCTTCGCGGTGCTCCTGATCGTTCTCGGCGTGGTCGGCTGGATCGCCGCGTTCACGCTGACGCTCGACAAGTTCACGTCGCTCAGCGGATCGTCGGAGGCCCTCGGCTGCGACTTCAGCCTGCTCGTGCAGTGCAGCGCCAACCTCAAGTCGGCGCAGGGCGCGATCTTCGGCTTTCCGAATCCGCTGATCGGCGTCGCCGCATGGATCGCCCCGATCGTCGTCGGTGCCGGGCTGCTCGCGGGAGCGCGCTTCGACCGCTGGTTCTGGGCGCTGTTCAATCTCGGCTTCGTCTTCGCGCTCGCCTTCGTCGGCTGGCTGATCGCGACGAGCATCTTCGCCCTCGGGACGCTCTGCCCCTGGTGCATGCTCACCTGGGCCGTCGTCATCCCCGGCTTCTGGCTGGTGACCCTCCGCAACCTCCGCGAGGGCGTCTTCCCGGTTCCCGCCGCGGTCCGCCGCTTCGCCGGCGCCGCGTACGGCTGGGTGCCGTTCATCACGATCGTCTGCTACCTGGTGATCGCCGTGATCGCCCAGGTGCGCCTGGACGTGCTGTCCTACCTCTGACGCTGACGGGCTGACGGCCGGCGCCGCCCCCGGGAGGTGGAGGATCTCGATACGCCCGCTCCGCGGGCTACTCGATCAGCATGCTTGCCGGCCATCGCGCTGATTTCTGCATGCGCGGGGCGCCCGAAGCCGGACGCGGCACGCCACATGCTGGCCGGCGTCCGCGAGATGCGGCGCGCCACATGCTGGTCGAGTAGCCGCGCAGCGGCGTATCGAGACCCACCATCGTCAGGACGGGAGCCTGCAGACCCATCTGCTGATCCCGGTGGATCTCGCTACGCCCGCTCCGAGGGCTACTCGATCAGCATGGACCGCCTCGGAGGCGCATCCGGGAAAGCGCGTGTCAGCGCTTTCCCGTCGCCGAACGCGCGACGCTCTGCGGAACGCGCCCGCCTACGAGAGCCGACCGCGGCGTCGCGGATTACCGCGGCGCAAGACGGCACCGCGGCGGTTCGCTACGCGAACCAGAGCGCGAGCTCGCGCTCCGCGGATTCAGCGGAGTCGGAGCCGTGCACCAGGTTCTGCTGGACCTTGAGGCCCCAGTCGCGGCCGAGGTCGCCGCGGATGGTGCCGGGAGCGGCGGTGGTGGGGTCGGTCGTGCCGGCGAGGGAGCGGAAGCCCTCGATGACGCGGTCGCCGGCGATGCGGAGGGCGACGATGGGGCCGCTCTCCATGAACTCGACGAGGGGCTCGTAGAACGGCTTGCCCTCGTGCTCGGCGTAGTGGGCGGCGAGCAGCTCGCGGTCGGCCTCGACGAGCTTGATGTCGACGAGCGAGTAGCCCTTCGCCTCGATGCGGCGGAGGATCTCGCCGGTGAGGTTGCGGGCGACGCCGTCGGGCTTGACGAGGACGAGGGTCTCCTGGATGGCCATGGTTCAGCGGTCTCCTTAGGTGGGGGTGGGGTCGGTGGGCCCGTCCGCCGCGCGGCGGTCCTGGGTGTCGAGCTTGGTGCCGGTGACCATGCAGTACGTCCACAGCGCGACGAACGCCGCGCCGATGACGAACATGATCGGCACCAGGACACCGGTGGCCACGATAACGAACTGGAGGACCCAGCCGATCCGGAAGCCGACCGGCCGGTTGAGCAGGCCGAGCGTCGCGACGAGGGCGAGGCAGACGACCGCTCCCCCGACCAGGACGATCACCGGGTCGGCGGCCTTCAGCCCGAAGGCGACGAGCGTGGCGAGGAAGACGATGACGGCCTCGAAGCCGAGGACGATCGAGCCGAGGCTCTCGCGGACCGTCCGATTCCGGCGCGGGCGGCCGGCCCTCACGCGCCGAGCCAGTTCTCGTCGCGCGCGACCGTCATCGTCCGTCCGACGAGGGTGATCGATCCGGTCACGAGCAGGGCGCCCTTGTCCGTGCGGGCGGCGAGGAGGCGGCCGGCGGTGAGCGCGCCGTCCGGATCCTCGGCGACGCGGACCGACTCCGCGGGGAACACGGTGCGGGCCAGCTCGGCGAGCTCCTCGGCCGGGACTCCGCGCTCGCTCGGGGCGGTCGTGACGATGAGCTCGTCGACGACCGGCCGGAGCGCGCGCAGGATGCCCTCCGCGTCCTTCTCGGCGAGGACGCCGAGGACCGCGGTGACGCGGTCGAAGTCGAAGTAGCGCTCGATCGCGGCGGCGAGGGAGGCCGCGCCGTGCGGGTTGTGCGCCGCATCGACGACCGTGCGCGGCGACTGGCCGACGATCTGGAGGCGGCCGGGCGAGGTCGCCGCGGCGAAGCCCTCGTCGAGGACGTTCCCGGTCAGCTCCTGCGTGCCGCCGCCGAGGAACGTCTCGACCGCGGCGATCGCGACCGCCGCGTTCTCGGCCTGGTGGTCGCCGAAGAACGGCAGCAGAAGCTGCTCGTAGCCGGTGACGAGACCGCGGACGGAGACGAGCTGGCCGCCTACGGCGACCGTGGTCGACTCGACGTCGAAGTCGGCGCCCTCGAACACGATCGTCGACTCGGTCAGCTCGGCCGCCTGTCGCAGCACCGCCTCCGCCTCCGGGGTCTGCTTCGCCGACACCACGGCGGCCGCGGGCTTCACGATGCCGGACTTGGTGCGGGCGATCTCCTCGATCGTCGCTCCGAGCTGCCGGGTGTGGTCGAGCGCGATCGGCGTGAAGACCGCGACCTGCGCGTCCGCGACGTTCGTAGAGTCCCACTCGCCGCCCATGCCGACCTCGATGACCGCGACGTCGACCGGAGCGTCCGCGAAGGCCGCGTAGGCCAGCACGGTGAGAGCCTCGAAGAACGAGAGCGTGCTCTCGCCCCGGCCGACGAGCTCGGCGTCGGTCATGGTGAGGTAGGGCTCGACGTCGATCCAGTTCGTGGCGAGGCCGAGGTCGGAGATCGGCTCGCCGTCGATGACGATGCGCTCGTTGAAGCGCTCGAGGTGCGGGCTGGTGAAGAGGCCGACCCGCAGCCCGTGGGCGCGGAGCAGGCTCTCGATCATCCGGCTGGTCGAGGTCTTGCCGTTGGTGCCGGCGACCTGGATGACGGGGTAGGCCTGCTGCGGGTCGCCCATGTAGTCGACAGCCCGCCGCGTCGGTGCGAGCCGCGGACGGGGGCTCGCCTCGCCGAGCCGCTTCAGCAGTTTCGCGTAGACGGCGTCGGCCGCCTCACGCGCGAGCCGGGCGTCCTCCTCGGAGTAGCGGTCCTTGTCAGACATCGGAGGCCTCCACCTTCTCGACGCGGATGATGGCGGTGCCGGCGGGCCCGAAGGCGATCGCACCCTCGCCGCCCTCCAGCGCAGTGGTGAGCGCGGCGAACCCGAAGCCGGTCGCGAGGGTCTCCTCGGCGATCCAGAGGGCGTGCGGCTCGAGGGCCGCCATGCTCATCTCGTCGAGGACGATCTCGAGCTCGATGCGGTCGCTGACCTCGAAGCCGGCGGCCTTGCGGGCGTCCTGCACGGCGCGGATCAGGTCGCGGGCCAGGCCCTCGGCCTCCAGCTCCGGCGTGGTCGCGGTGTCGAGCAGCACGAAGCCGCCGCGGGGCAGCAGCGCGATCGCGCGGTCGTCGGCTCCCGAGCCGCCCACCTCGAGGGTCAGGTCGTACTCGCCCTCGACCAGCTCGACGCCGCCGGCGGTGACGACGCCGTCGGTCTCGCTCCAGTCGCCGGCCTTCGCGGCCTTGATGACGGTCTGCACGCCCTTGCCGAGGCGCGGACCGGCGGCCCGCGCGTTGACGGAGAGGCGCGAGGTGACGCCGTAGTCGGCCGCGCTGGACTCGACGAGCGGGACCAGCGACACCTCCTTGACGTTCAGCTCGTCGCGCAGGATCGCCTCGAACGGCGCGAGCTCGGCGGCGTCGTCGACGACCACGGTGAGCCGCGCGAGCGGCAGGCGGACCCGCAGGCCGGCCTGCTTGCGCAGGGACAGCGCCGTCGACGAGATGCCGCGGACGGCGTCCATCGCGTGCACGAGCGTCTGGTCGACCGGGAACTCGGCGGCGTCGGGCCAGTCGGCCAGGTGCACGCTCCGCCCGCCGGTCAGGCCCTGCCAGATCTCCTCGGTCATCAGCGGGAGCAGCGGCGCGGCGACCCGGCAGACCGTCTCGAGCACGGTGAAGAGCGTGTCGAACGCCTCCGTGCCGCGGCCCTCGGCGTCGACGCCCTGCCAGAAGCGGTCGCGCGAGCGGCGGACGTACCAGTTGGTCAGCACGTCGGCGAAGTCGCGCAGTGCGGCCGCCGCGAGGGTCGAGTCGAGCGCCTCGAGGTGGCCGGTGACGGTCTCGATGAGATCGTGCGTCTTGGCCAGCAGGTAGCGGTCGAGAACGTCCCCGGAGTCGGTGCGGCGGGTCGCGCTGTAGCCCTCGCCCGCGGCGTCGACGGACGCGTTGGCGTAGAGCGAGAAGAAGTACCAGGTGTTCCAGAGCGGCAGCAGCACCTGGCGCACGCCCTCGCGGATCCCCTCCTCGGTGACGACGAGGTTGCCGCCGCGCAGCACCGGGCTCGACATCAGGAACCAGCGCATCGCGTCGGAGCCGTCGCGGTCGAAGACCTCGGCGACGTCCGGGTAGTTGCGCAGCGACTTGGACATCTTCTGCCCGTCGTTGCCGAGGACGATGCCGTGGCTGACGACGTTGCGGAAGGCCGGCCGGTCGAAGAGCGCGGTCGAGAGCACGTGCAGCGTGTAGAACCAGCCGCGGGTCTGCCCGATGTACTCGACGATGAAGTCGGCGGGGTTGTGCGAGTCGAACCAGTCGGAGTTCTCGAACGGGTAGTGCACCTGCGCGAACGGCATCGAGCCGGAGTCGAACCAGACGTCGAGCACGTCGCTGATGCGGCGCATCGTCGAGCGGCCGGTCGGGTCGTCGGGGTTCGGGCGGGTGAGCTCGTCGATGTACGGACGGTGCAGGTCCTCCGGGCGCACGCCGAAGTCGCGCTCGAGCTCGTCGAGCGAGCCGTAGACGTCGATGCGCGGGTAGTCGGGGTCGTCGCTCTTCCACACCGGGATCGGCGAGCCGAAGTAGCGGTTGCGGCTGATCGACCAGTCGCGCGCGCCGGAGAGCCACTTGCCGAACTGGCCGTCCTTGACGTTCTCGGGGACCCAGGTGATCTCCTGGTTGAGCTCCTCCATCCGGTCGCGGATCGCGGTGACGCGGACGAACCAGCTGGAGACGGCCTTGTAGATAAGAGGGTTGCGGCAGCGCCAGCAGTGCGGGTAGCTGTGCTCGTAGCTGGCCTGGCGGAGCAGGCGGTGCTGCGCCTTGAGGAGCTGCGTCAGCGGCTTGTTGGCCTCGAAGACCTGCAGGCCGGCGACCTCGCTGATCTGCGGCAGGAAGCGACCGCCGTCGTCGACGGAGATGATGACGGGGATCCCCGCCGCCTCGCAGACCCTTTGGTCGTCCTCGCCGTAGGCGGGCGCCTGGTGCACGATGCCGGTGCCCTCGCTGGTGGTCACGTAGTCCGCGACGAGGATGCGCCAGGCGTTCTGCGTGCCCCACTGCTCGGTGTCGGCGTAGTGGTCCCAGAGGCGGTCGTAGCTGATGCCCTCGAGCTCGCTGCCGCGGTGCGTGCGCGAGACCGCGGCCAGCGCCGACTCCGCGTCCTCGTAGCCGAGGTCCTTGGCGTAGGCGCCGACCTGGTCGATGGCGAGGAGGTACTCGGCCGAGAGCTCGCGCTCCTCCGGCTCGCCCTTGCCGTCGGCGGCGCCGTTCGGGCCGGCCGCCAGCACGGCGTACTCGATGTCGGGGCCGACGGCGAGCGCGGCGTTGGTGGGCAGGGTCCACGGGGTCGTCGTCCAGGCGAGGGCGCGGACGGCGGTGAGGTTCAGCGCCTCGGCCGTCTCGCCGACGAGGGGGAAGGTGACCGTGACCGTCTGGTCCTGGCGCATCTTGTAGACGTCGTCGTCCATCCGCAGCTCGTGGTTCGAGAGCGGCGTCTGGTCGCGCCAGCAGTAGGGCAGCACGCGGTGGCCCTCGTAGGCGAGGCCCTTGTCGTAGAGCCGCTTGAAGGCCCAGATCACGGACTCCATGAAGGTGGGGTCGAGGGTCTTGTAGTCGTTGTCGAAATCGACCCAGCGCGCCTGGCGGGTGACGTAGTCCTGCCACTCCCCCGTGTAGCGCAGCACCGACTCCTTGGCGGCGGCGTTGAACGCGGCGACGCCCATCTCCTCGATCTGCGACTTGTCGGTGATGCCGAGCTGCCGCTCCGCCTCGAGCTCGGCGGGGAGGCCGTGGGTGTCCCAGCCGAAGCGGCGGTGCACCTGCTTGCCGCGCATCGTCTGGAAGCGGGGGAAGACGTCCTTGGCGTAGCCGGTCAGCAGGTGCCCGTAGTGCGGCAGGCCGTTGGCGAAGGGCGGGCCGTCGTAGAACACCCACTCCTGGGCGCCCTCGCGGGAGCGGATCGACTCCTGGAAGGTGTCGTCGGCCTTCCAGTAGGCGAGGACCTTCTCCTCGATCTGCGGGAACCGCGGCGACGCGGGGACGCCGCGGCCGAAGGCGGAGCCGGTGCTCGCGGGGACGCCGGTGCTCGGATCGTCTCCGGCGCTCTCGGCGTCGCGGGGGGTGGGCGGGGTCAGGGGGTAGGTCACGTGCGGTCTCCTGGCAGTGCTGCTGGTCTGCACGAGGACGGCCCGCCCGGATCTCAGACCCCGGGCCGGGTCGCGGTACCACCTCGCTTGAACCGCCCAGGACCGGCCCTCACGGGCTGTCCCTGGTCGCTCCCACTCGATCGGCTGTCACGGGCCGTACCCGTCCGGGTCTACTGGGCCGCGGCCGGGGCCGGGCTGTTCTTCCGGAGACTCACCGGTGATGGCCGGGTCGAAGTCGTCCAGCCGTTATCCTAGCGCGTCGGCGGTCGCCGGACAGGGGCGGAGGCGGTCATGGCGCGGACAGCGGGAGCGGGTCGCGGACGGCCGCGGGCGTCGTCGCGATCCATGCTCGAGGACGCGGCTCTCGATCTCTTCGTGGAGCAGAGCTACGCGGGCACGACGGTCGAGCAGATCGCCCAGCGCGCCGGCGTCTCACGCAACACCTTCTTCAACTACTTCGCCTCGAAGAGCGACGTCTTCTGGGTGCTCGTCGACGACCGGCTGGCCGAGCTGCCGGCGGCGCTCGAGGCCGCGTCGCCGGACGTGTCGACGATGGACGCTCTGCGCGGCGCGCTGCTCGCGGTCGGCGCGGGCTTCGGTCCGTCGAGCGTGCCGTGGGCGCTGACGCAGACCGAGCTGATCGGCAGCGTGCACGAGCTGCAGGCGTCGGCGCTCTCGCGGCTCGCTCGGCAGGCGGCGATCGTCGCGGAGTTCGTGCGAGCGCGGGCCGGACGTCCGCTGCCCGCGCACGTGGCGCACGCCGTCGCCTACGCGAGCGTCGGGGCGGCGGTCGCCGCGGTGCAGGCGTGGGCGGCGGCGGGGCCGACCCGCGGCGAACTGGTGCCCTACCTCGACGAGGCGCTGACGCCGGTCTGCCGCGGTTTCGCGCCCGTCGTCGGCTGACCGCGCCCGCCCGTCGCGGCTTCCCGGCCCCGCGGTAGGATCGTCGCGGCCGGTGAGCGACACGCTCCGAGAGCCCCCACCCAGGCATCATCACCACCGACGCGGTGCCGCCCATATCGAACCGGAGAACCATGACCGTCGCCGACCGCCTCCCCGCCAAGCCCGCCCTCGAGGGTCTCGAGAGCAAGTGGGGCCTCGTCTGGCAGACGGACGGCACCTACCGGTTCGATCGCACCGGGCTCTCCCGCGCGGACGTCTACTCGATCGACACCCCGCCGCCGACCGCCTCCGGCTCGCTGCACATCGGGCACGTCTTCTCCTACACGCACACCGACGTCGTCGCGCGCTTCCAGCGCATGTGCGGCAAGAGCGTCTTCTACCCGATGGGCTGGGACGACAACGGCCTGCCCACCGAGCGCCGCGTGCAGAACTACTACGGGGTGCGCTGCGACCCGACGCTGCCCTACACGCCCGACTTCGTGCCGCCGTTCGAGGGCGGCGACAACAAGAGCAGCAAGGCGGCCGACCAGAAGCCGATCTCCCGCCGCAACTTCATCGAGCTGTGCGAGCGCCTCACCGTCGAGGACGAGAAGCAGTTCGAGGACCTCTGGCGCACCCTCGGCCTCTCGGTCGACTGGACGCAGAGCTACCGCACCATCGGCGAGGAGTCGCAGGCCGCGTCGCAGCGCGCCTTCCTCCGCAACCTGGCGCGCGGCGAGGCCTACCAGGCGCAGGCGCCGACCCTCTGGGACATCACCTTCCGGACCGCGGTCGCGCAGGCCGAGCTGGAGGACAAGGACCAGCCCGGCGCGTACCACCGCATCGGCTTCCACCGCGACGGCGCGGAGGACGTCTTCATCGAGACGACCCGCCCCGAGCTGCTGCCCGCCTGCGTCGCGCTCGTGGCGCACCCGGACGACGAGCGCTACCAGGCGCTCTTCGGCACGACCGTGCGCACCCCGCTCTTCGACGTCGAGGTGCCCGTGCTCGCGCACCACCTCGCGCAGAAGGACAAGGGCTCGGGCATCGCGATGATCTGCACCTTCGGCGACCTGACCGACGTCGTCTGGTGGCGCGAGCTCGACCTGCCCAACCGCGCGGTCATCGGCTTCGACGGCCGCCTGATCTCCGAGGCGCCCGCCGCCATCGAGAGCGAGGCCGGCCGGGCCGCGTACGCGCAGCTCGCCGGCAAGACCGTGTTCTCCGCTAAGCAGACCGTGGTCGCGCTGCTCACCGAGTCGGGCGAGATGGTCGGCGAGCCCCGCCCGATCGTGCACCCGGTGAAGTTCTTCGAGAAGGGCGACAAGCCGCTCGAGATCGTCTCGACCCGCCAGTGGTACATCGTCAACGGCGCCCGCGACGCGGCGCTCAAGGAGCGCCTGCTGGAGCTCGGCCGCGACGTGCGGTTCGTGCCGGAGTTCATGCGCGTCCGCTACGAGAACTGGGTGAACGGCCTCGCCGGCGACTGGCTGATCTCGCGCCAGCGCTTCTTCGGCGTGCCCATCCCGGTCTGGTACCCGCTCGACGGCGACGGCAACCCGGTGTTCGACGCGCCGATCGTCCCCGAGGAGTCGGCGCTGCCCGTCGACCCGTCCTCGGACGCCGCGCCCGGCTACTCGGAGGACCAGCGCGGCGTGGCCGGCGGCTTCCAGGGCGAGCTCGACGTGATGGACACCTGGGCGACCTCCTCGCTCACCCCGCAGCTCGCCGGCGGCTGGGAGCGCGACGACGAGCTCTGGCAGCTCGTCGCGCCCTACGACCTGCGCCCCCAGGGACAGGACATCATCCGCACCTGGCTCTTCTCGACCCTGCTGCGCTCGCAGCTCGAGGACGGCCGCGCGCCGTGGAGCACCGCGACGGTCTCCGGCTTCATCGTCGACCCCGACCGGAAGAAGATGTCGAAGTCGAAGGGCAACGTCGTCACGCCGGCCGGCATGCTCGAGCAGCACGGCTCGGACGCGGTGCGCTACTGGGCGGCCTCCTCGCGCCTGGGCACGGACGCGGCGTTCGACCCGCAGAACCCGACGCAGATCAAGATCGGCCGCCGCCTGGCGATCAAGGTGCTGAACGCGGCGAAGTTCATCCACGGCTTCCCGCTGCCGGAGGGCGCGACGGTCAGCGACCCGCTCGACCTGAGCATGCTCGCCGCGCTCGACGGTGTGGTGGCGGACGCCACGACCGCGCTGGAGAACTACGACCACGCCCGGGCGCTCGAGACCACCGAGGCGTTCTTCTGGACGTTCTGCGACGACTACCTGGAGCTGGTGAAGGAGCGCGCCTACGGCGAGGACGGGGCCTCCGCGGCCGCCGCCCTGCACCGCGCGCTCGACGTGCTGCAGCGGCTGTTCGCGCCGTTCATCCCGTTCGCGGTCGAGGAGACCTGGTCCTGGTCGCACGACGGCTCGGTGCACGTGCAGCCCTGGCCGGGGCAGGCCGCTCTCGGCGGCGACCCGGCCGTTCTCAGCGCGGCCAGCACCGTGCTGACCGCGATCCGCCGGGCGAAGACCGACGCGAAGGCCTCGCAGAAGACGCCGGCCCGCTCCGCCGTCGTCACCGCACCGGCCGAGCTGGTGGCGTCGCTGCGGCTCGCCGCGGGCGACCTCGCGGCCGTCGGCCGGATCGCGGCGCTCGACTTCGCCGAGGGCGACGCGCTGGCCGTCCAGATCGAGCTCGAGACCGAGCCGACCGCCTGATCACCCGGGGAGCGGGCGATGGTCCGCTCCGCTTCCCTTCTCTCGAGAGGAACACCCCATGCAGCTCGGAACGCGCTGGCCGGTCGGCGGAGACACGCCGTCCACCCTGCCCGAGATCGTCGTCACCGCCGTCCGCGACGTGGAGGGCGAGCTCGCCTCCGCCGGCACCGACAGCTCCGCCTGGCGCTGGACCCTGACCTGGCTCGAGGGCAAGCCCGTGCTCGAGCTCGACGACGGCACCACCATCACCTACCGCCCGGACGAGGACGCCGCCTACATCACCCAGCCGCAGGGCCGCGTCGAGGGCGAGGACGACGACTGGGGCTGAGCCGCTGACGGCGTCGATTTCGATACGCGCGCTGCGCGCGCTACTCGATCAGCATTTGTGGCCCGCTGCGCGGGCTGCTCGATCAGCATGAGTGGGCCGCTGCGCGGGCTGCTCGATCAGCATGACGTTCCATGCTGGTCGAGTAGCCGCGCAGCGGCGTATCGAGACCCACCGTCTCCAGCAGGGCGGGACCGCGGACGCAGCGCGCAGCGGCGGCGCCCCTAGGCTCGCTGGATGAGCACCTCCGCCGCCGTCGCCGTCCTGATCGAGCCGAGCGGGCTGCCGCACGGGCTGCCCGACTTCGCGGCGGTCGAGCCGGAGGCGTACCGCCCGGCCTTCGACGAGGCGCTGCGCCGCCACCGGGCCGAGATCGAGGCCATCGCCTCCTCCCCCGACGAGCCGACGGTCGAGAACACGCTGGTGGCGCTCGAGCGCTCCGGGCGGGAGCTGCGCCGGGTCAGTGCGGTCTTCTTCACGGTGGGCGCGTCCGATCGCACGCCGCTCACCGACGCTGTGGAGGAGGAGCTCGCTCCCCTGCTCTCCGCGCACGACGACGCGATCATCCTCGACCCGCGCCTCTACGCGCGCGTCCGGTCCCTCGCCGACCGGGCAGCGATGCTCGACCTGGACGACGAGACCGCCTACCTGCTCGAGCGCGTCCTCCTGCGCTTCGAGCGCGCGGGCGCCCTCCTCGACGACTCCGGCAAGACCCGGCTCAGCGCGCTGAACGAGCGGCTGTCGAGCCTGACCACCCGGTTCGACAAGAACCTGCTCGCCGACACCAACGAGCGGGCCGTCCTGCTGGAGCGCGCCGAGCAGCTCGACGGACTCGACGCCTCCGAGATCTCCGCCGCCGCCCGTGCCGCCGCGGACCGCGGTGCCGACGGCTACCTCGTGACGCTCCCCCTCTACTCCGGGCACCCGTGGCTCGCCCGCCTGCGCGATCGTTCCGTCCGCGAGCGGATCCTGCGCGCCTCCCTCGGCCGCGCCGGGGAGGGCGGACCGCACGACAACCGGGAGGTCCTGCTCGACATCGTCGCGCTGCGGGCCGAGCACGCCGCGCTGCTGGGCCACTCCTCGCACGCGGCGTTCGTGATCTCGGGCCAGACGGCCGGAACTCCCGAGCGCGTCCGCGCCCTTCTCGAGGAGCTCGCGATCCCCGCCGTCCGCAACGCCCGCGCCGAGCTCGCGCAGATGCAGCAGCAGGCCGACACCGAGCAGGACGCCGCAGGACAGCCGCGCTTCATGCTCGAGGCCTGGGACCGCGCCTTCTACGAGGAGCGCGTCCGTACCGCCCGCTACGCCGTCGACTCCAGCGCGCTCCGGCCGTACTTCGAGCTCGAGCGCGTCCTGCGCGAGGGCGTCTTCGCCGCCGCCACCGGGCTCTACGGCGTCCGATTCGCGGAGCGGCCCGACCTGGTGGGGCACAGCGCGCACGTCCGCATCGTCGAGGTCGCGGAGGAGGACGGCACCCCGCTCGGCCTCTTCCTCTTCGATCCGTTCACGCGCGACTCGAAGCGCGGCGGCGCCTGGATGAACTCGCTCCGCACTCGCACGACGCTGCTCGGCGACTCCGCCGTCGTCGTGAACACGCTGAACATCTCGGCGCCAGGGGACGGGGAGCCCGCGCTGCTCAGCCTCGACGAGGTCGAGACCCTCTTCCACGAGTTCGGGCACGCGCTGCACGGCCTCTTCGCGACCACGCGCTACCCGCGCTTCGGCGGGACGAGCGTCTTCCGCGACTTCGTCGAGTTCCCGAGCCAGGTCAACGAGATGTGGATCCGGCACCCGGAACTGCTGCCCGTCTACGCCCGGCACGTCGAGACCGGCGAGGCGCTGCCGCCCGCCGTCGTCGAGCAGCTCGAGGCGGCGGCGCTGTGGGGCGAGGGCTTCGCGACGACGGAGTACCTCGCCGCCGCTCTGCTCGACCTCGCCTGGCACGAGACGCCGGACTCAGCCGACCGTGCCGACGTCGTTCAGTTCGAGACGCGCGCCCTGGAGGCCGCCGGGCTGCTGGACTCCGCGATCCCGCCGCGCTACCGCAGCACCTACTTCAAGCACGTCTTCTCGGGCGGCTACTCCGCGGGCTACTACTCCTACATCTGGAGCGAGATCCTCGATGCCGACACCGTCGAGTGGTTCGAGGAGAACGGCGGACTCGACCGCGCGGCGGGCGAGCGGTTCCGGCGGCGGATCCTCGAGATCGGCGGCTCGCGCGACCCGCTCGTCGCCTACCGGGAGTTCCGCGGGCGCGACGCGCGCACGGAGCCCCTGCTGCGGCGCCGCGGACTCGCCTGATCCGAGGGCGCGTCCCAGGGGTCAGGAGTGGCGGGCCACCCGACGCGGGTGCAGCCAGGCGAGCACGACCAGCCCCACCACGAGGCCCCAGAACGCGGAGCCGATCCCCGCGACCGCGATGCCGGACGCGGTGACGAGCAGGGTCGCCGCGGCGGGCAGACGCAGTCGCGCGTCCTCGACCCCGGCCTGCACCGACGAGACGAACACGCCGAGCAGCGCCAGCCCGGCGACCGCCTCGATCAGCAGCGGACTGGCGGAGGAGACGAGTGCCGCGGCCGCTCCCGCGACCGCGCCGAGCACCAGATAGGACGCTCCCGCCGAGACCGAGGCGATCCACCGCCGCTCCGGCTGCGGCGAGGCCTCCGGACCCGCGGTCAGTGCAGCACTCAGCGCCGCGTAGTTGACCGGCACTCCCCCGAACACCGCCGAGACGCCGGAGGCGAGGCCGCTCGAGACGATCGCCGAACGGGAGTGCGCCTCGAAGCCGAAGCTCGACAGCACCGCGATGCCGGGGATGTTCTGCCCCGCCATCGTGACGACGTAGAGCGGCAGCCCGATGCCGACCATCGCGCCGATTTCGAAGACCGGCACGACGAACTCGGGGACCGGCAGCAGCGGCGCCCCGGCGAGGGCGGCGCCGTCCGTGACGAGCAGCAGCACGATCGCGAGCGCGATCGCCGCCGGCACCGCCCAGCGCGGCAGCAGGCGGAGCAGGATCAGCCAGAGCGCGATCACCGGCAGCGCGAGCAGCGGGATCTCGACCGCCGCCCGCACGGGCGCCAGCACGAGCGGGAACAGGATGCCGGCGAGCATCGCGTTGGCGAGCGGCCGCGGGATGCGCGCCACGAGCCTGCCGAGTGCCGGCCAGAGACCCGTCACCACGATCAGCGCTGAGGCGACGAGGAACGCGCCGACCGCGCGGTCGAAGCCCCCGGGCAGGGTCGCGGTGGCGGCGAGCAGCGCGGCGCCCGGGGTGCTCCAGGCGAAGGTCATCGGCACCCGGTAGCGCACGCTCAGCGCGATGCAGAGCACACCCTGCAGCACGCAAACCGCGAGCAGACCCGACGCGGCCTGAGCATCGGTGGCGCCGACGGCGACGACGCCCGCGAGGACGATCGCGAAGGAGCTGGAGAAGCCGGTGAGCGCGGCGACGATCCCGGCGAGGAGCGGCTGGACGATGACGGTGCCTCCGGTCGCTGACCCGGCCGGGCGCGAAGCCGGCGGACGCATCGGCGACGCGCTCCGCCAGAGTAGGGAACCGCGTCCCACCCGGGCGCGCGAACGCCGGGCCAATCAGCGCGAACTGGTCACGCGACGGCCCGGCGGAGGCGGCTCAGGCGCTCTTCTCCTGGCGGCGGGGAGCGTGCGGCACGATGGTCGGCGCGGCGTTGTCGAGGACGGCGGCGCGGGTGACGACCACGCGGGCGACCTCGTCGGAGGACGGCACCTCGAACATGATCGGACCGAGCACCTCCTCGAGGATGGCGCGGAGCCCGCGAGCACCGGTCTGGCGCAGCACGGCGAGATCGGCGATGGCCTCGAGGGCGCCGCGGTCGAACTCGAGCTCGACCCCGTCGATCTCGAACATCCGCTGGTACTGCTTGACCAGCGCGTTGCGCGGCTCGGTGAGGATCTGCATCAGCGCGACCTGGTCGAGCTGCGTGACGGTGGTGACGACCGGGAGGCGGCCGATGAACTCGGGGATGAGCCCGAACTTGTGCAGGTCCTCCGGGAGCACCTCGCTGAAGATGTTGATCTCGTCCTGCTTGTTGTGCAGCGGGGCGCCGAAGCCGATGCCGCGCTTGCCGGCGCGCGAGGAGATGATGTCCTCCAGCCCGGCGAAGGCGCCGGCCACGATGAACAGCACGTTCGTCGTGTCGATCTGGATGAACTCCTGGTGCGGGTGCTTCCGGCCGCCCTGCGGGGGCACGGAGGCGACGGTGCCCTCGAGGATCTTCAGCAGCGCCTGCTGCACGCCCTCGCCCGAGACGTCGCGGGTGATCGACGGATTCTCGGCCTTGCGGGCGATCTTGTCGACCTCGTCGATGTAGATGATGCCGGTCTCGGCGCGCTTGACGTCGTAGTCCGCGGCCTGGATCAGCTTGAGCAGGATGTTCTCGACGTCCTCGCCGACGTAGCCCGCCTCGGTCAGCGCCGTCGCGTCGGCCACCGCGAAGGGCACGTTCAACCGCTTGGCCAGCGTCTGCGCGAGGTAGGTCTTGCCGCAGCCGGTCGGGCCGATCAGGAGGATGTTGCTCTTGGCGATCTCGATCTCGTCGTGGATCGCGTCCGCGGCGGTGATGGTGTTGCGCACCCGCACGCGCTTGTAGTGGTTGTAGACCGCGACGGCGAGGGCTCGCTTGGCCTGCTCCTGGCCGATCACGTACTCCTCGAGGAAGCCGTAGATCTCCTTCGGCTTCGGGAGGTCGAACTCGTGGCTCGTCTCCTCGCTCGACTCGGAGAGGCGCTCCTCGATGATCTCGTTGCACAGCTCGACGCACTCGTCGCAGATGTAGACGCCGGGACCGGCGATGAGCTGCTGGACCTGCTTCTGGCTCTTGCCGCAGAACGAGCACTTCAGCAGGTCGGCGCTTTCGCCAATACGTGCCACGGGGATGCCCCACTTCCTTGTCGTGCGTCGGTGCTCTCGGGCGGCGGTGCCGTCGAGCGTCTCGCAGAGGGCGGTCATGCGGAACCGCCGAACTCAGGACCGAGCCTAGCCGCTGAGCCGAGGGGGCTCGGCAGGCGGGCCGGATCGGCGGACCATTGCCCCGTCCGTGTCGGTTTGCTACGGTCCGGCGGCGCGGATCCGCCCGCCGGCACGCGGAAGGGCCGGGCGGCGGATCGCTCCGCCTCCCGGCCCTTCGACGATCGGTCGGTCTCCCGAGGTCAGACCGTGAGGGCGGGAACGCCCTTGCGGCTGGTCAGGATCTGGTCGATCAGTCCGTACTCGAGCGCGTCGTCGGCGCCGAGGATCTTGTCGCGGTCGATGTCCTTCTTGACCTGCTCCGGGGAGCGGTTGGAGTGGAAGGACAGCGTCTTCTCGAGCCACTCGCGCATGCGCATGATCTCCGCGGCCTGGATCTCGATGTCCGAGGCCTGGCCACCGCCCTGCTGCACGGCCGGCTGGTGGATCAGGATGCGCGCGTTCGGCAGCGCCAGGCGCTTGCCGGGCGTGCCCGCCGCGGTGAGCACCGCTGCGGCCGACGCGGCCTGACCGAGGACGACGGTCTGGATGTGCGGGCGGATGTACTGCATCGTGTCGTAGATCGCCGTCATCGCGGTGAAGGAGCCACCGGGCGAGTTGATGTACATCACGATGTCGCGGTCCGGGTCCTGGCTCTCGAGCACGAGGAGCTGGGCCATGATGTCGTCCGCGGACGCGTCGTCGACCTGCACGCCGAGGAAGATGATGCGGTCCTCGAAGAGCTTCGCGTAGGGGTCCTGGCGCTTGTAGCCGTAGGCCGTGCGCTCCTCGAACGTGGGGAGGATGTAGCGGGAGGAGGGCGCGGCTCCGGAGCCGAAGGCCGTCCCGCCGAAGGTGGGTGTGTTCATTGTCTCTTCCTGATCTCTCGGCGCGTCGGGGTGCTCAGCTGTCGGTGGCGGTTCCGCCGCCGCCGGCGACGTCGGTCGCCGAGGAGCGGATGTGGTCGACGAAGCCGTAGGCCAGGGCCTCCTCGGCGCTGAACCAGCGGTCGCGGTCGCCGTCCTCGTTGACCTGCTCGACGGTCTTGCCGGTCGCCTTCGCGGTGATCTCGGCGAGGCGCTTCTTCATGTCGAGGATCAGCTGCGCCTGGGTCTGGATGTCGGACGCGGTGCCGCCGAACCCGCCGTGCGGCTGGTGCAGCAGGACGCGGGCGTTCGGCGTGATGTAGCGCTTGCCCTGGGTCCCCGCGGTGAGCAGGAGCTGACCCATGGACGCCGCCATGCCGATGCCGACCGTCACGATGTCGTTCGGCACGAACTGCATCGTGTCGTAGATCGCCATTCCCGCGGTGATCGAGCCGCCGGGCGAGTTGATGTACAGGAAGATGTCCTTCTCGGCGTCCTCGGCCGCGAGGAGCAGGAGCTTCGCTGCGATCTCGTTCGCATTCTCGTCGCGCACCTCAGAACCGAGCCAGATGATCCGGTCCTTGAGAAGGCGGTCGAAAACACTGTTGGGCATCGCCATATCGGCCATGTGTCGCTCCGTTTCAGTTGTCGCTTCGGAGGCGAATCTATCGGACGGCACCCGGGCGACCCGGCCGTGTTCGCCGGGGGCGGAGCCGGAGCGCCCGGTGTTCGCCCGGGGCGGACTGCGGGCGGGGCGGCGGGCGGGCAGTGGGCGTGACGCATGCGAGCGGCGGGCCGGACCGCGGCGGGACGCGGGCCGGGACGACGAGAGCCGCCCCCGGTGATCCGGGAGCGGCTCCTGTCGTTCTCGCGTCGAGGACTACTCGGCGGCCGGGGTCTCCTCGGCGGCCGGAGCCTTCTTCTTCGCGGGGGCGCGCTTCTTCTTGGGGGCCGGAGCGGCCTCCTCCTCGGCGGGCGCCTCGGCGGCGGCGGGGGCCTCCTCGACGACGGCCTCCTCGACGGCCTCGGCAGCGGGCGCGTCGACCTCGTCGGTCGCGGCGTCGGTGTCGTCGGCGGTCTCGTCCGCGTCGTCGCCGGGCACGGCGGTGAACGCGGTCAGGTCGACGGCGTTGCCCTCGGTGTCGGTGACCTTCGCCTTGCCCAGGACGATGGCGAGCGCCTTGTTGCGGGCGACCTCGCCGACCATCTGGCCGATCTGGTTGTTCTCGGAGAGGATCTTGATGAACTCGTTCGGCTCCATGCCGTACTGCGCCGCGCCCTGGATCAGGTACTGCGTGAGCTCGTCCTGGCTGACCTGGACCTTCTCCTGCTCGACGACGTGGTCGAGGAGGATCTGGGTCTTGAAGGTCTTCTCGCTCGCCTCGGTGACCTCGGCGCGGTGCTCGGCGTCCTCGAGGCGGTTCTCGCCCTCGAGGTGGCGGTGCACCTCGTCCTCGACGAGCGCGGCGGGGACGGGGACCTCGACGAGGCCGAGGAGGGCCTCGACGAGCTTCTCGCGCGCCTGGCCGCCCTGACCGAAGGTCTTCTGCTGGGCGGCCTGCTCCTTGAGCGAGTCGCGCAGCTCGGCGATGGTGTCGAACTCGCTGGCGATCTGCGCGAAGTCGTCGTCGGCGTCGGGGAGCTCGCGCTCCTTGACGGCGGTGAGCGTCACGGCGATCTCGGCCTGCTGGCCGGCGTGGTCGCCACCGAGCAGCGGAGCGGTGAACGTGGTGCTCTCCCCCGCGGTGAGCGAGTCGAGCGCCTCGTCGATGCCCTCGATCAGCTCGCCCGAGCCGAGCTCGTAGGAGATGGCGTTGGCCGTGTCGACCTCGACGCCGTCGATGGTCGCGATGAGGTCGATCTGCGCGAAGTCGCCGGTCGTCGCGGGGCGGTCGACGGTGACGAGCGTGCCGAAGCGGCTGCGGAGCTTGTCGAGCTCGGCGTCGACGTCGGCGTCGGTCACCTCGGCCGCGTCGACCGTGAGCTCGAGGCCGTCGTAGGCCGGGACGGTGATCTCGGGGCGGACGTCGACCTCGATGGCGAGCTCGAGGTCGCCGGTGAAGTCCTTGTCGCTCGGCCAGGCGACGATGTCGGCCTGCGGGCGACCCAGGGGGCGCACCTCGGTCTCGCGGACGGCCTCGCGGTAGAAGCCGTCGAGCCCCTCGTTGACGGCGTGCTCGAGGACGGCGGCCTTGCCGACCCGCTGGTCGACGATCGCCGGCGGGACCTTGCCCTTGCGGAAGCCGGGGACGTTGATCTGCTCGGCGATGTGGCCGTAGGCGTGGGTGATGCTGGGGCCGAGCTCGTCCGGGGTGACCGAAATCGCGAGCTTGACGCGGGTCGGGCTCAGCTTTTCTACCGTGGTCTTCACGTGAGGGGATCTCCTGTGCTGGTTGGTGTCGGCGCCGTGTGACCGGTCGTCACGGGTCGATGTCGTCACGATGAGTACTCGTGGTCGGGGCGACAGGATTCGAACCTGCGACCTCCCGCTCCCAAAGCGGGCGCTCTAGCCAAGCTGAGCTACGCCCCGGTTGCGCGGGCCGGTGCACCGTGCCGATGAGGACTCTCGTCGAGCCCTTCCTGCACGGTCACTGGCGCGACACGCCGAAATGGCCTTCGCAAGTGTACTGCACCGCACTCCTGCGGCCGGAACAGGCGCGCGGGGGCGGCTTCGCGGGTCGGCGTCGCCGCCGCTTCGCCTCGTGTACTACAGTGTCCTGGTGCCCGGTCGAGACGACGGGCCCCGCCCGAGAGGGCGGCCCGCGGCGGGTTCTCCGGACTGCCGATTTCGGGGCTGTAGCTTAGTGGTAAAGCCTCTGTCTTCCAAACAGATGATGCGAGTTCGATTCTCGTCAGCCCCTCCGATTCTTTCTTCCTTCTTGCCGGTCGAGTAGCCGCGCAGCGGCGTATCGAAACCCACCGTCCTCAGCAGGGATGGATCTCGACACGCCCTCTGCGAGGGCTGCTCGATCAGCTGGGCTTCCGCGCGCTTCCGCATGCTGGTCGAGCAGCCGCACAGCGGCGTATCGAGACCCACCGTCCTCAGCAGAGGTGGATCTCGATACGCCCTCTGCGAGGGCTACTCGATCAGCAGGGGGCGGGGATCCCTCAGCGGACGGTGACGGCGACCGGGGCGCTCGATGCGGTGTTGCCCGCGGCGTCCGACGCCTTCGACACGACCTGGTGCTCGCCCTTGGGGAAGCCCTTGGTGGAGACGGTCAGCTTCCAGGTGCCGTCGGCCGCCTTCTTCGCCGTCCCGATCCGCGTGCTGCCGGTCCAGAAGACCAAGGACGTGGCGTCGGCGTCCGCGACCGCGACGAGGGTGACCGTTCCGACGACGGTGCTGCCCGCGGTCGGGCTGGTGATGCGCGAGGACGGTGCAGCCGTGTCTCGGGCCGGCGTCGGGGTCGGAGACGCAGTCGGAGTCGCGGTCGGAGTCGCGGTCGGAGTCGGCGACGCAGTAGGAGTCGGAGACGCAGTAGGAGTCGGAGACGCAGTAGGAGTCGGGGACGCAGTAGGAGTCGGGGACGCAGTAGGAGTCGGAGTCGCGGTTGCAGTCGGACTCGGGGTGGCGATCGGAGTCGCGGTCGCACTCGGCGTCGCGATCGGAGTCGAGGTCGCGGTCGGCGTCGCGGTCGGCGTCGCGGTCGGCGTCGCGGTCGGCGTAGCAGTCGCGGACGGAGACGGAGTCGGAGTGGTGGTCGGGGAGGCGGTCGGGGTCTCGGCGGGATCGGTCGGCTCGGGGACGGCTGTCGGTGCCGGGGAGGCGCTGGGCGTCGGAACGCTCGACGGCGCAGCGGTCGGCGGCGCGGACGGCACGGGCGTCGACATCGGCTCGGGCGCCGCCCAGTCGGGCACGGCCTCGGGTCCCCAGAGGAGGTCGGCGATCAGGGCCTGGCCGCGGGCGTTGGGGTGGAAGTAGTCGACGGTGGACACGATGTCGGGCGAGACGGTGGCGGCCGTGAAGGCGCCGTCGTCCCAGACGCAGCGGGAGCCGACGGCGGAGCAGGCCGCGGCGAGGGCGTCGTTGAACTGCCCGGTGCGCTGCGCAGCTGCGGTGACCGCCGCGGCGTAGGCGTCACCGGTCTGGACGACGTTGTCCGCCGTCGCCCCGCGGGTCGTGCGGCAGAGCCGGTTCGCCGGCCAGCCCGCCTCGGCAGGTCCCCCGCGCAGGCCCGCCCACTCGGAGGCGATGTCCGGCATCGACCCGACGAGGACGGTCGCCTCGGGCCAGGTCGAGCCGATCTGGCGCAGCAGGCTCGACGCCGACGCACTGAAGGACGCGGCCGGAGTCATCGCGTACCCGTCGGCGGCGCCGGTGAGGTCGGGGTGGCAGAGGTCGTTGCCGCCCACGAGGAGGGTCACGACGTCGGGGTCCGCGCCGGCCGAGGCGGCAGCGGTCACGGTCGACGCGACGGCGTTGATCCGGCTCCCCGACTTGGCGTAGTTCGCCGTGGTGACGACGCTGCCCGGGTTCACCTCCTGGAGGCGGGTGGCGATCGAGCGGACCGCACTCGCGGTCCCGGTCGACCAGGAGTTGACCGGGCAGTCGGCGCGGGTGCCGCAGCTCGAGGCGCCGCGGGTGATCGAGTCGCCGAAGGAGACGACCGACAGGGTGGGGGCCGGCTCGGCGGCCGCGGCGGGCACCGCGGCCGCGCCGGCGAGGAGGAGCACGATCAGGAGGAGGACGGACAGGGGGGAACGGCGGGCCGGGCGCGGGGGCATGACTCTGCTCTCGTGGGGCGACGTGGTGCCGCGGTCGGGGAGCGAGGCGGGGGCCACGGGCTCCGTCGACCGGGCGACCGGGGGGACGGGGAGGGGAACCGCCGGATCCGCCCGGAGAAGTGCCGCTCAGGGAGCCCGACCACTCCGGCGGTGCCGGCTGCTCAGAGCCTGGCCGACGGTGCAGCACCGCGATACCGCCTCACGACCGGCCAGCTCCCCCCATAGGTGAGGCGCGGCACGGGTCGAATCCTTCGGTGCGTCCTGCACCGCTCCGACGAGGACCACCGTGGTCCTCCGGGCGCCTGGCGGCGGCCCCTGCTGGTCAGCGGACGGTGACGGTGACCGCGGCGCTCGTCGATGTGTTGCCCGCGCGATCAACCGGCTTGGCGGTGACCGGATGCGACCCCTTCGTGAATCCGGCCGTCGAGACCGTGAGCGTCCAGCTGCCGTCCGCGGCCTGCTTGGCGGCGCCGATGCGGGTCCTGCCGGTCCAGAAGACGAGGGACGCGGTGTCCGGGTCGGACACGGCGACCAGAGTGACGGTTCCCACGACGGTGCTGCCCGCGGCCGGGCTGGTGATGCGCGCGACGGGGGCGGTCGTGTCGCGGACCGGAGTCGGCGTCGGAGAGGGGGAGGGTGTGCGAGTCGGCGTCGGCGTCGGCGTGCGAGTCGGCGTGGGGGTCGCGGTCGGCGTCCGGGTCGGCGTCGGCGTGCTGCTCGGTGGCGGAGTCGCCGTGGGTGCGGTCGTCGCCGGAGGAGTCGTTGTCGCCGCCGGCGACGGAGCCGGAGTGGACGAGGGAGTCGGAGTCGGCACCGGCGTCGGCGTCGGCGTCGGCGTCGGCGTCGCGGAGGGAGTCGGCGCGGGCGTGGCAGGCGACGACGCGGAGGGAGTCGGCTGCGGAGTCGGCGCGGAGGTGGTGCCGGGGTCCGCGGGCGCTGCGGCCGTGGGAGTGGTCTCCGGAACCGGCGTGCCCGTCGGAGCAGGGCCGCCGCCCGGCTCGGGAGTCGGGGTCGCCGTCGGCTCGGACGTCGGCGTCGCCGTCGGCTCGGGAGTCGGGATCACGGTCGGCTCAGGAGTCGACGTTGCGGTCGGCTCCTGAGTCGTCGTCGGGAGCGGCGTGGGCGCCGGAGCGGCGAAGCGCGCGGCCCACGCCGGGACCCGCTCGGGACCCCAGAGCACGTCCGCGATCAGAGCTTGACCGCGCACGTTCGGGTGGAACCAGTCCAGGGTCGACACGATGTCGGGGGTGAGCGGCGTCGCGGTGAAGGCGCTGCCGTCCCAGACGCACCGCGGTCCGACCGCCGCGCACGCCGACGCCAGCGCGTCGTCGTACTGCACGGTGCGCTGCGCCGCCGCCGCGACCGAGGCGGTCTGGGCCGCGCCGGTGAGAACGCCTCCGGTGTCCGTGACTCCGCGGGTCGTCCGGCACAGCTTGCTCGCCACCCACACGGGCTCGGCCGGTCCCCCGCGCAGTCCCGCCCACTCCGACGCGACGTCCGGAACCGAGCCGAGCAGGATCGTCGCGGTCGGCCAGGTGCGGCCGATCTGCTGCAGCAGGCTCGAGGCGGAGGTCGAGAACGCCGCGGCCGTCGTCATGGTGTAGCCGTCGGCCGCCGGGTAGAGGTCGCCGTGGCAGAGGTCGTTGCCGCCGATCATGAGGGTCACCACGTCGGGGGACGCGCCCTCCGCCGCCGCCGTCGTGACCATCGCCGCGACGCCCCGGATCCTGCTGCCGGACTTCGAGTAGTTGGCCGTGCGGACCGTGCTGCTCGGAGCGGTCTCCTGGAGACGGGTGGCGATCGAGCGGACGGCGGTCGCCGAGCCGGTCGACCAGGAGTTGATCGGGCAGTCGGCCTTCGTCGTGCAGCTCGCTCTCCCCTGGCTGAGGGAGTCGCCGAGCGCGAGGACGGTGATCGTCGCGGGCTCGGCCGCGGCGACCGGGACGGCGGCGGTCGCGAGGAGCAGCAGGGCGGCCGCGACGGCGACGACGCCGCGGAGGGGGCGGCGGTTCGGTCGCACGCGCATGACGGTGCCTTCATGGAGCGTCGGTGCGCAGGCACGGGGCCGGGCTGCGCCGGACGTGGTCCGCTGCGGAGCGGAGCGGGACGAGGGACTCGACCCGGGACGAGCATGGCGCGGCGGGGCTCGACGGGCAAGGCCTCCGCGCCCACCGGATCACGAGCGGCTCCGCTCGCGGATGCACCTCCGGCTCGCGAAAGCGCGATGCTTCGGCGAGCCGGAGGTGGTGTCACGAGCCGGAGCGGCTCGGAGGCCGGATCAGCGGACCGTCACCGTGACAGGGGCGCTCGTCCCCGTGTTGCCCGAGCGATCGGTCGCGGTGGCGACGAGATCGTGCTCGCCCTTCGGGAAGCCCCTGGTCGAGACGGCCAGCGTCCAGCCGCCGTTCGCCGCGTGCTTCGCCGAACCGAGGCGGCGACCCTCGCTCGAGAAGACGAGCGAGGCGGTGTCGTCGTCGGAGACGGCGGCCAGAGCGACGTTCCCCGAGACCGAGGCGCCGGCGAGCGGGCCGGTGATGCGCACCGTCGGCGCGGTCGTGTCCTTCGTACCGGCGAGGCCTCGGCTCGGGGTCGTGCTCGGCGTGTTGACGGGCGCCGGGGCGCGGGTCGCTGCGGGTGCCGGGGTCGTGGGCCGCGCAGGAGTCACGGGCTTCGTCGCTCGGCGCGCCGGGGCCGGAGCAGCCTTCGGCGCGGGGGTGGTCTTCGACGACGGGACGGGAGTCGTCGTCGGAGCGGGAGTCGTCGTCGGAGCGGGAGTCGTCGTCGGAGCGGGAGTCGTCACCGGGGCGTCGGTGACCGCCGGCGCCGGCAGGGAATCCGGAGCGCCCTGGGTGAGCCGCGCGGCCCAGGCGGGGACGGCCTCGGGACCCCAGAGCACCCTCGCGATCAGGGCCTGGCCCTGGACGTTCGGGTGGAAGGAGTCGACGCTCGAGACGATCTCGGGGCTGATCTCCGTGCGACTGAGGGCGCCTCCGTCCCAGACGCAGTGCGGGCCCTCGGCCGCGCACGCCGAGGCGAGGGCGTCGTCGTACTGCCGCGTGCGCTCGGCCGCGGCCGCCACGGTGGAGGTGAAGGCGTCACCGGTCTGGACGACGTTGTCGGCGAGGGCCCCGCGCGTCGTCCGGCACAGCTTGGCCGACGGCCAGGTCCTCGCGCCCGCGCCGGTCTGCACCGCGGCCCACTCGGACGCCACGTCCGGGACCGACCCGACGAGGACTGTCGCCTCTGGCCAGGCGGACCTGATCCGCTGCAGCGCACTCGTCGCGGACGCGGCGAACGCGTCGGCGGGCGTCATCGCGTAGCCGTCGGCGGCGGCCCGGAGATCGGGGTGGCAGAGGTCGTTGCCGCCGATGAGCAGCGTCACGACGTCGGGCCGGGCCCCGGCGGTCGCCGCGGCGGACACCGCCGAGGCGACTCCCGCGATCCGGCTGCCCGACTTGGCGTAGTTCGTCGACGTGACGGTACGCCCCGGGTTCAGCTCCTGGAGGCGGGTGGCGACCGAGTGCACCGCGGGTGCGGAGCCGGTGGCCCAGGAGTTGACGGGGCAGTCGCCCCGGCCTCCGCAGGTGGTGGCGGCGCGGGTGATCGAGTCGCCGAACGAGGCGACCGAGAGCGCGGGGGCCTCGGCGGCGGTGGCGGACGGGGCGGCTGCTCCTCCGGCGAGGAGCAGTGCCGCGAGAGCGACGGTGGACAGGCGGGAACGGAGGGACATGGCTCTTCTCAAGGACGGTGACGAAGGAGGGCGGAGCACGGTCGTTCGACCGTCGGCTCCAGCGGTCGACCGACCGCGGAGAGGTCAGCGGACGACGCCGGGTGAACCTCGTGGTGAAAGGTATTTCCGCTCCTCCGCCGGCCGCCAACTTGTGGCACGGATCGACTCGACTGGCATTCATTGAGCAGTTGTCGGTCTTTGATCACCTGGCGCACATCGACGACGGGTGCACATCCTCGACCACTCGGCGCACTCCGATCCGGTGCGCCTCCCCTGAGCTAGCGGACGCCGACGGGGGTCTGCTGGAGGTCCGCCGGAGACGGGCTCCCCTCGGACGGCTGCGCTCCGGCCGGACGGCCGAGCGTCACGCGCTCGGTCACGTTCTCGCGCATGCCGACCCGGGTCCTCGAGTCGTCAGGGGCGCCACTGGTCGAATCGGCGATGCCGATCTCGTCGAGCGTCGGGAGGTCCGCCGGAGCCGGAGCCGGAGCGCCCGCGGAGTGCGGGACCGCCCACGCGGGAACCGCCTCCGGGCCCCACAGGACGCTCGCGACCAGCGCCTGACCGGCGACGTTCGGGTGGAAGTAGTCGACCGTCGAGAGGACGTCCTTCGTGATGGGCGTCCTGGTGAGAGCACCGCCGTCCCAGACGCACTGGGGGCCCGCTGCGGAGCAGGCCGCGGCCAGAGCCTCGTTGTACCGATCCGTGCGCTCCTCGGCTGCGGCGACCGCCGCCTCGAAGGCGGCCCCCCTCTGGACGTGGTTGTCGGCCTTGGCCCCGCGCGTGGTCCGGCAGATGCTGAACAGTCCCCAGATCAGCTTGCCCGGTGTGCCCTGGACGACCTCCCACTCGGACCCGATGTCCGGCACCGATCCGAGCAGCACGGTCGCCCGGGGCCAGGCCGAGCTGATCTGCCGGAGCAGACTCGACGCCGACGCGGAGAAGTCCGCGGCGGGCGTCATCGCGTAGCCGTCCGGCCCGGCCGGGACGTCGGGGCTGCAGAGGTCGTTGCCGCCGATGAGGAGCGTGACCACATCCGGAGCGGCCCCGGCCGCCTGCGCCGCTGTGACCGCCGCGGAGACCTCGGCGATGCGGCTGCCGGACTTCGCGCGGTTGTCGGTCGTGACCGTGCGCTGCGGAGACACCTCCTGGAGGCGGGTCGCGATGGAGCGGACCTCGGGCGCGGATCCGGTCGACCAGGAGTTGACCGGGCAGTCGTCCTCCGTGCCGCAGGTCGCGGCGCCTCGGGTGATGGAAATCGCCGAAGGCGACGACGGACAGCTCGGACGGTGTCGCGGCGGCGGCGGGCGCGATCACCCCTCCCGCGAGCACGGCCGCGGCGAGGCCGAGGACGATCAGGGGGGAACGGCGGGGTCGGTGCGGGGACACGATTCTCCTCGGGAAGAGTGGGACGGAGTCAGAGGTGTCCGATCGATCGGCGAGCCGTCGATCCGAGGGCGGCGACCGCGCACCGGAGTGCCGCGGCGGAACCTGTTCCCGAACGGTAGTGACGCTCACCCCAGAGGCGGGAACTTCTGGCGCCGATCAGTCCCCTGGCGCTCCCTGACCGCCTCAGTCGGTCCCGGCGCCGGCCGCTCCCCGGTGCAGATCGGACAGGGCGAGGTAGGACGCGGCGTTGCGGCGGATCCCGTCCCGCTCCTGCTCGGACAGCTCGCGGCGCACCTTTGCCGGAACGCCCGCGACGAGGGAGCCCGGCGGCACGACGGTGCCCTCGAGCACCACGGCGCCGGCGGCGACGAGCGACCCGGAGCCGATCACCGCCCCGTTCAGGACGGTCGCGTTCATCCCGACGAGCACGTCGGACTCGAGGGTGCAGCCGTGCAGCACGGCGTTGTGCCCGACCGAGACACCCGAGCCGAGGCTCGCGTCGAACCCCTCGTCCACGTGCACGATCACCCCGTCCTGCAGGTTGCTGCCGCGGCCGATCCGGATGTGCGCCTTCTCCGCGCGGAGGACGGCGCCGTACCAGACGCTCGACTCCTCCTCCAGCTCCACCGCTCCGACGAGGGTCGCTCCCGGGGCCACCCAGGCCGAGTCCGCGACGACCGGTGATCCGCCCGGAAGAGCGATCAATCGGGCGTCCGGGTGTGCTCCTGGTGCCATGCGATCGGTCCTCCTCCTCGGCGGACTCCGCGGTCGCCGGATCCCAGTGTCGCAGGGGCGTCGGGCACCGCCCGGGCGGCGATCCTGGCCGGTCGTCGGACCCTGATCACGATCTGTCCCCGTCCGGGGCACGCGCGGAGGAGGCGGCACGACCTAGGCTGACCCCGGTCCGGGGGGATTTCCGTGACCGACGGAACAAGGGGACGGCAATGCGACGACGTACCGCACGGGCGACGATCATGGGAGCGCTCGCAGCCCTCCTCCTGGTGCCGATGGTGGCCACCGCGCCCGGCAGCTCGGCGAGCGCCGCCGCCGACACGGTGAAGCCGGTGGTGAGCATCACCGCTCCCGTGAGCGGATCGACGGTCGCGGGGACGATCTCCCTCGCGGCGACCGCGACGGACGCGGTCGGGACCACCCAGCTCTCGTTCTGGGAGGGCACCCGCCGTCTGGGCTACGCCACCGTGCAGGCGGGCGTCTGGACGCTGCCGCTCGACACGCGGACGCTGGCCGAGGGCTCGCACGTCTTCGTGGCCAAGGGCAAGGACGCGGCAGGGAACATCGGCAACAGTGCCGCCACGCGCGTCACCGTGCAGAACACCGGCTCGACCCCCGTTCCGACGACGAGTCCCTCCCCCACGCAGACCCCGGTCCCGTCGGCGACGCCCACCGCGACGACCACCCCCTCGCCGACCGCGAGCCCGACGACCGCGCCGAGCCCCAGCGCCACGCCGACCGCCACGGGCTCGCCGAAGCCGGACACGACGAAGCCGACCGCGCGCATCACCTCGCCCGCCACGGGGAGCACCGTCCCGCGGACCGTGACGCTCGTCGCCACCGCGTCGGACGACATCGGAGTCACCGCTCTCTCCTTCTGGTCCGGCTCCACCCGGGTCGGGAACGCCGTGCAGCAGGCCTCCGGGGACTGGTCGCTCACCACCTCGAGCCTCGCCGTGACCTCGCACGTGATCATCGCCAAGGCCCGCGACGCCGCCGGCAACATCGGCAGCAGCGGCTCGATCGCGCTGACCGTCTCGGCCACGGCACCGACGACGCCGCCGACCGCGACTCCGACGCCCACCGCGACCCCGACGCCCACCGCGACCCCGACGAGGACCCCGACGCCCACGGCGACCCCGACCGCCACCGCGACACCGACGGCGACCCCCACGGCCACCCCGACCGCGACGCCGACCCCCACGGCGACGCCCACCACTCCCCCCACCGTGCCCGGCGTCCCGGCGCCGCTCGCGCAGTGGGACTTCACCCAGTCCGCCGCGCCGTACTACTCCACCGCGAACGACCTGCCCCTGCTCCAGGCGGGCAAGACCAAGGCCACGACCACCTCGACGCCGTGGGGCTCCGGGATCTCGATGACCGGGACGAGCTTCCTCCGGGTGCCGCTGGAGTCGGCGGGCCGCCTGACGATCGGCGCCACGGGCAACGCGGTCACCGTCGCGAGCTGGGTCTACATGACCGACGACAGCACCGGCTACGTCGCGGGCGCCTGGAACGAGCACGGCGAGCGCGCGGGCCGCTCCTACGGCCTCTTCTACGACCTCGGCCTCTACGGCGGAGACGAGCGATCGGCCTTCCACGTCTCGCGCACCGGCGGGCCGACTCCCGGCTACCCGTACTCCCGCGACTACTCGGCCTCGGGCAATAAGTTCACCCGGTACACCTGGCAGCTGCACGTCGGCACCTACGACGGGACCTACGCGGTCTCCTACCTGGACGGCACCTCCGTCGCCTACCCGCGCTTCGTCGACAACAAGGGCGCGACCTACGCGAAGAACCCCTACCTCTTCACCGAGGGCCTGAACCCGAACGCCGGCGACTTCACGGTCGGCGCGGTCGAGCTCACCTCCGGCCCCGGCAACTACGCGAAGGGCACCTTCGCGAAGATCCGGGTCTGGGACACGGCCCTCACCGCCGACCAGGTCAAGGCGCTCTACGACACGGAGCGCACGGCGCTGAAGTAGGCGCGGGGGCTGTCTCTTCCGGGTCGGAGGCCCATGCTGATCGAGCAGCCCGCCCAGCGGGCGTATCGAGATCCACCGGCGTCAGAACCTGAGGCTGCAGATCCGGCTTGCTGAGGACGAGGGGTCTCGATACGCCCCTTCGGGGCTACTCGACCAGCATGGAAAAGCCGCCGCATCTTCCCTCAGCAGCGAGACGCGACGCGACTGCTGGGCCGGCTCAGCGGGCGGCGCGCAGCCAGGCGAGGACCGCGAGCACGCGGCGGTGGTCCGAGCCGGAGTCCTCGAGTCCGAGCTTCTGGAAGATCGAGGTGACGTTCTTCTCGACCGCGCCGACGCCGATGAAGAACGCGGCGGCGATGCCGGCGTTCGTGCGCCCCTCGGCCATCGCCTCGAGCACCTCGCGCTCGCGCGGGGTCAGGAGCGCCAGCGGGTCGCGGTTGCGCTGGAGCAGCGACGCGACGACCTGCGGATCGAGCACCGTCCCACCCGCGGCGACGCGCTCGACGGCGTCGCGCAGCTCCTCCACCGAGGCGACGCGGTCCTTGAGCAGGTAGCCCATGCCGCCCTCGCCCGAGCCGAGCAGCTCGTGCGCGTAGGTCACCTCGACGTACTGGCTGAGCAGGAGCACGGCGATCCGCGGGTGCAGGCGCCGGAGGTCGAGTGCCGCGCGGACGCCCTCGTCGCGGAAGGTGGGCGGCATGCGGACGTCAAGCACGGCCACGTCCACCGAGGACGGCTCCGCGGCGACGGCCGCGAGCAGCCCCTCGGCGTCGCCGTGGGCTCCGACGACGGAGAAGCCGGCGTCCTCGAACAGTCGGACCAGGCCCTCGCGCAGGAGGACGGAGTCCTCGGCGAGGGCGACGCGGATCGGTGAGGCGGGCGGCACGCCCTCAGGATAGGGCGGGCGGCGGTGCAGGCAGGAACGGCACGTGCACACCCACTGTGGTCGGGCCGCCCGGGGGCGAATCGACGGTGAACAGCCCGCGCAGCCCGCTGACGCGCCCGGCGACCCCCTCGAGCCCGTGACCCGGCAGGGGCGAGGCGCCGCCGCCGCCGTCGTCGACGACCCAGACGTCCAGCCAGCGCTCCGGTCCGCCCGTCCCCCGCACGTCGAGATGCACGCGGATCGAGCGGGCCGACGCGTGCTTCGACGCGTTCGCGAGCAGCTCCGCGACGACGAAGTAGACGCTGCGCTCGACCTCGGGCGGCACCTCCGCCACCGGATGCTCGACCAGCACCTCGACGGGCACCGGGCTCAGGACCGCCAGCGAGTGCACCGCAGCGGTGAAGCCCCGGTCCTGCAGGATCGGCGGCGCGACTCCCCGGGAGAGCGCGCGCAGCTCGTCGAGCGCCGAGCGGACGTGCTCACGCGCCTCGTCGATCAGCGCCGCCGCGGAGTCGGGATCGGAGCGCACCCGGTTGAGAGCGGATCCGAGGTCCATCTGCACCCGGATCAGCCGCTGCTGCGGACCGTCGTGGATGTCGCGCTCGAGCCGGCGCAGCGCCCGGTCCTCGGCGGCGACCGCCGCGCCGCGGGAGACGCTGAGCTCCGCGACCTCGCGCTGCAGCGCCTCCGAGCCCCAGGGGCCGAGCAGCAGCCGATCGACGAGGAAGCGCGCGAGGGTGAGCCCGCGGGTGACGAACGGCAGCGTCGCGAGGAACAGGACGACGAGCGCGGCGTCGGCCAGCACCAGGAAGGCCGTGGGCGGCCCGGGAACGCCGAGGACGGCGCTCGACTGCCCGGAGACGAGCCGGACGATCGCCGAGGAGTCGCCGGCGAGCAGCGCCGTCAGCGAGCCGAGGCCGGCCCAGCTCCAGAGCCCGAGGACCGCGGCGAAGACGAGCGCGAGCAGCGGCGCCACGACGAGCGTGTGCAGCAGCGCGAGCCAGTAGTGCCCGTCGACGACCGGGCCGTAGAGGGCGAAGGTGGCGGGCGCGACCGAGGCGGGCGGGCGGCGCCACTGCGGCTCGTCGATCCGAGGGCGGCCGGCGAGCCGGTCGAGCGCTCGGGTCGCCCGACCGAAGCCCCGGGCGGTGTGCAGCGCCAGCGGGAGGAAGACCGCGCCGATCAGCACGCCGATCAGGCCGAGGCCCAGGGCGAGGGCGACTCCGGTGGCGAACGCACCCGCCAGTGCCAGCGGCACGGCGACCACGAGCGACAGGGCCTCGCGGGGCAGCTCGCGCCAGAGCCGGAGGTAGGCGGCGGAGGCCTCACCGAGGGCGGTCGGCGCTGCAGGCACGCGAGCCTCCTCCCCCGGTCCTCGCGGGCGCGCGGACATCCTCTCGAGGGTACCGGCGACCCTTCGCGGCAGCGCGGGGGCTGCCCCCCTGTTCCGCCTCGGAAGCGCACCGCCCGTGCCGGGCCGGCACAGGCCAGGCTCCCCTTCTCCCGCCTTAGCCGAGCCTGCACTTCCTTGCGAACACTGGGCTGCGGCGTAGTGTTGACGATCAGTCACCCCCTCTCGAAAGGAACAGACGATGTCCACTGCATCCGTCACGTCGCTCACCTCGTCGAACCCGGATGTCGCATCCGGAGTCGCCCAGTTCCTCAGCCCGGTCGTCATCGAGATGACCGCCCTGGCCGTCAACAGCAAGCAGGCGCACTGGCACGTGCGCGGCGCCAACTTCATCGGCGTGCACGAGCTGCTCGACGTCGTCGTCGGCCACGCGATCGAATGGGCCGACCTGGCCGCCGAGCGCGTCGTCGCCCTCGGCCTCCCCGTCGACGCCCGCATCCAGACCGTCGCGTCGGCCACGCAGACCGCCCCGCTCACCCCGGGCTTCCAGCGCTCCGAGAACGCCATCGTCGAGGTCATCGGCCTGATGGACGTCGCGATCACCACGGTCAACACCGCGATCGCCGAGCTCGCCGACATCGACGCGAGCAGCCAGGACGTCGCGATCGAGATCGGCCGTGGCCTCGAGAAGGACCGCTGGTTCCTCTTCGCGCACGTCAGCGAGAGCTGAGCACGCGCCTCCCACGCCGCGACGGCCCGTCGGATCCTCGGATCCGGCGGGCCGTCCGTCGTTCCGGACCCGGTCAGGCCTCGTGCGTCACGCGTCCGGCGAGCAGCGTCGCGGCGACGGGCATCGAGCGCAGCTGCTCGCCGTCGGAGGCGAGCGGGTCGCGCTCGACGACGACCAGGTCGGCGGCGTCTCCCCCCTGCGGAGCGAGCCGCCGGGTCCGCGTGGACGCGACGAGCGCCTCCGCGATCGTGACCCGCTGCTCCGGGTGCCACGGCTCGTCGCCGTCCCGGGCGCGGGAGACGGCGGCGGCGATCGCCACCCAGGGGTCGAGCGGTGCGACCGGCGCGTCCGAGCCGAGCACGACCGTCGCTCCGGAGTCGATCAGCGAGCGCAGCGCGAAGGCCCGGCCGGTGCGTCCGGCCCAGTAGCGGTCGGCGACCTCCCGGTCGTCCAGCGCATGCGCCGGCTGTACTCCCGCGACGACGCCGAGCCGGGCGAAGCGGGGCAGGTCGGCGTCGGAGAGCAGCTGCGCGTGCTCGATCCGCCCGCCGCCGACCTTGGCCAGCGCGTCGAGCGCGACCGTCGCGGCCGCGTCGCCGATCGCGTGCACCGTCGGCCGGATGCCCGCCGCGGCCGCCCGGGCGAGCAGCTCGTCGAGCTCGACGGGGTCCACGGTGAGGACGCCGCTGCCCTCGTGCCCGGCGTACGGATGCACGCAGTACGCGGTCCGGGTGTTCAGCGAGCCGTCGACGAGCACCTTGAGCGGTCCCATCCGCAGCAGGCCCTCACCGCCCTCGACCTCGTCCCCGGTGCGCAGCCCCTCCGCGATCGCCCGGTCGAGGTGGTCGCGGTAGACGCCGATGTCGACGCGCAGCGAGCGGGTGCCGCGGGCGATCCGCCGCGTCCAGTCCCCCGCGTTCCAGCGCATCTCGAGGTCGACGACGCCGACGACTCCGCGAGCGGCCGCGCGGCGCGCCGCCTCGTCGGCCAGCTCGTCGAGCTCGTCGTCGCTCAGCGCGCCGAGTGCCGTGACGAGGCGGAAGCAGGGCTCCTCACGGAGGAGGTCGTCCTGCGCGGGGAAGCCGTAGCGGCGCAGCGCCGCGGAGTTGACCCAGGCGCAGTGCAGGTCGCCGCTGACGAGCACCACCGGTCGCTCCGGCGCCACGGCGTCGAGCAGCGCCGTCGTCGGCAGATCGGGCCAGAGCCCGTCGCGGAAGCCGAAGCCGACGAGGGTCGCCGGCGAGTCCGGTGCCAGGGCGAGCCGCGCACGGACCGCCTCGACCGTCTCCGCCGCCGACCGCGTCGTCGAGACGTCCAGGCGGGGAGCGGTCATCGACCACTGCGAGAAGTGCACGTGCTCGTCCCAGAGCCCGGGCAGCAGCCAGCGGCCGTCGAGGTCGCGCACCTCGGCGTCGCCCGCCCGGCCGGCGTCGAGCGTGCCGTCCGGAGCGATGGCCTCGATGCGGCCGTCGCGGAGCAGCACGGACACCGGCTCGTCGCGGCCGAGGAGCCGCGCGGTGCGCAGGAGCAGGCTCGGGGTCACGGGGTCCTCTCGGTCGTCGCTCATCACGAGCGGTTCAGGCGGTCACGACTGGCACACCGGGCACCAGTAGAGCTTGCGCGCACCGATCTCCTCGAGCAGGACGTTCGTGCCGCAGACCCGGCAGGGCAGTCCCTCGCGCTTGTAGACGTAGTTGCGCTCGGCCCGGCTGCGCACGGCGGCGGAGCGCTGCGTCTTCGTCAGTCCCCGGCGCGTGATCATCATCCCGGTCCGGATGCCGTCCTCGAGCAGGAGCGCCCAGTCGGCCCAGAGCTCGCGCGCGAGCTCGAGCGGCACCAGCTTGCCGGGCGTGTGCGGGTCGAGGCCGGCGCGGTAGAGCAGCTCGGCGCGGTAGATGTTGCCGATGCCGCTGACGACCGACTGGTCCATCAGCACGAGCCCCACCGGCGTGGCCGTCTTGCGCAGCCGGTTCACGAAGCGGTCGCGCGCCTCGTCGGAGTCGTCCGCCGCGGGGTCGGGACCGAGCCGAGCGAGCAGCGCCTCCACCTGCGAGTCGTCCATCACCTCGCAGGCCGTCGGGCCGCGCAGGTCGGCGACCGTCTCCTCCGTCTGGATGCGCACGCGCACGGCGCCGATCGGCGGCGGCGGGAACTCCTCGAGGTCGCTGTCGGTCTCGTGCTCGGTCTCGGAGAGCCGGACGGCCCGGCGGCGGCGCGGGGCGCCGATGCTGCTGCCGGCCTTGCCGTCATCGAACAGCGGCGAGACGTGACCGAGGAAGTCCCAGGCACCGTAGAGGCCGAGGTGCACGTGCAGCGTCGCATCGCCCTCGAAGCGCAGCAGCAGGTGCTTGCCGACCGCGGTCGACTCGAGCACGGTGCGGCCGTCCAGCAGCGCGGCACCCTCGGTGAAGCGGCCCTGCGGGCTGCTCGTCGCGACGGCGTGGCCGACGATGTCGCGCTCGAACTGCAGCGCGATGCGGTGGACGGAGTGGCCCTCGGGCACCTAGCGGCCGCTCGAGGCGGAGTCGACCGTGCGGCCGGCGATGTCGCCCGTGGTCTCGTACTCCGCGAGCTGCGCGATGCGGCGCACGTGGCGCTCCTCGAAGGAGAACGGCTCGGCGACGAAGGCGTCGATGAAGTCCGTCGCCTCCTCGACCGAGTGCTGGCGCGCTCCGATCGAGATCACGTTGGCGTCGTTGTGCTGACGGGCGAGCACCGCGGTGCTGAGGCTCCAGACCAGCGCGGCGCGGACGCCCGCGACCTTGTTGGCCGCGATCTGCTCGCCGTTGCCGGAGCCGCCGAAGACGATGCCGAGCGCCTCGACGCCGGCCTCCTGGTCGCGCACGACCGCGGCGGCCGCGTTGATGCAGAACGAGGGGTAGTCGTCGAGCGGGTCGTACGAGGTGGGGCCGTGGTCGACCACGTCGTGGCCGGCGGCACCGAGGTGCTCGATCAGGTGCCGGCTGAAGTCCAGCCCGGCATGGTCCGTTGCGATGTGGATGCGCACGCGCTCGTCCTCCGGAAAGCCGTCGTGGCCCGTGGATCCGGGCCGGGAGTCAGGGTACCGCTCGCGCGGCGGCCCGGTCCTCAGGAGAGGACCGGGTCGCCCGCGCGGACCGCGGCTCAGTCGAAGATCGGGTCGCGGGTGCGCGAGCGCTTGAGCTCGAAGAAGCCGTCGTACGAGGCCACGGCGACGAGGCCGTCCCAGAGCGAGAGCGCCTGCTCGCCGCGCGGGATGGGCGAGATGACCGGCCCGAAGAAGGCGATGTCGCCGATCGCGATGACCGGCGTGCCGACGTCCTGGCCGACCCGGCCGATGCCGTCGAAGTGCGAGGCGCGCATCGGCTCGTCGTACTCGTCCGTGTCGGCGAAGGCGGCGAGGTTCGCGTCGAGGCCGACCTCGGCGAGCGACTCGGCGATGATCGCGTCGACGTCCGTGCGGCCGCCGGGGTGGATCCGCGTGCCGAGCGCGTCGTAGAGCGGCTTGACCTTGTCCTGACCCTCGCGCTCGCCCACGGCGGCGACGAGGCGCGTGTAGCGCAGGGCGCGCGGGAAGAACGCGCGGTAGTCGTCGCTCACGTCCTGGTCCTCGTTGAGCACGGCGAGGCTCATGATGTGCCAGGTGACGTCGAGGTCGCGCCCCTCCGTCACCTCGTCCACGAAGCGGGAGGTCATCCAGGCCCACGGGCAGGAGGGATCGAACCAGAAGTCAACGGCGGTCATGAGGCAACGCTACGCCTCTCGGCGCCTCTCGGGTGCGCGGGTGCGGAGCGGCCCTAGGGTGGATCGGTGGCGCCCGCACCCCGGCGCCGAAGCGGCAGCGCCGAGACGAACGGATGGAGCACCCTGTGCCTGGAGACAATCTCACCCGGAGCGAAGCGCAGGAGCGCGCCTCGCTGATCCAGGTCGACGCCTACGACGTCGCCCTCGACCTCACGCGGGGGGCCGAGACCTTCCGCAGCACCACGACCGTGCGCTTCACGGCGACGGAGGGGGCGTCCTCCTTCATCGACGCGATCACGAAGACCGTGCACTCGGTCACGCTGAACGGCGTCGAGCTCGACCCGGCCGACGTCGCCGACGGCGTGCGGATCCGCCTCGACTCGCTGGCGGCCGAGAACGTGCTGCGCGTCGACGCCGACTCGCTCTACACGAACACGGGCGAGGGCCTGCACCGCTTCGTCGACCCGGTCGACGGCGAGGTCTACCTGTACTCGCAGTTCGAGGTCCCCGACTCGCGCCGCGTCTTCGCGGTGTTCGAGCAGCCCGACCTCAAGGCCGCCTTCTCCTTCACGGTGACCGCGCCCGCCTCCTGGCAGGTCGTCTCCAACCAGCCGACCCCCGAGCCGGTCCCGGCCGGCGACGGCGTCGCGACCTGGAGCTTCGAGCCCACCCCGCGGATCTCCTCGTACATCACCGCGCTCATCGCCGGCCCCTACGTCGTCGAGACCGACTCGCTGGTCTCCTCCGACGGCCGCACCGTGCCGCTCGGCGTCTTCGCCCGTGCCTCGCTCGCGCCGTTCCTCGACGCGGACTACGTCTTCGAGAAGACCAAGCAGGGCTTCGCCTTCTACGAGGAGAAGTTCGGGGTGCCGTACCCGTTCGCGAAGTACGACCAGCTCTTCGTCCCCGAGTTCAGCGCCGGCGCGATGGAGAACGCGGGAGCGGTCACCTTCACCGAGACCTACGTCTTCCGTTCCAAGGTGACCGACGCGGTCAAGGAGCGCCGGGTGGTCACGATCCTGCACGAGCTCGCGCACATGTGGTTCGGCGACCTGGTGACCATGAAGTGGTGGAACGACCTCTGGCTGAACGAGTCGTTCGCCGAGTACGCGTCCACCCTCGCGACCGCCGAGGCGACCGAGTGGACCGAGGCCTGGACCACCTTCGCCGCGATGGAGAAGAGCTGGGCCTACCGCCAGGACCAGCTGCCCTCGACGCACCCGATCGTCGCGACGATCAACGATCTCGAGGACGTCCAGGTCAACTTCGACGGCATCACCTACGCCAAGGGCGCCTCCGTGCTCAAGCAGCTGGTGGCCTGGGTCGGCGAGAAGGAGTTCCTCGCCGGCGTGCACGAGTACTTCGTGAAGCACGCGTTCTCGAACACCGAGCTGCGCGACCTGCTGGTCGAGCTCGAGGCGACCAGCGGCCGCGACCTGTCCGAGTGGTCGGCGCAGTGGCTCGAGACGGCCGGCGTGAACACGCTCCGCCCCGAGATCGTGGTCGACGAGGAGGGCGCCATCGCCTCGTTCGCGATCCTGCAGAGCGCGGTCGCCGACTACCCGACGATCCGCCCGCACCGCCTCGCGATCGGCCTCTACGACTTCGAGGGCGACCGCCTCGTGCGCATCGACCGCCTCGAGCTCGACGTCGACGGCGAGCGCACCGAGGTGCCCGAGCTGATCGGCCGCACCCGCCCCGCGCTGGTGCTGCTCAACGACGACGACCTCGCCTACGCGAAGATCCGGCTGGACGACGCCTCGCTCGCCGTCGCGATCGAGCACCTCGCGAGCATCAGCAGCCCGCTCGCGCGCTCGCTGGTCTGGGGCTCGGTCTGGGACGCGACCCGCGACGCCGAGTCGGCGCCGCGCGACTTCGTCCGCCTCGTGCTCGGCAACATCGCGACCGAGACGGAGTCGACGACGCTGCGCACGGTCCTCGGCCAGTTGGTCAGCACCGCCTCGCAGTACGTCGCGCCGGAGCACCGCGACAAGGTCCTCGCGGAGGTGGGCGACCGGCTGTGGGCGCTCGCGCAGGGCGCCGAGGCCGGCAGCGACGCGCAGTTCCAGTTCGTGAAGGTGCTCGCCGCCGTCGCCACGACGCCCGCCCATCTGGACGCCGTGCAAGCGCTGCGCGACGGGACCACGACGCTGCCGGGGCTCGAGATCGACACCGATCTCTCCTGGGAGCTCCTCATCGCTCTCGTGGCCGGCGGGCGGGCGGACGCCTCGGACATCGACGCGGCCCTCGCTGCCGACAACACCGCGACGGGAGCGCAGTCCGCGGCGAACGCCCGCGCAGCGATCCCGACGGCAGAGGCGAAGCGCGCGGCCTGGGACTCGGTGACGCTCGACGACTCGGCGCCGAACACCATCGTGCGTGCGACGGGGCTCGGCTTCCAGCACACCAGCGACCCCGCCGTCCTCGAGGCGATGGTGCCGGTGTACTTCGACGCCCTCCGCTCACTGTGGGACGCGAAGAGCTACAAGATCGCCGAGTACCTCGTCGTCGGCTTCTACCCGGCGGCGACGCCGACGCCCGCGATCGTCGACGCCACCCGCGCGTGGCTCGACGCGAACCCCGACGTGCCGGCGCTGCGCCGCCTCGTCATCGAGAACCTGGCCGGCGTCGAGCGCGCCCTGCGCGCGCAGGAGCGCGACGCAGCGCTCTGAGCGCGACAGCCCTGCTGATCGAGTAGCGCGCGCAGCGCGCGTATCGAGATCCCCCGTCACCAGGAGGAGCGGGTCTCGATACGCCGCTCCGCGGCTGCTCGACCAGCATGCGGAGGGGGATGGGGGCTAGCGCTCCGGGACAGCGCGCCGGGCCGGGCCGGCGTACGCCGACAGCGGGCGGATGAGCGCGTTCGAGGCGCGCTGCTCCAGGACGTGCGCGGTCCAGCCGACGACGCGGGCCGCGACGAAGAGCGGCGTGAAGAGCTCCGTGTCGAAGCCCATCAGGCGGTAGGCCGGACCGGACGGGTAGTCGAGGTTCGGCAGGATGCCCGTGCGCTCGCTCATCTCGGCGGCCAGCGCGTCGTAGAGCTCGAGCATGTCGTCCGCCCCGGCCTGCTCGGCCACCCGCCGGAGCGCCGCTTCCATCGTCGGCACGCGCGAGTCGCCCGACTTGTAGACGCGGTGGCCGAAGCCCATCACCTTGCGCTTCGCCCCGAGCGCCTCCGCCAGCCAGGCCCGCGCGCGGGGACCCGCCTCCGGCCCCAGGCCGATCTCGTCGAAGACGTGCAGGACGGCCTCGTTCGCGCCGCCGTGCAGCGGCCCCTTCAGCGCGCCGACCGCCGCCGTCACGGCCGAGTGGACGTCCGAGAGCGTCGAGGTGACGACGCGAGCCGTGAACGTCGAGGCGTTGAACGAGTGCTCGGCGTACAGCACCAGGGACACTCGAAAGGCGTCGACGACCACCGGGTCGGGCAGCTCGCCGAAGGTCATCCAGAGGAAGTTCTCCGAGTAGTCGAGATCGTCGCGCGCGGCGATCGGCTCCTGCCCGTGCCGGCGGCGCTGGATCGCGGCGACGACGGCGGGCAATACCGCCCAGAGCCGCATCGAGCGCTCCAGGACCGCCTCCGGCGACTCGTCCTCGGGGTCCGTCTCGAGCGCGCCGAGGACGCTCACCGCCGTGCGCACCACGTCCATCGGATGCGCCGTCACCGGCAGCAGGTCGACCACCGCGCGCACCTCCGGCGCCGGCTCCCGGTGCGCGCGCTCGAAGGCGCGGAGCTCCTCGGTCTCGGCGGGAGTCGGCAGCTCGCCCTTCCACAGCAGCCAGGACACCTCCTCGAAGGAGCAGGACGCCGCCAGCTCCTGCACCGGATAGCCGCGGTACAGCAGCGAATTCGACTCCGGGTCGACCTTCGAGATCGCCGTGGTGTCGACGACGACCCCCACGAGTCCCTTGCGGATGTCCTGCTCGGTGGTGCTCATCGCTCGCTCCTTCGCGATCGGATCGGCGACCGGAGCCGCCGGGGTGGGTCGTGGCTCAGGCGCCGTGGTGGCCGGCGAGGCTGAAGTCGAAGACGCCCTCGTCGAAGCGGCTGTAGGACGAGTAGTCGAGCAGCTCGTAGAGCTCGGCCCGCGTCTGCATCCCGGCGACCTCGGACTGCAGCGAGCCCTCGGCCTTCAGCGCGTCGAGCGCGCGCATCGCCGCGCCCATCGCGATGCGGAGCAGCGACACCGGGTAGATCACGATGTTCACCCCGACGTCGGCGAGCTGCTGCGTCGTGAAGAGCTCGCTCTTGCCGAACTCGGTCATGTTCGCCAGGACCGGGACGTCGATCGCGGCGCGGACGGCCTCGAACTCGCTGAGGTCGCGCATCGCCTCGGGGAAGATCGCGTCGGCCCCGGCGTCGACGAGGCGCTTCGCCCGGTCGATCGCGGCCTGCAGCCCGTCGAGGGCGCGGATGTCGGTGCGGGCCATGATCACGAGACCCGGATCGCGGCGGGCGTCGACCGCGGCGGCGATGCGCCGCACGGAGGTGCTCTCGTCGACGACGGCCTTCCCGTCGAGGTGTCCGCAGCGCTTGGGATTGACCTGGTCCTCGATGTGCAGGGCCGTCACTCCGGCGTCCTCGAGCATCTGCACGGTGCGCGCGACATTGAGGGGCTCGCCGAAGCCGGTGTCGGCGTCGATCAGGACGGGCAGGTCGGTCATCCGCGCGATCTGCTGGCCGCGGCCCGCGACCTCGCTCAGCGTGGTCAGGCCGATGTCCGGCAGGCCGAGCTCGGCCGACAGCACCGCACCCGACACGTAGACGCCGTCGAAGCCCTTCTCCTCGATCAGCCGCGCCGACAGCGGGGTGAACGCCCCCGGCAGCTGCAGCAGCTCGCCGGTCGCGAGCCGCTCGCGGAAGAGGCGGCGCTTCTCGGCGGGAGTCCGGGTGGAGTGGAGCATCGGGCGTCCTTCCCCTGGGGCGGAGTTCGGGTGCGGAGTGCGGGGGCCGGGCCGGCCCTCGTCGAATCTATCCCCCGGACGCCGCCCGGCGGCGTTCCGGCGTCACCGGAGCCGGCCAGCGCGCGTCCCTTAACCTGGACGGGATGCTGCTACTCGAGACCTCCACCCCAGACCCCGTCGCCGCGACCATCTCCTTCTTCGACTCCGAGCTCTTCTGGAAGAGCGTCGCCGTCCTCGCGATCGTGCTCGGCGCCCTGCTGGCCCGCGTCATCGCGCACTTCGTCGTCGGGCGCGTCGTCGATCAGATCGTCTCGGGGGTGAAGAAGCGCCAGCGCGTCGAGGACACCCAGGCCATCGCCGCCTCGCCCCTCGCCGCGGTCCGGGTCGTGCAGCGCACGAGGACCCTCGGCTCGATCCTCAACAACATCAGCTCGATCCTCATCGTGGTCATCGCCGTCGTGATGATCGTGAACACCATCGACAACACCCTGATCGGCTCCTTCGCGCTGCTCACGGCCGCGCTCGGCGCCGGCCTCGGTTTCGGTGCGCAGAACATCGTCAAGGACGTCCTCAACGGCCTGTTCATGGTCGCGGAGGACCAGCTCGGCGTCGGCGACGTCGTCGACACCGGCCAGGCCACGGGAGTGGTCGAGAACGTCGGCGTGCGGATCACCCAGATCCGCGACGTCAACGGCACGCTCTGGTTCGTCCGCAACGGTGAGATCGTCCGCGTCGGCAACATGTCGCAGGGCTGGTCGCGAGTGATCATCGACCTGGCCGTGCCCTACGAGACGGACCTCGAATCCGTGCAGAGCACGATCCTCAGCACCGCGAACGAGCTCGCCTCGAGCAGCCGCTGGCGGGCGCGGATCATCGACAAGCCCGAGCTCTGGGGCCTCGAGTCGATCGCCGACGACGCGCTGGTCATCCGCGTGGTGCTGAAGACCCGCACCACCGCGAAAGACGACGTCGCGCGCGAGCTCCGCATCCGCCTCAAGCGCGCCCTGGACAGCCTCGACGTCAAGCTGCCCTCGCTCAGCGCGGTGGTGCTCAGCGGCTTCGAGGGAGCGACGAGCGTCGGGGGCGTGAAGGGACCGCGCACGACGCCGACCGCCACGGTCACGACCGAGCACGGGAAGCCGGTGCGCCTGCCGCGTGCTCTGCGCAAGCCGAAGGCGCCGCCTGCGCCCGAGCAGGCGCCGCCCGCTCAGCGACCGCAGGACGGCGGCTCCGTGCCGCCCCGGACGGGACCGCGCTCGTGAGCGGGCTGCAGATCGGCGGCACTCCCCCGATGCGCTCCTTCTGGGAGCACCTCGGCGGGCGACCGACCTTCGAGCGTCTCGTCCGCCGCTTCTACGAGGGCGTCCGCGAGGACGAGGTCCTCTGGCCGATGTACCCCGAGCACGACCTCGAGGGCGCGATCCAGCGGCTCACCGGCTTCCTCGAGCAGTACTGGGGCGGCCCCGGCACCTACAGCGAGGAGCGCGGGCACCCGCGCCTGCGGATGCGGCACCAGCCGTTCAAAGTGAACCCCGAGGCCCGCGACCGCTGGCTCGCGCACATGCGGGTCGCGGTCGACGAGCTGGAGCTGGCTCCGGCCGACGACGCGATGCTCTGGGACTACCTCGAGCGCGCTGCGCACGCGATGGTCAACACCTTCGAGGAGTAGCGCTCGGCGCTTCCCGCCGGCGTCGGTTCAGGCGGGGGTGCGGACGAGCACGTGCCCGCGCCGCGAGGTGAGCCGCCGCCACTGACCGCTCTCGAGCAGCGCGACGGGATCGTCGGCGCCGAGGAAGCCGAGCGCGAACAGCGCGAAGGCGGCGCCGGCGGGCACATCCTCGAGGCCGTCGAGCGGACGCCCCCAGACGGTCGAGCGCACGCGGCCGACGATCTGCTCGCCGGTCTCGGAGCCGACCGCCGCGGCGATCTCGTCGATGCCGTCGCGGGCGACCTTCTCGAGGAACGCCGGGTCCACGGGCTCGCGCCGCTGCCAGCCGCCGCGCGGCGGCGAGATGCCGGCCCAGGCGCCCGCCGTGGCGTCGTCGCCGTCAGGCAGCACGACCGGCTTGCCGTCCGCTCCCCCGGGCTCCCACTGCAGGCGGGCGAGCCGGTCGGAGAGCGCGCGGATCGGCACCACCCGGTCGAAGGCGGTCGGCTCGTCGAGCGCGAAGACGCGCAGGCCGAGCACCGTCGAGGACCGGTCGAGCAGGCCGCGCGGCTGGAGGATCGCGGTGTACGCGGCCAGGATGCGATCCTGCGCGAGCAGGCGCACGGCGCCGTCCTCGACACGCGCGGACCGGCCGAGGAACACGCGCAGATCGGAGAGGCTGGGCGGATCCGCCAGGGAGAAGGACGACATCATCGCGTCGATAAACTTACCCGAGGCCGCTCTCCTGATCGGCAGACACCCCGGAGGTCCCGTGTCCGATCCGCTCTCCTCGTTCCTCACCGCCCTCGATCTCGTCGACACGGGCGCGCGCACCAGCGAGGACATCTCCACCGGTCCCTCGCAGTGGATGCCGGAGGGCCGCGTCTTCGGCGGCCAGGTGCTGGCGCAGTCGCTGATCGCGGCCGGACGCACCGTCGAGGAGCGCAGCGTGCACTCGATGCACGGCTACTTCCTCCGCCCGGGCGACGTCTCGCAGCCGATCACCTTCTCGGTCGACCGGATCCACGACGGCCGCTCGTTCGCCACCCGGCGGACCCAGGCCTATCAGAACGGGGCGCCGATCCTCTCGATGATCGCGTCGTTCCAGACCGAGGACGAGGGCCTGGACCACCAGAGGCCGATGCCGGAGGGCGTGCCCGATCCGGAGTCGCTGCCGAGCACTGCCGAGGTTCTGAAGGGAGTCGACCACCCGGTCGGCAGCTTCTGGGCGACGCAGCGGCCGTTCGACGTCCGCCACGTCGAGCAGCCGGTGTACCTCCGCGCCGATCCGAGCCGCACGGCGCACCAGTGCGTCTGGATGCGCGCGCTCGGCCCGCTGCCGGACGACGCGCTGCTGCACCGCGCCGCACTCGCCTACGCGAGCGACTACACGATCCTCGAGTCGACGCTGCGCCGGCACGGGGCGGCCTGGATCACCCCCGGGCTCCGCATCGCGAGCCTCGACCACGCGATGTGGTGGCACCGCCCCGCGCGCGTCGACGAGTGGCTGCTCTACGTGCAGGAGTCGCCGAGCGCCTCCGGAGGCCGCGGTCTCTCGCTCGGCCGCATCTACTCGCGGGACGGCCGCCTGGTGGCGAGCGTCGCCCAGGAGGGCATGGTCCGCGTCCCGCTCGGCTGAGCGGTCCGGCTCGCGCCGGGAGCGCCCGCCGGACGGGACGGCGTCAGCTCCGCTTGGAGAAGGCGACGGGCTCCTCGACGTACGGCGCCCAGACCTCACGGAGCTCCTCCGGGATGCGCTCCGGGCGACCCGTGGCAGCGGTCACCATGACGAGCGTCGTCGCGGCCTTCGTGTAGAGCACGCGCGGCTCGACGCCGGTCGGCGAGTACAGCTCGTAGCAGACCTCGAGGCTCGCGCCGCCGATCCGCCCGATCCACAGCTCGATGTCGAGCGGGGCGCGCATGTACGGGATCGGTGCGAGGTACTCGATCTCCTGCCGCGCGATCAGGCTGATGGTGCGCGCACCCGGCCGGGCGTCGAGCACCGCCGTCGCCATGCCGCCCGGCTCCGGGGAGTCGGGGCGCCAGAACGCCTGGATGCGCGCCTCCTCGAGCAGGCGCAGCATCTCGGCGTTGTTGACGTGCGCGTAGGCGTCGAAGTCCGACCAGCGCAGCGGGATGGCGACGTGCAGGCGCATCAGTCGCGGGTGAGCTTGCGGTACGCGGAGCGGTGCGGCTTCGCCGCGTCCGGGCCGAGGCGCTCGATCTTGTTCTGCTCGTACGACTCGAAGTTGCCCTCGAACCAGTACCAGTTGGCCGGGTCCTCCTCGGTGCCCTCGTAGGAGAGGATGTGCGTCGCGATCCGGTCGAGGAACCAGCGATCGTGGGTGATCACCACGGCGCAGCCGGGGAACTCGAGCAGTGCGTTCTCGAGGCTGCCGAGCGTCTCGATGTCCAGGTCGTTGGTGGGCTCGTCGAGCAGGAGCAGGTTGCCGCCCTGCTTCAGCGTCAGCGCCAGGTTGAGGCGGTTGCGCTCACCACCGGAGAGGATGCCCGCGCGCTTCTGCTGGTCCGGGCCCTTGAAGCCGAACTGCGAGACGTAGGCCCGCGAGGGGATCTCGGTCTTGCCGACCTGGATGTAGTCGTGCCCGTCGGAGACGACCTCCCAGAGGTTCTTGTTCGGGTCGATGCCGCCGCGGGTCTGGTCGACGTAGGAGATGTCGACGGTGTCGCCGATCTTGAGGTCGCCCGAGTCGAGCGGCTCGAAGCCGACGATCGTCTTGAAGAGCGTGGTCTTGCCGACGCCGTTCGGGCCGATGACGCCGACGATGCCGTTGCGCGGCAGGGTGAAGCTGAGGTCGTCGATCAGGACGCGGTCGCCGAAGGACTTGTGCAGCTTCTTCGCGTCGATGACCTGCGAGCCCAGGCGCGGGCCGACCGGGATGACGATCTCCTCGAAGTCGAGGACGCGCGTCTTCTCGGCCTCCGCCGCCATCTCCTCGTAGCGCGCGAGGCGCGACTTCGACTTGGTCTGGCGGCCCTTCGCGTTGCTGCGGACCCACTCGAGCTCGGTGGTCAGGCGCTTGGCGAGCTTGGCGTCCTTCTTGCCCTGCACCTCGAGGCGGGCGCTCTTCTTCTCGAGGTAGGTCGAGTAGTTGCCCTCGTAGGGGTAGAGGTGACCGCGGTCGACCTCGGCGATCCACTCCGCGACGTTGTCGAGGAAGTACCGGTCGTGGGTCACGGCGAGGACGGCGCCGGGGTACTTGGAGAGGAACTGCTCGAGCCAGAGCACGCTCTCGGCGTCCAGGTGGTTGGTGGGCTCGTCCAGCAGCAGCAGGTCGGGCTTCTGCAGCAGGAGCTTGGTCAGCGCCACTCGGCGCTTCTCACCACCGGAGAGGCTGGTGACGGGCGAGTCCCCCGGCGGGGTGCGCAGCGCGTCCATCGCCTGCTCGAGCTGCGAGTCGAGGTCCCAGGCGTCGGCGGCGTCGATGGCCTCCTGCAGGGTGCCCATCTCGGCGAGGAGCGTGTCGAAGTCGGCGTCCGGGTCGGCCATCGCCAACGAGATCTCGTTGAAGCGGTCGATCTTGCCCTTGATCTCGCCGACGCCCTCCTGGACGTTCTCGAGCACCGTCTTGGTCTCGTCGAGCTCCGGCTCCTGCATCAGGATGCCGACGGTGTAGCCCGGGCTCAGCCGCGCCTCGCCGTTGCTCGGGGTGTCGAGCCCCGCCATGATCTTCAGGATCGTCGACTTGCCGGCGCCGTTCGGGCCGACCACGCCGATCTTCGCCCCGGGCAGGAACGACATCGTGACGTCGTCCAGGATCAGCTTGTCGCCGACCGCCTTGCGGGCGCGCACCATCGAGTAAATGTATTCAGCCACTTCAGTCCCTCAACCGCTCGTACGTTCTCGGAGCCCCGCTCTCCGCCGCGGGCGTCCCGTTCGTCGGGTGCCCCTCGGCCGGAATGTCGCCGGTGATCGACCACCGCACGCGGGAGCGCGGGCGGGAAGGTCGGAGGCCGGGCCGGTACTGAGGATACCGGCTGGACGCGCGGAGCGTTCGGCTCGCTGCTCCGGCTCCGGCCGGCGGCTCAGCCGTCGAGCGGGACGGTGTTGCCGATGAGGCAGGCGCCGGTCGCGATCGGCGCGGCGACGACCGCGCGGACGCCGTCCACCTTCGGCCCGTACTGCCCGATGAGGCAGGCGTCGCTCGCCTTCACCGAGACCTGCACGGAGTCGGCCTCGAGGCCGACCGAGGTCTCGTCGGCGGTGAGCTGCATCGACTCCTTCGACGTCGGCTAGACGTGGGCAGCTCAACGTACCTTTCCGTCGATGAAGTTGCACCACAGTGCCGCCGCCGCGTCAGTCATTCGATTGAACGTGACCCTTGCTCCGCCGCAGTAGATCGCACCGTCCAATCACCTTATCGAATCTCCGCCGTCAACGATCATCTTTTTCGGCTTCGAGCTTCTCGATGCGCTCCAGGAGGTGGCCTACCATCTCAGACAGATAGGTCAATGTCCGTTCACGCTGATATTCGAGATCGCGCTCGCTCCCGACCGTCACTCGCATCTGCGGGGCACGAAGCGCCGGGATTCGGTTAAGGTCAACGTAGTAGTCATCGGACGTCTTACGTTCAAAATCAGCCATACACGGACAGTACACGTGACGAACATCTGCTGGCCATACCAACCCGTCTCGAACTGCGGCCGTACCTCCTACGACACTGGGCAAGGCGCCAGAAATGTGAAGCCAGCGCGGTCGCAAATCTTGTGACTTAGGTCGACATGCGAACACGACCAGAGCCTATCACAATGACCCTGCAAAATAGATCAAACAATATTGTCAGCGGAAGCGTCTGTTATCCGCTCGCTGTTGAAATACTAAATTGAGCACTCGGTTTATGAAGCCGTGGTGAATTTTCACGGCGAGTTGCACACGATCTTTCGCTCGACGTAGCAAGCTAAAATACGACGTTGTGAACCGTTGTACACGGTCATCGTCGACATCAACTGACGCGTCGTGCCGTTCTCACGCCGTCGCCGTCACTCATCTCGAATCTACAGTCGCTTCACTCCTTGCCCTATCGATCATAATCCAATATATTTGCGCGTTCCTGTTCGAGAGAATACGGGTCTGTCTCGCTTGCTGGAACCCGTCTTTTAGCGCTGATCGGCCATCTTCCGGCTGACACAGCCAACCCCGTGGCCCTTCGCCTAAAACTCTAAGAGACCTTCGGAGTATGCCGCAGGGCTTCCTTCCTCATCGTCCTCTCGACCGCGTTATACCGGGCGGGGCTCAAGATGCTCCTCAAGACGCATTTCTTTTACGTGCTTTCCCCGCTCGTTATCATCCGGCAATTGACGATCCTGTCGGAACTCAGAACCTCTTCAGTACTTCCAGCGAAGATGCAACGCGAAAGCTTAGCCTCCTTGTACCCTACATATAGCGACGCAACAGGCAATAGATGACACTCCCCGACCGCTGGCCGAGAGACCACTAAAGCCAACAGGTCCGCGAAACGGTGGCGCACACGTGTAGGCTGCGTTTAGGACGTTACAGGAGGTAGGCGTGGCGGGAAAATATCAGATATTTGTGAGCTCTACTTATGGTGACCTGAAAGATGAGCGAGACCGGGTTATTCAGGGCGTTCTCGAACTAGGACACATCCCGGTCGGTATGGAAATGTTTAGCGCTGCCGACGAAGAGCAGTGGCACATTATTGCGCGGCATATCGAAGAGAGCGACTACTATGTAGCTATCATTGCTCACCGATACGGCTCAATCGTGGAGGGCATCAGTTACACCCGAAAAGAATACGAGTTCGCCTTGTCGAAAGGAGTTCCCGTCATCGGCTTCGTTATTGATCCCGGAGCGCCTTGGCCGGCCGATCGAATCGACACTGACCCGATGGCTGTGGCGCGCCTCAAAGAATTCAAGGAGCTTATCGAGGCTAAACCAGTCGGGTACTGGCGGTCGGCGGACGACCTGTACGGGCAGGCATCCGTAGCGCTCGTTAAGACGATGGCTGCACGGCCACGAGTTGGGTGGATTCGAGCAACGTCCGCCGTAGGTCCCGAGGTCACTGCAGAAATATCGCGGCTAAGCGCCGAGAATGCGACCCTGCGTTCACAAATTGCTGAGCTCGAAGCCTCGTCCGACCGTGGACGCGAGGAGGAACTTGACGCCCTTTGGCGGCGTCTGCAGCTCTCCAAATGGGAGTATTCTGTGCGGGTGCCGGACGAGAAGGACTGGATGGACGGTGAGCCGATTTCCATGCGTCACATGTTCTCGGTCCTGGCTCCAAATCTCGTCGTTGAAGCGACCGTGAGCACGATTAGAATCATGTTGCTTACAAACACGAATGCTAAAGAAAGGCCCGAAATAACTCCGTTGGCAATTCCAAATAACCACATTAGCGCTCTGGTTGCCGACTTTATGACCCTTGACTTGATGGAGCCATCCACACGCCGCCATCCCGTTTCGGATAAGAATGAGTATTGGACTTTGACCGACCTCGGCCGTGAGCTCATGAAGCGCCGCAAGCGAATTGAGTTTGAGCGCGACTGGAGCGCTCAAGAACGAGATGCTACTACAACAGTAGAGAAGGTCGGTGAATAAAGACTGCGCGCGTTGACCACAATCATGTCGTTTCGAGCAGCGGCGGCTTCCTAGATAACAGGTTTTAGGCTTCGAAGTTGTTGCGGAATACGAATGGGCCGAACGTCATCTGACACTTACCGGTATCCAATCGGTTTTCGCTGACATCTGCCACATCGGAGGCGGTGACGCGCCTCTAACTTCCACTGAATTACTTACGGAATCAGTGCGGCGCTAATCCGTCCGATAAGTGCGACAGCGCGCCGTTGGTGCGCTCACGGCCCCTTTCGCACTCGTCATCGGCAGTCAAATTTCACCGGTGACGCTTGGCGAAAAGGAGTGCCCGCTGGCTCGTTGCAGTAGGCAGGCCGGGATGTTTCATGGCCGGCGGCTCAGCCGTCGAGGGGGACGGTGCTGCCGATGAGGCAGGCGCCGGTCGCGATCGGCGCGGCGACGACCGCGCGGACGCCGTCCACCTTCGGCCCGTACTGCCCGATGAGGCAGGCGTCGCTCGCCTTCACCGAGACCTGCACGGAGTCGGCCTCGAGGCCGACCGAGGTCTCGTCGGCGGTGAGCTGCATGGACTCCTTCGCGAAGCCGGCGGCCACGAGGGCGTCGACGACGCTCCGGCCGGGCGTCTCCGGGTCGGAGCCGGCGGCGGCGGTGACGATCTCCCGGAAGAAGGGGAGGTTCTCCTCCGCGGTGCCGCCGGGCACGAGAGCGACCGGGGCGGCGGGCTCCTCGGTGGACGGGGCGGCCGACGCCGACGGGCTCTCGGCGGCCGGCGGCGCGGTGGGCGCCGTGCAGCCGGCGATGCCGATCAGCAGCGCGAGGACCGCTCCCGCTCGCAGGCCGGCGCGGACGACGGTCCGTGTGCTCACTCGAATCCCTCCCGCGGCGGCCGGACGCGCGCCGAACGCCGCGTCAGAACGGGGCGTCGGCCGAGTCTAACGAGGCCTCGGACGGCTCCGACGCGGAGGCGCGCGCTGCGCCCCAGTCGCCGCCGGAGGACGCGGAGGTCGCGCCCTCGACGGCGGCCGGCGCCTCCGGACTCCAGCCGCTCGCGCCGCTCGCGGCCGCCTCGGGCGCGGACACCTCGGGGGCTGCCGCCTTCGCCCGCCCGACCGTCCGGGTGCAGCGGGTCGTGCCCCAGGCCAGGTCGTGGCCGAGGCCCTCGGCGATCACGCTCACGTCCGTCCCCGTCTTGCCGCCGGACTCCCAGGAGCGGACGGAGAGGCGCCCGGTGACGAGGACGCGGTCGCCGCGCGCGAGCGAGGCCAGGGCGTTGCCGGCCAGCCCGTTGAAGGCGTTCACGGTGTACCAGTTGGTCGAGCCGTCCACCCAGCGCTGGGTGGAGCGGTCGTAGCGCCGCTGGGCGGACGCCAGGCGGAAGGTCGTCATCGCGGTGCCGCTCGCCGTGTCGACGCTGCGCGGCTCGGTCCCGATGACTCCGATGACGGTCAGGGTGTCGGTCATGCTGCTGTCCTCTCCTCGGTCGCCGCCCACGGGCGGCGCTCCTCTGCTCCCGACGCGACTGCGACGGGGACGCCGCCCGGGCGGAGGGGGCCGGAACCACCCGGGCGACGCAGGGACAGTGTCGCGACGAAGGGCCCGCCTCCGTGGTGGAGGCGGGCCCTTCGGTGGAGACCGGGCGACATCGTCGCCTGGGGAGGAGAGCTAGGAGGCGAGGATGTACTTGGAGTACGACTTGCGGATCTTGTTCACCTTCGGCAGCGCCACCGCGAGGCAGTAGCCCTGGCCGGGGTTCTTGGCGAAGAAGTCCTGGTGGTAGTCCTCGGCCTCGTGATAGACGCCCAAAGGCGCGATCTCGGTGACGATCGGGCCGTCCCACCACTCGGAGGCGCGGTCGCGGGCGGTCTCGAACAGCTCCTTCTCCTCATCGGAGGAGTAGTACATGGCCGAGCGGTACTGCGTCCCGACGTCGTTGCCCTGGCGGTTGAGCTGCCGCGGGTCGTGCAGCGTGAAGAACACGTCGAGGATCACCTGCTCCGGGATGACCTCGGGGTCGAAGGTGACGGCGACGGCCTCCGCGTGCCCGGTGCGGCCCGTGCAGACGGACTCGTAGTCGGGGTTCGGGGTCGATCCGCCGGTGTAGCCGGAGACGACGTCGGTCACGCCGTCGAGGACGCGGTAGACGGCGTCCAGACACCAGAAGCATCCTCCGGCGAGTACGAATGTGCGCATTGCGTGTGACTCACTTCCTGTCGCATCGACGCGGCCGGGGTGCCGGGCACGTCTCTCGATCCAACACCTCCGGTGCTGTGCGCATTCCGCACGGCTCGGGCGCTGGAATAGAGTCGGCGCGTGAGCTACGACGCCGCCCCCGCCCGCTACGACGCCATGGACTACCGACGCGCAGGACGGAGCGGGCTGAAGCTGCCCGCCCTCTCGCTCGGCCTCTGGCACAACTTCGGATCCGACCGCCCCCTCGACACCCAGCGCGCGATCCTGCGCCGCGCGTTCGACCTGGGGATCACCCACTTCGACCTCGCGAACAACTACGGCCCGCCGTACGGCGCCGCCGAGACCGCGTTCGGCCGCCTCTTCGCCGAGGACTTCCGCCCGTACCGCGACGAGATGATCATCTCCTCCAAGGCCGGCTACGACATGTGGCCCGGCCCCTACGGCGACGGCGGCTCGCGCAAGTACCTGCTCTCCTCGCTCGATCAGAGCCTGACCCGGCTCGGACTCGACTACGTCGACGTGTTCTACTCGCACCGCCCCGACGCCGAGACGCCGATCGAGGAGACGATGGGCGCGCTGGTCTCGGCCGTCGAGCAGGGCAAGGCGCTCTACGTCGGCATCTCGAACTACAGCCCGGAGCAGACCCGCGCCGCCGAGGCCGCCCTGGCCGGAAGCGGCGTGCACCTGCTGCTGCACCAGCCGCGCTACTCCCTCTTCGACCGCCACATCGAGGACGGCCTCTTCCCGGTCCTCGACGAGATCGGCACGGGCTGCATCGTCTTCTCGCCGCTCGCCCAGGGCCTGCTGACCGACCGCTACCTCGACGGCACGGTGCCCGCGGGCTCCCGCGCGGCGACCTCGCGCTTCCTCTCCTCCGACCGGATCGACGGGAAGTACCTCGAGCGGGCCCGCGGTCTGAACGCGATCGCCGAGGGCCGCGGCCAGACCCTCGCGCAGCTCGCCCTGAGCTGGGTCCTGCGCGTGCCGACGGTCACCAGCGCCATCATCGGCGCCTCGAGCGTCGCCCAGCTGGAGCAGAACGTCGCGGCCCTCGAAGCCGGACCGCTGACCGAGTCGGAGACCGCCGCGATCGAGGAGTTCGCGGTGCACGGGACGTCGCTGAACTGACGGCCCTGACCTGACCGCCGCGGGCCGGCGGCGATGTCGGTGGTCGCTCGTAGTCTGCGAGAGCACTCGGCCGGTGGGTGCTCCCGCATTCGACGACCAGCAGGAGGAAGCAGTGTCCCTCACCACCCTTCACGCCACCCGCGTCCCGCCCACCCTCACCCGCGTGAACGCCCGCCTCTGGCGCGTGAGCACCGGAACCGGCTCGATCGTCGGCCACGTCGAGCTCGTCGAGGGCCCGCAGGGCGAGAAGTACCGTGCCCGGCTGCTGCGCGCGGGCATGCCGGCCGGCGCCGAGATCGGCGAGTTCTGGAGCGTCGAGGACGCCGTCGAGGTCTTCCGGGTGGCCTGAGCCCCGGCTCGGCGCGCCGATCCCCCGGGGGTCGGCGCGCCTGACCGGCGTGCCGCCGGGCCCCGGGCTAACGTTCGGCTCATGCAGTGGTGGAACGAATTCGTGACCTGGGTCCAGACGGCCGAAGGGCGCCAGTCGGTGTTCGTCGGCGCACTCGTCCTCCTCGCCGTGATCGTCGGGGTGATCGTGGCCGCCCTCGTCCTCCGCTCGGCGATCGCGCGCCTCATCCGGCAGCAGGAGCACGAGCGCAAGAACGCGGTCATCGCGACGCTGATCGATGCCGCGGTCGACGCCTCCGCCTGGAACGTGCTCAGCCAGTCCGAGCGCATCCTCAGCGACCGCGCCGCCGCGCAGGCCGAGACGCACCTCCGCCTGCTCCCCGTCAAGGGCTCGGGAGTCGCCGCCAACTGGGCCGCGCACGAGCTCGCCGACCTCAAGCACACCTCGTCGACCGGCGGGTACCAGACGCAGGCGAGCGTCGGCGAGTTCCGCGACCGCCTCGTGCTCTGGCGCGACAAGCCGAACCGCGCCCGGAAGGCGTTCCTCGCCGACCTCGAGCGCTGGCGCTTCTCGGAGACCTCGCGTCCCGAGACGCCGAAGACCGGTGCCTCGACGGAGGGCTCGAACGAGCGCTCCCCCGAGCCCGTCCGCACGACCCCTGCGACCCCTGCGGCCGCTGCGGCGACCCCGGTGGTCGTCGGTGCCGGCTCGAGCACCGAGCCTACCGCCGCCTTCGAGCGGCCGTCGACGCCGACCATCGTCCTGCCGCCCGCCTCCGACGGCCCGCACAACGACGAAACGCGCCGACTTCTCGCCGACGTCGACCGCCTCGACGTCCCGTCGCGCGAGCGGCCCGTCGAGGAGCTGCCGCCCGTCGAGCAGCGCGCCACGAGCACGGAGGCGGACTCCGCGGAGGAGCCGGACGAGTCCTCGGCCGAGCGCGACCAGAGCGCCGCTACCACCCGGACGGCCGAGTAGCCGTCCCAGGGAAGAAGAGAAGGCCCCGATCGCGAATGCGATCGGGGCCTTCTCCGTGGTGCAGTTCGTACGCCTCAGACGTGCGCATCTCGAGCACGAGCGACTCGACCGACCAGCACAGCGAGGGGCGCCGCGATGATCGTCCACGCGACGGCGATTCCGCCGAGAATGGCGAGGAGCAACATGGTCGTACCTCCGTTTCTTACGTCGTTGTAATTCCGGTGCACGACCAGCCTAGGGGCGGGTGGAGGGGCGGAACGGCTGATGCGGCGAAACACGCCGGTGTTGCTCAGATATCTGCACTGTGCTAGCAGCGCACGGACCGCGAGCACGCGTCCGGGGGACCTGCCGACCCGCGTCCGGGTGGCACGAGCGGAAGGGGCTCGACGGAGGGGATCCGACGGGCGGGCGGAGCGATCGCCGCGGTCGTCGTGACGCGGAAGTGCCCCCGGCAGGACTCGAACCTGCGACCGTCAGATTAGAAGGCTGCTGCTCTATCCGCTGAGCTACGGGGGCGTCTCGCCAGGCTACTACGGCGCCTCCACGGGGCGGTCTCGCCACGGCGCCGGCAGCAGGGCCGGGTCAGGCGCCCTGCACGAGACCCAGCACGCCGACGACCAGGGAGACGACGGCGAGCAGCAGCGAGATCCCGATCAGGATCGTGTGGACGCGGAGGAAGGTCGTGGCGCGGCCGGAGGCGTCGCGGGCCCGCGGGTCCTTGCGCACCCGGCGGAGGAACGGCGGCCAGACGACGGCGTTCCAGACGGCGTTGGCGATCAGCAGCACGCAGACGAGGATCATCACGGAGAACGAGTCTAGGAGGCGCTCCCCCGCCGCCGCGGTCGTGTCGGTGGCCGCGGATAGACTTCGGCGCATGAGTAGCGCCCCCGACCGTCTTGTCTGGATCGACTGCGAGATGACGGGACTCGACCTCGCCGTCGACGAGCTCGTCGAGATCGCCGTGATCGTCACCGACTTCGATCTCGAACCCCTCGACGAGGGGCTGTCGATCGTCATCCGCCCCGACGCGTCGGCGCTGGAGAACATGGGCGACTTCGTCCGGAACATGCACGAGACGTCGGGCCTCCTGAAGGAGATCCCGGACGGCGTGAGCGTCGCCGAGGCCGAGTACGAGGTCCTCGAGTACGTGCTCAAGCACGTCCCCGCCGAGCAGCAGGCTCCGCTCGCCGGCAACTCGATCGGGACCGACCGGGCGTTCCTGGTCAAGTTCATGCCGCGTCTCGACGCGCACCTGCACTACCGCAACGTCGACGTCTCGACCGTGAAGGAGCTGGCCCGCCGCTGGTTCCCGCGCATCTACTTCAACGCCCCGGCCAAGCACGGCGGCCACCGCGCCCTCGCGGACATCCTCGAGAGCATCCGCGAGCTCCGCTTCTACCGCCGGGCCGTCTTCGTCCCCGAGCCGGGCCCCACATCCGCCGAGGTGCAGGCCGTCTCGGCCGCCGTCGTGGACGAGTTCGCCTCGCGGATGTAGTACTCTCGTACAGTTGCTTCGCGGGTTCGCCCCGCGGAACACCGTCCTGGTGGGTATAGCTCAGTTGGCAGAGCGCCTGGTTGTGGTCTAGGAGGTCGCGGGTTCGAGCCCCGTTACTCACCCCAGTTGTAGAGAAACCAGCTCGGAAGGCCCGGAGTCGATGGCTCCGGGCCTTCCGTCTTTCCGCCGCCGGAGATCCGCTCCCCCACCCGATCGACGACGAGAGGCCAGGCGATGCTCACCCTCGACGAGGCCGAGTTCGAGACGCTGGTCGTCGCCGAGCTCGACGCCCTCCCGGACGACATGGTCGACGGGCTCGAGAACGTCGTCTTCGTGGTCGAGGACCGTCCCGAGGACGGCTCGCTCGACCTGCTCGGCCTCTACGACGGCGTCGCCCTGACCGAGCGCGAGCGCTACGGCTTCGGCGAGATGCCCGACCGGATCATCCTCTACCGCGAGCCGCACCTCGCCGCCTGCGAGACCCTCGACGAGCTGCGCGACGAGATCCACGTCACCCTCGTGCACGAGATCGCGCACTTCTACGGCATCGACGACGACCGCCTGCACGAGCTCGGCTGGGCCTGACCCGTCAACCTGGAGCGATGGCCTCCGGGTCGCTCGAGTCGAGCACCAGGTCGGCGCCCTCGCGGGGACGCTCGCGTGCGCAGTAGCGCCGGAACTGCTCGTCCCAGGAGTCCCAATGCGGCTCGAAGAGCGCGCCGTCGCGGGCGAGGGCGCGCTGCTTCCGCTGCGCCTCGTCCGCCTCGATCCAGACGGTGAGGTCGGCGAAGCGCCGGCTCCGCTCCCCCGCGGCGCCGCAGCCCTCGAGCAGGAGGAGCGGTGCCTCGGCGGTGCGCGGGCCGGCGGTCGTGGCGGCCGCCCAGTTCCAGGCCTGCCAGCGCGCGCCGAGCCCGAGCGCGTGCGGCCCGACGATCCGGTCCGCCGCGATCGCGACCGAGCGGTCCAGCCCCGACCAGCCGGGGTAGACGTCGTCCATCCGCACGAGCGCGGCCGCGGGAGCGCGGGCGGACCGCCGCAGCTCCGCCAGCAGCGCCAGCGCGAACGTCGACTTCCCCGAGCCGCTCGGGCCGTCGAGCAGCACCGTGCGCGCCCGGCGGGCGACGAGGCCGGCGGCGAGTGTCCGCGCGGTCGCCCCGGTGAGGTGCCGCGGGTCAGCCATTCAGCACGAAGCTCCAGGCGCCGGTCAGCACGGCCGCGGTCACCGCGACCGCCGCGATCGCCGCGCCGCCCAGCATCAGCAACCCGTCGAACGCGCCCAGACGCGACTCCCGCGCCCAGGTCCGCGGCGTGTCCGAGCCGAAGCCCTTCGCCTCCATCGCCGTGGCCAGGCGGCTGCCGCGCCGGATCGCCAGCACCAGCAGCGAGAAGCTGCGGGCACCGAGACTCCTCAGCGCCGCGATCGGTCCGCGTCCATCGGCCATGCCCCGCGCGCGGCGGGCCATCGCGAGGGTGCGCCAGTCGTCGGTGAGCAGGCCGACGAGGCGCATCCCGGCGAGGCCGCCGAGGACGAAGCGCGCCGGCAGCCGGAGGATCTGCGCGAGCCCGTCCGCCAGATCCGTCGGATCGGTCGTCGCGATCAGCACGACGCTCGGCAGGCCGATGGCGAGCACGCGCAGGGCGATCGCGCCGCCGAGGGCGACGGAGCCCTCCGTGACGGAGACGAAGAGGAACTGCCCCAGCACGGCGCCGCTGTCGCGCCCGTAGAGCACCGTCGTAACACCCGCGAGCGGCGCCGCGATCCAGACCGGAGCAGTACGGCGCACCAGGTCGCCGGGACGCAGCCCGACGAAGGGCAGCACGAGCAGCTCGAGCGCGAGCGCGGTCGCCGCGGACACGACGTCGACCGTCAGGATCAGGACGACGGCGATGACGAGGCTCGCGACGAGCTTCGCGACGGGGTTGGCACGGGCGATGCGGCCGCGGGCCGGGATCGCGTCCAGGAGCGTCATCCGGTCACCGCCGTCGGCTCGCCGAGGCGGACCGCCGCGTCGGCGAGGGCGGACACCAGGTGCTCGTCGTGGGTGACGGCGAGCACCGCGCGGCCGTCCGCGCGCAGCTCGGCCAGGAGATCGACGACCACGTCCCAGGTCCGCCGGTCCTGGCCGAAGGTCGGCTCGTCGAGCACGACGACGGCGGGACGCCGGACCAGCGCCGAGGCGACGGTGAGCCGCCGCTTCTCACCGCCGGAGAGGGTGAAGGGGTTCGCCTCGGCGAGGTGCGCGAGGCCGAGGCGCCCGAGCAGTTCGTCGGCGCGGCGCCGCTCCGCCTCGTCGCGTGCGCCGAGGTGCAGCTCCTGGCGGACCCGCGCCGTGAGGAACTGGTGCTCCGGCTCCTGGAACACCATCGCGACCCGATCGGCGAGCTGCCGCGAGCTCCAGCGGTGCGGGTGCGGCGACGCTCCGTCGCGCACCTCGGGAGAGGCGACGATCTCGCCCCCGGCCGGCGGGAGGAGACCGGCGAGCGTCAGGGCGAGCGTGGACTTGCCCGCGCCGTTCGGGCCCAGCACGGCGGTCACCCGGCCGGCGTCGATCGTCAGGTCGAGGCCCGTCGAGATCAGGGGCGGCGTGCGCCGGCCGAACACGGGACGGGTGAGATCGAGCGCGGCGGCGGTGAGGGCGGTCGATGCGGGTGCCGGTGACTCGACGCGCCGCTCCGGGTGCTCGCCGGGGAGCCAGACACCCGCTGCCACGAGGACACCGCGGGCGCGCTCGATCACGGGACGCGGCTCGCCGTCCGCGACGACCGTGCCGTCGGCGCCGAGCACGACGATCCGGTCGACGAGGTCGATCCAGACGTCGACGCGGTGCTCGACGACGATCAGGGTGGCGCCGGTGCGCGCCGTGGTCCGCTCGACCGCGGAGCGCACCTCCTCGACGCCGAGCGGATCGAGGTTCGCGGTCGGCTCGTCGAGCAGCAGGAGGCGGGGCTGCATCGCGAGGACGCCGGCGAGGGCGAGCCGCTGCTTCTGCCCGCCCGAGAGCGCCGAGGTCGACCGGTCGAGGGCGACGTCGAGACCGACGTCGTCGAGCGCGCGCCGCACCCGCGCCGGGATCTCCGCGCGCGGCACCCCGAGGTTCTCGCAGGCGAAGCCGACGTCGTCGCCGACGCGGGCCAGCACGGCCTGGGTGTCCGGGTCCTGGAGGACGAGTCCGGCCACTCCGCGGCGCTCCGCAGGCGAGGCGCCGTCGATGCTCAGCTCGCCCTCGCCGGCGCCGTCCTCCTCGCCGCCGAGCACCCCGGCCAGCGCGTGCAGGAGGGTGCTCTTGCCCGCGCCGGACGGGCCGAGGAGCAGGACGCGCTCGCCCGGCCGCACCTCGAGGTCGAGCCCGGTCACGGCCGCGGTCGACCGGCCCGCGTGGCGCCAGCTCCAGCCGCGGGCCCGGATCGACGCGCCGCTCATCGAGCGCCCGTGCCCGCCCCCTCGACCACGCGGCCCTCCCGGCCGGAGACGAAGCGGTCCAGCGCCCCGGAGGCGGCGAGTCCGCGCACCGCGAACCAGGGCAGGAGCCCGGCGAGGACGGCGCCGGAGACGAGCGACGAGACGACGTAGACCGTGCGGAACAGGTCGTCGACCGCGGGGTAGTAGACCAGCAGGTCGTTGACGGCGAGGGCGAGACCGGCGCCGGCACCTGCCAGCATCGCGACGAGCGGGCGTCCGCTGCGGTAGAGGAAGAGGGCGAGCACGATCTCGGCGCCGAGGCCCTGAACGAGGCCGGAGAGCAGGACGGCGAAGCCCCACTGCGTGCCGATCAGCGCCGAGACGACCGCCGCGAGCAGCTCGGTGTAGAGCGCCGCGCCGGGCTTGCGGATGATGAGGCCGCCGAGCACGCCGGCGAAGAGCCAGCCGCCGCCGAGGAGCCCGCCGAGGCCGGGGAGGAACTCGAAGGCGACGCCGAGGACGTTGGTCGCGATGCCCCACGCCCAGAAGACGATGCCGGCCGCGACGGCCACGACGCTGGCCACGACGATGTCGACGACACGCCAGCGGAGGTCCCGGGGACGGCCGGCGGAGGAGGGGGTGGACTTCTGCGCTGCTGAGTTCTGCGCGGAGGTGTTCTGCGCTGCTGAGTTCTGCGCTGCGTTGTTCTGCACTGACGTGCCCTTTCGTGGAAGCGAAACGGGGCACGGGTCGAAGAAGAGGAGATCGAAACGTTCCTTCGCTGGCATGACCCAGATCAGGTTCGACGGTCGAAGGCTGCTGCCTTCCTCTCAGCCCGGTGCACCGGACTCCCGTGTTCGTCAGCAATCATAGACAGCATGTCGTGGTCGGTGGTGCTCGTCCTCGCCGCGGTCCTCGTGGTGCTCCTGCAGGTGCTGCTCTGGCGGCGCCGCTTCCGGATCCGCCGTGAGCTGCTCAGCTACGGCACGCGGGTGTCCGGTCGGGTGGTCGCGCACGACTCGTCCCGCGGAGACGCCGCGGCGGCTCGAGATCTCGGTCGACTGCTCGTCGCCTACCGCCTCGTCGACGGCGAGGAGCGGCACCTGGTGAAGACCCCGCAGCGGCGGGGCGACGCCTGGATGGCGGGCGAGCCCGTCGCCGTCATCTACGACCCGCGGCGGCCGAACGACGCCGAGCGGCTGATCGTCGGCTTCGGCCGGACGAAGAAGACCTGGTTCACGGCGCGGCCCCAGCGCTGAGACCGCGCCCGGGCCGCTACTTCTTGAGGGCGCGGATGATCCGCGCGAGCGCCTTGCCGGAGACCCAGACCAGCGGGACGCCGACGGCGAGGACCGAGACGATGTTCGGCTGAAAGCGCAGTCCCAGGTCGTCCTTGATGTAGGCGCCGATCGGGACCACGGCACCGCCGCCGCCGCCTCCGCCGCCCTCCTGGCCGTCCTCGGAGCCGCTGCCGCCGCCGAAGCCGAACCAGCGCAGCGAGACGGGGACGAGCGAGACGCCGTCGACCTCGATCGGGTCTCCGTAGCTCGTCGCGGCACCCGCGGAGGTCACTTTGTCGGCCAGGGAGACAGCGATGTTGGGCATGGCCCGACGCTACTCCGCGGGCCGAACGGGCGACAAGCGGCGCACCGGCGCGCACAGGACTCCCCCACCTCCTCCCCGAGGTCTGCTGCGATGATCGTCGGATGCCGTCCCGCCCGCGCCGCCGCCGACCAGGTCGCGCCGCGACCGTCGCGGTCGCGAGCCTGCTGCTGGCGGCGTTCCTCGCCTTCCACCGCGTGCTGGGGGACGCGGCCGGCTGGCTGTCGGTGGTCGAGACCGCGATCCCGTGGTCCGGACTCGCGGTGCTCCTCCTCGTGGCCGCCGCGGTCGCTCTGCGCTCGCGCGGCGCCGGGGCGGCGGTGACCGTGCTCGTCATGGTCTACGGCGTGCTCGTGCTCCCGGTGGCGCTGCCCGCACCGGCGGTCCGCTCCGGATCCTTCACCGTGATCAGCCAGAACCTCGGCACCGGCGACGACGCCGGAGCGCTGGCAGCGGAGCTGGCGACGAGGGAGCCGGACGTGCTCGCCTTCCAGGAGCTCGCGGGCGAGGACCGCGAGGCGGTCGACGCGGAGCTCTCGGACGCGTACCCGCACTCCTACGTGGTCGGCACGGTCGGGCTGTGGAGCCGCACGGAGCTCTCGAACGGCGAGCCGCTCGATCTCGGGCTGGACTGGAACCGCGCCCTCGCGGTCGACGTCGACACCCCGCTCGGGGCGACGCGGCTCTTCGTGGTGCACCTCGCCTCTTTCCGCCTCGGCGATCACGCCGAGCGCGACACGATGCTGGGCGGCCTCGCCTCGGCGCTCGCGGACGACGCGTCGGACCGCACGCTCGTGGTCGGCGACTTCAACACCGCGACCGACGACCACCTGCTCGCGCCGGTCCTCGACCAGGCGGCGCTGGTCCGCACCTCCGGCATCGGCTTCCCGGCGACCTGGCCGGCTCTGCTGCCGCTGGTCTCGCTCGATCACGCTCTGGCGGACGGGGTGCCCGCCGCGACCCTCGAGGTCCTGCCGCCGAACGGCTCGGACCACCGGCCGATCAGTCTGACGATCGGTTCCGCGTAGCGAGGGTGTCGCTGATGTCGATGCCCTTGGCCGACTCCGGAGCGGAGCGCGAGAGCAGCGACGCCGGCCGGACGGCACCGGTGCCGAAGCGCGCCGAGACGCCGTCGACCGCCAGCTCGGCGTCGCGCCAGTCGTCGGAGTCGCTCCAGAGCGAGAAGGCGACGTCGTCGCCCTCGACGAGCTGCTCGCCGCGCACGCCGATCAGGCGCACCGGTCGCCGCATCGGGTTGGCCGCCTCGAGGAGCGCCGACGACGCGTCGTAGAGCACGCGCGCCACGTCCGTCGCCTCGGGCAGCGTGCGCGAGCGGGTCAGCGTGCTGAAGTCGCCGAAGCGGACCTTGACGGCGACGGTGCGGCAGCGCACCCCGGAGCGGCGCATCCGCACGGCGACCTTGTCGCAGAGGCGCAGCAGCTCGCGGCGGACCAGCTCGGGGTCGGCTACGTCGTCCGCGAAGGTGATCTCATGGCCGGCGCTCTTCTCGATCTGCCGGGTGTCGACCGGGCGGGGATCGACGCCGTTGGACAGCGCGTGCAGGCGGCGGCCGGTGGCCTCGCCGAGCGCCGAGACGAGGGAGGCGAGCGGCGTGGTCGCCACGTCGGCGACGGTCCGCAGGCCCCGGCGCACCAGCGCCTCCTCCGTGCTGGCCCCGACGCCCCAGAGCGCGCTCACCGGCAGCGGATCGAGGAAGGCCTGCACCCCGTCGGACGGCACGACGAGCAGGCCGTCGGGCTTGGAGCGGCCGGAGGCGAGCTTGGCGACGAACTTGGTGCTGGCGATGCCGACGGAGCAGGTGAGACCGAGCTCGTCGTGCACCCTCCGGCGGATCTCGGTGCCGATGGCCCAGGGCGAGCCGGAGATGCGCCGCGCGCCGGCGACGTCGAGGAACGCCTCGTCGATGCTGAGCCGCTCGACGAGCGGGGTGAAGGAGTCGAAGATCGCCATCACCCGGCGCGAGGCCTCGCGGTAGCGGTCCATGTGCGGCTCGAGGATGATCGCGTGCGGGCAGCGGCGCAGGGCGACGGCCATCGGCATGGCCGAGTTGATGCCGTACTTGCGCGCCTCGTAGGTGGCGGCGGTGACCACCGAGCGCGAGCCGATGTGCCCGACGACGACCGGCTTGCCGCGCAGCTCCGGGTGCTCGAGCAGCTCGACGGAGGCGAAGAACGCATCCATGTCGACGTGCAGGATGCTCGCGCGCGGGTCGTCGAAGGGCTCGGTGGTGACCTGCCGCCCGCTGCCGTCCTGCTTGCTCACGTTCCGCCCTGCTCGAGTGGCGCACCGCTCCCCTGACGGCGGTGCTTCCGAGGATCATGGTCGCACGCACCACCGACACCGGGCCGCCCTCGCGCGGACCCGCCCCGGTGGGAATGGCGGCGCCGCTCAGGCGGTTGACCCGAGCACCCACGATCACTCCATCGGAGAAGACATGACGCACGAGCACGAGCCCGCCTCCCCCGACTCCGACCTGAGCCTCTGGCTCGACCTGCAGGCCCGCGCGCACGCCGCGTTCGAGGTCCGCCTCGACGCTGTCGTCGACTGGACGGCGCCGACCCCCGACACCGAGTGGGACACCCGCGCGCTCGTTCTGCACGTCGTCCGCGAGCAGCAGCGCGCGCACACGCTGCTCTCCGGCGGCGACGAGTCGCCGATCCGGCTCGAGCCCGTCGCCGCCGATCTGCGGAGCGAGTGGACCCGGGTCACGACCCTGCTGCGCGCGGTGTCCCGCGAGGTCGACCCCGCCGCGGAGCTCCGCCTCGGCCGCGACACCGTCACCGCCCTGGAGCTGCTGCAGGAGCAGGTCGCCGACATCACCGTGCACACCTGGGATCTCGCGCGGGCCACCGGCAGCGAGGAGGCGATGGAGGAGGGCCTCGTCGCCGCCGTGTGGGAGCTCTTCGCCCCGCAGGAGGAGACGCTGCGCGCGAGCGGGCTGTTCGCGGCGCCCGTGCCGATCGACGCCACCGCGCCGCTGCAGAGCCGGCTGCTGGCGGTCACCGGACGCGACGACCGCCTCGCCGCCTGAGCCGCGGCACCTGAGCGGCGCCGCACGAGCCGCACCACCTGAGAACGACCCCAGGCTGCCGACGGCAGGATGGGGAGGTCCGCGCCCACCGCGCGGACGGCACCAGGGGCCCAGCGCCCCGACGAGGAAGGGACACCCATGACACGCGTCGCCGTCATCGGAGCACACGGCAAGGTCGGCCAGCAGATCCTCCATCTGCTCTACGACGCCGGACACGAAGCGGTCGGAGTCGTCCGCAACCCCGACCACTCGGAGGACATCGTCCGCCTCGGCGGCGAGCCGCTCGTCCACGACCTCGAGCACTCGACCGCCGAGGACTTCGCCGGACGACTCGAGGGCGTGGACGCCCTGGTCTTCACCGCCGGCGCCGGACCCGACTCGGGTCCCGAGCGCAAGCGCACCGTCGACCTCGGCGCCTCCGTCCTCAGCCAGGAGGCGGCCGCGATCGCCGGCATCCGCCGCTTCGTGCAGATCAGCGCGATCGGCGTGGACGCCCCGCTCGACGACGACACCGAGGAGGGCTGGCGCGCCTACGTCGAGGCCAAGCGCGACGCCGACACGGCGCTCCGCGGCACCGACCTCGACTGGACGATCCTCCGCCCGGGCGGTCTGACCAACGACGAGGGCACCGGCCGGATCGAGCTCGGCGAGAGCGTCGAGCGGGGCAGCATCCCGCGCGAGGACGTCGCCGCCACCGTGATCGCGGTGCTCGCCGATCCCTCCTCGATCGGGAAGACCTGGGAGATCGTCTCGGGCGACGTCGCCATCGAGGACGCGGTCGCGAAGGGCGCCTGAGCGCTCACCGGACCGTCGGGCGCCGGGAGCCCTGCACCTAGAGTGGGGCGGGTGAGCACTCACCCGCCCCGCCCCTGGATCCGCAGCTACGCCGAGGGAGTGCCGGAGGAGCTGGAGCTCCCGACCGGCTCGCTCGTCGACATCGTCACCGAGTCCGCGCGGCGCTATCCGCACCAGGTCGCGCTCGAGTTCTTCGGCCGCTCCACCAGCTACGCCCAGCTCGCGGACGACGTCGAGAAGGCCGCGGAGGGCCTGCGCCGACTCGGCGTCCGGTCCGGCGACTCGGTCGCTCTGATCCTGCCGAACTGCCCGCAGCACGTGGTCGCCTTCTACGCGGTCCTGCGTCTCGGCGCGGTCGTCGTCGAGCACAACCCGCTCTACACGCCGCGCGAGCTTCGGCACCAGTTCGAGGACCACGGCGCGCGGGTCGCGATCGCCTGGGACCGCGTGGTGCCGCTCGTCCAGGACCTTCCCGAGGACCTCGGCGTCGAGACGGTCGTCTCCGTCGATCTGACCCGGGCGATGCCCGCGCCGATGCGCGCGGCGCTCCGGCTGCCGATCCGCAAGGCCCGCGAGTCGCGCGCCGCCCTGACCGGGAAGGTCCGCGGCGCGATCGAGTGGGACTCGCTGCTGCGCCGCCGGCTCGACCCGGCGCACCCGCGGCCGACGGCGGAGGACCTCGCGGTCATCCAGTACACCAGCGGCACGACCGGCACCCCGAAGGGCGCGGAGCTGACGCACCTGAACCTCACGGCCAACGCCGCGCAGTCCCGCGCGTGGGTGCCGACGGTGCGCCGCGGCGACTGCGTCGTCTACGCGGTCCTGCCGATGTTCCACGCCTACGGGCTGACCCTCTGCCTCACCTTCGCGATGAGCATGGGCGCACGTCTCGTGCTGTTCCCCAAGTTCGATCCGGACCTGGTCCTCAAGGTGGTCCGAAAGCACCCGGCGACGTTCCTGCCCGCGGTCCCGCCGATCGCCGAGCGGCTCGCGCTGCGCGCGAAGGAGAAGGGCGTCTCGCTGCAGGGCATCGAGATCGCGATCTCGGGCGCCATGCCGCTCGACCCGGACCTGGTCGAGTCGTTCGAGGCGCTGACCGGCGGCACGCTCGTCGAGGGCTACGGGCTGTCGGAGACCTCGCCCGTGCTGATGGCGAACCCGGTCAGCACCGCGCGCCGGGCCGGGACAGTCGGGCTGCCGCTGCCGGGGACGGACGTGCGGATCGTCGATCCGGAGGACCCGGAGACCGAGGTCGAGGCCGGCGGGCAGGGCGAGCTGGTCGTGCGCGGGCCGCAGGTGTTCCGCGGCTACCACCGCAAGCCCGACGAGACCGCGGCCGTGTTCACCGCCGAGGGCTGGTTCCGCACCGGCGACATCGCGACGATCGACGAGGACGGCTTCGTCACCATCGTCGACCGGATCAAGGAGCTGATCATCACCGGCGGCTTCAACGTGTCACCGTCGGAGGTCGAGGAGGTGCTCCGCCGGCTGCCCGCCGTCCGCGATGTGGCCGTCGTCGGCCTGCCGGACGCCCGCAGCGGCGAGCAGGTCGCCGCCGCGGTCGTCCTCGAGCCGGGTGCCCACCTCGATCAGGAGGAGGCGCGCCGCACCGTGCGCGAGGCGCTCACGCCCTACAAGGTGCCCAAGCGGATCGTCGTCGTCGACGAACTGCCGCGGAGCATGATCGGGAAGGTGCTGCGCCGCGAGGTGAAGGCGCTGCTGCTCGACGAGTCCTGAGGCCGGGCGGTTCCACGCCTGCCTCAGGACTCGCGGGGGTCAGAAGTCGAAGCCTCCGCCGAAGTCGCCGCCGCCGAAGTCGCCGCCACCGCCGATGTCGCCTCCGCCGTAGTCGCCTCCGCCGTAGTCGCCCCCGCCGTAGTCGCCTCCTGCGTCGCCGGCACCGGCGTCGCCGCCGTCCGCTCCCGCGTCTCCGCCGTCTCCGCCGTCGGCACCCTCGGCCTGGACCGACTCGCCGACACCGTCGGGGATGAACGCGTCGGCGATGGCGGAGCCGATCACGAAGCCGGCGATGGTGCCGAGCATCGACGAGGCGAGCACGCCGCCGAAGCCCATGCCGCCGGCGCCGCCGCCGGAGAAGCGCCGCTCCATGAAGCCGGGCTGGCGCAGCTCACTGCGGGTCGCGGACTGCGCGAGCGACGGCGCGTCGTCGGCGCGCGGGGCGTCGCCCGCGGGCGCACCCTCGCTGAGCTCGCGGAAGACCTGCTGGCGCTGCTCGGGCGTCAACTGCTCGAACGCCTCGCGGTGGACCTGCTCGATCGCCTCGGGCGGCGCGGTGCGCAGGAGGTAGCGGTAGCGCTCGATCGCGATCTCGTCCTTGCTGCGCGCGGACTGCGCGGGCGGGGTGCCGTAGGCCGGGGCGTCGGCACGGCGCTCCGCGGCCGCAGGGGCCGGGTAGCCGGCGGCGGGGCGGCGCTCCTCGGGTCGCTCTTCGCGGCCCAGCAGTCGGTCCAGGAATCCCATGATCTCCTCCTCGGCGCGGCAGGATGCGCACGCACAGCGCAACGCTATGCCTCCCTCCGCGGTGATCGCTGAGGGTTCACTCAGAGCGAGCCCAGCGTCGGTCATCAGCCGTCGACGGAGACAGGAGAGGTGGCGCGAAGCGCCACTCCGTCTCCCTGCTGATCGAGTAGCGCGCGCAGCGGGCGTATCGAGATCGACCAGCGTCAGAGGACGAGTCCGCAGACCCGCCCTGCTGATGACGGCGGGTCTCGATACGCCCCTCCGGGGCTACTCGACCAGCATGAATGCGAGTTCGACGTCAGCAACCATGCTGATCGAGTAGCCCGCGCAGCGGGCGTATCGAGATCCACCCTCGTCAGCAGGCGAGGTCTGCAGACCCCACCCCCGGGGGACGCTGGGTCTCGATACGCCCCTCCGGGGCTACTCGACCAGCATGAGGGCGCGGCTCGCGGCACGCGAGACCTCGACGGGGAGCGCAGCTCGCGGCACGCGAGTCCTCTTCGGCGAGCGGCGCGCGACGCGCGAGTCCTCGGCGGGGGGTCAGGCGGACTCGCGGAGGACGAGCTGGTGGCGGACCGTGCGGTGCACCGACGGGCCGCCCTTCGGGAGGTCGCCGGCGATCATGGCGACGGCGAGGTCGAGGGCGTGCCGGGCGAGCTCGTCGAGGTCGACGGCGAGGGTCGTCAGCGTGGGCGCGAGCAGGCGTCCGATCGAGAGGCCGTCGATGCCGACCACCCGGACATCGCCCGGCACGTCCACGCCCGCGCGGCGGCAGGCGGAGAGCACGCCCAGCGCGCAGAGGTCGTTGAAGGCGACGATCGCGTCCGCGACCCGCGGCCGGGCGACGATCCGCTCGGTCGCCTCCGCCGCGGCCTGCGCGGTCGGGCCGTCGGCGCGGACGACCGAGGGCTCGAGGCCGTGCGCGGTGAACGCGCGCAGCAGCAGCTCCGCACGCCTGCTCGGCCGCGCGTCTCCCGAGACGTCGACGATCACGGGATGCCGCACCCCCGCTCCGGCCAGGTGCTCGGCGAGCGCCTCTACCGCGTCGGAGTGGTCGAGCACGACCGCGGCCCGCAGCGGATCACCGGTGGGATCGAGCTCCACCACGGGCACGGAGCCGAGCCGCTCGATCCACTCGGCAGCCCGGTCTCCGAAGGTGCCGATCACCGCGTCGGTCTGCGCGCCGAGCGCCTGGATCATCCGGTCGGAGTCGGCGGCGAGGCCGACGTCCGCGAGCGACACGTTCCAGCCCCGCGCCGCGGCGACCCGGACGACGGCGGAGGCGAGCTCCGGCGACCACGGGTTCCGCAGGTCGTCGACGACGAGCCCGAGCTGGTGCTCACCACCGGTGACCAGGCCGCGGCCGAAGCGCGACGGCCGGTACGACAGCTGCTCCGCCGCCTCGAGGACCCGCTGCTTCGTCTCCTCGCTGATGCCCGGCATGCCGTTCATCGCCCGGGTGACGGTCTGGCGGGAGACCCCGGCGGCCGCGGCGACGTCGTGGATCGTCGCGCGGCCGCCGGCCTCGGCACCGCTCAGGCGCGGAGGTCGAGCCACGCCGTCTGCTCCGGAGTCAGCTCGATCGACAGTCCGCGCATCGACGAGCGCAGCTCGGTGATCGTGCGCGGTCCGAAGAGCGGGAAGGTCGGGAACGGCTGCGCGAGCACGTAGGCCAGGGCGATCGCCGTCGCTCCGACGCCGTGCTCCGCCGCCAGCTGCTCGGCCCGGCGGAGCCGCTCGAAGTTGTCGGGCCCGTAGTAGCAGCGCACCAGCTCGGCGTCGCTGGTGTCGTCCGGGCGGGCTCGGCCGGTGAAGAAGCCGCGGGCCTGCGAGGACCACGGCAGCAGCGGGATCTGCCGCTCGACCAGCCACTCCTTCGAGGCCCGGTCGGTGACGTGCACGCAGCCGTCCCACGGCACGTCGTAGGCCTCGGCCAGGCCGAAGTGGTTGCTCAGCGCCTGGAAGCCGGCCCGGCCGTTGGCCCGGGCGTACTCCTGCGCCTCGTCGAAGCGCGCGGGGGTCCAGTTCGAGACGCCGTAGGCGCGGATCCGCCCGGCGCGCTGGTGCTCGTCCATCACGTCGACGAACTCGCCCACCGGCACCTCGAGGTTGTCGCGGTGCATCAGGTAGATGTCGGCGTAGTCGGTGCCCTGGCGCTCGAGGCTCTCGAGCAGCTGGCGGGTGAGCGACTCCGGGTCGCAGTACGGGGTGTGCGCGCCCTTGGTGATCACGACGACGTCCTCGCGGATGCCGCGGTTCCGGATCCACTGGCCGAGGCGGCCCTCGAGCACGCCGCCGCCGTAGATGTAGCCGGTGTCGAAGGCGGTTCCGCCCTGCTCGACGAAGGCGTCGAAGATCGCCGAGGCGTGCGCGAGGTCGGGCTGGTTGTCGACGCCCATCACGAGCCGCGACATCCGCTTGCCGACGCCGGGGATCTCGCCGGAGAGCATCGGCGCGTCCGCGGCGACGCGCAGCGGCCGGCCGGAGACGGTGGGGATGTCCGCGGTCTCGGCCTCGAACGGGAAGCGCAGGCCGACCGCGGAGCGCCAGCGGTCGAGCGTGCGCGCGGTCGCGAGCGTCTCGTCGAGGGTCATCTGCGGCACCTCGACGGCGCCGGCGGCCAGGGCGTCGGTCGTCGCGTCCGCCTCGAGCGCGTAGGGACTCTCCCCCTCGAAGGCGACGATGCGGGGCTCCTCGCCCACGACGCTGATCTCGATGCCCGTCTCCGCGGCGCCGAACCACGGGTCGGCCACGTGCAGACGGCCGCGAGTGCCGTGGACGGTCAGGGCGTTCACGTCGTCCAGCGCCACTCCGGTGCGGAGGGTCGCGGTGATGCCGCCGCGGTAGGTCGCGCGGGCGACGCTCCACTCGTCGACGCCGGTCGGGCCGAGCGTGCCCTGCGCGTCGAACTCGACGGGCTCGGCGACGGCGACGCCGGTCGCGGCCTGGACCACGGCCGCCGCGGCGGTGACGGTGTAGCCGCCGACGTCGAGGATGCCGCCGCCGGCCGTTGCGACGTCGTAGAGGCGGCCCTCGCGGGCGCCGGTGCGGAAGGAGAAGGAGGCGTCGATGTGCACGACGTCGCCGATCGCGCCGTCGCGGACGAGGTCGAGCAGCGCGGCGGTCTGCGGGTGGAAGCGGTACATGTACGCCTCGACCAGCGGCAGCCCGGCGCTGCGGGCGGCGTCGACGAGGGCCATCGCGGTGCCGTGGTTGACGGCGAGCGGCTTCTCGCAGAGCACGGCCTTGCCGGCCTCGAGCGCCTGGAGGACGAGCGCCGCGTGGCCGGTGTGCACCGTGGAGATGTAGACGGCACTGACCTGCGGATCGGCGAGGACCGCGGCGTAGTCGCCCGCGGTCGCGTCCGGGAAGCCGTGCTCGACCGCTTCGGCGGCGAAGGCGGCGGCGCGCCCCTGATCGGAGCTGCCCGCCGCGACGAGTCGGGCGCCGCGGCTGCTCGCCGGGAGCTGGGAGAGGAACCGGCGCGCGATGCTGCCGGGGCCGAGCACCGCCCAGCCCGGTGCGGTGGTGGTGGTCGGGGTGGAGTCGGTCATGCGTGGCCCTTTCGCGGCGTCGTCGACGTGAACGTTCACGCACCACGCTAGAGCGGCACGAGGGGCCGGGTCAAGCGTGGCGCGGAACGTCGCCGTGAACGTTCACCACGCGAAGAGAGACGCTCCCCCGCCACCGCTCCCGAGGGAGGCGGACGGGCGGAGGAGCGCCGGGGTCACTTCTGCTTCGGGACGACCACCCACATCACGAGGTACGCGATGATCTGCGGCCCGGGGAGCAGGCAGGAGAGCACGAAGAGCAGCCGGACCAGGAAGGGGCTCCAGCCGAAGCGGTTAGCGAGGCCGGCGCAGACGCCGGCGATGATCTTGCCCCGACGGGGGCGCACGAGAGTAGCCATGACTCCACTCTGGCGCAGGGCCGCTGAGTGGAGCATCAGGGGAACCCCCCGAACCGGCCTAGGGTGCGCCGTCCGGCCGCTCGGAGGCGATCCGCCGCGAGAAGCCCGCGGCGACCGTCGCATCCTCCTCCGGCCAGACCAGACGGAAGCGCTCGAAGACGACGGTGCCGATTCCGCCCGGCGACTCGCGCTCGAAGTAGCGGCGGTGCCCGGCGAGCCAGGACTCCCGCGAGCGGTCGTTCTCGCCCTCGTCCCAGGCGAAGGCGTCGTCCACGCTGTCGAGCGGACCGAGACGGATCTCGACGGTCCGCAGCACGACGCGGGCGACACCGGCGCCGTCGCAGACGATCCAGTGGTCGCCGACGCGGGGCACGGGCTCGTCGCCGACGAGCGAGGCCGTCGCGGTCTTGACGCCGCGCCGCACCAGGGCGAGCAGCTCGTCAGCGAGCTCGACCGAGTCGCCGAACGACTCGACGAGGGGCAGTTCTTCGGGCGCGATCGGCTCGTGCGCCCGGTAGGCGGCCCAGAGCGCTTCCGCCGCCGCGAGATCCGGCTCGGGCAGCGGGGTGCGCGCCGGAGTGTCGGGGAGCAGCGGGAGCAGGTTGGCCCCGGCGAGGGCGGCCGGCTCCTCGGGGTGGTTGTCGGGGGTCTCGACGCGCTCGAACGGCCAGCGCAGCAGCAGCCAGCGCCGCGCGTAGGCGTCGAGCTCCTCCTCGAGGCGGGACCCGACGAGGCTCGGCACGACCCACCAGGACGCCTCGGCCTCGTCGTCGCCGACGGGCCGGACGCTCAGGGCACCGAGGACCTCGGTCCAGTCCGCGCCGACGAGGAGGTAGACGAAGAGGCGCCGCTCGCGCGCGGCGGTCTCGAGCAGCCGGAGCGCGCGCAGGTCGTCACCCGGCGACGCGGAGGGCAGGCCGCTCGGGTCGCCCTCGGGCAGCAGCGCGGCGAGCCAGCCGCGGCGCTGCCCGATCACCGGGTGCAGCAGATCCGCGTCACTCGTCACGAGCGGGCGGAGGAACGCCCCGCCCGGCAGATCGAGCCGAGCGGGGACGGACGCGTCGCCGGGCAGAGTGCTCACGCCGCCGTCCGTCCCCCGCGCATCGACTCAGCCGGCCGCGCGCTCGAGGACGAGCTCGCGGACGCGGGCGGCGTCGGCCTGGCCCTTCATCGCCTTCATCACCGCGCCGATGACCGCGCCGGCGGCCTGGACCTTGCCGTCGCGGATCTTCGCGAGCACGTCGGGCTGCGAGGCCAGGGCGGCGTCGATCGCCTCGATCAGGGCGCCGTCGTCCGAGACGACCGCGAGCCCGCGGGCGTCGACGACCTCCTGCGGGGTGCCCTCGCCGGCGATGACGCCCTGGAGCACCTCGCGGGCGAGCCGGTCGGTGAGGGTGCCCGCGTCGATCAGCCCGGCGAGCTCGGCGACCTGCTCGGGCGACACCAGCTCGGCCGGATCCTGCCCCGCCGCGTTGGCGAGCCGGGCGACCTCACCGGTCCACCACTTGCGGGCGGCCTGCGGCGAGGCGCCGGCGGCGACGGTCTCGCTGATCTCGACCAGGAGACCGCTGTTCGCGACGTCCTGGAACTCGAGGTCGGTGAAGCCCCAGTCGGCCTTCAGCCGGCGGCGGCGGGCGGCGGGCTTCTCGGGCAGCGCGGCGCGCAGCTCCTCGATCAGCTCGGGGCTCGGCACCACGGGCAGCAGGTCGGGCTCCGGGAAGTAGCGGTAGTCGTCGGCGTCGCTCTTCGGGCGCCCGGCCGAGGTGCGGCCGGTGTCCTCGTGCCAGTGCCGCGTCTCCTGCGTGATCGTGCCACCGGCGGCGAGGATCGCGCCCTGGCGCTGGATCTCGTAGCGCACCGCGCGCTCGACCGAGCGGAGCGAGTTGACGTTCTTCGTCTCGGTGCGGGTGCCGAGCTTCTCCTGGCCGATCGGCTTGAGCGAGACGTTCGCGTCGCAGCGGAGGTTGCCGCGCTCCATCTTCGCGTCGGAGATGCCGAGCGCGAGGACGATGTCCCGGATGGTGGCGACGTAGGCCTTGGCGTACTCCGGAGCGCTCTTGCCCGCGCCGTGGATCGGCTTCGTGACGATCTCGACCAGCGGGACACCGGCGCGGTTGTAGTCGACCAGCGAGTACTCCGCGCCCTGGATGCGGCCGGTGGAGCCGCCGACGTGGGTCAGCTTGCCCGCGTCCTCCTCCATGTGCGCGCGCTCGATCGGGATGTGCACGACGCTGCCGTCGGCGAGCTCGACCTCGACCGAGCCCTCGAACGCGATCGGCTCGTCGAACTGCGAGATCTGGTAGTTCTTCGCCATGTCCGGGTAGAAGTAGTTCTTCCGAGCGAAGCGGCTGGACGGCGCGATCGAGCAGCCGAGCGCGAGGCCGAGGCTGATCGAGTAGCGGACGGCCTGCTCGTTGACGACCGGCAGCGAGCCGGGCAGGCCCAGGCACACGGGCGTCGTGTTGGTGTTCGGCTCGGAGCCGGCGATGTTCGGGGCGTCCGAGAACATCTTCGTCTTCGTGTTGAGCTCGATGTGCACCTCGAAGCCGAGGACCGGCTCGAAGCGCTCGAAGACCTCGTCGTAGTCCATCAGCTCGGGGGCGGACGCGTGCGCGGAGGCCATCAGACGGCACCTTCCTGGGGGGCGGAGAGCTGGGCGGCGGCGAGATCGGGCGCCTGCGAGAGCAGCGGGTGGCCCCACTGCTCCTCCAGGAGCGCCTCGAGCGCGCCGCCGACGGTGTAGAGCCGGACGTCCTGTCGGGCGGGGGCCAGGAACTGGACGCCGACCGGGAGGCCGTCCTCGTCGGCGAGACCGGCGGGGACCGAGATGCCGGGGATCCCGGCCAGGTTCGCCGGGATGGTCGCGATGTCGCCGCGGTACATCGCCAGCGGGTCGTCGAGCTTCTCGCCGAGCCGGTAGGCGGTGGTCGGCGCGGTCGGCGAGGCGATGACGTCGACCGAGGCGAAGGCGGCGTCGAAGTCGCGCTGGACGAGGGTCCGCACCTTCTGCGCGCTGCCGTAGTAGGCGTCGTAGTAGCCGGCCGAGAGCGCGTAGGTGCCGAGGATGATCCGCCGCTTCACCTCGGGGCCGAAGCCCTGCTCGCGGGTCGCGGCCATGACCTGCTCGACGGTGCCGCCGCCCTGCGGGGTGACCCGCAGGCCGAAGCGGACGGAGTCGAACTTCGCGAGGTTGCTCGACGCCTCCGCGGGGAGGATCAGGTAGTACGCCGCGACGGCGTGCTCGATGCTCGGCGCGCTGACCTCGACGATCTCGGCGCCGGCCTTCTCCAGGACCGCGAGGGCCTCGTGGAAGCGGGCCAGGACACCGGGCTGGAAGCCCTCTCCCCCGTCGAGCTCCTTGAGCACGCCGATCCGCAGGCCCTTCACGTCGGCGCGGCGGACCGCATCGGCGAAGGAGGGCCACTCGTCGCGGAGCGAGGTCGAGTCGCGCGGGTCGTGCCCGGCGATCACGTCGTGCAGCAGCGCCGAGTCCAGGACCGTGCGCGAGACCGGGCCGATCTGGTCGAGGCTCGAGGCCAGCGCGACGGCGCCGTAGCGGGACACCCCGCCGTAGGTCGGCTTGACGCCGACGGTGCCGGTGACGTGCGCGGGCTGGCGGATCGAGCCGCCGGTGTCGGAGCCGAGTGCCAGCGGCGCCTCGTAGCTCGCGACGGCCGCGGCCGAGCCGCCGCCGGAGCCGCCGGGGATGCGGTCGAGGTCCCAGGGGTTGTGGGTGGGGCCGTAAGCGGAGCGCTCGGTGGTCGAGCCCATCGCGAACTCGTCCATGTTGGTCTTGCCGATCGGCACGAGGCCGGCCGCGCGGACCTTCTGCATCACGGTCGCGTCGTACGGCGGGCGCCAGCCCTCGAGGATGCGCGAGCCCGCGGTGGTCGGCATGTCGTTCGTGACGATGACGTCCTTGACCGCGAGCGGGACGCCGGCGAGCGGGTGCAGCGACTCGCCCTGGGCGCGGCGGCGGTCGATCGCGTCGGCCGTCGCGGTCGCGGCGTCGCCCGCGACGTGCAGGAAGGCGTGCACCGCGCCGTCGACGGCGGCGATGCGGTCGAGGTGCGCCTGCGTCGCCTCGCGCGAGGAGACGGAGCCGTCGGCGAGGCGCGAGGCGAGGGCGGAGGCGCTGAGGCGGACGAGCTCGTCGCCGTGGGCGCTCACTGCTCCTCCCCCAGGATCGCGGAGACCTGGAAGCGGCTGCCGTCGTGCTCGGGAGCACCGGAGAGCGCCTGCTCGAGGGTCAGCGTCTCGCCCACGACGTCGGGGCGGAAGACGTTCTCGAGCGGGATGGGGTGGCTGGTGGCCGGGACGTCGGGGGTGGCGACGGCCTGGATCGCCGTCACCGAGTCGACGATCTGACCGAGCTCCCGGGTGAGGTTCTCGATCTCTTCGGTGGTGAGGTCGATCCTGGCCAGCGAGGCCAGATGGGCGACCGTGTCGGCCGTGATCTCGGACATGCGTCTCCGTCGGGTGGTTCGTGGGAATCGGCGTCCAGTCTAGCCAGGGGCACCGACGCTCCCTCCGCTCAGGCCCCGGGCGACGGGGTGGGCGATGGGGTGGGCGACGCGGTGACCGTGCCGGTGCCGAAGAGGCTCGTGCCGTGCTTCAGCAGCGCCTCGTAGGCGCCCTGGTACGTGGTCGGCAGGTCGTCGCCCGGCTCGCCGTAGCGGGCGAGCAGCAGGCCCATCAGCCCGAGGGCCGGTGGGCTGAGCGGCTTGTCCCTGTTCGCGTTGGCCGGGTGCGGCGGTGTCGCCTCCGGGTTCGGCGGCAGGTACTGCGGCACGGTGGTCGGCCAGTCGTCGATCTGCCGCGGGGTGTCGAGCGTGACGACGCCGAAGAGGTCGGGCGCGTCCGCGTCGCGCGCGGTGAGCGGCTCGAGCCCGTGCAGGCGGCTGAGGGTGCGGATCAGGGCGCCGTGGTGCATCTCGTCGTGCAGGACCGTGCCCGCCCGGGTGTAGGCGGAGATCGCGATGGCGGGCACGCGGCAGCCGAGGCGGTCGAAGCCGAAGCCCATCTCGCCCTCGCGGCCGTCGCCGGGCGGGGTCGCGGCAGGCGGTGGCACGTGGTCGTAGAGCCCGCCGTGCTCGTCGAAGGTGGCCAGCAGCAGGGTGTTGATCGCGTTCGAGCCCGTCGTCGACGCGCTCTCGCGGATCGCCGAGTAGATCTCGTGCAGCAGCAGCTCCCCCGCGCGCACGTCGGACAGCGCGCTGTCGTAGAGCGGCTGCCCGTCGACCTCGTCCTCGTGCAGGACGCCGGTCGGCGGGTGCATGTCGTTGTGGTCGAAGACGAGCCGCGGCTCCACGAAGGCGTAGTCGGGCAGCTCGCCGCTCGCGACGTCCGCGTAGAACTGCTCCATCGGGGCGAAGTTGGTCTTCCAGTACTTCTCGAGCACCGGCGCGTGCAGGAACCCGGTGTAGGAGACGACCTGGAGCGCGTCGAAGTAGACCCGCCAGCTCTTCCCGGCCTCCTCGAGGCGGTTGAAGACCGTCGGCGCATCTCCGAGGTCGTCGGCGAGCCACTTCTCGTAGCCGCCGCCGTGCTTGTTGGTGACGAAGCCGTGCGAGGTCGAGGCGTGGAAGAAGGAGCGGTTGCAGAAGGTCTGCGAGGGGACGGCGCAGAACCAGTGGTCGAAGACGGCGAACTCGCGGGCCAGGGTCGAGAAGACGGGGAGCATGTCGGGCGAGAATCCGCCCATGATCGTGCTGTACTCCTCGCGGGTGGGCTCCTCGCCCTTCTTCAGGTGGCGGAGGTTCTGCACGTAGTCCTCGAGGAACCCGCTCATCGTCGGGGCGGAGGCGTCGGCGGGCGCGTTGAAGGGGGCCGTCATGGCGCCGACGGACGCCCCGGCGTTGGACGGCGGGTCGATCGTGCCGAAGAGCTGGGTGTTGACGTGCGGGTACTCCTCGCCCGGGTCGGGATCGGGCTGGCGCATGACGGTGTCGGTCGCGCCCTGGTAGACGTGCGCGGTGACGGCGTCGCCCGCGGCGGTCGTGTTGGAGTGCTCGCCGCTCTGCAGGCCCTCGAAGGTCTCGCCCGCGGGCGGGCCGTCGGCCGCGTAGAGCTGCCCGAGGATGTTGTCGAAGGAGCGGTTCTCGAACATCACGACGACGACGTGGTCGAAGCCGGGCTCGCTGCGCTCGGGCAGGGGCGACTCGGCCTCGCGGTCGCGGCCGGAGGCGACGGCCGCGCCGATCGCTCCGCCGGTGAGGCCCGCGGCGGCGGCGGTGCCGGCCACGGCGCCGCCGGCCAGGAAGCGGCGGCGGGAGCGGGAGCGGGGGGCGTCGTCTCGCGGGGTGCGGTCGCCGCCGCCGTCGGTGCCGCTCATGCGCTCCGCCCTTCCCGCGTGCCGCGGATCCGTGCCTCCGGGGAGTGTAGCGACGCGCCCGGGGCGGCGGCTCGGAGCATCATGAGGGCCTGTTCGACGTCGCCGGGCTCGGCGGTGACGCCCGCCGCGGCGAGGGCTGCGGCCAGGGCCGGCCCGATCGAGTGCTCCCGGCCCTCCGGCGCGAAGGCGGGTGCCGTGCGCGGGTAGCGCGACAGCGGCCGGGCGGGTCCGGACAGCGCCTCGGCGACGGCGAGCACGCCGGCGTCGCCCAGCGCCCGGCGGTCGGCGGCGAAGCGGGCGCGGTGCAGGAGGGCGGGGGTCGCCGGGCCGAGCCGGGCCGTCAGACGATCACCGGGCCGCGCGCTCGAGGCGATGAGGAGGGCCGGGACGTCGCCGGGGCGATCGGACCGCCCGCGCGCGGTGACGACCAGCAGCACCCGGCGCCCGGCCGACTCCGCCGCCCTGGCCGCGTCGACGGTCTCGTGCAGGAGCCGCTCGGCCGTGCGCGCGTCCGCAGATCTCGACCGGCCCGGATCGTCGGCGGCGGCGAAGTCGGCCGGATCGACGAGCGAGCGGGGCTCGACCAGGACGACCGGCGGCAGGGCGCCCATCGCGGCCGCCTTCGCGAGTCCGGAGAGCGGGAGGAGTGCTCCCCCGGCAGCTGCCACCGCGGGATCGCGGTGCATCGGGTCGGGGTCGGCGAGGAGGGTGGTCGAGACGCCCTGGCGGTCGTCGACGACCAGGGACCAAGGGGTGCCGGCGTGCCAGGCCGAGTCGAGCAGCAGTCGGAGCGGGTCACGGCCGTCCGCGCGCCAGTGGTCGGCGCGCGCGAACGAGTGCGCGAGCAGCGTGTGCACGGGGAGCATCGCGGGGGCGAACCGGTCTCCGGCGGTTCCGGGGCCGGGGGCGGTCAGCACCTCGTCGGTTCCGCCGGCGAAGTCGCTGCCCGGCTCGCCGTCGAGGGCGCCGAAGACCTGGCGGCGCGGCCGTCCGGCGAAGGAGACGACGACGAGGTGATCGATCCGGGCCAGCGCCGCGGCGGCGGCGCGCTCGCGCGGCGTCAGCGGTACGGCATTGGCGGCGGCGTCCAGCGCGGTCGAGGCGGCCTCGGCGAGGGAGCGACGGAGGAAGGCCCGCCGCTCCTCGCCGGGCCGGTCAGGCATCCGCGTCGGGGGTCTCCTCAGCGGCGGCCGCATCGGCGGTCGCCGCATCGGCGGTCTCGCCGGCCGGCGCCTCGGCGGCGACCGGGTCGGTGCCGTCGGCGGCGACCGGGTCGGTGCCGTCGGCGGCGGGAGCGTCGGCGACGGGCGCGCCGCCGACCGCTTCTTCCGAGGCCGCTTCCTCGGGCAGCGCGATCGCCTCGGGCCCCTCGGTCACGAGCAGGTGGAACTCCGCGGCGGTGATGATCCGCACGCCGAGCGCCTCGGCCTTGCCGAGCTTGCTGCCGGCGCCGGGGCCGGCGGCGACGTAGTGCGTCTTCTTGGAGACGCTCGAGCCGGCCTTGCCGCCGGCGGCGAGGATCGCCTCCTGTGCCCCCTCGCGGCTGTAGCCCTCGAGCGAGCCGGTCGCGACGACGGTGAGCCCGGCGAGCACGCCGCCCGCGGCGTCGGCCGCACCGGGGCCCGGGTGGCCGGGCGTGGCGAACTGCACGCCGGCCTTCGCCCAACGGTCGACGATCTCGGCGTGCCAGTCGACCTCGAACCAGGCGAGCACCGCGTCGCCGATGATGCCGCCGACGCCGTCGACCGCGGCGAGCTCCTCGCGGCTGGCCGCGCGGATCGCGTCGAGCGAGCCGAAGTGGCCGGCCAGGGCGCGCGCGGCGACCGGGCCGACGTGCCGGATGCTGAGCGAGACCAGGAAGCGCCAGAGCGGCGAGGTCTTCGCCTTCTCGATGTTGGCGATCAGCGCGAGACCGGTCGTCGACGGCACGTACTCGGCGTCGCCGCCGAACACCTCCGCCGCCGGGTCATAGGCGCCGTCGCGCTTCTGCCGCTTGCGCTTGAACGGGCCGACGACCTTCGCCTCGCCCCGGTCGTCGAGCTTCTGCAGGCCGGTCTCGCTGTCGCGGACGACGACCTCGATCGGGAAGACGTCCTCGATCCGCAGCTCGAAGAGGCCCGCCTCGGTGTCGAGCGGCGGCTCCGCGGGCACGAACGGCTGGGTCAGCGCCGCGGCGGTCACCTCGCCGAGCACCTCGATGTCGAGCGCGCCGCGGCTGCCGATGTGCTCGACGCGGCCGCGCACCTGCGCGGGGCAGGAGCGGGCGTTCGGGCAGCGCAGATCGACGTCGCCCTCCTTGGCGGGAGCGAGGGTCGTGCCGCACTCGGGGCACTGCGTCGGCATCACGAACTCGCGCTCGCTGCCGTCGCGCAGCTCGATCACCGGGCCGAGCACCTCGGGGATGACGTCGCCCGCCTTGCGCAGGACGACGGTGTCGCCGATCAGCACCCCCTTGGCCTTCACCACGTCGGCGTTGTGCAGCGTGGCCTGGCGCACCTCGGAGCCGGCGACCTTGACCTTCTCCATCTGCGCGAACGGGGTGGCCCGGCCGGTGCGACCGACGCTGACGACGATGTCGAGGAGCTTGGTGTGCACCTCCTCGGGCGGGTACTTGTAGGCGATGGCCCAGCGCGGGGCGCGGCTGGTGGCGCCGAGCTCGTCGTGCAGCTCCAGCTCGTCGACCTTGACGACGACGCCGTCGATCTCGTGCTCGACCGAGTGTCGCTCGCGGCCGTACTGCTCGACGAAGGCGAGGACCTCGTCGACCGACTCCGAGACCCGGTTGTGGGCGCTGACCGGCAGCCCCCAGGAGGCGAGCAGGCCGTAGACCTCGGACTGGCTCTGCACCGGCGGGTCGGGCCAGGCGCCGATGCCGTGCACGTAGAGCGCGAGCGAGCCGACCCGCGCCTCGCCGGCGCGGAGGTCGAGGCCGGACTTCTTGTCGAGCTGCTGGCGGAGCCCGCCGCTCGCGGCGTTCCGCGGGTTGGCGAAGGTGGGGAAGCGGCGCAGGGCGCTGTCGCGGACCCGCTCCTCGTCGAAGGGCTTGCGGGTGGCGCTCGGCCGGGCCGACCAGCGCTCGCGCGCCTCCTCGACGGCCTTGTCCCGCAGGGTCTCCTGCAGGGCGTTCAGTGCCGCGAACTCGCGCACGGGGATGAAGACCTCGCCGCGGACCTCGACCAGCGCGGGGTGCCCCTCGCCCGCCAGCTGCTGCGGGATGCCGGCCACGCGCAGAGCGTTGACCGTGACGTCCTCGCCGGTCCGCCCGTCGCCGCGGGTGGCGGCGGTGACGAGGCGGCCGTTCTCGTAGTGCAGCGAGATGGCGAGGCCGTCGATCTTGAGCTCGGTCAGCCAGGCGACCGGGCGGGCGGCGGAGGCGACGGTCTTGTCGCACCACTCCCGCAGCTCCTCTGCCGAGAACACGTTGTCGAGCGAGAGCATCCGCTCGGCGTGGTCGATCGGGTCGAGACCGGCGGCGACCACTCCCCCCACCGTCTGCGTCGGCGAGTCCTCGGTGGCCAGCTCGGGGTGCGCCGTCTCGAGCTCGGCGAGCTCGCGGACCAGCGCGTCGTACTCGGCGTCGGCGAGCGGCGAGGCGTCGGCCGCGTAGTAGTCCTCGCTCGCGGAGCGGATCCGGGCGCGCAGCTCGTCGACGCGCTGGGCCGGATCGAGGTCCGCCGCCGGCGTCGCGCCCGCCTCGGACTTCGCGGCCATCAGAGCACCGCCCCGCTCGCGGAGGCACCGACGAGGTCGGCCGCGACCGTGCGGTCGATCGTGCACTGGCCGAGCACGCGGGTGCCGAGGTAGACGACGGCCGTCTGGCCGGGGGCGACGCCGTCGAGCGGCGAGTCGGGAGTGATCACGAGCTCCACCTTCCCATCCACCTCCGACACGACCGCGGTCGCCGGGACCGGGTCGGCGTGCGCGCGGATCTGCACGTCGCAGCGGAACGGCGTCGACGCGTCCTCCGGCGCCGCGCCGGCCCAGGTGAAGCGCGAGCCGGCGATCTCACCGATGCGCAGCGCCTCCCGCGGACCGACGACGACCTCGTTGGTCTTCGTCCGCACCTCGAGCACGAAGCGCGGGCGGCCGTCCGGCGCGGGCACGCCGAGGTGCAGGCCCCGGCGCTGGCCGACGGTGTAGCCGTGCGCTCCCTCGTGCGCCCCCACCACCGCGCCGTCGCGTTCGACGATCGCGCCGGTCTCGGGGGCGACGCGCTCCGAGAGCCAGCCGCGGGTGTCGCCGTCGGGGATGAAGCAGATGTCGTAGCTGTCCGGCTTGTTCGCGACGCTCAGGCCGCGGCGGGCCGCCTCCGCCCGGACGACCGCCTTCGAGGGCGTCGAGCCGAGCGGGAACATCGAGTGCTCGAGCTGCGCGGTGGTGAGCACGCCGAGGACGTAGGACTGGTCCTTCGCCTCGTCGCTCGCGCGGTGCAGCTCGGGGCTGCCGTCGGCGGCGGTCTCGAGGGAGGCGTAGTGGCCGGTGCAGACGGCGTCGAAGCCGAGGTCGAGCGCCTTCTCGAGCAGGGCCGCGAACTTGATCCGCTCGTTGCAGCGCATGCACGGGTTGGGGGTGCGGCCGGCGGCGTACTCGGCCACGAAGTCGTCGACCACGTCGAGCTTGAACCGCTCGGAGAAGTCCCACACGTAGTAGGGGATGCCGAGGACGTTCGCGGCGCGCTGGGCGTCCATCGAGTCCTCGATCGTGCAGCAGCCGCGGCTGCCGGTGCGCAGCGTGCCGGGCATCCTGCTCAGCGCGAGGTGCACGCCGACCACCTCGTGCCCCGCCTCCACCGCGCGGGCCGCGGCCACCGCCGAGTCCACTCCACCGCTCATCGCCGCAAGAACCTTCACCGTCCGAGTCTACGAGCGGGCGGCGGGCGTGCGGTGTGCGCGATTCGCGGCGGTCCGTCCCCGGTCGCGTCCGATCTGCAGGCGATCGCGCGCGTTCGGCGCAGACCTGCACGGAGGATCGGGCGACTCGCGCCGGACACCTGCAGAACGGACGAGCGCCTGCACAACGGGTGGGCACCGCGCGGAGGCGGCGTCAGGCGGGGAGCACGGCGCGGCGGGACAGGCCGGCGCGGGCCGCCCGCGCGTACGCGCCCGGCAGCGCCGCGAGCAGCGCGTCGACGTCGGCGTCCGTCGTGGTCCAGCCGAGCGTCATCCGGAGCACGCCGCGCGCCTCGTCCTCGGTGCGGCCGAGCGCCAGCACCACGTGCGAGGGCTCGGGGATCCCGGCCGTGCAGGCCGAGCCGGTGGACACCGAGACGCCCGCCATGTCCAGGAGGAAGAGGAGCGAGTCGCCCTGCGCGCCGGGGAAGGCGAGGTGCGCGTTGCTCGCGACCCGCCGGCCGGAGTCGACAGCCGGCCCGGTCAGCGTCGCGCCGGGGACGGCGGCGAGGATCCCGGCGACGAGCCGATCGCGCAGGGCCGCCAGCCGAAGCGCCTCCCCGGGCAGCTCCGCGACCGCCTCCGTCACGGCCGCCGCGAACGCCGCCGCCCCGGGGACGTCCTGGGTGCCCGAGCGGACGCCGCGCTGCTGGCCACCGCCGTGCAGGACCGGCACGACCCGGGCGTCGCGCGCCAGGACGAGGGCGCCGGTCGCGATCGGCCCGCCGACCTTGTGCCCCGAGACGCTGACCGCGACGAGACCCGCGCCGTCGCGGGAGCCGGAGGCGCGCCGCACCGCCGCGACCTCGAGCGGCAGGTGGCCGAGCGCCGCGACTGCGTCCAGGTGCAGCGGCACGCCGGCCCGCGCGCAGACCGCGGCCAGCTCGGCGACCGGCGCGATCGTGCCGATCTCGTTGTTCACCCAGAGCGCGGAGACCAGTGCGACGGAGCCCGGATCCGCGGCGAGCGCCGCCTCGAGCGTCTCGGGCCGCAGCGTCCCCTCCGAGTCGAGCGCGAGCCACTCGATCCGGGCTCCCTCGTGGGTCGCGAGCCACTCCACCGTGTCGATCGTGGCGTGGTGCTCGCCGCCGGGCACGAGGATGCGCGTGCGCGCCGGGGATTCCGCGACGCGCTGCCAGTAGAGGCCCTTGAGCGCCAGGTTGATCGCCTCGGTGCCGCCCGCGGTGAGGATCACCTCGATCGGCTCGCAGCCGAGGGCTACGGCGATGGCCGAGCGGGCGTCCTCGAGCCGGCGGCGCGCCTCCTGGCCTGAGCCGTGCACCGACGAGGGGTTGCCGGGCTGAGTGGACGCCTCGGCGAAGGCGGCGAGCGCCGACGCCCGGAGCGGGGTGGTCGCCGCGTGGTCGAGATAGATCATGGCGCCCTCCGTCCCGCGTCCGGGGTGCGGAGCAGGTCTCCGGCCCCTCACTACTGTAGGTCGCATGCAGACACGCGACTCCCTGGCCCGCCTCGGAGTCGTCGTGGACGCGGAGGGCGGTGAGCTGCGGGTCTGGTCGGAGCACGCGACCGCCATCGATCTGCTGCTCTACGACGAGAAGGACCCCAGCTGGGTCACCCGCACCGTCCCGCTGGTGCGCGGCGACGACGCCGTCTGGTCCGCCCGGGCGGCGCAGCTCACCGTCGGCCGGCGCTACGCGATCAAGGTGGACGGGCCCTCGGGCGTCCCCGGCCGCTTCGATCCGCGGGTCCCCCTGCTCGAGCCGTACTCCCGCGGGCTGCACCGGGTCGCCGAGAACGAGTGGCGCTCCGTCGTCGTGGACGACTCCTTCGACTGGGGCTCCTCCGAGAAGCCGCGCACGCCGCTGGATCGCACCGTGATCTACGAGGCGCACGTGAAGGGCCTGACCAAGCTCAACCCGGCGCTGCCCGTCGAGCTGCGCGGCAGCTACGCCGGTCTCGCGCACGAGTCGACCGTCTCGTCGCTCCTCGACCTCCGGGTCACCGCCGTCGAGCTCCTCCCCGTGCACGCGTTCGTCTCGGAGCAGCGGCTGCTGCGCCAGGGACTCACCAACTACTGGGGCTACAACACCCTCAACTTCTTCAGCCCGCACGCCGCCTACGCCTCCCCCGCCGCCCAGCGCGGCGGCCCGACCGCGGTGCTGCGCGAGTTCAAGGGCATGGTCAAGCTGCTGCACGAGGCCGGGCTCGAGGTGATCCTCGACGTCGTCTACAACCACACCGCGGAGGAGGGGCCGCAGGGTCCGCGCTCGAGCCTGCGCGGGATCGACGACCAGGCGTACTACCGCCAGACCGGCGAGGGCCACTACATCGACGTGACCGGCTGCGGCAACACGATCGACTTCGGCCGGCCGGTCGCGCAGCGCCTGGTGCTCGACTCGCTCCGCTACTGGTCCGACGAGGTCGGGGTCGACGGCTTCCGACTCGATCTGGCCGCGACCCTCGGGCGGGACGAGATCGCGCACTTCCAGCGCGACCACCCGCTGCTGCGCGCGGCCGTCGAGGACCCGTCGCTCGCCGACGTGAAGATGATCGCCGAGCCCTGGGACGTCGGCATGGGCGGCTGGCAGACCGGCAACTTCCCGGACGGCTGGTCGGAGTGGAACGACCGCTACCGCGACCGCGCCCGCAACTTCTGGCTCTCGGACATCGACTACGCCCGGCGCGCGGGAACGGCGCCGGTCGGCATCGGCGGCTTCGCGACCCGGCTCTCCGGCTCGTCGAACACGTTCTCGCTCGAGCGCGGGCCGCTCGCCTCCGTCAACTTCGTCACGGCGCACGACGGCTTCACGCTCGCCGACCTGGTCTCCTACAACGTCAAGCACAACATCGGCAACGGCGAGTCGAACCGGGACGGCGCCGACACCAACCGCTCCTTCAACCACGGCTTCGAGGGCCCGACCGCCGACGACGGCGTCAACCAGGGCCGGCGGAAGGCGATGCGGAATCTGCTCGGGACGCTGCTGCTCTCGGCCGGCGTCCCGATGATCACCGCCGGCGACGAGTTCGGCCGCAGCCAGCGAGGCAACAACAACGCCTACTGCCAGGACTCCGACCTCACCTGGCTGCGCTGGGACGGGCGCAGCGATTGGCAGCTCGAGCTGCGGGAGCACGCACGGACGCTGATCCGCCTGCGCCGCGAGCACCCGGCGCTGCGGCCCTCGCGCTACGGGCGCGGCGGTGCGGTGACACCGGGAGCCACGAGCATGCAGTGGTTCGACGCGCACGGGCGGACGATGTCGGAGCACGACTGGACCTCCGCGGAGAACCGCACGCTGCAGTACCTGGCCGCGTCCACTCCCGAGACGGAGGAGTTCGACCGCGTCCTGCTGATCGTGCACGGCGTCGAGGCGGACACCTCGGTGGTCCTCGCCGAGAGCGAGGGGGTCACCGGGTACACGCGACTGTGGAGCAGCGAGGAGTCGGTGCCGCTCGAGCACGGCGAGTCGTTCGAGCCGGGGCAGGTCGTCCGCGTCGCCGGCACGTCGATGCAGCTCTTCGCCGCGCACGGCCCGCGTCCGGCCGCCGCGCGCTGATGAAGGGCGGACCGGGGACTCCGGCGACGCTCGCGCTGACCGCGGCGGGGATCGCCTTCGTGCCGCGGGAGTACCGGCACGATCCCGGGGCGGCGAGCTACGGCGGCGAGGCCGCTGAGGCGCTCGGGGTGGAGCCGGAGCGGGTGTTCAAGACCCTGCTGGTCGACGTCGACGGCGAGCTCGTCGTCGGCATCGTGCCGGTGACCGGGCAGCTGGGGCTCAAGGAGCTCGCGGCGGCGGTCGGCGGCAAGCGGGCGACGATGGCCGACCCCGCGCTCGCGCAGCGGCGCACCGGTTACGTGCTCGGCGGCATCTCGCCGATCGGGCAGAAGACGCGGCACCGCACGGTGCTCGACGAGACGGCGGAGCTGTACGACACCGTGCTCGTCTCCGGCGGGCGGCGCGGCTTCGACATCGAGCTCGCGCCGGCGGACCTCGTCGCCGCGACGGGCGCGACCCTGGCGGACATCGCGCGCTGAGCGGGGCGGGTCTCGATACGCCGCTGCGCGGCTACTCGACCAGCATGCATCTAGAGGACGCTTCGCGGCAGCTCCACCGGCATGCACTGAGGCCACGTCAATGCTGATCGAGCAGCCCTCGCAGAGGGCTTCCCTGCTGATCGAGCAGCCCGCGGAGCGGGCGTATCGAGATCCACCACCGTCAGAACCTGAGTCTGCAGACCAGCCCTCCTGGTGACGTCGGGTCTCGATACGCCCCTGCGGGGCTACTCGACCACATGTCGCGGCGCAGCCGCGTCCTTTCGCTGACCACTTCTACGCGAAGCGGCTTCCCCGCTCGAGACGCCGCTGCGCGGCTACTCGACCGGCATGGGCGCGCGTCAGCCGGCCGCCGCGACCAGGCCGAGCTCGGCCGAGCGGGCGAGCAGCGGGTGCCGCGGCACGACGCGGACGGTGTAGCCGAAGGAGCCGCTGCGGTCGAGGACGATCTCGCCGGCGTAGGGCACGCGGCCGACCGCGTCGGCGGGCACGACCGCGCCCGACTCCTCCGCCACCTCGAGCTCGTGCAGGCGCACGTCGACGAGCGAGCCGTCCGCCGCGGTGGTGCCGGAGACGACCTGCACCACGACGTCCTCGGGCGAGAGCTCGCCCAGGCGGACCCCCGCGCGCAGCGCGAGCCGGTCGCCGCGCTGGGGCACCGCGTCGATGCCGCCCGACTCGACCGACGCGACCGCCACGCCCGGCCAGCCCGCGCGGACCCGCTGCTTCCAGGCGGAGAGCTCCTTGGCCGGCTCGAAGTGGTCGGCCGCGATCTCGCGCCCGGCCCCGGCGGCGGGCTGGTAGAGCGCCTCGACGTACTGGCGCACCATCCGCTCGGCCGACAGCTCCGGCGAGAGCGTCGCCAGCGTGTGGCGGATCGAGCGCACCCAGCGGCGCGGCACTCCGTCGTGGTCGCGCTCGTAGTAGCGCGGCACGACCTCGCTCTCGAGCAGCTCGTAGAGCGCATCGGCCTCGAGCGTGTCGCGCGACTCCGGGTCGAGGTCGCGGTCGGAGGACGGGATCGCCCAGCCGTTCTCGCCGTCGAAGTACTCGTTCCACCAGCCGTCGAGGATCGACAGGTTCAGCGAGCCGTTCAGCGCGGCCTTCATCCCGGAGGTGCCGCACGCCTCGAGCGGGCGCAGCGGGTTGTTCAGCCAGACGTCGGTGCCCGGGTAGAGCAGCTGCGCCATCGCGATGTCGTAGTCGGGCAGGAAGACGATCCGCCGGCGCACGTCCGGCTCCTGCGCGAAGCGGACCAGCTTCTGGATCAGCCGCTTGCCCTCCTCGTCGGCGGGGTGCGACTTGCCGGCGATCACGATCTGGATCGGGTGCTCCGGGTGGGTCAGCAGCGCGCGCAGCCGCTCCGGGTCGTGCAGCATCAGCGTCAGCCGCTTGTAGGTGGGCACTCGCCGGGCGAAGCCGATGGTGAGCACGTCCGGGTCGAGCAGCTCGTCCAGCCAGGCCGGAGTGAGGCCGCCGGGGTTCTGCTCGCGCCAGGAGCGGGCGGCGCGCGCCCGGGCGTCGCGCACCAGCTGCTCGCGCATCGAGCGCCGCGCCTGCCAGAGCTCGCCGTCGCTCAGGGCGCCGGAGGCCCAGTCGGCGCGGGTGGTGTCGTCGGTGCCGAGCCGGTCGCGGGCGAGACCCCGGAGGATCGGATCGGTCCAGGTCGCCGCGTGCACGCCGTTGGTGACCGAGCCGATCGGCACCTCCGCCGTGTCGAAGCCCGGCCAGAGACCGGAGAACATCGAGCGGCTCACCTCGCCGTGCAGCTTCGAGACGCCGTTGGAGCGCTGCGCCAGGCGGAGCCCCATGAACGCCATGTTGAAGACGTCGCTCGCGCCGCCCGTGGTCGACTCGGAGCCCAGCGCCAGCACGTCCTCGATCTGCACGCCCGGCAGCAGCTCGGTGGTGAAGTACTGCTCGATCATCCCGCGGTCGAAGCGGTCGATGCCCGCCGGCACCGGCGTGTGCGTGGTGAAGACCGTGCTCGCGCGCACGACCTGCAGCGCCTGGTCGAAGTCGAGACCCGAGCCGATCAGGCCGGAGATGCGCTCGAGCCCCTGGAAGCCCGCATGCCCCTCGTTGGTGTGGAACACCTCCGGGAGCGGCGTGCCCGAGACCTCGGCCCACAGCTCGAGGGCGCGCACGCCGCCGATGCCCAGCAGCAGCTCCTGCAGCAGGCGGTGCTCGCCGCCGCCGCCGTAGAGCCGGTCGGTGACCGTCCGCAGGGCGTCCTCGTTCTCGCGGACGTCCGTGTCGAGCAGCAGCAGCGTCACCCGGCCCACCTCGGCCCGCCAGACCCGGGCGTAGAGCGCGCGCCCGTCCGGCAGGGCCAGCACGATCCGCGCCGCCGAGCCGTCGGCCAGCCGCACGATCCGCAGCGGCAGGCCGTCGGGGTCGAGCGAGGGGTAGGACTCGAGCTGCCAGCCGTCGGCGGAGAGGCCCTGGGAGAAGTAGCCCGAGCGGTAGAAGAGGCCGACGCCCGTCAGCGGGACGCCGAGGTCCGAGGAGGCCTTGAGGTGGTCGCCCGCGAGGATGCCCAGGCCGCCGGAGTACTGCGGGAGCGCGGCGGCGATGCCGAACTCGGGCGAGAAGTAGGCGATCGAGCGCGGCGCCGACTCCGGCAGCGACTGGTACCAGCGCGGCTCGGTGCGGTAGCGCTCGAGATCGTCGCGCAGGCGCCAGGCGTCGTCGACGAAGCCCTGGTCGCGGGCCAGCTCGGCGAGGCGCTCGGGCGCGATCGCGCCGAGGAGCGCGGTCGGGTCGCCGCCGCTGCGCTGCCACAGCTCCGCGTCCGCCCGCTCGAACAGGCGCCGGGTCGGCTCGTGCCAGGCCCAGCGCAGATTGCCCGCCAGCTCGCCGAGCGCGGACAGCTCGGGCGGCAGGACCGATCGGACGGTGAAGCGGCGGATGGCCTTCACGGCACTCCTCGACTCTCTGCCGGTACGGCGACCGGCTGATCCCGGCGACTGAGGACCCCGGCGAGCACCCCCTGCGGACGGCCGGGGCGGTCGCGCTCGCACACTGTAGCGGAGTGCCCGCGGGCGCCGTCGGCCGTGGCGCGGGCCCTTTTGCACAGCGGCGCGCGCGTTCGCAACCGGCGTGCCAAAGGCATCGCCGGTCGCTACTGTCGTGACGTGGCTCAGACACCTTTCGGCAAGGCTTCGCACGGCAAGGACGCACGACGAGCGGCTCGGGGAGGTGCGGCCCGCGAGGAGACTCCGGCCGCGCAGACACCCCCGTCGCCGGAGGCGGCGGCCCAGGATGCGCAGGATCGCACGGCGCCGGCTCCGGCCGCGCAGGCGCAGGCGCCCGTGGCACCGGGGACGGCCGACGCGGCGCCGGCTCCCGAGGCTGCGGCGGAGACCGCGGAGCAGTCGCCTCCGACCGGCTCCGGCTACCGGGTGCGCGCCGAGCGCATCCCGATCATCGACCCGCAGCCGCGGCTCGAGGACGACCGCTGGCCGGCGAAGGCCTTCGTCGGCGAGGTCGTCCCGTTCGCGGCGACGGCGTTCCGCGAGGGGCACGACCTGATCGGCGTCGACCTGCTGCTCACCTCCCCAGCCGGCACCGAGTCGGAGCACCGGATGGCGCTGATCGCCACCGGCACCGACCGCTACGGACGCCTCGTCCTCCTCGACGACGAGGGCGACTGGACGTACCGCATCCGCGCCTTCGCCGACGACTGGGCGACCTGGCTGCACACCGCCGAGGTCAAGATCCCGGCCGGCCTGGACATCGCCGTCACCTTCGCGATCGGCGAGGGCCTCCTCCGCACCGCGGCCGGCGACGACTCCCGCTCGGACGCCGAGCGCTCCCTGCTCTCCGACGCCGCCGCCGCCGTGGCGGACGAGTCGCTCTCCCCCGAGGCGCGCCTCGCCGCCGCCGAGGACCCCGCCGTGCACGGCGCCTTCACCGCGCGTCCCGTGATGAGCCTCGCGAGCGTCTCGGAGCCGCGTACGGTGCACGTCGAGCGCACCCGCGCCGGCGTCGGCGCCTGGTACGAGTTCTTCCCCCGCTCCGAGGGCGCCGTCCGGAACGAGGACGGCAGCGTCACCTCCGGCTCCTTCCGCACCGCGATCGACCGCCTCCCCGCCGTCGCGGCGATGGGCTTCGACGTGCTCTACCTGCCGCCGATCCACCCGATCGGCCGCAACTTCCGCAAGGGCCCGAACAACACGCTGAACGCCGGCCCGAACGACCCCGGCTCGCCGTGGGCGATCGGCGCGCCCGAGGGCGGGCACGACGCGATCCACCCCGACCTCGGCACCGTGGAGGACTTCACCGCCTTCCACGACGCCGTCACCGCCACCGGCCTCGAGCTCGCGCTCGACTTCGCGTTGCAGGCCTCGCCCGACCACCCCTGGGTGACGAGCCACCCGGAGTGGTTCACGACGCTCCCCGACGGCTCGATCGCCTACGCCGAGAACCCGCCGAAGAAGTACCAGGACATCTACCCGATCAACTTCGACAACGACCCCCAGGGCATCCGCCAGGAGGCGCTCCGCGTCCTGCGCCACTGGATCTCGCTCGGCGTGAAGATCTTCCGCGTCGACAACCCGCACACCAAGCCGCTCGACTTCTGGGAGTGGATCATCCACGAGGTCAACGCCGAGAACCCCGAGGTCGTCTTCCTCGCGGAGGCGTTCACCCGTCCGGCGATCATGCGCGCGCTCGGCAAGGTCGGCTTCCAGCAGTCCTACTCGTACTTCACCTGGCGCAACACCAAGGAGGAGCTCGAGGAGTTCTTCACGAGCATCTCGCACGAGACGGCCGACTACATGCGGCCGAACCTGTTCGTCAACACGCCGGACATCCTCACCGAGTACCTCCAGTACGGCGGCCGGGCGGCCTACAAGGTCCGCGCCGCTCTGGCCGCGACGGCCTCGCCGCTCTGGGGCGTCTACGCCGGCTATGAGCTGATCGAGAACGTCGCGCGCCCCGGCGCCGAGGAGAACATCGACAACGAGAAGTTCGAGTACAAGACCCGCGACTGGGCCGCGGCCGACGCCGCCGGCGCGACGATCGCGCCGTACATCACCCGGCTCAACGAGATCCGCCGGGCGCACCCCGCCCTGGCGCAGCGGCGGAACCTGCAGGTGCACGGCAGCGACGACGATGCGATCCTCGTCTACTCCAAGCACCTGGACCGCGCGTTCACCGGCACCGGCAGCGACGACACCCTCCTGGTCGTCGTCAACACCGACCCGCACTCGGCGCGCGAGACCACGGTGCACATCGACCTGCCGTCCCTCGGACTGGACTGGAGCTCGACCTACGAGGTCGAGGACCTGATCACCGGCGCCGTGTGGACCTGGGGCAGCGACAACTACGTGCGGCTCGACTCCTTCGTCGAGCCCGTGCACATCCTGAGCGTGAAGGCGGACGGACGATGACGGTTCCCGAGGACAACGGCACGAGCCCGGCCGAGAGCACGGACGAGAGCAGGCGCGGGACGGGGCCGGCGCAGAACGCCGTCCCCGCCGAGCCCGGCAGCCCCGCCGACGCGGCGGGTGTCGACCCGCGCACGGAGACGGTCGTGACGACCGGCACGAGCTCGGCGACGACCACGGGCGCGCACGTCGCGGAGCCCGCGGCCGAGGAGTCGTCCGCAGCGCCCGAGCGGCTCACCCCGCCCGAGCCCGTCGCGCCGCCCGAGCGGCTCCTGCCGCCCGAGCCGACCGCCGCGTCCGCGACCCCCGAGCCGCTGACGCCGCCGGAGGCCGAGGTCGACGCGCTCCCCGAGTTCCCCGAGTGGGTCCTCCAGCAGCTGGCGACCGGCAGCAACGCACTCCCCCACGACGTCCTCGGGCAGCACCCGCTCCCCGGCGGCGGCGCTGTCGTCCGCGTCCGCCGGCCGCTCGCCGACGCCGTGACGGCCGTCCTGGCCGGCGGCGTCCGCGTCGAGCTCGAGCACCTGCACGACGGCCTCTGGCAGGGCGTCCACGACGAGGACCTGCAGGCGTACACCGTCGAGGCGCACTACGGCGACGGCTCCTCCTGGACCGCCGAGGACCCCTACCGGTTCTCGAAGACCGTCGGAGACTTCGACCTCTACCTGATCGGCGAGGGCCGGCACGAGCGGCTCTGGGAGGCGCTCGGCGCGCGGCACCGCGAGCACGAGGGCGTCTGGGGCACCTCCTTCGCCGTCTGGGCGCCGCACGCCCAGGCCGTCCGCGTCGTCGGCGACTTCAACGACTGGAGCGGCGAGGGCCACGCGCTGCGGAACCTCGGCGTCAACGGCGTCTGGGAGATCTTCGTCCCCGGCATCGAGCCCGGCGCCTCCTACAAGTTCGATCTGCTCTCGCGGGACGGCCGCTGGGTCCGCAAGGCCGACCCGATGGCCCGCGCCACGGAGGTGCCGCCGGCGACCGCCTCGCGCGTCCCCGTCTCGCACCACCAGTGGAGTGACTCCGGCTGGATGGAGCAGCGCGCGAGCGTCGACCCGCACACCCAGCCGATCAGCGTCTACGAGATGCACCTCGGCTCCTGGAAGCCCGGTCTCGGCTACCGCGACCTCGCGGATCCGCTGATCGAGTACGTCACCACGCTGGGCTTCACCCACGTCGAGTTCATGCCGCTCGCCGAGCACCCCTTCGGCGGCTCCTGGGGCTACCAGGTCACTGGCTACTACGCCGCGTCGAGCCGCTTCGGCACCGCCGACGACCTCAAGTACCTGATCGACCGGCTGCACCAGGCCGGCATCGGCGTGCTCGTCGACTGGGTGCCCGGGCACTTCCCGAAGGACGACTTCGCGCTCGCCCGCTTCGACGGCGAGCCCCTCTACGAGCACCCGGACTGGCGCCGCGGCGAGCAGATGGACTGGGGCACCTACGTCTTCGACTTCGGGCACACCCAGGTCCGCAACTTCCTCGTGGCCAACGCGCTGTTCTGGCTCGAGGAGTTCCACGTCGACGGCCTGCGGGTCGACGCCGTGGCGTCGATGCTCTACCTCGACTACTCCCGCAAGGAGGGCGAGTGGCTGCCCAACGAGCACGGCGGCCGCGAGAACCTCGAGGCGATCAGCTTCCTGCAGGAGGTGAACGCCACCGCGTACAAGCTCTACCCCGGCATCATGATGATCGCCGAGGAGTCCACCAGCTGGCCCGGCGTCACCCAGCCCACCGTCTCCGGCGGGCTCGGCTTCGGGCTCAAGTGGAACATGGGCTGGATGAACGACTCGCTGCGCTACATGGCGAACGACCCGCTGTGGCGCCAGTACCACCTGGGCGAGATCACCTTCTCCTTCGTCTACGCGTTCAGCGAGCAGTTCGTGCTGCCGATCAGCCACGACGAGGTCGTGCACGGCAAGGGCTCGCTGATCCAGAAGATGCCCGGCGACCACTGGCAGCAGCTGGCGAACGTGCGCGCCTACCTGGCGTTCATGTGGGCGCACCCGGGCAAGCAGCTGCTCTTCATGGGCCAGGAGTTCGGGCAGTACTCGGAGTGGTCCGAGGAGCGCGGGCTGGACTGGTGGATCCTCGACCAGCCGAGCCACCGCGGGCTGTGGAGCCTCGTCGGCGAGCTGAACCGCCTCTACCGCGAGGTCCCGTCGCTGAACGAGCTCGACAACGACCAGGCCGGCTTCGAGTGGATCGACGGCGGTGCGGCGGCGCCGAACGTGATCTCCTTCCTCCGCAAGGACAAAGCCGGCCGCGCGGTCGCGGTCATCGTCAACTTCTCCGGCTCGCCGGTGCACGGCTACCGCGTCGGCCTCCCCGAGGCCGGCCGCTGGGAGGAGCTGCTCAACACGGACGCCGAGATCTACGGCGGCTCCGGAGTCGGCAACTTCGGCGCGGTCGAGGCCCGCGACGAACCCTGGGCGGGTCGCCCCGCCTCGGCCGAGTTGATCCTGCCCCCGCTCGGAGCGCTCTTCCTGCGCCACCTGGGCTGACCGGCACCACCCCACCCGGAGGCGGGCGGAGCGGACGCACACGCGTCCCTCCGCCCGCCTTCCTCGTCGTGCCGGTCGGGCGGCCCGCTCAGCGGACCGAACCATGCTGGTCGAGCAGCCCGCGGAGCGGGCGCATCGAGATCCACCGGCGTCAGAAGAGCAGTTCCCGTCCTTCGTCAACGGACCCGACACCGGCGTGATCGGCGCGGCGCTCTCCGGCGCCCTGGTGGAGCTGGAGTTCGGCAACGTCTCGTCGGCGGACGCCTTCTCCTCCGGACTCGACAGCGCACGCCAGGCCGTCGGCGGCTGACGCTCCGTCGATGAACGACGACGCCCCCGAGCCCTGCGGCCCGGGGGCGTCGTCGTTGAGCGGTGCGGTTCGGAGGCCTCCGGTCAGACCTCGTCCCGGCGCACCACCGCGGTGCGCCAGGTGTCGATGAGCACCACCGACCCGAGCATCACGAGCGCGAGCGCCACCGACGCGAGGGTGTCGGTGAGCCAGTGGTAGCCGAGGTAGAGCCGGGCGACGACCTGACCGGCGATCATCCCGAGCGAGAGCGCGAAGCCGCCGATCGCCCACACCGGCGAGGAGCGGCGCGAGGCGAGAAGGAAGGTCGTGATCAGGAAGAAGTCGCAGACGCCGGTCACGTGGCCGGACGGGAAGGAGAACGTCCCGTCGGCCCCGAGCAGCATGTACTCCACGGGCGGCCGCATGCGCTGCACCAGGTGCGCGGCGAGCTGGACGCTGAGCATCCCCGTGATCATCCCGCCGGCGAGCAGGAGCGGCCGCCAGAGGTGCCGGGCGAGCGCGATCCACAGCACGAGCACGCCGAGGATGATGATCGGCAGGAAGACCGGGCCGAAGACCGTGGCCAGCGTGTCCATCACCACCGTCCCCTCCGCGAAGCGCTTCGCGCGGAACCACTCCGAGACCGCGGGGTCGAGGGCCGCGAGGCCGGTGCCGGTCGCGACCTGCACGATCAGCGCGGCGAAGAGCACGAGCCCGACCGCGACCGAACCGCCTCCCGCGCGCATCAGGCGGCGGCGGGCGGGCGCCGACATCTCGCGCTGCTCCACGAGGAAGCGCTGGTGGAATCGGGCGCTCGGGGAGAGGGCGGCGGTGCTCATCCGCTCACCCTAGGGGTCGGTGGGCGCCGTGCCGCGCGCTCCCCGCCCCGCCGCCCGGTCGATCGACGGCGCGCACCGCAGCCGACGGGTCCGTGCCGTCGGCGGCGAGCCAGAGCACGCCGCGCGAGACGCCGACACCGGGCGCCGACTCGCCGATCCGGTAGCCGATCCGGAACGGGAAGTCCGGGCCGCGGTTCCACGGCAGGTCCCCCGGGTCGCGATGGTGCTCGACAACCTCCACGATCGTCCAGGTGAGCCCGGGGACCGCGGTGACCGGCGTGTCCACGAGGAGGCGGTCGCCGGGGCGGACGGGCGCCGGCACTCCCCGCGCGGGATCACGGCGACGCGTCACGAGATCGCGGCGAGCAGGACCAGCGGGTCGCCCTCCATCCAGAGGCAGTCCATCTCGAAGCGGACCACCGAGTACCGCTCCCCCGTCCAGCGCAGCTCGAAGGTCCAGGTGTTGCCCATCAAGGCGTGGCGGGTAGTCGCCGGATCGGCACCCTCGCCCGGGGCGAAGTGCTGCGCGAGCGCGTACGCCTCGACCGTCGCACCGCCCGCCGTCTCCTCGACGAGCACGTTGCCGACGAGGTGCATCGTGTCGAGCGGCCCGACCGCGGCCATCATCGTGTCCAGGACCGTCGGCTTCCCCGTCAGGACGGGGAACTCGAGGCCGATCCTCTCGGTGGCCCGGGTCATGTCCACGACGACGTCGTCGCCGAGGACCGCGTCGAGGATGCTCCTGTCCGCGCGGTCCAGTGCTCGGCCCCAGGCGAGGGGCAGCTTCTCGAGCGAGGCGAGGGTGCTGAACGCGGTGAGCGTGCTGCGTGCGGTGTCCATGGTGTGTCCTTCTGTGCTGGGCGCCCGCTGCCGGAGCTGCGGGCGCGTCGGAGGGGCCCGGATCGGAGGATCCGGGCGCGCTGAGGACCGCCGCGACGGCGGCGGTGCGGTGGGAGGGTCAGAGGTGCAGGCGGCTGCGACCCGCGCAGACGGCCCGGCGGCCGCCGACGGGGTAGCTCACTGCCGGTAGAGGGACTCGATCGCGATCTCGCGGCTCGCGCCGTCGCCGGTCGTCACCGTCAGGGTCCCGGACGGACCGGCGCCGAGGTCGTCCGCGACCGGCCACCAGGCCGTCCAGAAGCCGTCCTCGAGGGTCGCGACGATCGGAGCGACACCGTCCTCGTGCAGGACGACGGACGCCACGTCCGCGCCGGCGAAGCCGAACGCGTAGGCCACCGCGGCGTCGCCGCTGCCGTGGCTGCCCGAGCTGGCGACCTGGACGGCGTCCCCCGACAGCGTTTCCGCGGGGGTCGCCTCGGCCATCTCCCAGAACCCTCCGCCGGACCCCGCGCTGAGGCAGTAGTAGACGGCCTCCCCCTGCCGGAAGAGCATCGATGCGGCCTCGCCGCGCGCATCGAGGTGCGAGAGCTCGATCGGGCCGGCCTCGGCGTTCACCCCGTCGAGACTCGACTCGCACCACCGGGTCGCCCCGCTGCCGAGCGGCGAGTCGGGGAGGATCCTCTCGGGGACGCCGGTCCAGGAGGCGAGCACGCCGCCGTTCAGCCCAGTGGACCCCGCACCCGGGATCAGCCCGGGGGCGACGACGATCACGGCGGCGGCAGCGGCCGCGGCGAGGAGCAGGGTCGCCGCGCCCGCCACCGCCCAGTCCTTCCGGCGGAAGTACCGCGGAGCGGGCGCCTCCTCGTCGGCGAGGATCCCGACGAGGAGAGCCTCCCGGCGGGAGACCTCGGCAGTGCTGAGGGCGGTTCGGGGCTCGGCGTCGGCCGAGCGGAGCAGGTCGAGGAGCTGGTCGGTCATCAGAGGGTCCGTTCTGCCGTGCCGGAGAGGAGGGAGGGTTCGGTGGCGGCGAGCAGCGCCGCGAGACGCCGCTTCGCGCGGGTGAGCCGCATCGCGTAGGCGGCGCGGCTGCAGCCGAGGACCTGGGCGGCGTCGGCCTGCGGGAGGTCCTCCCAGACGTGCAGGGCGAGCGCCTCCTGCTCGCCGAGGGGCAGGCGCTTCCAGGCGCTCTCGAGGTCGAGGCGGTCGTTGATCGACGGATCGGCGCGCTCCTCGGTCGCGAGGGTCCCGATCCTCACCGCGAGCGCCTGCTGCCGGTTCTCGCCGCGCGCCGCATTGAGGATCGCGTTCCGGGCGGTGCCGAACAGCCACGGGCGGGCGTTCTCCGGCAGCTCGTGCCGTCGGCGCCAGGCGGCGAGGAACGTCTCGCCCACGATGTCGTCCACGGTCGCGGCGGGTGCGCGGCGGCGGACGAAGCGGAGGACGTCGTCGTACTGGGCTCGGTACAGCTCGGAGAAGTCGTCGCGGGAGCGGATGCTCATGGTTCCCCTTTCGCGGAGTCACAGGTACATGTCCGGCTGCGGCGATCGTGCAACATCCGATGGTCGCCGATTCCGCGGGAGCATGGGGGGCATGACGGCGGATCGGCCCCGGGCGCGCTCCGCCGCTGGCAACCCCCTGGCCGGCGGTCGCGAGCGCGGGAGATCGTCGAGCCATGACGGCATCGAGCGTCGCGATGTCCTCGCACGCGATCCTCGCCAAGCAGCTGTACGCGCGCCCGCCCGCGTTCCTCGACTCCGCCGACGTGCGCGCGGGAGCCGAGCTGATGTCCACGGCGGGCGGCTGGCTGGAGGTGGCGGTCCTCGTCCTCTTCTGCGCCCAGTGGTACCGCGCCGCAGGGCGCCGCCTGAGGGTCGAGGGCGGCGCAGCACCCGCTCATCCCTCCGGCCGCCCCGCCTGATTGTCAAGAGCCGACACCGGCCGCCCCGATGGGCGACGATCGAGGGATGGCGATCAGCGGAGCACCCCTCGAGGGCCGGCACGTCCGATTCATCCGCTACACCCGCACCCGCGACGGCTGGACCAGCGAGACGGTCCACGGGCGCCTCGAGGGGCACACTCCGGCGATGTGGCAGCTGCGCGTCGTCGACGAGCTGCGCGAGCTGCCCCGGGAGGAGTGGGCGCTCTACCGCCCCTGAGGGCGGGCGCGGCGCCGCTGTCAAGATCCTCGATCGCGGCGGCGCCCTCGGACTAGCGTCGGCGACGCCGGACTCGTGCCAGTCGAGGAGGTCGTCCGATGTCCCGCTCCCCCGCCGCGTCGAGCAGACGCACCCGCGAACCCGACCGCGCACTCGTCCGCGCACTCAGCGGCGTGCCCGCCGGAACGCTGGCGGTCGGACTCGTCCTCTCCCTCGCCGAATGCGCCGGCCTCGCGCCGGACGCCGCGGCGGCCGGTGCCACCGCCGCGGCGTTCGAGGAGGCGCTGGCCGCCGGCGACGGCGCCGCCGCGTGCGCGGTGCTGACCCCCCGGGCGGCCGAGGCGGTCGTCGAGACCGGGGCGGGATCCGCGACGTGCCCCGACGCGATCCTCGCGCTCGGCCTCGACCCCGCCGCTGCCGGCTCCCCGCGCGCCGAGGCCTTCGGCCAGGCCGCCGTGGTCGAGCTGCGCGGAGACACCGTCTTCCTCGCGGCGAGCGGCGACGGCTGGCGCGTGCGCGCCGCGGGGTGCACGGCGACCGGCGAGGACCTCCCCTTCGACTGCGCGATCGACGGCTCGTGATGCGCGGCGTGTTCACTGGCTGCCTGACCGTGATCGGAGCCGGGCTCGTCTTCTTCCTCGCGACGGGGCTGCTGCACCGATGAGCGCCGTGACCGGGGCACTCGGTTCCGGGCGGCGCACCGGCGCCGACCGCGGCTTCCTGCGCGAGAACTCGCTGACCCTCGTCTTCGGCGCACTCTTCGTGCTGTCGCTGGCCGGTCAGTCGATCGCCGGCTTCCTCGTCTACCTCGATGACCTGCGGATCGCCGGTCTCGAGCCGGTGACCTACGCGCGCTACCTGACCTCGTCGACCTTCTCCGCCGACGTCGCCGAGAACTGGCAGTCGGAGTACCTGCAGTTCTTCCTCTACATCGCCGCGACGGTCTGGTTCGTGCAGCGCGGCTCCTCGGAGTCGAAGGACCCCGGCGAGGCCGGCCGCGCCACCGAGCGGGAGCAGCGGATGGGGCGGTGGGCCGAGGAGTCCTCCCCCGGTCTCGCGAAGCTCCCGGGCGGCCTCCGGCGCCGGCTCTACGCGCACTCCCTGCTGATCGTGATGGGGGCGGTCTTCGCCGGCTCCTGGCTCGCGCAGTCCGTCGCCGGGCACGTCGCCTACGACGAGCAGCAGCTGCTGGACCTGTCGGCACCGGTCTCCTGGGGCGAGTACCTCGCCTCCGCCGACTTCTGGAGCCGCACGCTGCAGAACTGGCAGTCCGAGTTCCTCGCCGTGGGCAGCATGGCGGTGCTCTCGGTCTACCTGCGCGAGCGCGGCTCGCCGGAGTCGAAGGCGGTGGGCGCTCCGCACGCGGAGACCGGCGGCGACGAGTGACGCGGCGGTCGACGCCGTCGCCGCCCCGAGCCCTGCGTCAGCGGCCGAGGGTGCGGCTCGGATACTCGCCGAAGCGGGAGGCGTAGGCGGCGGAGAACCGGCCGAGGTGTCCGAAGCCCCAGCTGCGCGCCGTGCCGGCCACGCTCGCGCGCGCCGGGTCGCCCAGCCGCAGATCCGTGTGCACCCGGTCGAGGCGCACGTCGCGGACGTACTGCAGCGGTGTCGTGCCGAGCAGGCGCTGGAACGCGACCTGCAGCCCGCGGACGCTGAGGTGCGCGGCGGCGGCGATCTCGATCGGCCCGATCGGCAGATGAGCGTTCTCGTGCACGAACTCGACGGCGGAGCGCATCCCGGCGTTGCTCGGGGCGAGCAGGACCTCCGGGAGCGCCGCGCCCTCGGGCGGGTACAGCTCCAGGAACGCAGCCGCCGCCCGGCGGGTCAGCCGGTCCCAGAGCAGCGGCGTCACCCGGCCGGTGCGGACGGCCGTGGAGATCTCGCCGATCACCGCGTGCCACTGCGCCACGGCCTCCACGCCGTGGCGGTGCAGGTGGTCGAAGCGGAGCGCGCCCGTGCGGCGGTAGCCGTGCTCGCGAGCGCTGCGGTCGACGTGCTCACGGTTCAGGTGCACCAGCTTCTGGTCGTAGTCCGAGTAGGAGAAGACGAACGGGCGGTAGGCGGGATTGAGCAGCGGCACACCGCGCGTCATCGGCATCGCTTCGCGGTGGACGTCGACCGTCGCCGTCCCCTCGACCAGCCACTGCACGACGTAGTCGCCGCCGGCCGGGTCCTCACCGCTGGTCGCGCCGCGCATCTGCGAGGTCCGCAGGGTCATCACCGGATCGCCGAGCGCCGCGTAGCGGAACGAGAACGGCTGCTCGGTGGCCTCCACCGACCACCCCGTCCCCGAGTAGAAGCCGCCGAGGACCTCGGAGGCGCGCTCCAGATCGGTGCCGACCGCCTCGATGCGGATGCTCCCGCGATCCTCGAGGGCGGATCCGGGCCCGCGGTCAGGCACCGCGCCGTGCTCTCGGGGACTCCGGAGAGCCGTGGCCGTCGAACACGGTCGTGAGCTGCTCCAGAGTGGAGAGGACGGACGCGACGACGGCGTCGTCGAGCGTCGCGACGAGGGCCGACGCCTCCCGGTCGGCAGCGCCGAACGCCTCGTCGACGGCCTCGCGCCCGCGGGGAGTGAGTGCGAGCCGGCGTCGACGGCCGTCCGACTCGTCGTCGACGCGGTGGAGGTGGCCGGTCGCGGCCAGCCGCTTGGCGACCATCGAGGCCGCGGCGCGCGTGACGTCCAGCCAGTCGGCCAGCTCTCCGAGGGTCGCCGAGGAGCGGCCCGCCCGAGCCACGTACAGCAGTGCCGCGACGTCGGTGGCGCCGAGGCCCAGCTGCACCCGTCCCCGGGCGGTCAGGCGGCGCTGGGCGTCCTGCGCCCGCACGACCGCGTCCACGAGGCGTGCCGCACGGTCTCCGCTCGGCTCGAACTCCAGATGCTCCACCACCGCGGCCCCTTCCGCTCGTCCTGGTCCGGGCGTCCGCGCCCGTGGCGGTCTCCGCCTGCCGCCACCCCGCCGGCGCGAGGAGTGCGCTGAGCGGACACTCTGTCCCGAAGGGGACACCGTCAAAAAAGTTACCGTGTCTGCGACGACCCCGCACTCCTCCCCGCCCCGGACCCCGGCAGACAGGACGACCACCATGGGCCTCCTTCTCGACCGACGCTCAGCGGAGCACCCCGACCCGCCGTATTGCGCGCTCGCGGACCCGCGGTTCGTCCCTCAGCGGCACGCCTCCTCCGGATCTGTCACTGTTCCGGTGACACTGGAGAGGATGCCGCCACCGCCCCGCACCCCCCTGAGCCGCCCTCGTGCGCGCGACGCCGACTCCCGCTCGGGAGGTGCGTCCGATGCCTGAGGACCCGGAGGGGGGAGTGTTCGTCGCCTGGGTGGCGTCGCTGCCCGATGTCACGGACGAGGAGGCGAGCGTCCTCCAAGCCGTCGGCTTCCTGAGCGCGAGCCTGCGGATCTCCGCCGACCTCGCCTTCGTCGCTCTGCGCACCGAGGCGGCGTCGAGCGGTCTCGACCTGCCGCTCGTGGCCCGCGAGGTGCTCGGCCACCAGCGCAGCATCACCGCCCCCCGCTCCGAGAACTGCCCCTGCGGCTGAGCGCGACGCCCCCGCCCGACCGCTGCCGACGCCGCCCAGAGCGCGGCCCCCCGCATGCTGATCGAGTAGCCCGCGAAGCGGGCGTATCGAGATCCACCACCGTCAGCAGGACGAGTCTGCAGAGCCGCCCTGCTGATGACGGCGGGTTTCGCTACGCCCCTGCGGGGCTACTCGACCACCATGTGGCGCGAGTACTGAGGACGAGGTGCGGAGCACGAGCGCCGAAGAGAGCGACTACCGAGCCGCCCGTCCCCCGAACCAGCCGAGTCCATGAAGGCGATGAGCGAGAAACGCGTGCCAGCGTTTCTCGCGAGCCGGACGGGACACGCTCTGCGGAGCACGACCGCACGACCTGCCGACTGCGGCGGGAGGAGCGCTCGCGCTCGTCCCGCGAATAGGCGCCGCACGCGTGCCAGCGTTTCTCGCGAGCCGTGGGCGACCCGCTCTGCGAATCGCAACCACAGACCCAGCCGACCGCGGCGGGAGGAGCGCTCGCGCTCCTCCCGCAATTCAATACAGCAGCCCCGTGAGCCTCGCTCGCGCCTTGTTCACGCGCGGGTCGGTCGTGCCGACGATCTCGAACAGCTCGAGCAGGCGGGCGCGGACGCTCGCCTTGCCGTCGACGTCGAGGCGCGGGTACATCGAGAGGAGGCGGTCGAAGGCGTCCTCCACGTGGCCGCCGGAGACGTCGAGGTCGGCGACGGCGAGCTGCGCGTCGAGGTTCGCGGGCTCGGCGGCCGCGGTCGAGCGGATGTCGTCGAGGGTGCGGCCCTGGAGCCGCTGCAGCAGCTTCACCTGCGCGAGTCCGGCGACGGCGAGGTCGTCGCGGGGGTTCTGCGCGATGGCGGTCTCGTACTCGGTGATCGCGGCGGAGTAGTCGCCGCGGTCGATCGCGTCGTACGCCTCCTGGTGGTGCGGGGGCAGCGGCGCGGCCTCGGGCTCGGCGCCCGGCTCGGCACCGGCGGCGGCCGGGTCGACGGGAACGGTGCCCGTGACGCCCTGCTGCGCGGCGAGCTGGAGGACCTGCTCGAGCAGGTCGCGGAGCTGCTCCTCGGTGATGAGGCCGTTGAACATCGGCACCGGGCGGCCGGCGATCACCGCGGCGATCGTCGGGACCGACTGCACCTGGAAGGCCTGCGCGAGCTGGGGGCTCGACTCGACGTCGACGCCGACCAGCACGAGGGCACCGGCGTAGGAGATCACGACCTTCTCGAGCAGCGCGGTCATGCTCAGGCTCTGGTCGGACCACGACCCGCGCAGGTCGATGATCACGGGGACCCGCGAGGACAGCTGGACGACCTGGTCGAACTCGGCGTCACCGGCCGAGAGCAGCAGCGGGTTCGCGACGGGGGCGCCCTGGGGGGCCTCACCGCCGCCCGCGGGTGCGGAGGGCGCGGCCGGCGGGGTGCGCCGGTTCACGAGGGTGGACAGGTCGACGGCACCGCGCAGGTTGCCGGGCAGCGGGGGCAGGGGTGTGCTCACGGCAGCTGCACCACCGAGACGAGTCCTTGGCTCCATCCGAGCATGACGATCTTCTCCTCCGATCCGACGGGCGGTACGTAGAACAGCAACTGATAACCGTAGGTGGTCGCGATGCCCGTGGTCGACTTGTCGATGCCGAGCAGGGTCTGCGAGGCGCCGGACGTCGACACGGTCGAGCCCTCGGCGGTCGGGCGGACCGTCGCGGTCTCGGCGATGCTCGCGGCGACGAGCGCGCCGGAGTCGTTGGTGGCGAGGGCGATGGTGTCCGACGTCCCCGCCGCGTTGGTGAACTCGATCGAGGCGGTGTCCGGCAGCGCCTCCCGATCGGCGTTCTTCTTGTCGACGCCGACCTGGCCGCGGAGGGTGTCGCCGTCGCCGGAGAAGGTCTCGGCGTACTGGCTGGAGTCGCCGTTCGCGAGGATGTCCGCGTAGGCCGCTCCGACGTTCTCCGGAGCGAGCTTCATCAGCTTCGAGTCGGGGGCGACGATCGAGGTGCCGACCGTGACCGGTGCGACGTCGGGGATCCGCGCGTTGGCCTCGAGCGAGATCGCGTAGTCCACCTTGTAGTCGACGCGGGGGCTCGCCTGGCTCATCATCAGGGCGATCGGCGCCTGCGTGGCGTCGGCGGTGTTCTGCACGACCGCTGTGACCAGCCGCGGCCAGCTGTCGGTGTCCTGCGGGAGGACGAGGCTCACCGGCGACGCCGGGATCGCCTGCGGCGCGTCGATCGTGCCGCCCTTCGTCAGGACCTCATAGTTCGTGGTGCGCTCGGTGAGTGCCTCGCCCTGGAAGCGCTCCGCGAGGATGCTCGCGTCGCGAGCGGCGTCGGCGGCGGCCGCGACCTCGGAGACCGAGGCGACGATCGCCTCCGCCTGCTGGGTGGTGACGACCGGGGTGGGGTCCTCCGCGACGGGCTCCGCGCCCGGGGTCGCGGTGGCGGACGCCGTCGGCGTCCCGGAGGCGCTCGCGGCGAGGTCGGGCCAGTAGTCGGAACTGCAGCCGGCGAGCAGCACGGTCGCGCCCAGCGCGATCGGGAGCACCAGCAGTCGGCGGCGCCGCGAGGGCTGTCCCGCCGCGATCGAGGACTGGATGCCGGCACGGGCGCGCGGCAGGCGGGCGCCGCGCGGCACCTTGCCCTGCGGGCCCTTGCGGCGCGGTCCGTGCTGGCGGCGCAGGTGCAGGAACGCCCAGATGTAGAGGACGAGGCCGATCAGCAGGAACACGGCTCCCCCCAGCAGCAGCGGACCGGCCAGCGGCGTCGCGGTGTCGACCGGCCAGCTCACCCGGATGTCGCTCGCGGCCGGGGCGGTGCCGTCGGTGGCGACGATCAGCGAGACGTCCTCCGGCAGATCGAGCGCGACGGTGATGCTGCCGGTGCCCTCGAACTGCTCGAGCCAGAGGTCGGAATCGCGGGGATCGACGACGGCGGCGTTCGCGTCCGCCACGTCGGAGGCCAGCGTCAGCGCCGTCCCGGTCTCCTGCTCGGCGGACAGGCTGTCCGCGCCGTCCTCGCTGCTCGCGTAGTCGATGCGGTCGTAGTCGGAGCCGCCGACCCAGCCCAGCACATCGGTCGTCGGCGCGTACGCCATCACGAGGTCGCCCTCGCCCTCGACCGTGATCGTCTGCCGGCCGGGATTGGCGCCGAGCGTGCTGCCGTCGATGACGGCGTAGGGGGCGCCGGACTCGAGCGCGGTCTGCGCGGTGAGCGACTCCGGTGGAGCCCACACCGTCCGCTGGCCGATGCCGAGCGCGATGAGCGCCGCGGCGATGACGGTGGCGATGATGGCGAAGACGAACCGCACGAAAGAACTCCTCCTGCGTTGCCGGATCGGGGGGTGGCGGCCCGGGACGGCTCCGGTGACGGCCGGACCGGGGCGCGACGGCAACAGACAAAGACAGTCCAGGTTAGCGGATGGGCTGAGCCGAACCCAGGTATCGGCCGAGAGCACCGATCGAGGGGCGCGCGGTGCGGGTGTCGGCCCGGGCCGCGAGGCACCCGCTGACTAAACTCCCTGGAGTGCCGCGACCCCACCGCGGCCGTGTTCCGGAGGAGACGACGTGGCAAGCGACGAGGCCGAATTCACCCAGGTGTTCCGGGGCTACGACCGGGACGAGGTCGACAAGGCCATCCAGGGTCTGCGCCGCGAGCTCATCCACGCCAACACCCAGGCCGCTGAGAGCGGTCGCGAGGCCAAGCGCCTCTCCTCCCGGATCGACGGGCTCGAGAAGGAGCTGCAGCAGGTCGGTGCGCCCACCTACGCAGGACTCGGCGCGAAGCTCGAGCACACCCTCCGGGTGGCCGAGGAGCAGTCGGAGCGCATCATCGCGCAGGCGGAGAACGACGCCTCGGCGCTGCGCCGCTCGACCCGCGACGACCGCGACGGTCTGCTGAAGGACGCGCGCGACGAGGCCGAGCGCCTCGTGACGGAGGCGCGCCGCCGCGCCGACCGCACCCGCGAGGAGTCCGAGGCGCAGGCCGCCGCGACGCTCGGCAAGGCCGCCGACGACCGCGACGTGATGACCCAGGACGCCGTCCGCGAGGCCGCCGCCATCCGCGGCACCGTCGCCACCGAGGCCGCCGAGACCCGCGCGACCGCCAAGCGCGAGGCCGCGGCGATCCGTTCCGAGGCCGGCCGCGAGGCCGCCGAGATGCGCGCCGTCGCCGCCCGCGAGGTCGAGGTGGCCCGCGCCGAGGCCGCCCGCCTGGCGCAGAGCAACGAGCTGCTGCGGGCGGAGGTCGCCTCCGAGGTCGACCGCCTGCGCGCCGCCGTCACCGCCGAGATCGCCGAGGCCCGCGCCGCGATCGAAGCCGAGGTCCTGGCCGCCCGCGCCGACCTCGAGGCCGAGGTCCTGTCCGGCCGCGCCGACCTCGCCGCGGAGCTGGCCACCGGCCGCGCGGAGGGCGCCCGCGAGCTCGCCGATCTGCGCACGCAGCTCGCCCGCGACCGGGCCGACGCCGTCGCCCTCCTGGACGCCGAGCTCGCCGCGCTGCGCTCCGCCGCGTCCGACGAGGCCGCCGCGCTCTCGCGCGAGGTCGAGCAGGCCCGGATCGACCTCGTCGTCGAGCTCGCCGCTCGCCGCGAGGAGGCGGACCGCGACTACCTGCTCCGCCACCAGGAGGCGGTCGCCCAGACGCAGCGCTACCTGGACGAGTCGAACCTGCAGCTCGCCGACGCCATCCGCCGCGCGAACGACAAGCGCCTGGAGGCCGACGCACTCCGCAGCGACGCCCTCGACGACGTCACGCGCCTGCGCCGCGAGGCGCAGGACGAGTCGGACGCCCTGCTCGACTCCGCCCGCGACCGCGCCCGCGAGATGATCGCCGACGCCGAGCGCCGCACCCGCGAGCTGCAGAACACGGCCGAGTCCCGCCTCGACGAGATCCGCACCGAGCGCGACGCGATCGCCGGCTACGTCACGGGCCTCCGCGGCCTGATCGGGCACATCGACGGCCTGTCGGACGACGACGGCGGGTCGAAGGACGACGGCGGCTCGACGAAGCGCTGACCGGCGCGGGCGGGCTCAGCCGAGCTCGCCCGCCCACTCCGTCGGCAGCGGCGACGACGCCGGCGCCACCACCCGCACGATCTCGTCGAGCACGCGGCGCGTCTGCGCCTCGCCGACCCAGAGGTGCTTGCCGCCCTCGACGGCGACCAGATCGAGCTGCGGGACCGAGGCGAACCGCTCGGCGGCCGCCGCCGGCCGCAGGTAGTCGTCGAGCTCGGGGATCAGCGCGACCAGCGGCCGCCCGTCCTCGCCCCAGGCCGCGACCTCCTCGGCCGTCGCCCGGTGCAGCGGCGGCGACAGCAGGATCGCGCCCTCGACGGGGTGCTCCCTCCCCCACTTCAGCGCCAGCTCGGTGCCGAAGGACCAGCCGACCAGCCAGGGGTGCGGCAGCCCGCGCTCGGCCACGAGCGCCATCGCCGCGGCGACGTCGGCCCGCTCGGCGGTGCCGCCGTCGAAGGCGCCCTCGCTCGTCCCGCGCGGCGAGCTCGTGCCGCGGGTGTTGAAGCGGAGCACGGCCACCCCGGCCAGGGCGGGCAGCCGCGCGGCGGCCTTCCGCAGGATGTGCGAGTCCATGAAGCCGCCGTGCGTCGGCAGCGGGTGCAGGGTGACCAGCGTGGCCACCGGCTCACCCTCGAGCGGCAGCGCCAGCTCGCCGACCAGCGTCAGCCCGTCGGTGGTGTGCAGCTCCACGTCCTCGCGGCGGGCGGGGAGGACGACGCCTCCGCGGATCTCGTGCGTCATCGTGCTCCTTCGATCCGCCAGCAGTGGGTGTGCCAGTGGCGACGGCCGGCGAGGTCCGCGGCGTCGCCGAGTGCTCCGTCGCCGCGCCAGACGACGACGTGCGCGAGGCCGATGTCGATCGTCTGGCCGCAGCCCGGGCAGAGGTAGTTCTTGACCGCGCGCGACGACGAGACGGGCTGGACATTCCACTCCCGGCCGCGGCGCGTCTCCGTGCGCCGCCAGCCGGCGAGCATCTGCGAGAGGTCGCGCTGCTCGTCGTCGTCCTCGCGCCCGCGTCCGCGGGGTCGATTGCTGCGCGGCATTGCTCCAGTCTAGGAGCCGCCGCGCGAGCACTCGCTCGCAGCCGTCCCGCCCGGGCGGGTCAGTGCGAGGAGTCGTCCATCTCGAGCCGCGTCTCCTCGGCGTCGAGCATCAGCTGCGCCCGCCGCAGGATCCGCGAGGAGTAGACCCCGCGACCGCGCGCCTCCAGCAGTGCCTCGCGCTCGGCGCTCAGCACCGCCCGACGCAGGTGCAGATACTGCCCCTGGGGGCCCAGCGGGCCGTCGGCCTCGCGCTCCACCTGCTCCCACGCGACCTGCGAGCGGGTCAGCGTGTCCCGGCGGACCCGCTCCAGCACCCGCTCGCCGACACTGCCGGCCGGCAGGTCCTCGACCGCCTCCGGCAGCGCCTGGATGCCGGTCGAGGCGACCTCGTCGAGCAGCGTGGCCAGCTCGCGGCGGTCGGCGTCGCCGTCGCTCCCCTGGATGCCCGTCACCCGGATGAGCGCCGGGAGCGTCGCGCCCTGCAGCAGCAGGGTGACCACGGCCACCGTGAAGGCGATCAGGATGAGCTGCGAGCGGTAGGGCGTCTCCGCCGGCAGCGACTGCGCCGCCGCGAGCGTGACCACGCCGCGCATCCCGGACCAGGAGAGGATGACCCCGCCGCGCCAGCCGAACGCCTCGCTCGTCGTCGCCGCGAGGTCGGTCTCCCGCCGCTGGTACAGCCGCTCCGCGCGCTGCTGCCGGCGGACGAACCGCTCGTCGCTGCTGGCGCTGTTGCGCAGGCGCATCACCCCGACCGCGAGCCGCCGGTTGATCCGCTCCGCCCGCCGGCCCGAGCCGCGGAGCCAGAGCAGCAGCGGCCAGACGAAGAGGGTGCGCAGCACGATCAGGATCACGACCGTCGCGAGCCCGAGGAGGACCGCCGTGTCGACGCCGACGCCGCCCGGCTCGATGTCGCCGACGATCGCCTTGATCTCGGCGCCCATCAGGAGGAACACGCCGTTCTCGAGCAGGAACTGCGCCGTCCGCCAGTTCACCCGCTCGCTGATCCGCGACTGCGGGCTGAGGAACCGCGCGCTGTTGTGCCCGGTGTAGATGCCGGTGACGACGACCGCGAGGACACCCGAGGCGCCGAGCTCCTCCGCCGGGATGTAGGCGAGGAAGGGCACCGCGAACGAGACCGCGGTGTCCAGCACCGGGTCGCGCAGCTTCGAGCGCACGAAGACGGTCAGCACGCCCATCGCCAGCCCGAGGACGACGGCCATCACGACCGAGTAGACGAAGAGCACGCCGACCTCGCCGACGTCGATGGCGTCGCTCGAGACGGAGGCGCCCACCACGGCGGTCGCGGCCGTGGCGGCGCGCAGCAGCACGAGCGCCGACGCGTCGTTGACGAGACTCTCGCCCTCGAGCACGGTCACGAGCCGTGGCGGCAAACCGAGCTTCTTGCCGATCGAGGTGGCCGCGACCGCATCGGTCGGACTGACCACCGCGCCGAGCGCGATGGCGGCCGGGAGGCTGAGGTCCGGCAGCAGCATGTAGAGGAAGAAGCCGACGACGAGAGCCGTGACGACGACGAGCAGCACCGACAGCCCGAAGATCGAGCGCAGATTCCGCCGGAAGTCCGCCAGTGGCACCTGGATCGCCGCGGAGTACAGCAGCGGTGGCAGCACCCCGGCGAGGATCAGCTCCGGCTCGACCTCGATCTCGGGGACGCCGGGGAGGTAGGACGCGCCGATGCCGATGACGACCAGCAGCAGCGGTGCCGCGACTCCGAGCCGGCTCGAGAAGCGCGCGACGGTGACGACGGTGATGATCCCGACGACTCCGAGCAGCGCGTAATCCACGCGCTCAGGCTATCGGGCGGGTCGCCCGCCCCGAGCACGGGCGGCAGCCGGGATCAGTACCAGCCGACGCTCTCCGAGTGCGCCCAGGCACCGCACGGCGAGCCGTAGCGCCCGGAGATGTAGCCGAGGCCCCAGGTGATCTGGGTGTTGGCGTTGGTCTGCCAGTCGCCGCCGACCGTCGCCATCTTGCTGCCGGGGAGCGCCTGCGGGATGCCGTAGGCACCGCTCGACTTGTTCTCGGCGTAGACGTTCCAGCCGGACTCGCGGTTCCACAGCAGCACGAGGCAGTCGTACTCGCTGTCGGCCCAGCCGCGCTGCACGATCTGGTCGTAGGCGAGGGCCTTCGCCGAGCCGGGGTCCGGGGCGGCCGAGCGGGCGACGGGCGCCGCGGCGGCCGACTCCTCCTCCTCGTCGTCCTCGAGGACGGCCTGCTTCGACTTCGTCGGAGTGGGGGTCGGCGTCGGAGTCGGCGTGGGGGTCGGCTTGGCCTGCGCGTCGAAGGTGTCGCGCTGGACGGTCCGCTCGACGGCGGCCTCGGCGACGACGAGGCGCTGGGCCGGATCGCCGTTGAAGCGCTCCGGGGCCTGGTAGAACGGCGACGCGACGGCGCCGCTGGACGGGTCGACCGCACTGACGGCGACGAAGCCGATGGAGGCGGCGAAGGCGAGGAACGCCAGCGGGACACGGGTCCGGGACCGGCGGGCCGCCGGGCGCTTCGAGGTCTCGACCGAGGATCGGGAGACGGGTGGCTGCGCGACGGACGTTCTCTGATGCATACCCACGATCACGAAAGCATAACGGAGGACCTCTCGATCCGCCAGTGCGGGGCCGACCGCTCAGCGCACCGCCAGCATCACGTCGACCACGGCGTCGAGCACGAGGTCCACCTGCGGCTCGGAGTAGCCGCCGCGCTGCGGTGCGAACGACACCGTCCGCACGTCGTCCACGGTCAGCACGGAGCCGTCCCGGAAGTAACCGGAGACACGGTCGGAGAAGGCGTCGACCTGGCGGATGTTGTAGCCGGTGGTGAGCACGCCGGCGCGGGTGAAGCGCTCGCGTGCGGGCCGCGCCAGGCGGTTCACGATCTCCTGCGCGGTCTCCCGCGCGTTCCGGAGCCAGGCCTCCTCGCCCTGCGCCGCGATCGCGTACTGGCGCTCGCGCACCGCGAAGGCGTCCTCGAGGCGCTCCAGCGCGGCGTCGACGTGCGGCGCCGAGTAGCCGCCCTTCTTCAGCGAGAAGGCGGTGTGCCGCAGATCCACTGCGCGCAGGTCGGCCGGACCGCCCGAGAGCTGGGCGTAGGCGTCCCTGGCCGAGGCGAGGAAGGAGTCGACCTCGTCCGTGTCGTAGCCGGGCCGGGACTCGCGGGCGCGGGGGAAGGGAGCGTTCATCCCGTCATTCTGCCAAGACGGCGGCCCGGTCCGGGAATCGGCGCGTCGACCGCGCCGCGACGGGACGGAGTCCGCGCGCGCAGCCGATGCGCGGTCCCGTGCTCGAGGTCAGTGCGCGAAGACGAAGTAGAGCACGTAGGCTGCGGCGGCCGAGGGGAGGATCGAGTCGAGGCGGTCGAGGAAGCCGCCGTGGCCCGGCAGCCACGAGCTCATGTCCTTGATGCCGATGTCGCGCTTGATCAGCGACTCCGCGAGATCGCCCAGCGTCGCCGTCAGCAGGACGACCGCGCCGAACACGGCGCCGACCCACCAGGGCTGACCGAGCAGCAGGAGCGCGAGGAGCACGCCGACGACGACGCCCGCGACCGCCGCTCCCGCGAACCCCTCCCAGGTCTTCTTCGGACTGATCCGCGGCGCCATCGGGTGCTTGCCCCAGGTGAGACCGCTGACGTAGGCGCCGGTGTCGACCACGATCACCAGGATCAGGAAGGACAGCGCCCAGAGCTGGCCGCCCTCCTCCGCGACGAGGCGGATGGCGAAGGCGCCGAGGAACGTGACGTAGATCTGCACGAACGCGCCGAGCCCGACGTCGAGCAGGAGCTCGCGACCGGTCGACCTCGTCCGGCGGAGGAGCTGCTCCCCCAGCCGCCAGAGGGCGACCAGCGCCGAGCCGCCCAGCACGGCGAACCAGGCGGCCTGCATCCCGCCGTAGTACGCCGCGGGGACGGCGACGACGGCGACGACGCCGGTGGGGATGCGCGGGATGTCGCGCCCGGCGTGACGCAGCGCGTTCGACAGCTCGAGTGCCGCCAGCAGCACGAGGGCGCCGGCCAGCACCATGAAGAGCTCTTTGACGACCAGCAGGCTGACCACCATCGCGCCGCCGCCGATGAGACCGATGACGGTCGCGGAGACGAGGTTCCGGCCCGAGCGCGCGGTCAGGCGCTCGTTCGTCGCCTCGAGCTGGGCACGGGTCGCCTCGAGCTGTCGCTCGACGTCGGCCCGGCCCTGCTGGGCCCGCGCGCGCAGGGCGTCGCGCGTGACCATGCGCGAACCCCGGGCGCCCGGAACGTGCGGCGCCGGAGCGTCGTCGCTGCTCTCGGGATCCTCGGGGTTCACGGGCACGGCACTACACCTCGAGCAGTTCGGATTCCTTGCGCTTGAGCGCCTCGTCGATGGCGTCCACGTGCTGCTTGGTCACGGCCTCGAGCTCCTTCTCGCCGCGCGAGAGCTCGTCGTCGCCGATGTCGCCCTTGAGCGCGTCGAGGTCGCTCTTCGCGCTGCGGCGGATGTTGCGGACGGCGATCTTCGCGTCCTCCGCCTTGGTCCGCACGATCTTCACGAACTCCTTGCGGCGCTCGGCGGTGAGCTCGGGGAGGTTGATCCGGATGACCGAGCCGTCGTTCGTCGGGTTGGCGCCGAGGTTCGGCATGTCCCGGATGGCCTGCTCGATGTCGCGCAGGGCGCCCTTGTCGTAGGGGGTGACCAGCAGCGTGCGCGCCTCGATGTTCTGCAGCGATGCGAGCTGCGAGAGCGGGGTGGGCGTGCCGTAGTAGCTCACCAGCACCTTCTGGAACAGGCCGGGGTTGGCCCGACCGGTGCGCACCGTGGAGAAGTCCTCCTTGGCGACTCCGACGGCCTTGTCCATCTTGACGGTCGCGTCGGCGAGTACATCCGAGATCACAGGGGGCTCCTTAAGAGAGGGAAGTGGTCAGTCTAGTTCGGGGCGGGGGCGCCCTAGTTGGAGACGAGGGTGCCGAGCCGGGTGCCCCGGATGGCCCGCGCGACGTTGCCGGCCGGCTCCATCCCGAAGACCTGCATCGGCATGCCGTTGTCCATGCAGAGGCTGAAGGCGGTCGAGTCGACGACCTTGAGACCACGCTGCAGCGCCTCCTGGTAGGTGAGGGTATCGAGCTTCTTCGCGTCCGGGTTGGTCCGCGGGTCGGCGTCGTAGACCCCGTCGACGCCGTTCTTCGCGACGAGCACGACGTCGGCGTGCGTCTCGAGCGCGCGCTGCGCGGCGACGGTGTCGGTGGAGAAGTAGGGCAGGCCGGCGCCCGCGCCGAAGATCACGACGCGGCCCTTCTCCATGTGCCGGATCGCCCGGCGGGGGATGTAGGGCTCGGCGACCTGCGTCATCGCGATCGCGGACTGCACGCGCGTCTCCGCGCCGGCCTGCTCGAGGAAGTCCTGCAGGGCGAGAGCGTTCATCACCGTGCCGAGCATGCCCATGTAGTCCGCGCGGCCGCGGTCCATGCCGCGCTGCGAGAGCTCGGCCCCGCGGAAGAAGTTGCCGCCGCCGACGACCACCGAGATCTCGACCTCGGTCGCGGCGTCGGCGATCTCGCGCGCCAGGGCGCTGATCACGTCCGGGTTCACCCCGAGAGTGCCGGCTCCGAACGCCTCCCCCGACAGCTTCAGCAGCACCCTGCGGCGCTTGCCCGTCGTCTTCGCATCCGTCTCCGTCATGGACGTTTCCTCCCGTAGACCCGTACAAACCTATCCCGCGCGGGGGACGCCCCGCGACCACGCCCGGGCACCTCCCCCGGGCAGAGCGAAGGGAGTCCGGGTCGACTGAACGACCCGGACTCCCCTCGCTGTGCGTGCTACGCGCCGACCTTGAAGCGGGCGAAGCCCGACACGGTCAGACCGGCGTCCGCCACGACCTTGCTGATGGACAGCTTGTTGTCCTTGGCGTAGTCCTGGTCGAGCAGCGCGACCTGCTTGAAGTACGCGTTGACGCGCCCCTCGATGATCTTCGGCAGGGCGGCCTCGGGCTTGCCCTCGCCGCGCGAGATCTCCTCGACGATGCGGCGCTCGTTGTCGACCTCCGACTGCGGCACGTCCTCGCGCGACAGGTAGGAGGGGTTGGCGAACGAGATGTGCTGCGCGATCGAGCGGGCGGTCTCCGCGTCGTCTCCCGAGTAGCCCAGGACCACGCCGACCTGCGGGGGCAGGTCCTTGTTGGTCTTGTGCAGGTAGACGGCGAAGTGCTCGCCGGAGACGGTGGCGACGCGGCGGAGCTCGACCTTCTCGCCGAGGATCGCAGCCTCGTCGTTGATGAGGTCGGCGACGGTCTTGTCGCCGGCGGGGGCCGCGAGGGCCTCCTCGACGGTGGTGGCGCCGGCGGCGACGACCGCGTCCAGCACGCCCTCGGACAGGGCGATGAACTTGGTGCCCTTGGCGACGAAGTCGGTCTCGCAGGCGAGCTCGATCAGGGTGGCGACGCCGTCCTTCTCGGCGGCGGCGACGAGGCCCTCGCTCGTGGAGCGGTCGGCGCGCTTCGCATTGCCCTTGGCACCCTTGAGGCGGAGGATCTCGACCGCCTTGTCCAGGTCGCCGTCGGCCTCGACGAGCGCGTTCTTGGTGTCGACCATGCCGGTTCCGAGCTGCTCGCGCAGCGTCTTGACGTCAGCGAGGCTGAAATTAGCCATAGTTCTGCGAACTCCTCTGTTGTGTCCGGTCGGCGCGGTGCTTCGAGCACCCGCGCCCACCAGGACGTCGTGGTCTGCCGGTCCCGCGGCGACGGGCCTCGGTGTCGAGGACTCCATCACGCCGGGGTGTCGGCGGTTCTGCTTCGTGGTGAACGTGCACCGAATGAGCGGGGGTCGGCCGGGCGCTCTCGCGACCCGTCCGACCCCCGGCTCAGTGCGGGTGTCAGACGGACGCGGGGGTCTCGTCGGTCGCGGACTCGGTGGTCGAGTCGGCCTCGGCGGGCGCCTCGGCCTCGGCGACGGCCTCGTCGGCGGTCGCGAGCTCGGCGTCGGCGACCTTCTCGGTCTCGGCGCCGGCCTGCTCGGCGGGCTCCTGGACGTCGGACGCCGGGGCGTCGGTCGCGGCGGCGTCGATCGAGGCGGCGGAGTCGTCGCTCGTGGTGAGCAGCTCCTTCTCCCACTCGGCCAGCGGCTCGACGGCGGAGACGTTGCCCTCGGCCTCGGGCTTCTGGTGACGCTGGATGAGGCCCTCGGCGGCGGCGTCGGCCACGATGCGGGTGAGCAGGCTCACCGAGCGGATCGCGTCGTCGTTGCCCGGGATCGGGTACTGGACCTCGTCCGGGTCGCAGTTCGTGTCGAGGATGCCGATGACCGGGATGCCCAGCTTCTTGGCCTCGTCGATCGCGAGGTGCTCCTTCTTGGTGTCGACGACCCACAGGGCCGACGGCGTCTTCGAGAGGTTGCGGATGCCGCCGAGCGACTTGTGCAGCTTGTCGAGCTCCCGCTTCTTGATGAGGAGCTCCTTCTTCGTGAAGCCGCTCTTCGACGTGTCGTCGAAGTCGAGCTCCTCGAGCTCCTTCATGCGCGCGAGGCGCTTGGAGACCGTCTGGAAGTTGGTGAGGAGGCCACCGAGCCAGCGCTGGTTGACGTAGGGCTGGCCGACGCGGGTCGCCTGCTCGGAGATCGCGTTCTGCGCCTGCTTCTTCGTGCCGACGAAGAGGATGGTGCCGCCGTGGGCGACCGTCTCCTTGACGAAGTCGTAGGTCTTGTCGATGTAGGCCAGCGACTGCTGGAGGTCGATGATGTAGCTGCCCGAGCGCTCGGTCAGGATGAAGCGCTTCATCTTCGGGTTCCAGCGACGGGTCTGGTGCCCGAAGTGGACGCCGCTGTCGAGCAGCTGGCGCATGGTGACGACTGCCATGAGTCGTTCTCCTTCTCTGGGGCTCGGGCGCACGACGGCGCCGAACTCCCGTTCGGTTGTCCGCGACGGCCGGTCGGCACGTCGCCCTGGCGCCCGGCGCGCTCCCGCCCTCCTCGCACTGGGCGAAGGGGACCGTGGGGAGCGTTGGCCGAATGGGCGCGCGTAGTCACCCCGACGAGCGAGGTGCTCCGAGAAGACTAGCACCAGGACGGCCGCCTCCCCCGCGCGGCGCGGCCCGCGCGTCCGCCGCCCTGCTGCCGACCACCTCCGGCACGTGGAGACACCTCCGGCACGCGGAAACCGCCCGATCCCACGAGCCAGAGCCGAGATCACGAGCCCGGGGTCCCGCTGCCCACCTCCGGCACGCAGAACCACCTCCGGCACGCGGAGAATCTCCGATTCGACGAGCCCGAGCCGAAATCACGAGCCCGAAGTCCGCCGCGCAGCTCAGCCACGCGGCTCCGGCACGCGGAAACGCCTCCGGCTCGCAGAACAGCTGGGATTCCACGAGCCGGAGGCGTGATCGCGCGCCGAAGCTCGGAGCGAGGCGAGGCCCGGCGCTACTTGCGCGCGGACTTCATCACGGTGCGGATGTGCAGGGTGTCCATCTCCTCCAGCGAGCGGCCCTTGGTCTCGGGCACGAACAGGAAGACGAAGAAGAACGAGATCAGCGCGAACGCCGCGTAGAGGCCGTAGGCGAGGGTCAGCGAGACGTCCTGCGACAGGATCGGGAACGTCACCGTGATCGCGAAGTTGGCGATCCACTGCGCCGAGGCCGCGAGGCCCAGGGCGGCGGCGCGGATCCGGTTCGGGAAGATCTCGCCGAGCAGCACCCAGACCAGCGGGCCCCAGGTCGCTCCGAAGAAGACCACGAACGCGTTGGCCGAGACCAACGCGATCGGGCCCCAGGCGCCGGGCAGCGAGACGTCCTCGCCGCTGATCGTCGACTGGCTGAACGCGAGCGCCATCAGTCCGAGCGAGATCGCCATGCCGGCGGAGCCGACGAGCAGCAGCGGCTTCCGGCCGACCTTGTCGACCAGGAAGATCGCGACGAAGGTGACCACGACGTTCACCACCGAGGTGAAGACCGAGATGGCGAACGAGTTCGACTCGTCGAAGCCGACCGCGCTCCAGAGCGAGGTCGAGTAGTAGAAGATCACGTTGATGCCGACGAACTGCTGGAACACCGAGAGCAGGATGCCGACCCAGACGACCGGCAGCAGGCCGAGTGCCGGTCCGCGCAGGCTGGAGCGCTGGGCGTTCTCGGCGTCCTCGTCGATCTTCTTCTGGATGTCGGCGAGCGCCTCGTCGACCTCGTCGCGCGGGGTGACCGTCGCGAGGACCTTGCGCGCGTCCTGCGAGCGACCCCGCGTGGCCAGGTAACGCGGCGACTCCGGCAGCGTCAGGGCGAGCAGGCCGTAGATCACGGCGGGGACGGCGCAGGCGATGAACATCCAGCGCCAGGCCGCGACGCCGAACCAGTAGGGCTCGGACGCCCCGCCGGCGCCCTCGGCGATGACGGTGTCCGAGAGCAGCGCGGCGAAGATGCCGAGCGTGATCGCGAGCTGCTGCAGCGACGCGAGCGCCCCGCGGATCGCCTTGGGTGCGATCTCGGAGATGTAGGTGGGGGCGATCACCGAGGCGATGCCGATGCCCAGGCCGCCGACGACGCGCCAGAGGACGAGGTCCCAGACGGCGAAGGCCGCGCCCGCGCCGATCGAGGAGATGAAGAAGAGGCCTGCGCCGAGCAGCATGACCTTGATGCGGCCCCAGCGGTCCGCGAGGCGACCGGCGAGATAGGCGCCGACCGCGCAGCCGAGGAGGGCCGATGCGACGGCGAAGCCGATCAGCGCGGCCGACAGCTCGAACTCGCCCTGCACCGCCTCGACGGCTCCGTTGACCACGGACGAGTCGAAGCCGAAGAGGAAGCCGCCGACCGCCGCCGCGATGGCGAGACCGATCACCTTCCTCTTCAGTTTCGCCGCCGAGGGGTTCGGGATGGTGTCAGATCGTCCGCTGGTCATGGTCGTCTCCGATTCTCGCCGCCGGTGGGTGCGGTGTCTCCGCGCCCGCTCCGGATCACAGGCACGTTACTCCCGCCTGCTAATGTCCCGGGCCGGGTTGCGCAGCGGGGTCGACGTCGTTCTCCTCCACAGCCCACCGTGCGAGCGTCTTCTCCCCCGGTCGCGCAGCCGGTCGCCCGCGCGACGCGAGCGAGGACGAAGGTGTCCGCATGGTTGCTCCACTCCTCCTCCGCCCGGGCGTGTTCCTGGTGCTCGCCCTGCTCGCGCCGATGCTCTGGACCCCGCCGGTGGACGGGTTCTCCGTCGTCGAGCCGTGGCGGGCTCCCGCGCATCGCTACGCCGCGGGGCATCGCGGGATCGACCTCGCTGCCACGGCCGGGTCTCCGGTGCGGGCCGTCGCGGACGGGCGGGTGTCGTTCGCGGGGCGGGTGGTCGACAGGAGCGTGGTCAGCATCGCGCACGCCGACGGGCTGGTGTCGAGCGTGGAGCCGGTGGAGCCGTCCGTCGCGGAGGGTCAGGAGGTCCGCGCCGGGGACGTCATCGGCACCGTGGGCGCGGGCGGGCACTGCGACGGCTCGTGCGTGCACCTCGGGGTGCGCGAGGACGGGGAGTACGTGAACCCGATGCGGTTCTTCGGCGGGATCCCGCGCGCGGTGCTGCTCCCGATGGATGGAGTGGCCGCAGGAGCGGTCACCGATACGGAGCAGGCGGTGGTGAGTGCGGCGCGCTCAGGCGCGCGGGTGGGCGAGGCGGTAGGCCTCGCGGATCCGCTCGGTCGAGACGTGGGTGTAGATCTGCGTGGTGCCGAGGCTCGCGTGGCCGAGCAGCTCCTGGACGGCGCGGAGGTCCGCTCCCCCGTCGAGCAGGTGCGTCGCCGCGGTGTGCCGGAGGGTGTGCGGGCCGGACGGGCCGGAGCCTTGGCCGCCGTCGAGGAGCCGGGCGACGACGCCGTAGACGGTGCGCGGGGTGAGGCGGGCGCCGCGTCGGCCGAGGAGGAGGGCCGGGGTGCTCGTACCGGTCGCGCCGGTCTCCGCGTCCGGGAGCAGCTGCGGGCGGGCCTTCTCCAGATAGGCGATGAGCGCCTCCTTCGCGGGCACGCCGAACGGCACGACGCGCTGCTTGCTCCCCTTGCCGGTGACGAGCACGGTGAGCCGGCTCAGGTCGAGATCGCCGACGTCGATCGCCACGAGCTCGGAGACGCGGATGCCGGACGCGTAGAGCAGTTCGACGATCGCCAGGTCGCGCAGGGCCACCGGGTCCTCGGTCGCCCCGCGCGCGGCGACCACGTCGATCAGGTGCTCGGTCTGCGGCTCGGTGAGCACGCGCGGCAGCGGGCGCCCGCCCTTCGGGGTGCGCAGGCGCGCGGCGACGTCGATCGGCAGGCGCTCGGAGCGCTGCGCCCAGGACGAGAAGGAGCGGACGGCCGCGGTCCGCCGGGCGAGCGTCGCGCGGGCGACGCCGGTCTGCGACTCGTGCCAGAGCCAGTCGCGCAGCAGCTCGAGGTCGAGCTGGGCGAGCATCGGCTGCTTCCGGCTCGCGGCGAAGTCGATCAGCGTCGAGAGGTCGGCTCGGTAGCCGCGAGCCGTGGCGGGAGAGAGCGAGCGCTCGTCGAGGACGTAGCGGAGGAAGTCCTCGACGGCCGCCGCGAGCGGCTCGCCACGCGGGGGCAGGCCTGCGGGAGGCGTGTCAGCCATCGGTGCCCGGCATCCGCGACCAGAGGTCGATGCGGCCCTGCTCGTCGAGACTCTCGAGCTTCTCGATCAGGTCCGTGCCGAAGCGGGTGGCGATCGGCGCGGTGGCGCTGGGGACGAGCGAGGTGACGACCGTCTCCGGGTGCACGTGGACGAGCGCGAAGCTCTGCGCGCCGTCGATGCCGGCGAGCTCGCGCTCCGGGGCGCCGAGGTCCATCGTGTAGCTGGTCGCCCCGGCGACGAAGACGGGGACGCCGGCGAAGGTCGCGGCCGTCGGGTAGTGCAGGTGCCCGCCGAGGATCGCGCGCACGTCGGTCCCGCGCACCACCTCCTCGAGCCGGTCCATCCCGCGGAGCTCGAGCACGGTCATCGCTCCGAGCGGCGTCGGCAGCGGCGGGTGGTGCAGCGCGAGGACGGTGCCGAGCGCGGCCGGCATCGCGAGCTCGGCTCGGAGCGCCTCGAGCTGCTCGCCGGTGAGCGCGCCGTGGTGGTAGCCGGGCACCGCGCTGTCGAGCGCGATGAGCCGCAGCCCGCCGAGGTCGACGACCTGGTCGATCGGGGCATCGCTGGACACGTCGCCCGGCTCCTGGTCGAGGAGCACCCGGCGGAACGCGCCGCGCTCGTCGTGGTTGCCCATCACCCAGACGATCGGGCAGTCGAAGCGCTCGCCCACGGGATCGAGGACGTCCTTCACCCGTCGGTAGGCGTCCTCCTCGCCGCGGTCGGCGACGTCTCCGGTGACGAGAATCGCGTCGAGCCGACCGCCGCGCTCGACGAGCCGCGCAACGGCCTGCTCGAGCCGCGACCCGGTGTCGACGCGCCCGTAGAGCGGAGCGCCCTCCGCGAGGAAGTGCGTGTCGCTGAGATGGGCGACCACCCGGTCGGCGGCCCGGAAGTGCCCGAGCTGCGGATGCTCCGGCTGCGTCCTCGTCGTCGTCTCGTCGCCCATGCGGCTCCCCTCGCTGCTTGATCGACAGCGTAGGGCGCACCGCCGACAGCGCCTCGTCGGCTCGGCGGCAGCCCGTGCGCTCGGGATGCTCCGGACGGGTTGCTTCGCCGCGGATCAGGCGGGGCCACTCCCCCATGCCTCGCGCGGCCGGAAGAACCTCCTGCCGCCAGTCGGTCGCCTTCCGGGGCCGTCGAGGACCGGATGCCCCGCCGGGCGGCGAGGAACGGGGCGGAACATCACCCGGTCCTCCTGCGTCGGACCGTCGCCTCCCCTCACCCGCTTCTCATGCGGCTGCCCTCCACCTCCCCTCCGCGTCGCGCTGGACGAGCCCGGTCGCGAGGCAGGTCCCGAGCAGGTCGAGCGTCTCGAGGACGGACAGGCCGGAGCGCTGCGCGAGCGCCTCGGTCACGTGCGCACCGTCCGAGCGGAGGACGTCCAGGACGCGCGACGCCGCCCGTGAGACCTCCGGTGCAGCAGCGAGTACCGCGGACATGCCGAGCAGTTCGACGACCTCCGGAGCCGACGTCACGCAGGTCGCGGCGTACTCCCGGAGAAGCCGATGGCAGCCCGCTGAGGAGGCGCTCGTCACCGGGCCCGGCACTGCACCGAGCGGGCGCCCGAGCGCCGCAGCGTGGCCGGCGGTGTTCAACGACCCGGAGCGGGCTCCCGCCTCCACGACGACCGTGGCCGCGGTCGTTGCGGCGATCAGCCTGTTGCGCTGCAGAAAGCGCCAGCGCGTCGGCGTCGTACCCGGCGGCACCTCCGTCACCACCGAGCAGCCGGGCGTCGCGATCACGCGATGCAGGAGGTCGGTGTGCGCCGTCGGGTAGAGCCGGTCGGAGCCGCCGGCGAGGAAGGCGACCGTGCTGCCACCCGCACCGAGGGCGGCCTTGTGCGCGACCGCGTCGATCCCGAAGGCGGCTCCGGAGACGACGAGGACGCCGCGCTCGGCGGTTCCGGCGGCGAGGTCCGCGGCGACGTGCTCGCCGTAGCCGGTCGCCGCGCGGGCCCCGACGACGGACAGGCGATACGGAGCGGCGAGGGCGATCGGGTCGCCGCGGCTCCACAGCGCGAACGGCGCGTGGTCCCCCAGATCGGCGAGCGGCTGCGGCCAGCCGTCGCATCCCGGCAGCAGCAGGCGCGCGTCGAGACGGTGCGCGATCTCCAGGCGGCGGAGGAGCAGGGCCCTGTCGACCCGGGGACGCCAGCGCGCCAGGCCTGCGGCGAGGACTCTCGTTCCGCTGCGGGAATCGTCGCCGTCGCTCTCTCCGTCGCCTGTCGAGTCGAACGAGTTATCGGAGCGGCCGGTCTCCGCGGCAGCGTCACCCGCAGATCCGGACCCCCTCTGGCGCAGGTCGGCCGCCGCCGCTTCCGCGAGGATCTCCCCGGCGGACGCCGTCCCCACCACCTTCGCGAGCGCGCCGCCGGCGCCGAATCGCTCGATCAGTGTGCCGGCCGCCGCGTCGCCCGGCTCGGCGAGCGACGACCAGGCCGCGCGCGCGAGCGCCTCCAGCGGATCCGACTCGCCGTCCTCGGGAAGGAGCCGCCGCGCGAGGCGTGTCTCGGTCCGGTCGAAGAGCTCGGCGACGGCCGTCACGAGCCCGCTCCCCGCAGAATCAGTGCGCGGGCGAGGTGGCTCGCAGCGGGGCGGTCGACCTCGTCGAGGTCGGCGAGCGTCCACGCGAGGCGCAGCACGCGGTCGTAGCCGCGCATCGTCACGAGCCCGCGCTCCAGGGCCAGGTCGAGGGTGCCCGACTCCCGGGCGGTCGGGCGCTGCGGGCTCGCGCGGAGCCACGCGCCGTCGACCTCGGCGTTCAGCGACCACGGGGTGCCTGCCAGACGCTCCCGAGCGCGGGCGCGGGCGGCGACCACCCGAGCGCGAGCCTGCGCTGTCGAGAGCCCCGGCTCGTCACGGCGGACGGCGAGCTGTGCCGCGCCGATGCGCCGGACCGTCAGCCGGATGTCGACGCGGTCGAGCAGCGGACCGCTCAGCCGCGCCAGGTAGCGGCGCCGCACCGGCGGCGAGCACGTGCAGATCTCACCCCGGATGCCGTGGCGACCGCAGGGACACGGGTTCGCCGCGAGCACGAGCTGCACGCGGGCCGGGAACTCCGCCATGACGTTCGCCCGGTGGATGCGGATCAGGCCCGACTCGAGCGGCTGCCGCAGCGCGTCGAGGGCGACGGCGGAGAACTCCGGAGCCTCGTCCAGGAAGAGGACGCCGCGGGTCGCGCGTGCGACGGCGCCCGGTCGGATCCTTCCGCTGCCACCGCCGACGATCGCTGCGGCGGACGCGGAGTGATGCGGACTTTCGAAAGGCGGACGCCTCACCAGGGTGCCGCCGGTGTGCTCGCCGACGAGGGAGCGCATGCAGGTGGCCTCGAGGGCGGCCTCGTCGTCGAGGTCGGGCAGGATCTCGGGCAGGCGTGAGGCGAGCATGGTCTTTCCCGCACCGGGCGGCCCGAGCAGGAAGACGTGGTGCCCGCCCGCAGCTGCGGCGATCATCGCGGACGCCGCCTCCTCGTTGCCGATCACGTCCGCGAAGTCGAGCCGGGACTCCGGCTCAGGGACGGCTGGAGGCGCAGCAGAGCGCTCCGGCAGGACCGGCACATCCCACTCCGCCCCGTGCCAGACGGCGGCCGCCGCCAGGGACGAGACCGGGATGACGTCCACCCCGTCCACGAGCTCCGCTTCGAGCCGGTCGTCTTCGGGCACCATCACCCTGTATCGGCCGGCCCGCGCCGCGGCGAGTACCGCGGGCAGAACGCCCGGCACCGATTGCAGACGTCCATCGAGCCCGAGCTCGCCGATGTGCACGACCGCCGCGACCGATTCCCGGTTCACCTCCCCCAGCGCCGCCAGCGCCGCGAGCCCGATCGCGAGATCGAACGCGGACCCGTGCTTGGGCATCGCCGCCGGCGACAGGTTCACCGTCATCTTGTATTCGGCGATCCCGCTCCCCGAGTTGATCGCCGCGGACCGCACCCGCTCCTTCGCCTGCGACAGCGCCGCATCCGGCAGCCCGATGATCACCATCCCCGGAGTGCCGTCCGCGGAATGCGCCTCCACGCCCACCACGGCACCCGTGAAGCCGACCAGACCGACCGCGGACGTCCGCCCCAGCCCCATCACGCCACCGCCCGCACATGACGCACCTGCGACGGCACTCCGTCCGGCGCGACGATGCCGACCGCGTCGATGCGCAGGTGCCGCGAGCGCTCGTCGTGCTCCCGCGCCCACGCATACGCCAGCCGCCGCAGCCGCTGCGCCTTCACCCGCGTGATCGCCTCGATCGGCAACCCGAACCGCGTCGAGGACCGCGTCTTCACCTCCACCACCACCAGCGCCGCACCCTCCCGCGCCACGATGTCCAGCTCCCCCTCCCGCACCCGCCAATTGCGGTCGAGGATCTCGAAACCGCGCTCCCTCAGATGCGCCGCAGCGATGTCTTCGCCGCGGCGGCCCAACTCGTCCTTGTCCATCCAGAACCTCCCGGACGAACCCTCACCGATCCGGACACCCCGCGAACGAGCGAGCGGCACATCTTGGGAGCGATCCCGAGATGTGCCGCTGGGGAGGAGACCCGCGAGGACCGCGTCATCCCACTCGCGTGATCCGCAACACCAGCGCCTCCCCCTCCGGCAACGCCACCTCCCCATCGACGGCGTACGCGTCGTTCCGCTGCACGTCCCCCAGCACGAACCGCCGCCCGGCCGGCGTCACGGTCATCGCCCAGGTGTCGATCACATCGACCTCGAAGGCGTCGCCGGGCTCGAGCCGCTCCCCCGTGTTCCCCTGCGGCAGGCGGAACGTCCACGACGACGGAGAAGAACGCCCGAGGTACTGCAGGTACTGCCGACGCGCCACCCCCGCGACGTACGCCGGGTCGTCCCAGCGGTCGATCGGGTCCAGACCCGGCACGACGAGCTCGTCGAGGATGCCGCGGAGGAAGCCCAGGCGCGCCGGGCTCGTCCCCCGCAGCTCGCCGCCCTCGACCATGTGCAGGCTGCCGCTCTCGGTGACGAAGCTCTCGCCGTGCGAGGCATAGCAGCCGGCGACCGTCGCGACCCAGAAGCGGTGCACGAGCTCCTCGCCGCTGAGCCGACCCCAGCGGTCGGGGATGTCGCCCTCGTACTTGATCTCATCGAGGACGACCGGTTTGCGGTAAGCGTCGCGGTAGAGCGAGGCGCGGCCGAACTCCTCCGTCGCCGCCCCGTTCTGGATCGACGCGTGCGTCACCCAGGCCTTGTTGTGGTCGTAGAACTCCATCCACTGGTGGATCGAGCGCAGGCGCTGGTGCGGATCGACCGCGGCGACGAGCTCGCCCGCGCGAGTCCACCGCTCGACGGGACGCGGCAGCAGGTCGAACTCGTTGCAGAGTGACCACCAGACGTTCGGCGCCGCGGAGAGCCGGGCGACGAGGTAGCGGAGGTAGGCGGCGTCCTGCTCCTCCGTCAGCCCGTCGAGGCCGAACGCGGCGGCGGAGTCGTACGCGTTCAGCATCAGCACGTCGGCCTGGATGCTGTGCGCGTCGAGCGCGGCGACCGCGCGGTCGAGGCGCTGGAAGAAGGCGACGACCGGCCGCGAGGCGTCCCAGTGGCCGTCCGCGTCCTTCTCGAACGGAAGCAGGTCGGGCACGTGCTCGACGCGGTCGCCGGCCTGCGGGAAGACCAGGAAGCGCAGCTTGGTGAAGCCGGCGTCGGCGATCGCGGTCACCGTCGCGGCGAGCCGCTCGTCGGGCTGGTGCAGCCAGTTGTAGACGGTGGCGCCGACCGGGCGGAACGGTGTCCCGTCGGCGTGGGCGAAGTGGTGTGCGTCGACGACTCCGATGGCGCCCGGCGATTCGCGCGGACCGGAGGCGAAGGATCCCGAGACGCCGTCCAGTTCCGCTGCCTCGCTCGACGCCCTCCACGACCACTCCCCCTCGAGCGGTGGACTGAAGCGCACCCGGTAGACGTTGTCGCCGTCCCAGAACCCCGGCACGCCGACCGAGATCTCGGCGTGCCGGAACAGCACCGTCAGTGGCGTGCGGTCGGCGGGGATCCGCTCCTCCGGGCCGGTGAACGTCAACTCGAGGACGCCGCCGACCGCGATCATCGAGCGTCGCCCGGGACGAGCACGCCGTCGACCCGGCGCGGCAGGCCGGGCACCGCGTCGTCGCGCAGCTCGGGCGGCAGGAGTGCCTCCGGAGCGTCTTGGAACGCGATCGGCCGCTGGAATCGACGGACACTCGTCGCGCCGACCGAGGTGAACAGCGAGGTGGTGGCGGGCCAGGGACCGCCGTGCTGCTGCGACCAGGTCACGGCCACGCCCGTCGGCCAGCCACCGAAGAGGACCCGGCCGACCCGCTCCGCGAGCACGGCGACGAGCCCCTCGACGTCCTCCCCCGGCTCGGCGTGCACGGTGCCGGTGAGCGAGCCCTCGAACGCCGCGAGCGCCGCGACCACGTCGTCGAGCTCCGCGTAGGTGACGAGCAGCGTCGCAGGACCGAACAGCTCCTCGCGCAGCAGCGGCTCCGCGAGCAGGACTGCAAGCGGCACGCGGACGAGACCCGGGGTGACGCCGTCGGAACCCGACGTCGCCTCGGTCAGGACCTCCACCCCGTCCAGAGCGGCGAGCTCGGCCCAACCGCGGGTGAACGCGTCGCCGATCGACGGAGTGAGCAGTTCGGCGGCGGCGGCACCGGCCGCACTCTCCGCGGCGACAGCGGGGATCCCACTGCCCTCGGGAACGAAGACGATCCCGGGCTTGGTGCAGAACTGGCCGGCGCCGAGCGTGAACGATCCGGCCAGGCCGAGACCCAGCTCCTCCGCCCGGGCGGCGCTCGCGGCCGGAGTGACGACGACCGGGTTCACGCTGCCGAGCTCGCCGTAGAACGGGATCGGGTCGGGTCGGCCGGTCGCGATGTCGAAGAGTGCGCGGCCGCCTGTGACCGAGCCGGTGAACGACGCTGCGCGGATGCTGGGGTGGGCGACGAGCGCGGTGCCGGCCTCGCGGCCCTCGACCAGCGCGAAGACGCCCTCGGGCGCGCCTGCGGTGAGGAGCGCCTCCGTCACGATCTCGGCCGTTCGCCGGGACAGCCCCGGGTGGCCGCTGTGGCCCTTGACGATGACGGGGCAGCCGGCGGCGAGCGCCGCGGCGGTGTCGCCGCCCGCGATCGAGAAGGCGAACGGGAAGTTCGACGCCGCGAAGTTCGCGACCGGGCCCAAAGGCACCAGGATACGTCGGAGGTCCGGCCGCGGCGGGACGGCCTCAGCGGCCGCGTGGTCGATGATCGCCTCGCGGAACGAGCCCTCGCGGACCACTGCCGCGAACAGCCGCAGCTGCCCGGTGGTCCGAGCGACCTCGCCGGTGAGCCGCACGGGCGCAAGATGTGTCTCCTCGTGCGCGATCGCGACGAGCTCGTCGCGGGCGGAGTCGAGGGCGTCGGCCACCGCCTCGAGGAACTCGGCGCGTTCGGCATCGGGGATCGTCCGGAGGGCGCGCGCGGCCTCGACGGAACGGTCGAGCAGGGCGTCGAGCGAGGTCGAAGCTGTGGTGAGGGTCACGGAGTCTCCTGAGGTTCGAGGATCGAGGGTTCGACGGTCGGGTGTTCGTGGCTCGGCTGATCGCGGATCGAGCTCTCGCGCCCCGCCTCCGCTGGCGCCCGAAGAGCGAGCCCGAGACCGAGCACGGAGCGGACCTCCGCCGTCGCTCCGCTGATCCGCACGGGCGACCACGCCTCGAGGACACCGAGCGCATCGAATCCCGCTTCCTCGACGTCCTCCACCCAGGTCGGTCGAGCACGGGTGACGGCGAGCTGCGCCGAGAGGTCCGGCAGCAGGTGCGGAGCGACGGTGACGCCGGCCGCGTCGGCCAGGGCGGCGATCTCGAGGAACGGCGTGATGCCCCCGACCCGGATGACGTTCGGCTGCACGACGCCGGCGAAGCCGGCCTCGATGGCCTCCCGGAAGCGGTGGATCGTGTGCAGGTTCTCTCCGAGGGCGATCGGAACGTGGATCCGCTCGGCCAGCCGGCGGTAGCCGACCGTGTCGTCGGAGCGCAACGGCTCCTCGATCCACTCCGGATCGAAGCAGGCGAGCGCGTCGACCGCGCGGACGGCCTGCTCGAGTCCCCAGCGCTGGTTCGCGTCGATCATCAGCATTCGGTCCGGCCCGATCAGGTCGCGGACGAGTCCGACCCGGGCGACGTCCTCGCCGAGGTCCGGCTTGCCGACCTTGATCTTCACGGCGTCGAGCCCGCGCGCGAGCCAGCGCCGCACCTGCGCGGCCAGCTCGTCCTCGCCGTAGTGCAGGTTCACGCCTGAGCCGTAGACGGGCAGCCGATCCTGGCGCCGGACGAGCAGATCGGGCAGCCCGACACCCGAGGTGCACGCGCGGAGGTCCCAGAGCGCGAGATCGAGGCCGGCCATCGCGATCGTCGTGATCCCACCGCCGCCCGCCTCATGCAAGTGCGCCCAGAGCTCCGGCCACAGCGCGGCCGGATCGGTGTCGCGGCCGACGGCGAAGCGGGTGATGTCATCGCGGAGCAGCGCCGCGACAGCGCTCGCCCCGATCGTGGGCGTCCAGGAGAAACCGGTGCCGCGCCGACCGTCCGAGTCCTCGACGTCCACCCGCACCAGGTGCAGGTCGGGCGCCGAGGGAACCCAGGGGCGGGGCATGCGCGCCGAGATCGGGCGGAGGCGGATCGCCGCGATCGTGCTCATGCGGCGACGAGCTCCTCGCCCGCGCGCAGCAGCTCGTGCAGGCGCGCGAGGTGCTCCTCCCCCGGGTCGGTCAGCGGCGGCCGGACCCCGCCCACGGCCGCGCCGCTGAGGCGCAATCCCGCCTTGATCAGCGCGACGGCGTAGCCGGGCGTCGTGTCCCGAAGCCGCACCAGCGGGTGGTAGAACCCGGTCAGGAGGCGGTCGCACTCGGCCTGATCCCCCGCCGTGTACGCGCGATAGAAGGCGTTCGCGATGGCAGGGGCCATCGCGAAGACCGCGGAGGAGTAGAGCGGGATGCCGAGGGCGCGGTAGGCGACCTGGCTCGCCTCCGCGGTGAGCAGGCCGTTGAAGAACTGCAGATCGTCGCGGACGGCGCGGGCGGCGAGCACGATCTCCTGCGCGAGGGCGACGTCGCCGACCCCGTCTTTGAAGCCGGCGATCGTCGAGTGCTCGGCCACGAGCCGGGCGAAGGTCGCGGCCGAGAACACCGCGCTACCTCGGTGGTAGACGACGACGGGGAGCGAGGAGGCGCCGGCAACGGCCCCCACGTACCGCCCGAGCCCCTCTTGCGTCGCGCCGACGAGGTAGGGCGGCAGCAGCAGCAGGCCGTCGACCCCGGCCTTCTCGAGGGCGCGGGCGGAGGCGACGGCCTGACCGATCGGTCCGCCGACACCTGCCACCACCGGCACGCGGCCGGCGACGACCTCGACGCTCGCGCGCGCGACCGCGAGCGACTCGGCACTGGAGAGCGCGTGGAACTCGCCGGTCCCGCAGGCGGGGAAAACCCCGCCCGGGCCGTGCTCGAGCCCACGCGCGAGCACCTGCGCCGTCGCGTCGAGGTCCACCTCGCCCTCGGCGTCGAACGCCGTCACAGGGAAGTAGAGCGGTCCGTCGCGGAAGGGGAGCGTCATGAGGAGGTCCTTTGCGAGAGGGCGGGCTCGAGCGCGCGGACGGCGGCGAGCGAGTCGGAGTCGAGTTCGGTGCGCCAGGAGCGGCGGGCCGTCCAGCCGGTGTCGCGGGCCGCGGCCGAGCTGTCGAAGGCCGGCGCGGTGCCCAGCAGACCGGCGGCGGCGAGCGCGGTGGTCGGCAGGTGCTCGGGGAGGAGCTCGGCGAGCGGCCGCGCGGCCAGTGCGTCCTGAGCACCGACGAAGTAGCAGGCGCCGCTCGGAGCGGAGTCGGCCGCGAGCCAGCAGTCGGCGAAGTCGCCGACATCGCGGGCGTCGACGTAGTTGAAGAGCGATACGGCCGCCAGCTCGGGGGTCTGCAGCCGGTCGAGGATCGAGTGGCCCTGCTGCGTGCGGGCGCCGCGCCACTCCTCCGGGGACACCACGAAGCAGGGTCGGAAGGAGGCGAACCGCACTCCTTCGTGCACGCGGGCGAAGGTGGCGATCGTCTCCTCGACGCAGATCTTGGACAGAGAGTAGGCGTTCGCGGGCGCGACCGGGACGGACTCGTCCAGCGGGAGCCGCTCGGGTGTCCAGCCGGCGACGCCGTAGCCCAGCACGGTGGGGCTGGACGCGGCGAGCACGAAACGCGCCCCCGCCGAGACGGCCGCCTCGATCACGGTGAAGGCCATCGCGGTGTTGACGGTGAAGATCTCCTGCTCCGGGGCGCTGAAAGGGACGGCGATCGCCGCGAGGTGGATCACCGCGTCGGGCGAGAGTGCCGCGAGCAGCTCCCGCGTCGCGAGCGGATCGAGCAGGTCGACCGCCCGAGCACGCGGCTGGTCACTGAGGACTCTGTCCAACGGATGCACGTCGTGGCCGGCCGCGCTCAGCACCGCCACGACGCTCCGTCCCAGCCGCCCGGCCGCTCCCGTCACTGCGATGCGCATCCGCCGCCTCCTCTTGCCGGCGATGTCAGTGACATGCGAGAAACCGGTTTCTCACTCACCGTAGCGCTCAGCTACCCTCGCAGCAAGCGGATCCGCGACAATGGGTCGCGGCATACCGGGAGGCTCACATGAGCACAGCAGACCAGGCACGGCCGGCGAGGATCGCCGACGTCGCGTCAGCCGCCGGCGTCTCCCGCGCGACTGTCTCGCGGGTGATGAACGCACGCAGCACCGTCGATCCAGTCATCGCGGAGAGGGTGCGCGAAGCCGCCGCGCGCCTCGACTACCGGCCGAGCGAGCTGGCCCGCAACCTCTCGCTCGGACGCACCCACACCGTCGCGGTCGTGGTGCCGGATCTGGGCAACCCGATGTTCCAGGCGATCCTGCGCGGTGTCACCCGCGCGGCGGCGGAGGACGGCTACCGGGTGCTCGTCGGCGACACCCAGGAGCAGGCGGGCGCGGAACCTGATGCCGCCGTCGAGGCCCGGCGGCGCTGCGACGCCCTGATCCTCTGTGCCCCGCGGATGAGCGCCGAGCGGCTCGACGGCATCGTCGGCGAGACCGGACCGGTGGCGCTCGTCAACCGGATCGTGGACGCCGACGGAGTGCCGCAGGTGGCGATGGACTACGGCCAGGCCGTCAACCTCGTCGTCGATCACCTGGCCGGGCTCGGGCACCGCCACCTCGTCTACCTGGGCGGACCGGTCACCAGCGCGTCCAACCGGCTGCGGATCGCCGGGCTCGACATCGCCGAGCAGCGACATCCGCAGTTGCGCATCGACCGCCGGACCATCGGCTCGAGCCTCGACGACGGCTGGTCGAGCGCCGAGAGCGTGCTCGAGTCGGGTGCGACCGGAGTGGTCGCCTTCAACGACCTCACCGCCCTGGGCCTGCTCTCCCGGCTCCGCGAGCTCGGCGTCGGGGTTCCTGAGCAGCTCTCGGTCGTCGGGGTGGACGACATCCCCTACGCGCGGTTCAGCGAGCCGACGCTGACCACCGTGTCGGTGCCCCAGGACGAGCTCGGCGTGCAGACCTGGCGGCGGCTCCGGCTCGCGATCGACGGGCTCGACGTGCCCGGCCCGCTCTGGCTCGAGGGTGGGCTCCGCGTCCGCGCGAGCTCGGGCCCGGCCCCGCGCTGAAGATCAGCCCTCCTCGGCGAACTCGGCCAGCTTGGCGAACATGTCCTCGAGCAGGTACCGCACGTCGATCTGCTCGACGACCGAGAACGCCGAGCCCGATCCCGCCGGGACGCAGTGCCCGGTCTCGGTGAACCGCACCGGCGACTGCCGCCGGAACACCGCGCACCACGGATCGAGCATCAGCGCGATCGCGGGCGAGTCGCCGAGCGAGCGCGACTCCACCGGTACCCGGTGGTGCTCGCGGTTGAAGTCCGCGACCGTCTGGACCAGGTGCTCGCCCAGGCGCCCGTGCGGCTCGACCCGGCGGCGCAGCTCGGCATAGCCGACGCTGACCAGCCGGTAGATGTTCGCCGGCACCTGCTGGATCGTGATCCCCGAGCCGAAGACGACGTTCGCCGCGGCGATGTCGTTGCGCAGGTTGAACTCAGGCCAGGTCCCGCGCCACTCCAGGTCGCCGTAGGGCGGGCCGCCGATCCAGATCACGGTCGTGTCGGTCCGCGCGATGTCTGGCGCGAGCAGCAGGGCGCTCGCGAGGTCGGTCAGTGGACCGAGCAGCGCGATGAAGAGCGGACCGGCATCGGTGCGCCGAGCCTCCTGGATGATCAGCCGGGCACCAGGGCTGTCCCGCGCCTCGACCTCGCTCGGCAGCGCCTCTGCGGCGCCGTTCGCGACCTTCACCCTCCCGGCGCGTCCCATCAGCTCGAGCAGCAGATCCAACTCGGCCCGCGAGTCGAGCATCGACCGCGGCGAGCGCGAGTCGCCGAAGTGCGAGGCCACGATGCCGCGGATGTCGAGCGACGGCGAGAGCAGGGCGTGCACGACCGCGAACTGGTCGTCCGCCTCGTTCGCGACGTCGGACACCACGATCACGCGCCGGGTCCGCGGATCGTCGACGATCATCGACTCACCGCCCCGTCGCGATCCATCGCCAGCGCCGCGAGGGCGAGTGGACCCGCCATCACGACGATCAGCAGCGGCACGACGGCGATGACGGCACCGGCGGAGGCCACCGCGAGGACGAGCACCACGGTGCCCGCCGCGTCGTCGGACATCCGCCGCCAGGCGATCCCGAGGATCCGCGTCGCCGACGCGTCGTCGCGCCACGCCCCGGCGACGCGGAGCGCGACGGCTCCGGCGACCGAGGCGAGGACGATCGGAACGGCGGCGGCGAGCGTCGGGTCGGCCCCCAGGAACGGCAGCACGAGCAGATCGAGCGCGAGCAGCGCCGTCACCACGGCCGGCAGCAGCAACTGGGTGACCGGACGGCGCAGCCGCCGGACGAATGCCCGCCACACCGAGCCGATCGTCACATGACCATCGTTCTCGCGTGCCTCGCGCAACGCCGCCACGCCCGCACCGAAGGCGGCGAAGCCGGTGACGACCGGCAGCGAGAGCGCGAAGACGAGGACCCCGGCGTAGAGCACGTCCGCGAAGGCGGCGAAGGTGCCGGAGTGCGGATCGAGTGCGCTGCGGCGCCGCGGGGCGCGCGCTCCCACCGTCCTCAGCCCTGCCCCGCTCATCCCTTGAGGCCCGACGTCGCGACCCCGTCGACGAGGTACCGCTGGAAGAGTGCGAAGAAGATCACCACGGGCAGGATCGCCAGAACGCTCATCGCGAACATCGGCCCGAACGCCGAGGCGCTGGTCTGATCGACGAAGAGGCGCAGACCCATCTGCAACGTGAAGGACTCCGGCCTGTTCAAGTAGATCAACTGGGGGAAGAAGTCGTCCCAGCTCCAGATGAACGAGAAGATCGTCGTCGTGATCAGCGCCGGCCGCATCAGCGGCAGGATGATCGACCAGAACGAGCGATAGGGACCTGCGCCGTCGATGAACGCGGCCTCGTCGAGCTCCCGCGGGATCCCCCGGATGAACTGCACCATCAGGAAGACGAAGAACGCCTCGGTCGCCAAGAACTTCGGCAGGACCAGGGGCAGGAATGTGCCGACCATACCGAGCTCGTTGAAGATGATGAACTGCGGGATCAGCACGACGTGCATCGGCAGCATGATCGTCGAGATCATGAAGGCGAAGAGCAGCCCCCGGCCGCGGAAGCGCAGCCGGGCGAAGGCGTAGGCGGCCAGCGCGCAGCTGACCACGTTTCCGATCACCGACAGCGCCGAGATGGTCAGCGAGTTGCCGAGCAGCTGGCCGAGGCTGAGCCCGGCGACGCCCTGCACCGCGATCTCGAAGTTCTCCAGTGTGAACTGCTGTGGGATCGGCGTCGGATTGGTCAGGATCTCCGTGCCCGGCTTGAAGGCGGAGCCGACCAGCCAGAGCACCGGGTAGAGCAGCACGGCGAGCAGGGCGAAGGAGAAGACGTGCCAGGCGACGGAGCCGAGCCGCGCACGGAGGGGACGGGTGCGGTGCGCGGCGACCGGCGCGGGGGGCGCCTGCATCCCGCGCTCGAGGGTGGCGGTCATCGTTCGTCTCCTGCGTAGTGGACCCAGCCCCGGGAACTCCGGAAGATGAGCGCCGTGACGATCGCGATCACGATCAGCAGGAACCACGCCATCGCGGAGGCATAGCCCATGTCGAACGCCGTGAACGCCCGGTCGTAGAGGTAGAGCGTGTAGAAGAGCGTCGAGTCGATCGGTCCGCCGCGGCCGCCGCTGACCACGTAGGCCGAGGTGAACGACTGGAACGCGCCGATCATCTCGAGCACGAGGTTGAAGAACAGAACGGGGGAGAGCATCGGCCAGGTGACCGACCAGAAGCTGCGCCACTTGCCCGCGCCGTCGACGGACGCCGCGTCGTAGAGCTCCGACGGCACCTGCTTGAGCCCGGCGAGGAAGATCACCATCGGGGCGCCGAACTGCCAGACCGCGAGCGAGACCAGCACGTAGAGCGCGAGCGACGGGTTCGAGATCCACCCGCCGAGGTCGAGGCCGACCAGCCCGAGACCGGAGTCGACGACGCCGTCCTGGGCGTAGAGCGTGCGGAACACGATCGCGACCGCGACGCTCGCACCGAGGAGCGACGGCGCGTAGAAAGCCGAGCGGTAGAAACCCTGCCCGCGGCGCGGCCGGTTGAGCAGCAGCGCCACGCCGAGCGCGAGGCCGAGTTTGACCGGAACCGCGACCGCGACGTAGGTGAGGGTGACGCCGACCGACTTCCAGAAGCGTGGATCCTCGGTCAGCATCCGCTCGTAGTTCGCGAAGCCGACGAACTCCGGCTGGGTGAACAGGTCGTAGTTCGTGAAGGAGAGGACGAGCGAGGCGATCATCGGCCCGATGGTCAGCAGGGCGGCCCCTATCACCCACGGCGAGAGGAACACCCAGGCGGCGCCCTCCGATCGCAGCTTCGCGCGCTTCGGGCGAGCGGGCGCGACCGGAGCGGGCTGGAGCGCGGCCGGGCGAACGGGCTTCTCTGTGACGGTCATCGCTCCTCCTCCGTCCGTGCGCCGGACGTCCGCGAACAGGCCGTCCGCGACTCGTGGGATCGGGACGGGATCGCCGCTCGGGACGACCCTGCTGACCGCCGGGTCACGAGATCGCGGCCTCGAAGGACGCGTAGAGCGCCTTCGCGGCGTCCTGGTTCGACTGCTGCCCGAAGGTGATGCCCTCGTAGGCGAGGGTGAAGTCAGCGGGCAGTGTGCTCACTCCCGGAGGCGCCAGCGGCGCCGGGTCCGAGAACTGCGGCTGATACTTCTCGACGAAGTCGTTGACGATCTTGTCGCCGCCGCCGAGCGTGGGCGCCAGCGTCGCGTAGTTGTCGCTGTTCAGCGGGATGCCGCGACTGAGCTTGAGGATCTCGGCCGCCTCCGGGTCGTTGATCAGGAAGTCGAGGAACGCGGCGGCCGCCTCGGGGTGATCCGAGTCGGGCGAGATCGCGGCGACGTTCGTGCCGGCCATGCCGAGGCCGATGACTCCTGTGTCGGTAGGCATCGGCGCGAGCGCGACGTTGCCCTCACCGAGCGTGTCGACGAAAGCGCCGGTGATCGAGGCGGCGATGAACTCGCCACTGGCCAGTCCCCGCGCGAAGCCCGAGTTCTGCATGCTCTGGTCGATCGTCGAGGTGGTCTGCGGGTCGGTCGAGGCGCCGGAGTCGCGGAGCTCCTCCATCAGGTCGAACCAGCCGAGCAGGTCCTTCTCGGTGAAGCCGAGTTCGCCCTCCTCGGTGAAGAGCAGCTTGTCCTGCTGGCTCAGCCAGGTGGAGAAGAGAGCGATGTAGCCGCCCGGGTCGCTGATCGCGGCCTTCGCGCCGCCGGTCGCCTCGCGGATCGCGGCGCCCGCCTCCTTGAGGTCGTCCCAGGTGAAGTTCTCGTCGGGGGTCTCCAGCCCGGCGGCCGCCCACTGATTGGGGTCGTAGGCCCAGCCGTAGGTCGCGGTGCCGAGGGTGAAGCCGTAGGTCCTGCCGTCGATCTGGCCGATCTTCTGCGTGGTCTCGGGGATGGCATCGACGGAGATGACGTCGCCGATGTAGTCGGTGATGTCGGTGGTGGCCTGCTTCTGGGTGTACTCCTTCACCGACTCCATCGGGATGAGGAAGAGGTCGGGCTGCGACCCGGAGGCGATCTGCGTCGCGAGCTTGGGGATGTAGGAGTCGATCGCCGAGAAGGAGGTCTCCACGGTGACGTCGGGGTTCTTCTTCTCGAAGACGTCGATGGCGGCCTCGGTCAGCTCGGCGCGCTCGTCGTTGCCCCACCACTGGAAGGAGATCGTGACCGGACCGGACTCCCCCTCCGCAGCCTCGGGGGCGGCACCGGAGCAGGCACTGGTGCCCACCGCCAGGCCGAGGGCGACGGCGCCGGCGCCGAAGACCCGGAGCGTCCTCTGCGGGAATGGTCGTGACATGTGCTACTCCTCGTTGAGCGGTCGGTACCGAGAAACCGGTTTCTCACGTACTGTAGCAGCAGGTACCCGAGGTGCCAACAGCTGTCGAACACGAAAGGCGACGATGCCCGACGACCGCCCCATCCGCTCCCGCTACCGCAATCCGATCCTCGATCACGATGTCCCCGACCCGGATGCGATCGCGCTGTCCACGGGTGGTTGGGCACTGATCGCGTCGAGTTTCGACCGCGCTCCCGGCCTGCCGCTCTGGCGCTCCGACGACCTGATGACCTGGACGCCCGTCGGCCACGCCGGCGGCTACCGGGAGGACGCGCCGCACGACGGCGGAGTGTGGGCGCCGAGCCTGCGCGAGCACGGCGGCCGGCTCTTCATCGTCTGGGGCGACCCCGATCGCGGCGTGCTCGTGGTCGACGCTCCCGCGCTCGAGGGTCCTTGGTCGCCTCCCCGGCTCGTGCTGCCGGCGAAGGGGATCATCGACGCCTGCCCGCTCTGGGAGGACGACGGCACGGCCCGCATCGTGCACGGCTGGGCTCGGTCCCGGGCCGGCTTCGCCAACCGGCTCGACGTGTTCGAGGTCGACCCGGCGCTGACCCGAGCGCTCGGCCCCTCCCACGTCGTCATCGACGGCGATCGGATCGAGGGCTGCTCGACCCTCGAGGGCCCGAAGGCGTACCGGCGCGACGGCGTGCTCTGGATCCTCGCACCCGCGGGCGGCGTCGCCACCGGCTGGCAGTACGCCTTCCGCGCACCCGGCTGGGACGGGCCGTGGGAGCACCGCCTCGTGCTCGAGCAGGGCGACTCTCCCGTCAACGGGCCGCACCAGGGCGCCTGGATCGTCGGCGAGGGCGGCGAGGAGTGGTTCCTGCATTTCCAGGCGCGCACTGCGCTCGGGCGGGTCCTGCACCTGCAACCGCTGAGCTGGGGCGCGGACGGCTGGCCACGGATCGGTTCCGTCGGTGCGGGCGGAGTCGGCACCCCGGTGGCCGAGTGGGACACCCCGGACGGCGGCGCCGCTTCCCCGCCGGCGGCCCGAGGCGGCGACGACTTCCTCGCCGAGCGTCCGAGCCCGGCCTGGCACTCCCGCGGCACGGACCCAGCGAAGATCGTCGCGTCCGTCGGCGGCGGTCGCCTCGTGCTCGTCGCGCACCCGGAGGCCGCGCTGCTGCGCCCCCTCGACGGCGCGCACTCCGCCGTGGAGGTCGAGGTGCTCGCCACCGACGGCGCGGCGGCCGCCTTCGTGATCGTCGACGGGGAGACCCGCGAGCTGCGGCTCGGCGTCGACGGAGCGGCGATCGCGAACGGCGACTCGATCGAGCCGGTCGCCGCAGGCCGCCGGATCGGCGTCCGGTTCGCCGGCGGCAGCGCGAGCTTCCTCGTCGACGGCTCTCCCGTCGGCCGTCCGTTCGCTCTCGAGGGCCGCCGCTGGACCGGAGCGGAGTGGGGGCTCGCCGCGCGCGGCACCGGCACCGCGACCTTCGGCCCCGTCGAGGTGACGCTGTGAGCGCCGCGGATCACCGCATCAAGCGCCAGCGGCTGCTCGCTCTGCTGGAGGAGGCCGGCGGGGACGCGATCGCGCTGACCTCGGCCACCGCGCTGTCCTGGTATCTCGAGGGTGCCCGCGTGCACACCAGCCTGCTCGGCGCCCCGATCGCCGCCGTGCTCGTCGAGCGCGACCGCGACCTCGTCCGCGTCTTCGACAACGAGCTCGACCGCCTCGTCGCCGAGGAGCTGGGCGGCCTCCCCGGGCTCGCCCTCGAGGCGGTCCCCTGGCACGCGCCGCTCCTCCCGCCGCCCGGCTCCCGGGCGGCAGGCCCTCAGACGATCCATCGGGAGGAATCGCTCGCCGCGCCGCTGCGCGCCGCCCGCGCCGCCCTGCTCCCCGCCGAGCGGGACCGATACGCCGCACTCTGCCGCGACGCCGCGGCCGTGCTGACCCGCGAGCTCAGCGATGCGCATCCCGACGAGACCGAGCGCTCCCTCGCCGCGCGGATCAGCGGGGCTGTCGTCGCTCTCGGCGCGGATCCGGCGGTCGTGCTGGTCGCGGGAGCCGAGCGCCTCGGGCACCGCCACCCGCTGCCCACACGGCAGCGCTTGGGCGAGCGGACGATGGTGGTTCTCTGCGCGCGCCGCCACGGCCTCATCGCGAACCTCAGCCGCTGGATCCGCTTCACCCCGGAGGACACGCGGGCCACCGATCGAGCGGCCGCCCTCCGCGCCGTCGAGGCCGACGTCCTTCGCGCCACCCGCGCCGGGGCGACCCTGCGCTCGATCCTCGCCGCGGCCGCCGCCGCCTACCCGCGGCACGGCTTCGCGACGGACGAGTGGACCCGCCACCACCAGGGCGGCGCGGCGGGCTACGCCGGCCGCGACCCGCGGGCGACTCCGGACACGGCCGATCGGGTGCAAGACGGGCAGGCCTTCGCCTGGAACCCGTCCGCTCCCGCCGCCAAGATCGAGGACACCGTCGTCGTCGACGGCGATCGGATCACCGTCCTCACCCGCGACAGCGCCTGGCCCGAGATCGATGTCGACGGCATCCCCCGACCTCTCGAGCTGACCCTGTGAGCACATCGACCCCGGAGCGCGCAACGCCCTCCCCGACGGAAAGACTCCCCGCCATGACGACCAGCCGCCTCCGCTACGCCCTGATCGGCTCCGGTCACCGCGCCGAGATGTACCTCCGGGCGATCGCCGGCCCGCACGCCGAGGTGGCCGAGCTCGTCGCGATCGTCGAGGCCAACCCGAGCCGGGCCGAGTACGCGGCGGAGACCACGCTGCGCCACGGCGCACCAGACCGACCTCGGCTCGCCGGGCCGGACGACCTCGAGCGCGTCCTCGCCGAGGAGCACGTCGACCGCGTGATCGTCACCACGCCGGACGTCACTCACGCCGGCTTCCTCGACCGCTGCCTGCGCGCGGGAGTCGACGTCGTCGTGGAGAAGCCGCTGACCATCGACGAGGCGGGCGCCCGACTCGTCGCCGAGTCGGCCCGCGCCACCGGCCGCACCCCGGTGGTCACCTTCAACTACCGCTACTCCCCGCGCAACTCCGCCCTGAAGGAGCTCGTCGCGGGCGGGGCGATCGGCACGGTCACCTCGGTCGCCTTCGAATGGCTCCTCGATACCGCGCACGGTGCCGACTACTTCCGCCGCTGGCACCGCGACAAGGCCGTCTCGGGCGGACTGCTCGTGCACAAGGCCTCGCACCACTTCGACCTGGTCAACTGGTGGATCGACGACGTCCCCGAGCGCGTCTTCGCCTCGGGCGGGCTCCGCTTCTACGGGGCGGAGAACGCTGAGCGCCACGGGCGGAGGGTGAGCCGTGATCGCGGCAGCGACGACGCGTCGGCCGCCGACCCCTTCGCCCTCGACCTCCGCCGAGATCGGCGTCTGCGCGCTCTCTACCTCGACGCCGAGCACCACGACGGCTACCGGCGCGACCAGTCGGCCTTCGATGTGGGCATCACGATCGAGGACAACCTGGCTCTGGTCGTCGACTACCGCGGCGGCGCGACGCTGAGCTATGCGCTGAACGCGCACTCCCCGTGGGAGGGCTACCGCGTCGCGATCAACGGCACGCACGGGCGGGTGGAGCTCGACGTGGTCGAGCGCGGCGCCGTGCTGCCGGGCGCGGACGGCCGGATCGCGGTCGACCCGTCGCTCGAGGGCGCGGCGCCGGCCGCCTACGGCCCGCGCCCGGACAGCGAGCGGTTGCTGCTGCAGCGGCACTGGGAGGCGGCTCGGGAGGTCCCGATCCACAGCTCTGCCGGCGGGCACGGCGGCGGAGACGAGCGGATGCTGCAGGACCTCTTCCGCGGCGCCGACGACGACCCGCTCGGCCGCGCCGCCGACTACCGCGACGGCCTGCGCTCGATCGCCGTCGGGATCGCGGGCAACCGGTCCCTCGAGTCGGGCCGAGCCGTCCGCATCGCGGGCCTCGGCATCCTCCCGAAGTGATGCGCGTTCGCCGCTGGCGTCGCCCTGAGAGGGCGTCCCCAGCGGCGAAACCGCTCCGCGTCTCGGCAGTGAGGGGAAGGGCGCGGCCGCAACCTCAAGCTGGTCGAGCAGCCCTGCGCGGGCGCATCGAGGATGCATGCATCTGCTCGTGTGAGCGAGGCGGCCTGAGCCAGGAAACGAGGATCCAGCAGCGGGCCGCAAGCCCTACTCGTCGAGGGCGAGCTCCTTCGGGAGCTCGAACTCCTTGCGGGAGAGCTCCTCGACGTTGACGTCCTTGAAGGTGAGGACTCGGACCGACTTCACGAAGCGGTCGGAGCGGTAGACGTCCCAGACCCACACGTCGCGCATGGTCAGCTCGAAGTAGAAGTCGTGCTCGGTGTCGCGGCGGACCAGCTCGACCTCGTTGGCGAGGTAGAAGCGCCGCTCGGTCTCGACGACGTACGAGAACTGCGAGACGACGTCGCGGTACTCCCGGTACAGTGCCAGCTCGACCTCGCGGTCGTAGTCCTCGAACTCGTCCTCATCCATCGTCCGTCGATTCTACGCGACACCGCCCGGTACCGGGACCGCCCTAGGCGGAGACGGCATCCGCTCCGGCCTCGCGCGAGCGCGACAGCCAGGTCACCCGGTGCAGCGGCGACGGCCCCACGCGGTCGAGGCCGGCCCAGTGCGCGGCGCTGCCGTAGCCCTTGTTGCTGTCCCAGGCGTAGTCCGCGAAGTCGTCGTGGTGGCGCACCATCTGGCCGTCGCGGCCGACCTTCGCCAGCACGGACGCGGCCGAGACGGAGGCGCAGTCGCGGTCGGCCTTGACGCGGGTGACGATCGTCAGCTCCGCCGCCCACGGGCCGAGCGCGGGCGTGAGCCAGTCGTGCTTGCCGTCCAGCAGGACGACGGCGCGCGAAAGCTCCACGCCCTGGTCGACGAGGCGCTCGATGCCGCGCGAGGCGGCGAGGCCGAGGCCGGCGATGATCCCGGTGTCGTCGATCTCGTCGGCGGAGGACTCGCCGATCGCCCAGCCGGACACCCACTTCACCACGCCGGGCAGCAGCGCCTCGCGACGCGCGGGCGCGAGCATCTTCGAGTCGCGCAGTCCCTCCGGGAAGCGGCCGCACCGCGAGCCGATCGCGACGACGCCGACCGAGACCGGTCCGGCGATCGCGCCGCGGCCGACCTCGTCGCAGCCGATGACGCTCTCGTAGCCCTGGCGGAAGAGCCGGCGCTCCTCTCGGAGATCCGGGTCGGCGACGACCACCTAGCGCCCGCCCGCGCTCGTCCGGTCGTCCTCCGCCTGCTCGTCGGACGCCTCGGTGTCGACGCCGCGGAAGACCGAGGGGTAGTCGTCCAGCCAGGCCCACTGCTGCACCGGCCAGGTGACCAGGATCGCGCGGCCGACGACGTTATCGATCGGCACGAAGCCGTTGCCGGGCTTGTCGGTGTTGTAGCGGGAATCGGCTGAGTTGTAGCGGTTGTCGCCCATCACCCAGAGCGAGCCCTCGGGCACGACCACGTCGAACGGGGTCGCCGAGACCGCCTGGACGCCGTCGGGGAGCTTCACGTACGGCTCCGAGATCGGGTTGCCGTTGATCTCGACCTGGCCGAGCGGCGTGCAGCAGGTCACGTGATCGCCGGGCAGCCCGATGACCCGCTTGATCAGGTGGTCGTTGCTGTCGGGCGCGGTGAGGCCGACGAGCGCGAGGGCGGAGTCGATCGCGGCCTGGAACGCGGGGACCTCGGGCTCGGTGGTCGGCGAGAGCCAGCCGCCCGGATCGCGGAAGACGACCACGTCGCCGCGCGAGATCGGGACGACGCCGGGGACCAGCTCGTTGACGAGGATGCGGTCGTTCTCGACCAGCGTCTGCTCCATCGAGGAGGACGGGATGTAGAACGAGCGGATCAGGAACGTCTTGACGAGGAACGAGACCAGCACGGCGACGACGACGATGATCAGCACGTCGCGGAGGAAGAGGAGCACTCCCCGTCGGCGACGGCGCGGTCGATGCTCTCCGTCAGGATCCGCGGAGTGGCGGCCGCCGTCGTGCGGGAGGGTCACGGGGGCCGTGCTGTCTGTCATCGCGTGCCGTGGCCCCTACTGTGGTCGACCCGCGCGGTGCCGCGCCGGTCTGTGGATCACCGGGTCGTACCGCCCCGGAAAAGGGTCGGACCCCGGTCCATCATAGATGGGCCGGGGTCCGGGAATCGCTGTGCGGACGCCGCTCAGGAGTCGCGCTTCTCCTTGATCTTCGCCTTCTTGCCGCGGAGGTTGCGGAGGTAGTAGAGCTTCGCGCGACGCACGTCACCGCGGGTGACGACCTCGATGTGGTCGATCACCGGGGAGTGGACCGGGAAGGTGCGCTCGACGCCGACCTGGAAGCTGACCTTGCGGACCGTGAAGGTCTCGCGGACGCCCTCGTTCGAGCGGCCGATGACGACGCCCTGGAAGATCTGGATGCGCGAGCGGGTGCCCTCGACGATGTTGACGTGCACCTTGACGGTGTCGCCGGCGCGGAACTCGGGGATGTCGGTGCGGAGTGACGCCGCATCGAGTGAGTCGAGGATGTGCATGCTGTATCGCTCTCCGTGCCCGCCACAGGTCGAACACCGTTTCGTTGATGGAAGTCGGTCGTGCCCACGTCGTCGCGGCTCCCCTGTGGCAGAGCCTGCGCGAGGCACAAGCGCTCATTCTGCCATGGGGCCGGAGCCGGCGTCAAAGCGGCGGGCCGGCCGGATTCTCACCGCTACGCAGAAGTTGCGGTAGTCGAGCGCGATTACCGCAACTTTCGAGGACTCGACGGCGGAGTCGGAGGCGCCCCGAGCCGGGGGCGCAGCCTCAGAGGACGATCGTCTGGCCGTCCTGGGGGCGGTCCGGGTCGAAGCGGTCGTCCGTCACCGGCTGGGGCTGCGGGCCGCCCTGGGCCTGCACCTCGGCGGCCGCGGCGAAGGCGAGGAGCGTCGCGCGTGCATCCGTGAAGAAGCGCCAGACGGAGTGGGTGAACGCGACGACGCCCAGCAGGATCGAGAGCAGGCCGAGTGCCCAGGCTCCAGGAGGGAAGAAGCCGAAGGCGATCAGCGACACGTGCCAGGCGCCGAGCGCGGCCACGTCGCCCCAGGCGGGGGTCCGGGAGGGCCGCACGGTCACCCGAAACGCCACGACGCTCGCGACGACGGCCAGACCGACCGCCAGAATGGGGAGGGCGATGACCAGGCCGAGCACGGTCCAGCCGCTCGATCCTCCGAAGAGTCCGTACCCCAGGAGGATCCAGAGCGGCAGGACGACCGCCGCAGGGTACAGCCAGGAACCGAAAGCCCGTCTCGTGCGCATGCACCGACGGTACCCACGACCGCTGAAGAACGCCTCAGCGACCCCCGAGAGGATCAGCATGATCGAGCTGCGCACACCCGCCGAGATCGAGGAGATGCGCCCGGCCGGCCGCTTCGTCGCCGAGGTGCTGAAGGCGACGTCCGCCGCGGCCGCCGTGGGCGTCAACCTGCTCGAGCTCGACCGCCTCGCCCACGACATGATCCGCTCGGCCGGCGCGGAGTCCTGCTACATCGACTACCACCCGTCGTTCGGCGCCAGCCCCTTCGGCAAGGTGATCTGCACGTCGGTCAACGACGCCGTGCTGCACGGCCTCCCCTTCGACTACCGCCTGCGCGACGGCGACCTGCTGACCCTCGACTTCGCCGCCTCCGTCGACGGCTGGGTCGCCGACTCCGCGATCACCGTCGCCGTCGGCACGCCGCGCCCGGAAGACCTGAAGCTGGTCGACACCACGACCCGCGCGCTCGAGGCCGGCATCGCCGCCGCGCAGCCGGGCAAGAAGATCGGCGACATCTCCGCCGCCATCGCCGCGGTCGCCCGCGCCGAGGGGCTCAGCATCAACACCGACTTCGGCGGCCACGGCGTCGGCCGCACCATGCACGGCGACCCGCACATCGCCAACGACGGCCGCGCCGGCCGCGGCTACCCGCTGCGCCCGGGCCTGGTCGTCGCGATCGAGCCGTGGTTCCTGCAGAGCACCGACGAGATCTACACCGACAAGGACGGCTGGACCCTCCGCAGCCGCGACGGCTCGCGCGGCGCGCACATGGAGCACACGATCGCGATCACGGAGACCGGCAACATCGTCCTCTCCGCGCGCGACTGAGCCCAGTCCCGAAAAGTTCTCCCGTCGAGTACTGGACAGCAGCAGTATCCGATAGCAATACTATCCGCATGCGAGTCTCGGAGCTCAGCCGCCTCAGCGGCGTCAGCCTGCCCACGATCAAGTACTACATCCGGGAGGGGCTGCTGCCGCCGGGCACGGCCTCGGGGCCGCAGCGGTCCGACTACGGCGACGAGCACCTCGCCCGCCTCCGCCTGCTCCGCGCGCTGATCGAGAGCGGCGGGGTCGGCATCGCCGGCGCGAAGCGGATCACGGCCGTGCTGGACGAGGGCGCTCCCCCGGCGGTCGCGTTCGAGGTGGCGCAGGACGTCGTCTCCGCGAACGTCGACTCCGAGGCCGTCGCCTCGGACGACGCACTCGAGCGGGTGCGGGCGATCGTCGGCGACGACTACTGCGAGCACCCGGCCGTGCGGACGGCGGCCCGGGCTCTCGACGCCCTGGAGCTCTCCGGGGGCGGGATGACGCCGTCCTGGCTCGACGCCTACGCCCGGGCGGCGGCGATCGTCGCGAGTGCGGACCTGGACGAGCTCGAGGCGCGCAGCAGCGTGAGCGAGCAGACGTCGATCGCGGCGGTGGGCACGGCCCTCGGCGACGTCGTGCTGCAGTCGATGCGCCGGGTCGCCCAGGCCCGGGAGACGCAGCGGAGGTTCAGGGAGCGGCAGGACTCGGCACCCGCCTCCGAGCACAGCGCGGTGCGAGAGAACGCCGTGGTGGCGCGATGACCGCCACGATCCAGCGTCCGGAGCGTGCCGCAGCTGCTCCCGCCCGCCCGCACCGCCCGCTCCTCGTCCTCGCCGCGGCGATGGCTGTCGACGTCCTGGCCTGCCTCGTCCTGCTGCTCGCCGACCCGCGCGAGCTCGGCGGGCAGCCGCTCTGGGCCAAGCCGCTGAAGTTCTGCCTCTCCATCGCCGTCTACGCACTGACGCTCGCCTGGCTGATCGGCCTGGTCCCCGAGCGCCGCCGGCGACTCGCGCGGATCCTCGGCAGCGTCGCGGTCGCAGGACTCGCGATCGAGATGGTCGTCATCGGCGGCGCCGCCGCGGTGGGCGTCACGAGCCACTTCAACGTCTCGACGCCGCTGCACTCGGCGCTCTGGGCGGCGATGGCGGTGTCGATCGTCGTCGTCTGGCTGGTCACGCTGGTGCTCACGGCGCTCCTGGCGCGGGTGCCGCTCGGCGACCCCTCGCTCACCCTCGCGGTCCGGGCCGGCCTCGTGATCGGGCTCGTCGGGATGGCACTCGCCTTCCTGATGACCGGGCCGACCGCGTCGCAGCTCTCGGACTACCAGGGAGTCGTCGGTGCGCACGCGGTCGGCGTGGACGACGGCGGCGCGGGGCTGCCGCTGCTCGGCTGGAGCACCACGGGCGGCGATCTGCGGATCCCGCACTTCGTCGGGATGCACGCGTTGCAGGGGCTGCCGCTGCTGGCCTTCGCGCTCGCACGGCTGGCGACGCGGGTGCGGATGCTCGGCGACGCGACCCTCCGCCTCCGTCTGGTCGCGCTCGCGGCGCTCGCCTGGTCCGCCCTCGTCGCGCTGACCTGCTGGCAGGCGCTGCGCGGGCAGTCGATCGTGGCTCCGGATGCGCTCACCCTCGCTGTCGGCGGCGCGGTCGTGCTCGCCCTCGTGATCGCGGGAGTCGTGGCGGTCCGCCGCGCCTCCGTCGAGGTCGCGCGATGAGCCGGCTGCGCCGCGGCTGGACGCCGCCCGCCGTGATCTACCTTCTGCTCGCCGTCGCCGGCCTCCTCGGCACCTGGACGTACAACGTCCGGGCCGTGCTGGAGAGCGTCGACTTCCTCGGAGACCTCGCGGGCGGCGGACCGGCGGTCTCGTCGATCACGACGGACCTGCTGGTGGTGGCGATCGCCGCCGTCGCCTTCATGCTGGCGGAGGGGCGCCGCATCGGCATGAAGCGGGTCTGGATCCTCGTCCTGCTCGCGCCCCTGGTCGCCCTGGCCTTCGCCTTCCCCCTCTTCCTCGCCCTCCGCGAACGCCACCTCACCCTGACGCGCGCGCCCTGACCCCCGCCGCGAGATGCCACTTATGAGCACGACACGCCGCAAAAGGCGATCACAAGTGGCATCTCGCGGGATCGGGGCCAGGCGAGGAGTCGTGAGATGCCACTTCGGTACGCGACACGCCGCAGAAGGTGTGCACAAGTGGCATCTCGCGGGGGTGGGTCAGGGCAGGAGCTCCGGGCGAACGCGGCGGGTGCGCTCGACGCTCTGCTCGTGACGCCAGGCGGCGATCGCTCCGTGGTTGCCGCTGAGGAGCACCGGGGGGACGTCGAGGCCGCGCCAGGAGGCGGGCTTGGTGTAGCTGGGGTACTCGAGCAGGCCGTCGGAGTGGCTCTCCTCGACCAGGCTCGCCGGGTTGCCGACGACGCCGGGGACGAGGCGGCCGACGGCCTCGATCATCGCCATCACGGCGACCTCTCCCCCGTTGAGGACGTAGTCGCCGAGGCTGATCATCCGCACGCGGGCGCGCTCGGCGGTGTGGTCGACGACGCGCTGGTCGATGCCCTCGTAGCGGCCGCAGCCGAACACGAGGGACGACTCCTGCGCGAGCTCGCGCGCGGTGGCCTGGGTGAAGACCTCGCCGGCGGGCGAGGGGAAGACAACCAGAGGATCCGCCGCGGGATCGAGGATCGCGTCGAACGCCTCGCCCCACGGCTCGGGCCGCATGACCATGCCGGCGCCGCCGCCGTAGGGCGTGTCGTCGACGGTGCGGTGCCGGTCGTGGGTGAAGGAGCGGAGATCGTGCACCCCGAGCTCGATCAGCCCGCTCTGGCGCGCACGCCCGAGCAGGCTGATGTCGAGGACGCCGAAGAACTCCGGGAAGATCGTGACGATGTCGATCCTCACGACCGCGGCTCCTCCTGGGAGTCCGGGGTCGCGACGTCCGCCGAGTCGGCACCCGCGGAGTCGGCCGGAGCGGAGTCGGCGGTCGCGTCCGCGGAATCGGACTCGGCATCGGCGTCGTCCTCCTCCTCGATCGGAGCGGCCGCGGCCAGCTCGGGATCGGAGAGGTCGACGCCGCTGAGGTCCACCTCGGCGGGCTCCTCCTCGGGAGCCTCCTCGAAGAGGCCGATCGGCGGCGTGACGGTGACGACGCCGGCGACCGGGTCGACGGACGGGACGATCGCGTTCACGAACGGGACCATCACCTCGCCGGACGGCGTGCCGACGATCAGGAGGTCCTGCGCGGGGAAGTGGTCGACGCGGCGGACCGTGCCCACCTCGCGGCCGTCGCGGACGACGGACATGCCGACCAGCTGGTAGTCGTACCAGGAGTCGTCGTCGCCGGGCTCGGTCTGCACCTCCTCGTCGATCCAGAGGATCGCCTTGAGGAGGGTCTCGGCGGCGTCGCGGTCGGCGATGCCCTTGAAGAACGCGACGGGGTGGCTGTTGTACCAGCGCAGCTCGACGAGCTCGAGCTTCTTGCCGTGCCACTCGGAGGTGCGGGGCACCTGGAGCGTGAAGGAGGCGCCGGGGGTGAAGCGCTTGTCGGGCTCGTCGGTGTAGAGCTCGAGCTTGATCGCGCCCTTGAGCCCGTGGGCCTTGGTGAGTCGGGCGACGCGGAGCTGCGTCGTGCCCGCTGCGGGGGTCGCCACCCTACTTGTCGGTGTCGACGACGTCGACGCGCACGCGTCGCCCGTCGGCGAGGGCAGCGACGAGAGTGCGGACGGCCTTGGCGGTGCGACCGGAACGTCCGATCACGCGGCCGAGGTCCTCGGGGTGCACGCGCACCTCGAGGACCTCTCCGCGCGGGGAGCTCGTAGCCACGACCTTGACCTCATCGGGGTTCTCGACGATCCCCTTGACGAGGTGTTCGACGGCAGGAGCGAGCATTGACTACGCCTCGGTGGAGGCTTCGTCGGCGGCGGGCGCCTCGGGCGCGGTGGCCTTGGCGGGAGCCTCGGACTTCGGCTTGAGGACCGGCTTCTTCTTGGCGTCGACGACGAACGGAGCCTTGGGCTCCTTCACCTGGACGGTGCTGACGGCGTCGGCGTCGCCCTTGAAGCGGCCCCAGTCGCCGGTCAGCTTGAGGATCGCGGCGACCTGCTCGGTCGGCTGCGCGCCGACTCCGAGCCAGTACTGCGCGCGCTCCGAGTCGACCTTGATGAACGAGGGCTGCTCGGTCGGGTGGTACTGGCCGATCTCCTCGATCACGCGGCCGTCGCGCTTGGTGCGCGAGTCGGCGACGACGATGCGGTAGTAGGGCGCTCGGATCTTGCCGAGGCGCTTCAGACGAATCTTGACAGCCACAATTCTCCTGTGTGGTCGTTGACCGTGAGGTCGATGATGGATGAACTGAGCCGTGAGCGTGGGGTGCACACCCGGCCGGAAGCTCGAGGGGGTTTCTTCGGCGGTGAGTAGAGGGTCGACCGCCTCGGACCCGACGGATCATTCTGCCAGAAAAACCCCCGGCCTGCGGCCCCGACACGGACACCCGTCACTCGGCGTCCGCTCCGGTCTCTGGTGCGAGGATGTGGGGGCGCGTCCCGCCCCGGTGGACGCCGGACTGACGAGGACGCCGTCATGGAGATCACCTTCGCCGAATCCGACCGCTCCACCCTCGGGATCGAGTGGGAGGTCGCCATCGTCGACCGGCAGACGGGCGATCTCGCCAATGTCGCCGACGTCGTGCTCGAGGCGCTCCGCGGCGAGGACGGATCGCCCCATCCGCGGATCACCGGCGAGCTGCTGAAGAACACCGTCGAGCTGGTCTCCGGGGTGCACCGCACCGTCCGCGACGCCGTCACCGACCTGCAGGACCAGCTGCGCCAGGTGCGCGAGATCACCGACCCGATGGGCCTGGACCTCGTCTGCTCCGGCTCGCACCCCTTCGCGCAGTGGTACGACCAGACCATCACCGACAAGGAGCGGTACCACCGGCTCATCGACCGCACCCAGTGGTGGGGCCGCAACATGATGATCTGGGGCATCCACGTGCACGTGGGGATCGAGGACCGCGACAAGGTCCTGACGATCCTCAACGCGCTCCTCGACTACTACCCGCACCTGCAGGCCCTCTCGGCGTCCAGCCCGTTCTGGGGCGGCGTCGACACCGGCTACGCCTCGAACCGCGCGCTGATGTTCCAGCAGCTGCCCACCGCCGGGCTGCCGCCGCAGTTCGGCGCCTGGGCGAACTACGAGGAGTACGTCGACGACATGATGCGCACCGGCGTCATCGACGACCACACCGAGGTCCGCTGGGACATCCGCCCCTCGCCGCAGTGGGGCACGATCGAGATGCGCGCCTGCGACGGGCTGTCCTCGCCGGAGGAGATCGGGGCGGTCGCGGCGCTGATCCAGTGCCTGGTCGAGCACCTCTCGACGCAGCTCGACGAGGGCGGGACGCTCGCGACGATGCAGCCCTGGTACGTCCGGGAGAACAAGTGGCGCGCGGCGCGCTACGGACTCGACGCCGAGATCATCCTCGACGCCGCCGGGAACGAGCGGCTCGTGACCGACGACATCCGCGATCTGCTCACGACGCTCGCGCCGGTGGCGGAGCGGCTCGACTGCGCGGCGGAGCTCGCGGACGTCGAGCTGATCCTCGTCGCGGGAGCCAGCTACCAGCGCCAGCTGCGCACCGCGGCCGCGAACGACGGCGATCTGAAGGCCGTCGTCCGCGCGCTGGCGGGAGAGCTGCGCGACGGGCTGAAGGACCCGCGGGCATGACCCGACGGCTCCTCGCGGGCGCGCTGCTGCTCGGCGCGAGCGCGCTGGCTCTCGCCGGGTGCTCGAGTGCCAGCGGCGCTCCCGCCGGAGCGGGTGCGACACCGACGGCGTCCGCCGCGACGGCCACTGCCCTGCCGTCACCGACCTCGGATCCGCTGTCCGACTCCGCTCCCCTCGCACTCGGCGGAGCGCTGCCCGCCGGCGCGCGGGTGACGATCGTGGGCGACAGCATCGTCCGCGGTCTGGGGCTCGATCCCGGACAGGCCTGGCCGGCCCTCGTCGGGGACGACCTGGGCTGGAGCGTCGTCAACCTGGGCTGCGACGGCGGCGGCTTCATCGAGCCGGGCGACTGCGGCGTGGCCGTGGGCGACCGGGCCGAGGAGATCGCCGACACCCGGCCCGACGCGATCGTGCTGATCGCCAGCAGCAACGACCTCGGCTGGACCCCCGAGGAGGTCGCCGACGCGATGGGCCCGGCGGTGCAGGCGATCGCGGAGGCCTCCCCCTCCGCGAAGCTGATCGCGCTCGACTCGGTGTGGGGGCCGGATCCGCGACCGGAGGATCTCGACGCGTACGACGCGGCTCTCGTGGGCGCCGTCGATGCCGCGGGCGGGATCGCCCTCGAGTACCCGGACCCGCTGCGCGCCGACGGGCTGCTCGCCGAGGACGGGGTGCACCCGACGGCGGAGGGGCAGGTCGCGCTGGCGGACGCCTTCGTGCTCGCCGCGGAGAAGGCGGGGCTCGCGCAGGCGATCCCCGGGGATCAGCGGGCGACCGACGCGCCCGGCTGACCCCGGGGATCCGCTCAGCGGGTGGTGCTGTTCTTGCCGTCGCGCCAGGAGAGCAGGTCGCGCACCGGCTGGAGGTCGATGTCCGGGCCGGTGATGCCGAGGGTGAAGAGCCGGGCGCCGAGGTCGAACTGCTGGTCGAGCACGCCGAAGGAGGCGTCGCCGACTCCCCCGCGGACACTCGCGCCGGTCGAGATCTCGATGGCGTCCATGTCGCGATCGACGCGTCCGCACCAGTCGGCGAGGACGCCGAGCTTGCGCTCGAGGGTGGGGACGTCGGAGAAGCTGTGCCAGATGTCGGCGTGCTCCGCGACGATGCGGAGGGTCTTCTTCTCGCCGCCGCCGCCGATCATCACGGGGATGTCGCGGGTGGGAGCGGGGTTCAGCTTGTCCCAGCGGGCGCGGATGCGGGGCATGGCCTCGGAGAGCTCGTCGAGGCGCGAGCCGGCGGTGCCGAAGTCGTAGCCGTACTCCTGGTAGTCGCGCTCGAACCAGCCGGAGCCGATGCCGAAGATCAGGCGGCCCTCGGCGCCCTTCGCGCTGATGTGGTCGACGGTGCGGGCCATGTCGGCGAGCAGATCGGGGTTGCGGTAGCTGTTGCAGGTGACGAGCGGGCCGAACTCGATGCGGCTGGTCTGCTCGGCCCAGGCGGCGAGCATGCTCCAGCCCTCGAAGTGCAGGCCGTCGGGCTCGCCGGAGAGCGGGTAGAAGTGGTCCCAGTTGAAGGCGATGTCGACGCCGATGTCCTCGAGCTCGGCGAGCGTGTCGCGGATGACCTCGTAGGAGACGTGCTGCGGGGCGATCTGGACGCCGATGCGGACGGGGCGCGGAGAAGCGGTTGTCATGCCTTCACGCTAGACCTCGCGGCGGGCCGATCGGGAGTCGCGGGAGCATGCTGATCGAGTAGGCCGCGCAGCGGGCGTATCGAGATCCACCGGGATCGGGACGAGGGGATCGGGCAGCCACTGCGCTGACGGTGGTGGGTCTCGATACGCCCCTCCGGGGCTACTCGACCAGCATGCAGAGCAAGCGGACCAATGGAGGCCGACCGGGGCGGCTACTCGCCGGCCGGGTCGGGGGACGCGGTGGGGGCGTCGTCGCTGGTGGAGCGGGCGAGCTTGACGGTGGTGGCCCCGTCGGCGTCGAAGAGGCGGAGGCGGCCGCCGTCGATCGAGGCCATCATCGCGTCCGCGAAGATCATCGGCAGAGCGACGCCGTCGCAGGCGATCATCGTGCTGGGGCCGGCGTCGACGGTCAGCGCGCCCTCGCCGTCGATCGACCATTCGCCCTGCACGCCGTTGCAGCCGTCGGAGCCGGTCCAGGTGCCGTCCTCGGCGAGGAGCAGGAACGGGACCTCGGGCGACTCGTAGGACACTCCGGTGACCCAGCGGCCCACGAGCTCGTCCGGCGCCGGGGCCGACGCGGCGTCGACTCCCGAGCCCTCGGAGCAGCCGGCGAGGCCGAGGGCGACGGCGGCCGCCGCGGCCACCGCGAAGCCGGCGCGCACGCCCCTCATCGGCCGAGGAGCTTCTGCAGCTGCTCCAGCTCCTCCGGAGTGGGCTGCGCACCCGCGCCGGAGCCGCCGCCGAGGCCGAAGCCCGAGCCGCCCGCGTTGGTGGACTGCGGGCCGGAGCTGATCGCCGCGTTCTCCGCGGCGCGCTTGGCCGGGTTGCCCGACTTGCTGCTCTTCTTCTTCTGCGGCTTCGGGCGGCCCTGGTAGCCGGCACCGGGCACGGGGCCCATGCCGGGGACGTTCGGCACGCCGCCCTTGGCGACGGTCTTCATCATCTTCGCGGCCTGGTCGAAGCGCAGGACGAGTTGGTTGACGTCGGTCACGGTCATGCCGGAGCCGCGCGCGATGCGCAGGCGCCGCGAGCCGTTCAGCAGCTTCGGGTTCACCCGCTCGGCCTTGGTCATCGACTGGATGATGGCCTCGGTGCGGACGATCTCGCGCTCGTCGAACTGGTCGAGCTGCTCGCGCATGCCCTTCGCGCCGGGCAGCATGCCGATCATCTTCTTGATCGAGCCCATGTTGCGCAGCTGCTGCATCTGGCCGAGGAAGTCGTCGAGGGTGAACGTGTCCCCCATGATCTTCTCGGCGATCTTGCGCGCCTCGTCCTCGTCGAAGGCGCTCTGCGCCTGCTCGATGAGGGTGAGGACGTCACCGAGGTCGAGGATGCGGCTCGCCATGCGGTCCGGGTGGAACTGCTCGAAGTCGTCGAGGCCCTCGCCGGTGGACGCGAAGAGGATCGGGCGTCCGGTGAGCGAGGCGACCGACAGGGCCGCGCCGCCGCGGGCGTCGCCGTCGAGCTTGGAGAGGACGACGCCGGTGAAGTCGACGCCCTCCTGGAAGGCCTTCGCGGTGGCGACCGCGTCCTGGCCGATCATCGCGTCGATGACGAAGAGGACCTCGTCCGGGTTCGTCACCCGGCGGATGTCGGAGGCCTGCTTCATCATGTCGGCGTCGACGCCGAGGCGGCCGGCGGTGTCGATGATGACGGTGTCGTACTGCTTGTCGGTGGCGAACTTGATCGCGTTCTGCGCGACCTTCACCGGGTTGCCGACGCCGTTGCCAGGCTCGGGCGCGTAGACGGCGACGCCGGCCTGCTCGCCGACGACCTGCAGCTGCTGCACGGCGTTGGGGCGCTGGAGATCGGCCGCGACGAGGAGCGGGGTGTGGCCGTCCTTGCCGAGGTACTTGCCGAGCTTGCCGGCGAGGGTCGTCTTTCCCGCGCCCTGGAGGCCGGCGAGCATGATGACCGTCGGCGGCCGCTTGGCGAACTCGAGGCGGCGCGACTGGCCGCCGAGGATCGCGACGAGCTCCTCGTTGACGATCTGCACGACCTGCTGCGCGGGGTTCAGCGCCTTGTTGACCTCGTCGCCGAGCGCGCGCTCCCGGACCTTGCCGGTGAACGCCTTGACGACGTCGAGCGCGACGTCGGCGTCGAGCAGCGCGCGCCGGATCTCGCGGACGGTGCCGTCGACGTCCGAGGCCGAGAGCTTGCCCTTCGTGCGCAGGTTCTTGAAGGTCTCGACGAGTCGATCGGAGAGGGTGCCGAAAGTAGCCATGATGCCGGGAATTCTACCGGAGCCTTCCCGGAGGTCGGACGACGGCGGCCCGCCGCGATTAACTGTACCGAGTGCAGCAACTCGTCTAGGGTGGCCGGGTGATCGAGACACTGCTCGCGGGCGACGCCGCGGATCCCCTGGACTACCGCGACGGCTGGGAGCTGCAGCGCCGGCTGCACGGCGAGGTGGTCGCCGGTTCGCGGCCGGGCACGCTCGTGCTCTGCGAGCACGCCGCCGTGTACACGGCCGGCAAGCGCACGGAGGCGCACGAGCGGCCGGTCGACGGCTCCCCCGTGGTCGACGTCGACCGAGGCGGACGGCTGACCTGGCACGGGCCGGGGCAGCTGGTCGGCTACCCGATCGTGCGGCTGCGCGAGCCGGTGGACGTGGTCGCCTACGTCCGCTCGCTCGAGGGCGTGCTGATCGACGTGCTCGACGACCTCGGTGTCGCCGGGGTGCGGGTCGACGGGCGCTCGGGGGTCTGGATCCGGCGGGGCGAGGGGGCGGACAAGATCGCGGCCATCGGCATCCGGGTGGCGCACGGCGTCACGATGCACGGCTTCGCGCTCAACGTCTCGAACAGCCTGGAGCCCTACTCCCGGATCGTCGCGTGCGGCATCGCCGACGCCGGAGTGACCACCGTCGAGCGCGAGCGCGGCGAGGCGCCCTCGATGGAGTCGGTGCGCGCCCGGGTCGAGGCGCGGTTCCGGGAGGCGGCACCCGCCTTCGCGGTCGTGGACGTCGTCGCAGGGGTCGCGGCGTGAGCGCCGAGACCGGCGGCCGGAAGCTGCTGCGCCTCGAAGTCCGCAACGCCGAGACGCCGATCGAGCGCAAGCCCGAGTGGATCAAGACCAAGGCCGTGATGGGCCCGGAGTACCGGCAGCTGCAGTCGCTGGTGAAGGACGAGGAGCTGCACACGGTCTGCCAGGAGGCCGGCTGCCCGAACATCTTCGAGTGCTGGGAAGACCGCGAGGCGACCTTCCTGATCGGCGGCTCGCAGTGCACGCGTCGCTGCGACTTCTGCCAGATCGACACGGGCAAGCCCGCGGACTACGACGCCGACGAGCCGCGCCGGGTGGGCGAGTCGGTGGCGCGGATGAACCTGCGCTACGCGACGGTGACCGGGGTGGCCCGCGACGATCTGCCGGACGAGGGCTCCTGGCTGTACGCCGAGACGATCCGGCAGATCCACGCGCAGGCGCCGGGGACGGGCGTGGAGATCCTGGTGCCCGACTTCAGCGGGCGGGCGGAGCACCTGCAGCGGGTGTTCGACGCCCGGCCGGAGGTGTTCGCGCACAACGTCGAGACGGTGCCGCGCATCTTCAAGCGGATCCGGCCGGCGTTCCGCTACGAGCGCTCGCTCGACGTGCTGACCCAGGGGCGCGACGCGGGGCTGATCACCAAGTCGAACCTCATCCTCGGCATGGGCGAGGAGCGCGAGGAGATCTCGCAGGCGCTGCAGGACCTGCACGACGCGGGCACCGACATCGTGACGATCACGCAGTACCTCCGCCCGACCCCGCGGCACCTGCCGGTGGACCGCTGGGTGCACCCGGAGGAGTTCGTCGCGATCAAGGAGGAGGCGGAGGACATCGGCTTCCTCGGCGTGCTCTCCGGCCCGCTCGTCCGCTCCTCCTACCGCGCCGGCCGCCTCTGGGCCCGCTCGATGGAGTCGAAGGGCCTGCCGGTCCCGGAGCACCTGCGCCACCTAGCCGACGCGGCCCTCGGCTTCTCCCAGGCGGTCTGACCCGCTCTCCCCCGCGAGATGCCACTTGTGCACGCCTTACACGGCGTGTCGCGTGCACAACTGGCATCTCGCGGGAGCGGGCGAGACGGCGGGCGACCGGGCCTCGTATCCTTGACGCATGTCCACGGCCACCGCGCGAGCAGTCCTTCTGCGTCGAGCGCTGGAGACGCACCGTGCCGCCGTGGACGAGGTCCTCGCCCGATACGGAGCGCGCGATCCCCGACTCTTCGGCTCCGTCGCCCGGGGTGACGCCCGCGCGGACAGCGACATCGATCTGTTCGTCGACCTCGAGAGCGGATCGGGCAACGCCCTGCTGCGGGTGGCGGGCATCGGCGAGGAGATCAGCCGCATCCTCGGGGTGCGGGTGGACGTTGTGACGGAGTCGCTGCTCCGCCGACCTGTCTCGGAGACCGCGCACCGCGACATGGTTCCCCTGTGAGCAGGTCGCCCGAGGACCGCTTCTGCGACATCCGCGCCGCGATCGACCGCTGCATCGAGTACCGGCCCTACCTGAGCGGCGACGACGACGCGATGGCCGGCATGGCCATGGACGCAGTGCTGCGCAACCTCGCCGTGATCGGAGAGGCGGTGCGCGCGCTCCCGGAGTCCGCGCTCGTGACCTTCGAAGGCGTTCCGTGGGCGGCTATCGCGGGGCTCCGCAACGTGATCATCCACGAGTATTTCCGCATCCAGCCGGAGCTCATCATCGAGATCCTCGACGAGGAGCTGCTGCCCCTGGCCGAGGCACTGCGGACGCGACACCTCTGACTCCTTCGCGAGATGCCACTTGTGCGCGCGTTTCACGGCGTGTCGCGTGCGCAAGTGGCATCTCGCGGAGGGGGAGGGAGGGCTCCCGGGTCAGGCGACGAGCTGGGCGGCGAAGACGTGGGGCGTGAAGCCGGTGAGGTCGTTGATGCCCTCGCCCTGGCCGACGAGCTTGATGGGGATGCCGGTCTTCTCCTGGACGGCGAGGACGAAGCCGCCCTTGGCCGAGCCGTCGAGCTTGGTGATGACGAGGCCGGTGACGCCGGCGTGCTCGATGAAGGCCTGGGCCTGCATCAGGCCGTTCTGGCCGGTGGTCGCGTCGAGGACGAGCAGGATCTCGGAGATCGGCGCCTGCTTCTCGACGACGCGCTTGATCTTGCCGAGCTCGTCCATCAGGCCGCCCTTGGTGTGCAGGCGGCCGGCGGTGTCGATGATGACCATCTCGATGCCGTGGGTCTTCGCGTACTCGACCGTCTGATAGGCGACGGAGGCCGGGTCCTGGCGCTCCTGCTGCGGCCGGACGATCTGCGCGTCGGCGCGCTGCGCCCAGGTGGCGAGCTGGTCGACCGCGGCGGCGCGGAAGGTATCGGCGGCGCCGACCACGACGCTGCGGTCGAAGTTGCGGAGGAACTTGGCGAACTTGCCGATGGTCGTGGTCTTGCCGACGCCGTTGACGCCGACGACCAGGATGACCGCGGGCCGCTCGCTGAGCTTCAGGGTCGTGTCGTACTTGGCGAGGCGCTCCTCGAGCGACTCGCGGAGCATCCGCTGGAGGTCGCGCGGGTCGGTCGTGTTGTAGCGGGCGACCTTGGCGCGGAGGTCCTCGACCATCTCCTCGGTGATGTCGGGCCCGAAGTCGGCGGTGATCAGGGCCGTCTCGAGGTCGTCCCAGGTCTGCTCGTCGATCGTGCGCTTCTCGAACAGGCCGCGGAGTGCGCGACCGAGCGACCAGGAGCTGCGTTCTGCCATGCGCCCAGGCTACCGGCGGGGCGGACGTCCGATCTGCAGGCGATCCGCCGTTCGCGGCGCCTGCACCTGCGGCAGGACGGGCCTGCCGGCCGGCATCGCCTGCGAATCGAACCCGTGGATCAGCCCGCCGGCGCCTCCACGCGCTGACCGACCACGGCGGAGACGCCGTCCTGGCGCATCGAGACGCCGTAGAGGGCGTCGGCGATCTCCATCGTGCGCTTCTGGTGCGTGATGACGATCAGCTGACTCGAGGTGCGGAGGTCCTGGAAGATGCTGAGCAGGCGGCCGAGGTTCGCGTCGTCGAGCGCCGCCTCCACCTCGTCCATGATGTAGAACGGGCTCGGCCGCGACTTGAAGATCGCGACCATGAAGGCCACCGCTGCGAGCGAGCGCTCGCCGCCGGAGAGCAGCGACAGCCGCTCGATCTTCTTGCCGGCCGGGCGCACCGCCACCTCGATGCCGGTGGTGAGCAGGTTCTCCGGGTCGGTGAGCCGGATGCTGCCGGTGCCGCCGGGGAAGAGCACCGGGAAGACGTCCGCGAAGGCGGCCTGGGTGTCGTCGAAGGCCGAGGCGAAGACCGTCTGCATGGTCTCGTCGAGCTCCTCGATGATCGTCAGCAGGTCGCGCCGCGTGTTCGTCAGATCGGTCAGCTGCTCGGTGAGGAAGACGTGGCGCTGCTCGAGAGCCGCGAACTCCTCGAGGGCGAGCGGGTTCACCCGGCCGAGCTGGCCGAGCTGCTTCTCGGCCTTGTCCAGCCGGCGGCGCTGCTCGTCACGGACGAACGGGCGCGCGGGCGCCTCCTCATCGGTCTCGTCGGGGACCGGGACCTCGGGGCCGTACTCGGCGACCAGCACGTCCTCGATCAGGCCGAGCTCGGAGCCGGCGCGCTCGAGCAGCCCGGTGAGCTGGAGGCGCTTCTCGTAGATCTGCAGCTCCAGACCGTGCACGCTCTCGGTGACACTCTGCAGCCGGTCGCGGAGCACTCCCTCCTCGCGGCGCAGCGCCTGCAGCTCCTCGTTCTGCTGCGAGCGGGCGGTCTCGGCGCGCAGCAGCTCGGCACGCGACTGCTGCACCGAGCGGTCGACGGAGGCGAGCACCGCGGGGATCGCGCCGGTCACGTCGGCCGCGGCGTCGTGCTGGCGGCGGCGGATCACGGCGCGGCGGGCGGCCTCGTCGGCGGCGGCGCGGTCGGCGGCGAGCTGACGCTCGAGCGACTCGCCGCGGGACTGCTCGGCTCGGACGCGCTCCTTGGCGGTCTCGACGCCGAGGCGCGCCTCGATCTCGCGCTCGCGGGCCGCGTCGACCTCGCGCTGGAGGCCGTCGCGGGCGCTGACGTCGAGGACCGGCCGCGGGCGCGAGCGGGCGACGTCGAGCTCGCCCTTCGCCTTCTGCGCCGCGGTCTCGGCGTCACCGACCCGCTCGGTGGCGATGGTCAGCGCCTTCTCGCCGCGGCCGAGCTCGGCGGTGGCGCCCTCGAGCTGCGCGCGGACCCGGCCGAGGCGCTCGGTGTGCGCGGCGCGGGCCGCGTCGTGCTCGCGCAGGGCGGCGAGGGCCAGGCGCGACTGCTCCTTGGCGGCGCGCAGGGCGCCGGTCTGCTCGGCGAGGTCGAAGCGGAGGCGGTCGATCCGGCCCTCGATCTCCTCCAGCCGGCTCGCGGCCGCGTCGCGCTCGGAGACCAGCTCGAGTCGGCTGCGCTGCCCGCCCGCTCCCCCGCTGAGGACGGCGTCCGAGACCGAGGCGCCGTCCCGGGTGACGACGGTGACGGGGTGCTCGCCGCCGGCCAGAGCGGGCCAGAGCCGGCGGGCGGTGTCGAGGTCGTCGACGACGACGACCTGCTCGAGGAGGGCGAGGACGCCGTCGGGGCCGGTGACCAGGTCGCGGGCGCGGACCGCTCCCTCCGGCACCTCGATCGCGAGGGCGGGGCGGGCGGCGTCGCCGATCAGAAGCTCGACCCGGCCGAGCTCGCGGCGGATCGCCTCGTCGAGCGCGGCCTCGGCGTGCGGCTGCGAGTCGGCGAGCACGGAGTCGGCGGCCGCACCGAGGGCCGCCGCGATCGCCGCCTCGTAGCCGCCGCGGACCTGGATCCGCTCGGCGACACGGCCGCGGATGCCGTCCAAGCGGGTGGCGATCAGCTCGGCCGAGCCGTCGGAGACGTCGAGGGCGAGCGAGAGGGCGCTGCGGCGGGCGGCGAGTCCGTCGCGCTCGCGCTCCAGGGCGTGCAGCTCCTCGCGGAGCCGCTCGATCTCGCCCTCGGCCTCGAAGACGGAGGACTGGGCCAGCTCGTAGCCCTCGTCGAGCGTGCCGTCGGTGCCGCCGCCCGCCTCGCCGATCTCGTCCTCCAGCGCGTCGAGCTGGCGCTGGGCCGCCTCGCGGCGCTGCACGGCGGAGTCGAGGGTGTTCTGCGCGCGGAGGACCTCGCCGCGGACGGCCGCGAGACGGGAGGCCGCGGTGTCGGCCTGGCCGGTCAGCTTGGACAGCTCGAGGTCGTGCCGGGAGACCAGCGCCGACTGCGCCGCGATCTCCTCGTCGGTCGCGTCCAGGGCGCCGCGGGCGCGCACCGTCGCCTTCTGCGAGTCGGTCCACGCGGTCTCCGCGTCGAGGACGGCGACGCGGAGTCGCTCCAGCTCGGCGCGCGCCTCCTCGACCATCGGCGCCGTGACGCGGGGCTGCACGGCGGGCTGCTCCGACTCCGCCTCGAGCAGGGCGAGGCGCTGGCCGGCGAGCGCCGCCAGATTGCGCAGCCGCTCCTGCACCGATTCGAGCTCGAAGGTGGTGCGCCGGGCGTCGTCGACCGCGTCGCCGACCATCTCGGACTCGATGCGCGCGGTGCGCAGCGTGCTCTGCTCGAGCCGCTCCTGCAGCACGAGGCGCTCGCTGTGCCGCTCGCTCTCGGTCCGGGCGAAGCCGTCGAGCGCGGTGCGGAGGGTGACGACGTCGTCGGCGAGCAGGCGCGCGCGGGCGTCGCGGACGACGGCGGCGATGGTCTGCGCCTGGCGGGCGACCTCCGCCTGGCGGCCGAGCGGCTTGAGCTGGCGGCGGATCTCGCCGGCGAGGTCGGAGAGGCGGGTCAGATTCGCCTGCATGCCGTCGAGCTTGCGGAGGGTCTTCTCCTTGCGGCGGCGGTGCTTGAGGATGCCGGCCGCCTCCTCGATGAAGCCGCGGCGCTCCTCCGGGGTCGCGTGCAGGACGGCGTCGAGCTGGCCCTGGCCGACGATCACGTGCATCTCGCGGCCGAGACCGGAGTCGCTCAGCAGCTCCTGGACGTCGAGCAGCCGGCAGGCGCGGCCGTTGATCGCGTACTCGCTGCCGCCGTTGCGGAACAGGGTGCGCTTGATCGTCACCTCGGTGTACTCGATCGGCAGCTCGCCGTCGGTGTTGTCGATGGTGAGCGCGACCTCCGCGCGGCCGAGCGGGCCGCGGGTGGAGGTGCCGGCGAAGATGACGTCCTCCATCTTCCCGCCGCGGAGGGTCTTCGCGCCCTGCTCCCCCATCACCCAGGCGAGAGCGTCGACGACATTGCTCTTGCCCGAGCCGTTGGGCCCGACGACGCAGGTGACCCCGGGCTCGAAGGCGAACGTGGTCGGCTGCGCGAAGGACTTGAACCCCTTGAGGGTCAGGCTCTTCAGGTACACCCGGCCGCCTCGCTCCGCTCGAAAACGCTCCCTACGGTACTCGACGGGCTCCGTCGTGCCGCGGAACCGCGCGGTGCGGCCCGGCGGCGTGCACACTGGGGAGGTGACGAGCCCAATCGACCCCGCGCTCCGGATCCGCGAGCTGCCGATCCCCGAGCACCCGGGCGCCGAGGGCTGGGACGACTTCGTCACCCTCACCGCGATCGGCAACGCCGTCGAGGCCGAGGGCACCGGCACGGACGAGCTGGGCTTCCCCGCCGAGACGAACCTCGGCGAGTGGCGGCAGCAGGAGTTCGACCCTCGCCGCGCGTTCCTCGCCGAGGTCATGACGGACGACGGCGTCCGCGCGGTCGGCAGCGGCGAGCTGCACTGGAGCACCGAGGAGGGCGACGACGCGGCCTGGCTGGCGTTCTCCGTCCTCGCCGGGGAGCGCGGCCACGGGGTCGGCTCCGCCCTGCTGGAGCAGCTGACGGCGGAGGCGCACGCGCTCGGGCGCACCGTGCTGCAGACCTGGACGGCGCACCGGGCCGACCGCTCGGCGCCGCGCCTGGCCGCCCGCTCGGGGGCCGGCTCCGTGCCCGCCGACGACCCCGGCGCGCGTTGGCTCGCCTCCCGCGGCTGGGTGCTGGAGCAGGTGGAGCGGGTCAGCGCGGTGCGACTGCCGCTGGACCCCGTGCTCGCCGCGTCCCGGCGCCGCGGTGCCCTCGCGCACGCCGAGGCCTACGAGCTGCGGCACTGGAGCGGCGCGACTCCCCAGGAGCTGGTCGACGGCATGCTCGCCCTGCGCGCGAGCATGTCCGCGCAGGCGCCCACGGCCGGGCTGTCCGTGCCCGAGGAGACCTGGACCCGCGAGCGCCTCGAGGCGCACGACCGCGAATCGACCGCCGGCGGGCGGGTGGAGCTGACCTCGGTCGCTCTGCACGAGGGCCGGCCGATCGGCTACTGCACGGTCGACGTGCTTCCCGGCCGCGCCGCGCTCTGGGGCGCGACGCTCGTGCAGCCGGCGCACCGCGGGCACCGGCTCGGCATGCTGCTCAAGCTCGACGCGCTCGAGCACCTGGCCGCGGCCGACCCCGACTGCCGTGCCGTCTACACCTGGAACGCGGAGGAGAACCGGCCGATGCTCGCCGTCAACGAGGCCGTGGGGTTCCGCGCGATCGCAGTGGAGGGCCAGTGGCGGCTCGACGAGGTGGCGCCGTGATCCCGCTGGTGGAGCCGGGGCCGGTGCTGAGCGCCGCCGAGCGCGAGCGCTTCGCCCGGCAGATCCGGCTGTCGCCGCTCGGCGAGCTCGGGCAGCGGCGCCTGCGGAACGCGCGGGTGCTCGTCCTCGGCGCGGGCGGCATCGGCTCCCCGGTGATCACGGCGCTCGCCGCGGCCGGAGTCGGGCATCTCGGGATCGTCGACGGCGACGTCGTCGAGGCGTCCAACCTCGCTCGGCAGACCGCGCACGACGAGTCGTCGATCGGCTCGTCGAAGGCGGAGTCCGCGGCGGCGACCGCGCGGCGGCTCTCCCCCGGGATCGATGTGCAGGCGTTCCCCGTCTCCTTCACCGGTGCGAACGCCGACGCGCTCGTCGCCGGCTGGGACGTGGTGGTCGACGGCTTCGACACCTTCGGCTCGCGCTACCTGGCCTCGGACGCGACGACCCGGGCCGGGGTCCCGCACGTCTGGGGCTCGGCGCTCGGCTTCGACGGCCAGCTGTCCACCTTCTGGGCGGCCGCGCCGGGCGGCGGGGTCACCCTGCGCGCCCTGCACCCCGGGGCCGAGGACGCGGCGGACAGCTGCGCGACGGTCGGGGTGCTCGGCTCGCTCTGCGCGGCGATCGGCTCGGCGATGGCGAGCGAGGTGGTGAAGCTCGTCACGGGCGTCGGCGAGCCGCTGTTCGGGCGCATCGTGGTGCACGACGCGCTCGACGGCTCGTGGAGCGAGCTGCCGCTGGCCCGCGCGGTGCCGCCGGTGGCTGCGGTGCTCGCCGTGGCCGGCGCGGTGACCGCCGACGAGCTGCGGGCGCGGCTCGCGGGGCCGATGCCGCCGACGGTCGTCGACCTGCGGGAGGACGACGAGGACCGCTCCGTCGCGATCCCCGGAGCGGTCCGGCTGCCGATGTCGCGGTTCGACCCGGCGCTGCTGCCCGCGGGGCCGCTGGTGCTGCACTGCGCCTCGGGCGTGCGCTCGCGGATCGCAGCCGAGCGGGCGGCGGCGGTGGGGATCGCCTCCGACTCTCTGCTCGGCGGCATGGTGGGCTGGCGGAGCTGATCCGGGCTGGTCAGCCGCCGGCGAAGGGCGGTAGGACGTCCACCGAGGCGCCGACGGGCAGCGGAGTGGCGCGGTCGGTCGTGGAGACACCGTCGACCAGGTAGCTGCAGCGGGCGAGGACGTCGGCCGCGGACGGGACGGCGGCAACCAGCGCGGCCTCCAGGGCGGCCAGGTCGGCCACGCCGTCGAGCTCGTCGGAGGCGCGCCCGAGGGCGGCCTTCGCCGCGGCGAAGTAGCGGACGCGCACGCTCAGCCGCCGATCGCGCTCATGGTGCGCTCGGGCTGCACGAATCCAGCCCGGTTCATCTCGTGGCCGGCCGGCTTGGCCCACATCGCGCCGCGCCAGAGCTGGGCGACGTGGTGGTCGTCGGCGCCGGAGCGCATCGCGCCGAGCAGGTCGGTCTCCTCGTTGGAGAAGAGGCAGCTGCGGACACCGCCCTCGGCAGTGAGCCGGGTGCGGCGGCAGTCGCCGCAGAACGCCTCGGTGACGGAGGCGATGATGCCGACCGTGCCGAGCAGCTCGTCGGAGCCGATCGCGCGGACGTCGAAGAGCTCGGCGGGCGCACCGTCGCGGGGAGCGGCGTTCGGCGTGAGGACGAAGCGCTCCGAGAGCAGCTCGCGGATCATCGCCGCCGTGATCATCGTCGAGCGGTCCCAGCCGTGGTCGGCGTCGAGCGCCATCTGCTCGATGAAGCGGAGCTGGTGCCCTCCGGCGAGCGCCCAGGCGAGCAGCTCGGGCGCCTCGTGGTCGTTGATCCCGGGCAGGAGCACCGCGTTGATCTTGGTCTGCTGGAGTCCCGCGGGGCCGAGCGCGTCGATGCCGGCGAGGACCCGGTCGAGGAAGGGGCGGCGGGTGACCTTCGCGAAGGTCTCGGCGCAGATGGAGTCGAGCGAGACGTTCACCCGGTCCAGGCCCGCGTCGGCGAGCGACTGCGCGCGACCGGAGAGGCCGATCGCGTTGGTGGTCAGCGAGATCTCGGGGCGCGGCTCGATCGCGGCGACGTCGCGGATGATGTCGACGAGGTCCTTGCGGAGCAGCGGCTCGCCGCCGGTGAAGCGGATCTGGCGGACGCCGAACTGCTCGACGGCGATGCGGGCGAGGCGGACGATCTCCTCGCGGTTCAGCAGCGAGGCGGGCGGCTGGAACGGCAGCCCCTCGGCCGGCATGCAGTAGGTGCAGCGGAGGTTGCAGCGATCGGTGAGCGAGATCCGCAGGTCGTCGGCGACGCGTCCGTAGCTGTCGAGCAGCAGCGGGGTCTCGGGCCGCTCGGCCGGGAGGACCGCACCGCGTGGGCGGGGCCGGATGCCGGGGATCCCGAGTGCTGTGCTCATCCGGACAGACTACGCGCCGGATCCGGGCCGGAGCGGGCAAGATGGAGACGTCCCTGCCGCCGGTCAGGAACGCCTCCGCCCCGTCAGGAACGCCCCGCGCCGTCAGGAGCGCTTTCGCCGGCCAGGACCTCCGAGAGGACCCGATGACCTCGATCGATCTGCACGCCGCCCGCGTGCGCGCACTGCTCTCGCCGCTGGCCACCCGCGGCGCCCGTGAGACGCTGGCGCTCGCTCCCGCCGCGGTCGCGGCCGACCCGGGCGCGTACGACCGCCGGGTGCTCGCGCGCTCGGTCGACGCTCCGCTGGATCTGCCGCGCTTCGACAACTCGCAGATGGACGGCTTCGCGGTGCGGGCGGCGGACCTCGCCGCGGCGAGCGCCGGCAGCCCGGTCTCGCTGCCCGTGGCCGCGCCGATCCCGGCCGGCGACCGCGCTCCCCGGCACGAGGCGGGCACCGCGGTGCCGATCATGACGGGCTCGCCGCTGCCGGCCGGGGCCGACGCGGTCGTCGCGATCGAGACGGTCGACCCCCCGCGCTTCCCCGCCCCGGGCAGCACCGACGCCCAGGTGGCGTTCTCGCGCCCCGTGGTCGCGGCGGCCTTCGTCCGCGCCCGGGGGAGCGACGCCAAGCAGGGCGAGCTCGCGCTGCCCGCCGGCACCGTCCTCCGCGCCGCGCACTACGGCCTGCTCGCCTCGCTCGGCCTGACCGAGGTCGAGGTGCTCCCCCGCGTCCGCGTGCTGGTCGTGCCGACCGGGCACGAGATCCGCGCGGCCGGCTCGGAGCTCGAGGACGCGCAGATCTACGACGCGAACGGCTCGCTGCTGGCCGAGGCGGTCCGCGAGGCCGGCGGCCTGCCGATCGTGGTGCCCTGCGGCAGCGACCGGCCGGAGGACCTTCTCGCGCTCCTCGACGCGCACGCGGCCGAGGCCGACCTCGCGATCACCGTCGGCGGTGTCAGCGCGGGCGCCTACGAGGTCGTCCGCGACGCGCTCGGGGCGGCCGGCTCGGAGTTCGGCCACGTCGCCGTGCAGCCGGGCGGACCGCAGGGACTCGGACTGGTCCGGGTCCGCGACGACCTGCACCTGCCGATCGTCTCGCTGCCGGGCAACCCGGTGAGCGCCCTGGTGTCGTTCGAGCTGTTCCTGCGGCCCGTGCTCCGCTCGCTCGCCGGCCGGCTGCCGGCCGAGCGCCCGCTGCTGCGCGCCCGGCTGGCCACGCCGCTCGACTCCCCCGGGCACCTGCACCAGATCCGGCGCGGCACCCTCGACGACGAAGGGCTCGTGCACGCCGTCGGCGGCCCGAGCTCGCACCTGCTCGCGTCCTACGCTCGATCGAACGTGCTCATCCACGTCCCGATCGGGACCGAGCACGCCGCGACCGGAGACCCGGTCGAGATCTGGAGGATCGATGACTGACACGACGGACAGCCCGCCGACCACCGACGGCACCGAGCTGACCCACGTCCGCGGCGACGGCGCCGTGCACATGGTCGACGTCGGCGGCAAGCAGGTCACCTCGCGGGTCGCGGTCGCGGAGGGGTTCGTCGAGACGACCCCCGACGTCGTCCGCCTCCTCGCGCAGGGCGAGCTGCCCAAGGGCGAGGCGCTCGGCGTCGCGCGCATCGCCGGGATCATGGGCGCCAAGGCCACCTCCGCGCTGATCCCGCTCTGCCACCCGCTGGTGCTCGACGGCGTCGACATCGACCTCGAGCCCGGCGACGACCGCGTCCGGATCGAGGCGCGCGTGCGCACGAGCGGCCGCACCGGCGTCGAGATGGAGGCGCTCACCGCCGTCAGCGTCGCCGCGCTCACCGTCTACGACATGATCAAGGCCGTCGACCGCGGCGCCGTCATCACCGGCATCCGCGTCCTGGCGAAAGAGGGCGGCAGGAGCGGCTCATGGAGCCGGTCGTGAGCCGCACCGCGGTCGCGGTGGTCGCCTCCACCCGCGCCGCCTCGGGCGTCTACGAGGACCGCACCGGTCCGGCGCTGCTGACCTGGTTCGAGAGCCGCGGCTGGAGCGGCCGCGTGGTCGTCGTCGCGGACGGCGACGCGGTGGGCGAGGCGATCTCCGACGCCCTCTCGGCCGGCATCGACGTCGTGATCACCACCGGCGGCACGGGTGTCGCACCGAGCGACGTCACTCCGGAGCAGACCGCGCCGCTGCTCGAGCGCGAGCTGCCGGGTCTCGCCGAGGCGATCCGCGCGCGCGGCGCCGCGCACGTCCCGACCGCCGTGCTCAGCCGCGGGCGCGCGGGGGTCAGCGGCCGCAGCGTGATCGTCAACCTGCCCGGCTCCCCCGGTGGCGTCCGCGACGGTATCGACGTGCTCGAGCCGATCATCGGCCACGTGCTGGACCAGCTGGGCGGGGGCGATCATGTCCGCTGATCCCGTCGCCCTGGCCCGGATCGCCCGCGACCCCGTCACCGTCGACGAGTGCGAGCACGCCGTCGAGTCGCCGACCCACGGCGCCGTCGTCACCTTCGCCGGGATCGTGCGCGACCACGACGAGGGACGCGGGGTGCTCCGGCTCTCCTACGAGGCGCACCCGGAGGCGCCGGCGGCCCTGCTCGCCTCGGCCCGGCGGATCGCGGAGCGCTTCCCCGAGGTGCGGGTCGCCGCGGTGCACCGGGTCGGCGACCTCGTGGTCGGCGATCTCGCGCTCGCCTGCGCCGTCGCCTCCGCCCACCGCGCCGCGGCCTTCGAGGCCTGCGCGGCGCTGGTCGACGACATCAAGGCGACCGTGCCGATCTGGAAGGAGCAGTCGTTCGTCGACGGCAGCTCGGAGTGGGTCGCGTCGCTCGGCTGAGCCTCCGCGGCGGGCTCGGAAACACGAGCGTCACACGTCTGAGGTTCACTGGGAGGAGCGCGCCGTCGGCGCGCGGAGCGGAGGGCGCGGCATGGACCTGAACACGATCCAGCACGTGCGCGTCGTCCGCGAGCGCGCCGAGCTGGCCGGGATGGGTCCGCGCACCGCGGTGATCGGCGGCGGGTCCTGGGTGTTCTCGCTCCCGCACGACCACCTCGACGAGTTGCTCGACCTGCAGGGCTTCGGCTGGGAGCCGTACCGCGAGACGGCCGAGGGCCTGTCGATCGCGGCGACCTGCACCCTCGCCGAGCTGTCGGCGATGCCGGACGGCGACAGGCCCGCACACCCGCTCTTCTTCCAGTGCTGCACGGCGCTGCTGGGCTCGTTCAAGATCTGGAACGTCGCGACGGTCGGCGGCAACATCGCCAACGCACTCCCGGCCGGGCCGATGATCAGCCTCGCCGCGGCGCTCGACGCCGAGGCGCTCGTCTGGCGCGCGGACGGCTCCGACGCTCTCGTGCCGGTCGCCGAGCTGGTGACCGGCAACATGACCACCTCGCTCGGGCACGGCGACGTGATCCGCTCGATCGAGTTCCCGCGCCGGGCGCTGGCGGCGCGGACCGCGTACCGGAAGATCGCGCTGTCGCCGCTCGGGCGCTCCGGAGCGCTCGTCATCGGCCGGGTGGACGCCGACGGGGCGTTCGTGCTCACGGTGACCGCCGCGACGATCCGGCCCGAGGTGCTGCGCTGGACGGCGCTCCCCTCCTCCGCAGAGCTCGACAGCGCGATCAGCGCGATCACGAGCTGGTTCACCGACCCGCACGGGGTGGCCGACTGGCGGCGCGCGGTGGTGGGCGTGCTGGCCGAGGAGATCCGCGGCGAGCTGGGCGGAGCGGACCAGCCGGCGACGAGCGGCGAGACCACCCCGACCGCGGGAGGCGCCGCATGAGATTCACCGTCAACGGCGAGCCGGTCGACGCGTCGCCCCGCCCCGGCCAGGTGCTGCGGACGCTGCTGCGCGACCACGAGCACTTCGAGGTCAAGAAGGGCTGCGACGCGGGCGACTGCGGCGCCTGCTCGGTGCTCGTCGACGGCACGCCCTTCCACTCCTGCCTCTACCCCGCGCACCGCATCGAGGGGCACGAGGTCACCACCGCCGCCGGACTCGGCACGCCGGAGGAGCCCGGCGCGGTGCAGCAGTCGTTCGTCGACCACGCCGCCTTCCAGTGCGGCTTCTGCACGGCGGGCATGGTCGTCACTGTGAGCGCCCTCGAGGGGGCGCGCGAGGAGGACCTCCCCCGCCTGATGAAGGGGAACCTCTGCCGCTGCACCGGCTACCGGCCGATCCGCGAGGCGGTGACCGAGCATGCCTGCGAGCCGCCCACCGGGCTGACCCCCGTGCGGCGAACCGGGCGCGTCTCCGCCGACGAGTCGCGGGTGGGCCGCTCGCTCGGCGCCCCGGCCGGCCGCCGCATCGTGTCCGGTCAGGAGCCGTACACGCTCGACGTCGCGGTGCCCGGGCTGCTGCACCTCAAGGTGCTGCAGAGCCCGCACGCGCACGCGCGCATCCTCTCGATGGACACCGCGGTCGCCGCGACGATGCCCGGCGTCGTCGCCGTGCTGACCGCCGCCGACGTGCCGGACATCCTCTACTCCACGGCGCGGCACGAGTCGCGGCTGGACGATCCGGACGACACCCGTATGCTCGACACCGTCGTGCGCTTCCGCGGCCAGCGCGTCGCGGTCGTCGTCGCCGAGTCGGTCGGAGTGGCCGAGGCCGCCTGCCGGGCGATCGAGGTCGAGTACGAGCTGCTGCCGGCCGTCTTCGACCCCGAGGAGGCGCGCACGCCCGGCGCCCCGCTCCTGCACTCCGACAAGGACCCGATCGCCTCGCGCATCGCCGACCCCGGCGCGAACGTGGTCGCCGAGCTGCACGGCGAGTACGGCGACGTCGCCGCCGGCCTCGCCGAGGCGGACGTCGTGGTCGAGGGCCGGTGGACGACGTCCCGCGTCGCGCACACCGCGCTGGAGACCCACGGCACCATCGGCTGGCTCGAGGGCGACGAGCTGGTGCTGCGCACCTCCACCCAGGTGCCGTTCCTGGTCCGGGACGAGATCGCGCGCATCTTCGATCGTGACCCCTCGAGCGTGCGGGTGTTCACCGCGCGGGTCGGCGGCGGTTTCGGCGGAAAGCAGGAGATCCTCACCGAGGACGTCGTCGCGCTGGCCGTGCTGGCGACCGGGCGGCCGGTGCAGTTCGAGTTCACCCGCTCCGACGAGTTCACGATCGCGCCCTGCCGGCACCCGATGCGGGTCGACGTCACGCTCGGCGCGCGCCGCGACGGGACGCTGACCGCGCTGAGCGTCGACGTGCTCTCCGACACCGGCGCCTACGGCAACCACGGCCCCGGAGTGATGTTCCACGGCACCTCCGAGTCGGTCGCGACCTACACGGCGCCGAACAAGCGCGTCGACGCGCAGGCGGTCTACACGAACAACCTGCCCTCGGGCGCGTTCCGCGGCTACGGCCTCGGCCAGGTGATCTTCGGCATCGAGTCGGCGATGGACGAGCTCGCCCTCGAGCTCGGCATCGACCCGTTCGAGCTGAGGCGGATCAACGCGGTGAAGCCCGGCGAGCCGCTCGTGGTGACCCACGTGGAGGGCGACGACATCGGCTTCGCCTCCTACGGGCTCGACCAGTGCCTCGATCTCGCGGAGGCGGCGCTCGACCGCGCGACGGGCGCTGACGCTCCCGAGGGACCGGGCTGGAGCACCGGGCGCGGCATGGCGGTCGCGATGATCGCGACGCTGCCCCCGCGCGGCCACTTCTCGGAGGCCACCGTGTCAGTCGACGCCGAGGGCGTGCTCACGATCGGAGTCGGCACCGCGGAGTTCGGCAACGGGACGACGACCGTGCACACCCAGCTCGTCGCGAGTGCGTTCGGGGCCTCGGCCGATCGGGTGCGGATCCGCCAGTCGGACACCGCCGCGGCCCGGTACGACACGGGCGCGTTCGGCTCCGCTGGGACGGTCGTCGCCGGCAAGGCCGTCTACAGCGCGGCGCTGCGGCTCCTCGCCGACCTGCGCTCGCTGGCGAAGCGGCTCACCGGGCACGACGGCAGCGAGTTCGAGCCGGACGACGAGGGGCTGCTCGCCGCCGACGGCACCCGGGTGAGCTACGCCGACCTGGTGCTCGCGGCCGGCGGACCGGTGTCGGCGACCGGCAGCGAGGACGGAGCGCAGCGCTCGCTCGCGTTCAACGTGCAGGGCTTCCGCGTCGCGGTGCACGCGCCGACCGGTGAGGTGCGGATCCTGCAGTCGGTCCAGGCGGTGGACGCCGGCTTCGTGATCAATCCGGCGCAGCTCCGCGGGCAGGTCGAGGGCGGCGTCGCCCAGGCGATCGGCTCGGCGCTGTACGAGGAGGTGATCCTCGACGGCGAGGGCACCGTGACCACGGCGATCCTGCGGAACTACCACATCCCGCAGATGGCCGACGTGCCGCCGACCGAGGTCTACTTCGCCGACACGGCCGACGAGCTGGGCCCGTTCGGCGCGAAGTCGATGAGCGAGGCGCCCTACAACCCGGTGGCGCCCGCGCTCGCCAACGCCGTCCGCGACGCCGTCGGCGTCCGGCCGCACGCCCTGCCCGTCTCCCGCGACCGCGTCTGGCGCCTGCTGCACCCGGATGCCGTCCCCGTCCGCTCCGTCTCGGCGGAGGCGCCTCCGGGCTGAGCGGGCGTAGCGATGCGCAGGCAAAAGCTTGCTGCGAATGCGCGATTAGGGTGAATGACTGCAGTTCCCGAGTCATCTACTTATCCTTCGAACTCTCACTACTCAAATTCTGCCTCCAAACCAAACTCGGTTCTATGGGCAGGAGAAGCGGAGCTTTCCTTGCAAGGTCTATTGGATGAAGATCGACTAGATGGCGTTGTCCTAACATCTATATGCGTGCGGCCATACCGACGCGCCCTTCCGTTTCTTAACTCCGATCGAAGCGCCTTTGTTGATTCAGTGGCGAGGGTGGGCAGAATGTGGGGCGGCGGCAGCTCACCGCTAATCCCAGCCGACTCTGATGGACAATTCAATCCAGCATACTCCGCCCTGATACCCGGAGCCGAAGTCGATAATATTGTTGGGTGGGAGAATGATCGGTACGACGATTATTCCTCCAAGAGGGCCAAGTTTCTGCCCGAACGAGAACATGATTTTACGACAAAGCCCTTCTTTGCAGCAATCAAATACGGTCGAGCGAAAAAGTACGCGACCGTTGTCGACCCTGTTCTCAAGGAGGAAGACCCTTGGTGCGGTATATATAAGGCTGCGCTCGGCATTTTTCCCGAAGACTTTGAAAAAGCAGAGTTGGAAGACGCGGGTTATCGGTCCGACTTAAAGCTAGGTGACTTCCTTCGAGTTTCTCGCCCCTCCCTGGCCGGTTCTTTCGAGGACCTGATTGAACGCCTCCAAGGAAAACAGGGAGAAGTTTATCCCCGAATCACCACGATGTTCGGCCTTTCGTATGGGTCCCAGCCGTCGACTTCCTTGAGATCCGGTAGCTCATTCATACCGAGTCCTTGGGAGAAGGCACGGGATGCTGGGCCAAATGTAGTGGTGCTCTGCTCCGACAACTCGACCGAGGATCTAGCACTGCTCTGGAATCTCCGGGCAGCATGGGGTAACTCTTACGCGGCACCAATTGGCATTCCGCTAAGTGAGTATTCACCCACGTATATAGCAAAGCTTGTCGCCAAACATGGTATTGCCTTATCGGGCTTCCCAATCCACCCCGTCTATATCACCAGCGCTTCACTGTCTGCCGAGAGGCTGGAGGAGTTGGCGGCGTCGGCTGGAAATTGTGGAGTAATGTCACACGAAGAAGCTCTTTCCTTCGGTCCGGCGCCCGGCATCTATTCCGAAGAGCCAGTGGTTTGGAATAAGGGCAGGATGGACTATATTCCAAAACGGGAGACAGTCCGGAAAGCTCTACCGAGCAATGCCGATCGTTTTTCAAGTCTCGTCGTTACAGTTCGCGTGCCTGAAGTACCATTTCCAAGTGGCGCGGACCTCCGAAAGCATGCCTTGAACGGGGACTTCTTCGCGGGTGGCCTTACACAATCATTTTCTATGCGTGACTTTGCACCGATCCGGTTTGAGTGGCCGTCGCCTGCGCTAACCCTTAAGTCAGTCGGGAAAATGCGGGGGCTCGACCTCGCCGAATCGGAGCCAGGCCGAATCGCTTCGGTTTTTCTTTCAGCTTTAAACGACATTTGGGAAGTTCAGTACATAGCCCACGCCCCCTTACTGAAAACGCTTGAAATGATGGCTTCGCGTACTGGTATGTCCTGGGCGAAAAAGAGGCTGCGAGAAAGTAATATTGCTTCTCAAGACGAGGGGCCAATGATTGCTCCCGACGTTGACGACCTGCCTGAAGTTCGGTTTGAGGCCTTTAAAAAGGCGTTGGGAAACAACGCAAAAGCGGCAGAGAATTGGGTCTCGTGGGCTGAAAGACGCGGCTTGATTGTCCGGGGATTTCAGTTGCGTTGTGAGTTCTGTCATGCGAAGCAGTGGATTCCTGTTGCGGGTTTTGCACCGCCGATCGTTTGCCGAGGGTGCAGTCTCCAAATGCTTGCGCCGTTTGGAGTGAGTTCGAACGTGAGCTTTCACTATCGTCTGAGCGAGTCACTTCGCCGAGTCTATGAGGTCGATGCGATGGGTCACATATTAGCGCTCCGGTATTTTGAAGGTCTTTTTGGCGCGCTGGCACGCCGCAATCGGATGATTACCGGATCTCATCCTGGTATCGACGTTAAGCTCACCGGCACCGAGAACATTCTCGGCGAATCTGACTTGACCATCCTATTCGAAAACGGAGACCTCATCCCGATGGAGATTAAGCGGTCCTACTCGGGAATGACCGATCCCGAGGTGGAGAAACTTTCGGCCATCGCCGACGAATTCCGCTCGCCTTGGATGGCTCTGATCGTCGCGGACCACGGACGCAATGCTCCACCGGAGTTCGTAGATCGCGGGATCCGTGGCGGGCCTTCGCGTCACTGCGTGGTGCTTAGTTACGATCAGATACTAGACCCGCAACCTTTCGTTTCGCTCGGCGGTGATCCATTTAGGTGGATTCCACTGAGCCAAGAGGAACTCGATACTCGTGAGAAGACTTTTGTTAGGCACCTTGTCGAGAGTCCACCACTTTCAGATTGGTCTTGGCTGGAGTCGGACTTGATGAGAGCCGCGACGTCCACGGAGGTTGACTAGAATCTAGTAGAAGATATTTGATAGGGCTGAGCCATCACTGAATTAGGAAGCGCCGAGAATATCGCGAAAAGCGACGGCTTATAGCGACTAGATACGAGATTGCAGCTCCGCGCTCGCGGCGGCGACCTCGCGGGCGATCCCTTCCTCGTCCGCGGCGACGAGGTGGCCGTCCGCGGCCACGGGCCGCCCGTTCACGAGCAGCAGCGTCAGCGGCGGCTGCGCGCCGAGCGCGAGGGCCGCGACCGGGTCGGCGATGCCGGCGTGCTCGATCCCGTCGATCCGCCACAGCGCGAGGTCCGCGAGCTTGCCCACCTCGATCGAGCCGATCTCGTCCTGGCGGCCGAGCACGCGCGCGCCGCCGATCGTCGCGATCGAGAGGGCCTGCCGCGCGCTCATCCGGTCGGCACCGGCGCGCAGCCGGTTCATCAGCACGGCCGCGCGGATCTCGGAGCCGAGCTGCCCGGACTCGTTCGACGCCGCGCCGTCCACGCCGAGCCCGACCGGAGCGCCGGCCGCCAGCAGCTGCGGGATCGGCGCGATGCCCGCGGCGAGCCGCGCGTTCGAGGACGGGCAGTGCGCGACTCCGGTGCCCGTGGCCGCGAACTTCGCGATCGCGTCGTCGTCCAGGTGCACGCCGTGCGCCATCCAGACGTCGTCGCCGAGCCAGCCGAGCGACTCGAGGTAGTCGGTCGGCGACATCCCGAAGGCCTCGCGGGTGTACGCGTCCTCCTCGACGGTCTCGGAGCCGTGGGTGTGCAGCCGCACGCCGAGCTGCCGGGCGAGCACCGCCGACTCGCGCAGCAGGTCCGGCGTCACCGAGAACGGCGAGCACGGGGCGATCGCGACGCGGACCATCGCGTCGAAGGAGGCGTCGTGGTAGCGCTCGACGGCCTCGCCGCTGGCCTGGAGTGCCGCGGCGGTCGTCTCGACCGCGAAGTCCGGCGGCAGCCCGCCCTGCGACTCGCCGAGGTCCATCGAGCCCCGCGTCGCGTGCAGGCGCACCCCGAGGGTCGAGGCGGCGTCCACGATCCCGCCGACGATGTCGCCGGAGCCGCGCGGGAAGACGTAGTGGTGGTCGCCGACGGTGCTGCAGCCCGAGCGGGCGAGAACCCCCATCGCGCCCAGCGAGGCCGACCGGGTGAGATCGGCGTCGATCCGGGACCAGGCCGGATACAGCGCGACGAGCCAGTCGAAGAGGATCGCGTCCTGCGCCCAGCCGCGGGTCAGCCACTGGTAGAGGTGGTGGTGGGTGTTGACGAGTCCCGGGGTCAGCAGGTGGCCGCGGCCGTCGACGCGGGTGAGCACGACGGGCTCGGGCGAGGGCAACCCGGTCGGTGCGCGGCCGTCGAGGGCCCACGCGGGCGGCTCGCCGGGGCCGACCGCGACGATCCGCCGGTCGTCGACGACCACGTGACCGCCCGGATGCTCCGTCCCCGCGGCGTCGACGGTGGCGACATGGGCTCCGGTGATGACGTGGCGCTGCATCCTCCGAGCATGGCAGCGCGGTGTTTCGCGGCGGTTTCCCCCGGACGATCCGCTGCACGGTGCGGGACGCGTCCTCCCCTCAGCGCATCCGGCCGCGGCGCCTGCCTCTAGCGCGCGGCGTGGATTGGACCGGTCCGGGCGGCCAGCGGTGCCCCGGACGCTCCCGCCCGCACGGCCAGCACCTCGGCCAGGATCGAGACCGCCGTCTCCTCCGGCGTCGACGCGCCGATGTCCAGGCCGATCGGCGAGTGCAGCCGGGCGAGCGACTCCTCCGCCACTCCGGCCTCGCGCAGCAGCCGCAGCCGCCGCTCGTGCGTGCGCCGCGAGCCCATCGCGCCGATGTAGGCGGCCGGAAGGGTCAGCGCCGTCTCGAGCAGCGGCACGTCGAACTTCTCGTCGTGGGTGAGCACCGCGATCACCGTGCGCTCGTCCACCTCCGTCGCCGCCAGGTAGTCGGACGGCCAGTCGACCACGACCTCGTCGGCGCCCGGGAACCGCTCCGCCGTCGCGAACACCGGCCGCGCATCGCAGACCGTCACGCGGTAGCCGAGCAGCGCCCCGGCCGCGCAGAGCGCCGCGGAGAAGTCGACGGCGCCGAAGATCAGCAGGCGGGGCTTCTCCGCGCTCACCACGAAGGTCACCTCGAGCTCGACGCCCTGGCAGGCGATCTCCACGGTCGCCGAGCGGCCCGAGGCCAGGCGCGCGGCCCGCTCGGCCAGGATCCGGCGCACCGTGTCCTCGTCCAGCGACGGCCCCACCACGTCCTGCGCGCGGGTCGCGCCGGTCAGCACCAGGCCGACGAGCTCGTCCGGCCCGCCGACGATCATCGCGAGCCCCGCCGGCCGCCCGGCCCGCGCGGCCCGCAGCTCGGCGAGCACGGCCCCCGAGCTCGCGTCGACGACGTGGCCGAAGACCCGCAGCTGTCCACCGCAGGAGAGACCGGCTGCGAAGGCCGCCTCGTCGTCGAAGCCGAAGTGCTCCGAGCCGGAGCCGCCCGAGCCGAGCACCTCCTGCGCGAGCGCGTAGGCCTGGGCCTCGACGCAGCCGCCCGAGATGGAGCCGATGGCGCTGCCGGCCGCGTCGACCGCCATCGAGGAGCCGAGGGCACGCGGTGCCGAGCCGAAGACGTGCGTGACGGTGACCACGGCGACGCTCTCGCCCGCCTCGACGCGCGCGAGGAGCGGAACGGCGAGTTCGAGCACGGCGGCCTCCGACGTCGACGGGCGGGAGGGCGCGGAGCCGGGTCGTGCGGCCGGCGGGCGCTCACACGCGGGAAACATGCCGAGTATATGGTCGAACCCATGCCCGACGACTCCCCCTCGCTCGACCTCGTGATCCGCTCCTCCGCCGTCCTCACCGAGAACGGGACGCGGCCCGCCAGCGTCGCCGTCGCGGGCGGTCTCATCGTCGCCGTCGGCGACATCGACGCGCCCTGGAAGACCCTCGAGGAGGTCGTCCTCCCCGCCGGCCAGGTGCTGCTGCCGGGGATCGTCGACACCCACGTGCACGTGAACGAGCCCGGCCGCACCGAGTGGGAGGGCTTCGCCTCCGCCACTCGTGCGGCAGCGGCCGGCGGCGTCACCACGATCATCGACATGCCGCTGAACTCGATCCCGCCGACCACCACCGTCGCGGGGCTGGGCGCCAAGAAGGCCGCGGCCGGTCCGCAGGCGCTCGTCGACGTCGGCTTCTGGGGCGGGGCGATCCCGGAGAACCTCGGCACCCTGCGCGAGCTGCACGACGCGGGCGTCTTCGGCTTCAAGTGCTTCCTCTCGCCGAGCGGCGTCGACGAGTTCCCGCACCTCAGCACCGAGCAGCTGTTCGCGGCGATGGCCGAGATCGCCGCGTTCGACGGCCTGCTGATCGTGCACGCCGAGGACCCGGACGAGCTCGAGGCGAGCGCCAACGCCGGCGGCACCTCCTACGACGCCTTCGTCGACTCCCGGCCGCCCGCTTCCGAGAACTCGGCGATCGCGAGCGTGATCCAGGCCGTCCGCGAGACGGGCGGGCGGGCGCACATCCTGCACCTGTCCTCCGCCGAGGCGCTGCCGCTGCTGCGCGAGGCGAAGGCCGAGGGGCTGCGGATCACCGCGGAGACCTGCCCGCACTACCTCACCTTCGATGCGGAGACGATCCCCGACGGCGGCACGCAGTTCAAGTGCTGCCCGCCGATCCGGGACGAGCGCAATCGCGAGCTGCTCTGGAAGGGCCTGCTCGACGGCACGATCGACCTGATCGCCTCCGATCACTCCCCCGCCACGGCCGAGCTCAAGTTCGCGCACGACGGCGACTTCGGCCTCGCCTGGGGCGGCATCTCCGGGCTCGAGCTGAGCTTCCGCGCGGTCTGGACGGGCGCGCGCGAGCGCGGGATCCCGCTGGAGCAGGTCGTCGCCTGGATGTCGACGGCGACCGCCGCCTTCGCCGGGCTCGGGCAGAAGGGGCTGCTGCGGGCCGGAGCGGACGCCGACCTGGTCGCGTTCGAGCCGGAGGCGGCGTCGCCGGTGGACGTCGACGCGCTCTCGCACAAGAACAAGGTCTCCGCCTACGACGGCCGCGTGCTGCGCGGCGCCGTCGCGGCGACCTGGGTCGGCGGAGTCCGGGTCACGGGCGAGACCTCGGCGCCGGTCGGCCGGCTGCTCGACCGGCCCTGAGCCGTCACCGGCGGCGGAGTCGGAGCGACGGGGCCGGGCCGCGTGTTCCGGTCACGTTTCCGCCGTGTGAACTCCCGCGGTTCCGGGCGCGGTTCCGGGCGGATCGCACAAGACTCGGGTGACGCGGGCGCCGGACGCTGAGTGCTCCGCCGGTGCGACGGGATCGCCGCGCGCGGCATCCTGGCAGACGGGCACCGCCCGGCCGCGCGACCGCGGCCCCCCGCGAAGCCCCACGAACCACCGAACGCGAACAGGAGCGGACATGTCGATCATCCTCGGAGACCACCAGTACGGGAAGGCCGAGAACCGCGTCGTCCGGATCTACCGCGACAGCCCCCGGCACGAGATCCACGATGTGAACGTCTCGACCGCCCTGCGCGGCGACTTCGCGGCCGCGCACCTCACCGGCGACCAGTCCGCGGTCCTCCCCACCGACACCCAGAAGCAGACCGCCTACTCCTTCGCCAAGGAGAAGGGGCTGCGCTCGATCGAGGCGTACGGCCTCGAGCTGGCCCGGCACTTCGTCGACGGCACCGAGACCGTGCACGGCGCGCGGATCGAGATCGAGGAGTTCGCCTGGGAGCGCGTCCTGGTCGACGGCGCCGAGCACGACCACACCTGGGTCCGCAAGGGCCAGGAGGTGCGCATCGCCTCCGTCACCGTCGAGGGCACCGGCGACGCGCAGCAGGTCTGGATCACCGGCGGCTTCAAGGACCTGACGATCCTCAAGTCCACCGGCTCGGAGTTCCACGGCTTCCTCACCGACCCGTACACGGTGCTCCCGCCCACCCGGGACCGCGTGATGGCGACCTCGCTGGTCGCGAAGTGGCGCTTCGCCCTCAGCGACGAGGAGATCGCCGCGAGCGACTGGGAGGCCGTCTACGCCGGAGTGAAGGCGCTGATGATCAGCCGCTTCGCCACCGTGCACTCGCTCGCCCTGCAGCAGACGCTCTTCGAGATGGGCAAGGCGGTGCTGGAGGAGTTCCCGCAGATCGTCGAGGTGCGCCTCTCGGCCCCGAACAAGCACCACTTCCTCTACGACCTCTCGCCCTTCGGCGTGGAGAACGACAACGAGGTCTACCACGCCGCCGACCGGCCGTACGGGCTGATCCAGGCCGCCGTCACCCGCGACGACGCGCCGGACGCCGGGCCCGCCTGGCGCGCGTACTCGGGACTGGTGTGAGCGGAGGGTCCGGTCCGGGCGCGCGCGGCGTGCACCGCGGGCACGTCCTGCACGTGGCCGGTCGGCCCACGGTCGAGACGGCCGCCGAGGCGCTGGTCTCGATCCCGGACGGCGCGCTCGTCGTCAGCGACGGCGGGACGATCCTCTGGGTCGGACCGCACGCCGCGCTCCCCCGCGAGTACGCGGACTGGCCGGTCACCGGCGACGCGGGCGCGTTCCTCCTGCCGGGCTTCGTCGACACGCACCTGCACTTCCCGCAGACGTACTCGACCGACGCGTTCGGCGGGGGGCAGCTGCTGGAGTGGCTCGACACCGCGATCTTCCCGGCGGAGTCGCGGCTGGCCGACGAGGAGTTCGCCGGCCGCATCGCGCGGGCCTTCACCCGGCGACGGGTGAGCGCCGGGACGACCGCGGCGATGGTCTTCGGCTCGGCGTTCCCGCACGCGCAGGACGCCCTGTTCGAGCGGAGTGTCGAGGCGGGGCTGCGCACGGTGTCCGGTCGCGGACTGCAGACGGTCGGGCCACCCTCGGCCGCGGCGCTGCTGACCGGCGAGGACGAGGCGCTCGCGCTCGTCGCCGAGGAGATCGACCGCTGGCACGCGGTCGACACCGGCGACCCCTCGACGGCGCTGCAGCAGGTCGCGATCGTCCCCCGCTTCTCGCTGTCGGTGACGCCGACGACGCTCGCCGGGCTCGGCGAGCTCTACGACGGCGTGCGCGACCGCGGCGTGTACGTGCACAGCCACCTCAACGAGAACGACCGGCCGGGCGACGGCGAGATCGCCGCGGTCCTCGCGAGCTTCGGCACCCGCAGCTACCTGGACACCTACGACGGGCTGTTCCTGCCCGGCTCGCGGCGCGGCGGCTCCTCGCTGCTCGGCCGGCGGACGATCCTCGCGCACGCCGTGCACTGCCAGGACGCGGAGCTGCACCGGATGGCCGCGACCGGCACCTCGATCGCGCACTGCCCGACCTCGCAGCAGTTCCTCGGCTCGGGGACGATGCCGTGGCGGCGCACCGCCGCCGCGGGCGTGACCATCGCGCTCGGCAGCGACATCGGCGCCGGCGACGAGTGGCTGCTCGCGCGGGTGGCCAACGACGCGTTCAAGGTGCACCTGTCGGAGGAGGGCGACGCGTCGATCGCGCTGCACCCGGCCCAGCTGCTCTTCACCGCGACGCTGGCCGGTGCCCGCGCACTCGACATGGAGGAGCGCTTCGGCAACTTCGACCTCGGCAAGGACGCGGACTTCCTCCGCATCGAGCCCGACCGCTGGGAGCCGCTCGCGGAGGTGCTCGCCCTCGGCGTCCGCGCCGACGACCCCGCCGAGGCGACGGCCCAGCTGCTGTTCGCCCTGCTCCTGGGCCTGCGCGAGCCCGCCATCGCGGCGGTCCACGTGCAGGGCCGCCGCGTCGTCGCTCCGGCGGAGTGACGGGCCGTCGTCCCCGTCCACGCGGCCTCCGCTCGAGTCGTGATCCCGATGATCCTGTCCTCGGGCGGAGCAGCGCGCTAGCGTCGGGCCATGACCCGTCGACTCGCCCCGGTTCTCGCCTCCGCGCTGCTGGGCCTCGTGCTCGCCGGCTGCGCGTCGTCTCCGACACCGGCGTCGACGCCCGACGCGAGCGCCGCGGCCAGCGCCGGTGACCTGGTCGCGGCAGCGGTCGACATCCGATTCACCGGCGACGCGATGCGCCTCTGCCCGTTCGACGGCGATCCCGGCTTCACCATGGGACCGTCCCCGTGCGAGGACGGGCTCTCCCTCACCGGGATCGCACCCGACGACCTCCGCGCGCAGAGCGCGGCGCAGGGGTTCCGGCCGCGGACCGAGGACGGCGTCGAGACGATCCCCGCCTACGTGGTCGGACGCCTCTCGGGACGCTCCTTCGACTTCGTCAGCGCCGACGGCGAGCGGTACGTCCCCGTGAGCAGCAGCACGCCGACCGCCGCGCCGACTCCGGCTCCGAGCTTCGCGACGGACGAGGAGAAGATCGCCTACTCCGACGCCCAGCCCGTCCCACAGCCCGAGGGCTGCAGCGCTCCGGCGGGCGGCTGGCGGTCGATGGCGGCGCTCGGGCTGCACGAGGCCGCCGCCTACCAGCAGGCGCATCCGCGCACCGTGCTCGGCAACGCGCAGACGTTCGTCGACCACAGCACGCAGATCGCGCTGCTGTCCGTCGCGGCGGACGCCGACCCCGCGGTCGTCGCGGCGGATCTCGCCACGGCCTACCCGGGCGCACTCTGCGTCCTGCAGACGGACATCACCGCCGACGACCTGGACCGCGTCCAGGCCGACCCGGTCCTCGCCGCAGCCGAGACCGTCCTGTCCTCGAGCCTCTGGCAGCCGAGCGAGACGAGCGGCGACGATCCCGACCCGGTCTTCACGGTCCGGATGACCGTCCTCACCGACGAGGCGATCGAACGCGCGGCCGAGTACCCGGACGGACTCGTCGAGCTGCAGGCCTGGTTCGAACCCGTCGTCGACCGCGACGCCTCCTGAGCAGGCCGGCTCAGCCGCAGCGCCTGTACGTCGAGGACCCCGGCAGGCGTGCTGGTGGAGCAACCCCGCAGGGCCCGCGTCCATGCTGGTCGAGTAGCCCCGCCAGGGGCGCATCGAGACCCACGCGCGCAGACGACGGCGGATCTCGATACGCGCGCTCCGCGCGCTACTCGATCAGTAAGAAAGAGTGCACCGACGTCCGGATCCTCGCCCCTTTCATGCTGGTCGAGTAGCCTCGCCAGGGGCGTATCGAGACCCTCGCGTGCAGACGCCGGCGGATCTCGAGACGCGCGCTGGGCCCGCTACTCGATCAGCACGGTTGCTCAGCGCAGCCGCAGCGCCAGGAAGAGGTCGGCGCGGTCGGAGGTGTTCGAGAGGTCGCGCTGGGTCAGCTCCTCGACCCGGGCGATGCGGTAGCGGACCGTGTTGAGGTGCAGGTGCGTCTGCTCGGCCGCGCGCACCCAGGAGCCGCCGCAGTCGAGGAACGCCGAGAGCGTCGCCACCAGCTGCGAGTTGTAGCGCGCGTCGTGCTCGATCAGCCGGCCGAGCACCAGCTCGACGAACACCGCGCGCAGGTGGTCGGGCACCGCGCTCAGCAGCTGCACCGCCGAGGTCACCTCGCCGGCCGTCCCGATCCGCACCGGCGACGCGTCGCCCGGCGCGGACGGCAGCCGCAGCGCGTACCGCGCGGACCGCAGCGCCCCACCGAGCGCGGCCAGCGGACTCGGCGCGCTCACTCCGACCCGCAGCACCGCTCCGTCCAGCGCCGCTCCGGCACGGCGCAGCGCCGCGGTCACCACGGCCAGTGCCTCGTCGTCCGCCACCGGGACCAGCGCCACCGCGCCGTCGACGTCGCGGCCCACGACGGCCCGGCCCAGGTGCGCCACCGCGTCCGTCAGCACCGAGCGCGCGAGGTCGCCGTCGCCGTCCACCGCCGCCGCCAGCACCGCGAACCGCTCGACGCCGCCGAGGCCCAGCTGGCGGAGGTAGACCGCCGTCTCGGGCTGCTCGCTGTCCTCCTCGATCAGCTCGAGCAGCCGGTCGGCGAGCGCCGCGTCTGCGAGCACGGCCGCCTCGCGCTGCAGCCGATAGAGCCCGATGACACCGGTCAGCTCGGTGATCGCGTCGAGCAGAGAGGGGTGCCACTCGTTCCAGTCGCCGGCGACGACGACGAACCACGAGACGGCGCGGTGCTCCTCCGCCCCCGCGATGACGAGGATCGACAGCACTCCTCCGTGCGCGTCCGGCACCGTCACCGGGGTGCGGCGCGACGTGAGGGCGGCGTGCACGACGCGGTCGACCTCGTCGGCGCTCAGCGGGTCCGCGGACGCGGCGGCGGAGCGCCCGGTCGCGGTCAGCACGCGCACCGGCCGCCCCAGCTCGGTCGAGGTGCGCGCGATCAGCTCGTCGAGCAGCTGTCCGCGGTAGACCTCGGTCAGCAGCTGCCGCTGGCGCGCGAGCCCGGCGGTCAGCCGCGCGACACGATCTCCCGCCAGCGCATTGGAGAGGTGCGCGGTAATCGAGGCGAAGGACACGTCGGCCGGCACGGCGAACAGCGCGACGCCGTGCGCGCGGCAGGCGGCGACCAGGTCGTCGGGCACGAAGCCCAGGAGCCCCTCGCCGGCCAGCAGCGCGACGGCGCCGGAGGACGCGACCGCGGACACGAAGGCCTCGCTGTCCTCGGCCGTGCGCCGCCACATCATGCCGGTGAGCACGAGCTGATCGCGCGCCAGGTAGCGGCGCGGGTCGAGCAGATCGGTGGTGAACGTCCAGTTCACCTCGCGGGCGAGCGCCTCCTCGGTGGTGTGCACGGCGCGGATCCGCAGCGACGGCGCGTCGAGGAGCTCCCCGAGCTGCACGCTCAGCTCCCCCGGTAGGTCGAGTAGGCGAACGGGCTCAGCAGCAGCGGGATGTGGAAGTGCGCTGACGTGTCCTCGAGCCGGAACGCGACGACGACCTCGGGGTAGAACGACTCCGTGCCCGAGCGCTCGAAGTACGCGGCGGTGTCGAAGACGACGCGGTAGATGCCCGCGGGCAGCTCCGTCGGGCCGAACTCGGCGACGCGGCCGTCGGCGTCCGTGTACGCGCTCGCGACCGGCTCCCAGCCGGATCCTCGTCGCGCCTCGAGCGCGACCGGCACGTCCCGCGCCGGCCGGCCGAGCACGGCGTCGAGCACGTGCGTCGTGACGTGGCTGCGGTGCGCGCTCATCGGCCCGCCTCCACGACGGCGCCGGTCTCCGGGCCGAGCGCCAGCACCCGCAGCACCGTGATCTCGCGCAGCTGGTCGGCGACGATCCCGCGCTCGGTGTCCTCGTCGAGGCCGAGCCGGCGCTCCAGCTCGGCGACGATCTCGGCGCGGTCGCGCCCGGCCGCGCGGATGAGGAACACCCGCCCGAACCGCTCCTCGTAGGCCCGGTTGCCGGCCAGCAGCCGCTCGGCCAGCGCCTCGTCCGGCGAGAGGCTCGACGCCTGCTCGGCGGCGGAGAAGTCGGAGGAGCGTCCCGCGCCCGCGTGCCGCTCGCCGATCCGCGGGTGGTCGGCCAGCGCCGCCTCCACCTCCTCGGCGGTCAGCGTGCGCGCGCTCGCGTCGGCCGCGGCGGCGAGATCGTCGGTCGAGGTGTAGGGCGCGCCCGCGGCGACCTCGTCGGCCCAGCGCGGGACGGCGAGGCACGCCAGCAGCGCATCGCGGAGGGTGGTGGAGTCGGTCATGCGGTCTCCTCGTCGGCCCGGGTGTGCGGCACGATGGTCGGATGGACGTGGTGGGGGTGGTGCTCGCCGCGGGCGCGGGGCGCCGGGCGGGCGGACCGAAGGCGCTGCGACGCGATGCGGCGGGCGTGGGCTGGGTCGAGCGCGCGGTGGTGCGACTCGGGGCCGCGGGCTGCGGGAGCGTGCTCGTGGTGCTCGGCGCCGGGGCCGAGGAGGCGCGGCCCCTGGTCCCGGAGCGCGCCGGCGTCGTCGTCGCGGAGGACTGGGCCGAGGGGCTGTCGGCCTCCCTGCGCACCGGGCTGCGGGCCGCGCACGGTGACGCCGCCCTGGTGACGCTCGTCGACCTGCCCGACGAGCCCGCCGCGGTCGGCGAGCGCCTGCTCCGCGACTCCCCCGTCGGTCCGGCGGTGCTCGCGCGGGCGACCTACGGGGGTCGCCCCGGTCATCCCGTGCTGCTGGGCAGCGCGCACTGGCGTCCGCTCGCGGAGACGCTCTCCGGCGACTCCGGCGCCCGGGACTACCTGGCGCAGCGCAAAGCGCTCGCGGTGGAGTGCGGCGACCTCTTCTCCGGAGCCGACCACGACGGTCCGGACTGACGCGGTCATCCGAGCCCGCTCTCGTCGAGCGCGTCGCGCAGCGCGCGCCAGGCGAGCGTCGCGCAGACCGAGCGCACCGGGTTCGCGGCGACCAGTAGCAGTGCCGCCTCGTCGCCGAGCGGCTCCCCCGCGACCGACTCCACGGCGCGTCCGGACACCGCGTCGTGCGCGGCCATGGCGGCGAGGAAGGCGGTGACGCGCCCGCGGGCAGTGACCGCGTCGAGCCCGTCGAGCTCGTCCGCGAGCAGCGACGCAGAGCCCTGCGACACCTCGCACCCGCGCCCCGACCAGCCGATCGACAGCGCCGCCGCGCCGCCGGAGACCCGGACCTCGATCCGGTCGCCGCAGGTCGGCGTGAGCAGCTCGGCCCGGCCGAGCACTTCCGTCGGCGCCGTCTCGTCCCGCCCCACCGGGTGCCGCGCGTGCGCCCGGATCAGCTCGGCCGCCTCGGCGCTCACGGCCGCTCCTCCAGCTCCGCCAGCTCGGCGTAGAGCGTGCTGATGCCCGCGATGCGCTCGCGCGACTCCCGCGGCACGGCGCCGAGCACCCCGGCGGCCAGCACGGCGACCGCGCTCATCGCCGCCGCGTAGCTGTCGAAGGCCGCCTCGCTGTCGACGGGGCACTCCAGCCAGACGGCGCAGCGATCCGCGAAGCGCCGCGCGTGCGCGTCGGCGAGCAGCACGACGGGTACCCCGTGCGCGGCCAGCACCTCGACGACGGCCGCGAAGGAGGCGGGCCGCCGCCGGAAGCCGACCAGCACCACCGCGTCCTCCGCGCCGAGCCCCGCGATCTCCTCGCCGAGCGACTGCCCGGGCTGCGGCGCGATCCGCACCCGGGCGCGCGCCTGAGCGAGCTGCTGGCGCAGGTGCAGCGCGACCGGGTAGCTGTTGCGCAGGCCGATCACGACGACCTCGCGGGCGCCGGAGAGCAGTCGCACCGACTCCTCGAGCCGCCCGTCGGCGAAGGTCGTCGCGAGCCGGCGGAGGTTCGCGTGCTCGCTCTCGAGGTGCGCGGCCAGCGCGTCGGCGGGGGCTCCGGCCGACGCCGGGCCGACCGGCACCCCGGAGCTGCGCAGCGCACGGGCGTGCTCGCGCACCTCCTGCGAGTTGGAGAAGCCCAGCCGGCGGAAGAGCCGCGAGACCGTGGCCTTCGAGACACCGCTGTGCTGCGCGAGCTCGGTGGCGGTGTAGCTGGCGAGGTCGCCGAGGTGGTCGAGGATGAAGTCGGCCGCGCGCTGCTCCTGGCGCGACAGCGAGGCGTACCCCGCGTCGATCCGGCGGCCGATGCTCGGTGCGGAGGCGTCGGTGCGGTGCTCGGCGATCGGCGCCGAGGCGGTCACACCCGTCCTGCCCGCGCCTCGGCGAACGCGTGCACCGCCGCCTCGAAGGCGTCCAGCGCGGTCGCGACATCGGCCTCGGTCACGTTCTCCTCGGGGTGGTGGCTGACGCCGCCCTCGCAGCGGACGAAGAGCATCGCGTACTCGGTGAGGTCGGCGATCGCCATCGCGTCGTGCCCGGCCTTGGAGAACAGCACCATCGGCTCCGCATCGCCGGTCGCCCGGATGCCGGTGCGGACGACGTCCTGCAGCCAGTCGGCCGCGACGACGGCAGGCGCCCCGTGCGTCTCCTCGACGGTCAGCGCGAGCCGGCGGCGGCGGGCCGTCTCCGACATCGCGTGCTCGATCCCGTCCCAGACGGTGTCGCGGACGTCGTCGAACTCGGCGCGCAGGTCGAGCGAGAACTCCACCCGGCCCGGGATCACGTTGACCGCGCCCGGGAACGCCTCCAGGCGGCCGACGGTGGCGATCGCGCCGTGCTCGCGGGCGATCCGCTCGACGGCGAGCACGGCCTCGGCGGCCCCGGTCAGGGCGTCGCGGCGGCGGTCGAACGGCACGCCGCCCGCGTGGCCGGCCTTGCCGGTGAGGGTCAGCGCGAAGCGCCGGGCCCCGGCGATGGAGGAGACGACGCCGAGCGCGCGGTCCGCCTCCTCCAGGTACGGGCCCTGCTCGATGTGCGTCTCGAGGTAGGCGAGGACGTCGGCGGCGTCGCGCGCCGCGGTCGAGATGCGCGAGGGGTCGAGGCCGAACTCGTGGAACGCCTCGACGAGGGTCGTGCCGTGCGCGTCCTCCAGCTCCCACCAGTGCTCGTCCCAGGTGCCGGCGACCGCGCGGGAGCCGAGCAGGGCCGTGCCGAAGCGGGTGCCCTCCTCGTCGCCGAACGCGACGACCTCGACGGCGAACGGCAGCCGCGTGCCGGCGGCGTTCAGCCGGGAGACGACGGCGATCGCGAGCATCACGCCGAGGATCCCGTCGTAGCGCCCCGCATCGGGCACGGTGTCCAGGTGCGAGCCGAGCAGCAGCGCGGGCAGCCCCGGCGTCGCGCCCTCGTAGCGGCCGCACTGGTTGCCGGCCGCGTCCTGCCAGGTGCGCATGCCGGCGTCCTCCATCCAGCGCGCGGCCATCGCGTTGACGCGGGCGTGCTCGGGAGAGAGGTAGACGCGCTCGATCGCGCCGCGGGTGCTCGACACCGCGGCGAGCTCGTCGCAGCGCGCCATGATCGCGGCGGCGTCGACGACGCTCACGCCGCGCCTGCCCGTGCGGAGTCGTAGACGCCGTACGCGCCCGCGACGCCGCCGCCCGGAGCGACGGTCGCGCCCGCGCGGCGCAGGACCGCCTCGAGCGCGGCGAGGGTCGTCAGCACCGTGTCCTGGCGGGCGTTGTAGCCCATGGTGCCGATCCGCCAGACCTTGCCGTGCAGCGGACCGAAGGAGGTGCCGATCTCGATGCCGAAGTCCTCCAGCATCGCGCCGCGCACCGCGTCGCCGTTCACGCCGTCCGGGATGTGCACCGCGACGACGTTGTTCATCTTGTGCGCGAGGTCGCCGAAGACGCGGAGGCCGAGCCCCTGGACGCCGGCGAGCATCGCCGAGCCGTGCAGCTCGTGGCGCGCGATCGTGGTCTCGAGGCCCTCCTCGACGATCAGCCGGGCGCACTCGCGCGCGCCGTAGAGCATCGTCGTGGCCTCGGTGTGGTGGTTGAGCCGGCGCGGACCCCAGTAGTCGAAGACCATGCCGAGGTCGAAGTAGTTGGAGCGGACCGGGTGCGCGCTGACCGCGTCGCCCTCGTCGCGGATCCCGGCCTCGATGCTCTTGCGCGCCTCGATCACGGCGACGGCGCGCTCGGAGAAGGTGACGGGAGCGGAGCCGGAGGGCCCACCGAGGCACTTCTGCAGGCCGGCCGAGACGGCGTCGAGGCCGAGCTCGTCGGCGCCGAACGCGTTGCCCGCGAGCGACGCGGTGACGTCGGTGTAGAACAGGACGCCGTGCTTCTCGCAGATCGCGCCGAGCTCCTCGAGCGGCTGCGCCATCGTCGTCGACGTGTCGCCGTGCACGACCGCGAGGACCTTCGGGCGCACGCGCTCGATCGCCTCGGTGATGACCGAGACCGGGAACACCTGGCCCCACTCCGCCTCGATCACGTGCACCTCCGCGCCGCAGCGCTCGGCGATCTCGCGGAGCAGGTGGCCGAAGCGGCCGAAGACGGGCACGAGCACCCTGTCGCCCGGCTCGAGCATCGAGACGAGCGCCGCCTCGATGCCGGCGCGGCTGGTGCCGTCGACGAGCATCGTCTTCTCGTTCGAGGTGGCGAAGACGCGGCGGTAGAGCTCCTGCGTCTCGTTCATCATCGAGGTCATGAACGGGTCGTACTGGCCCACCAGCTGCGCCGACATCGCGCGGAGCACCCGCGGATCGGCGTTGATCGGGCCGGGGCCCATCAGCAGCCGGGGCGGCGGGTCGATGGGGAGGAACGTCGAGATCGCGGGCGCGGTCGGGATGGGAGCCACCTTCTTCGCAGTCGGACGTGCAGAGAAAAACCTGTTTCAGGTCACGAGCCTACTGCAACAGACGTTTCGCCCATGTTTCGGCGTGGGAGGGTCCACCGGGAAGAGACGCCCGCAGCCTGTGCTGGTCGAGTAGCCCCGCAGGGGCGTATCGAGACCCACCACCGCATGCACGTCGGCCTCTTCCCCGCCCTGCGATGGCGCCGGAGGCGCCCCCTCCACTCGATACGCCCGCTCCGCGGGCTACTCGATCAGCATGGGTGGAGTCCTCCACCATCGTCGAAATGCTCTGCTCCGGGGCCCTCCTACCCCAGCACTTCCGCCGCCAGCTCCAGCAGTACCGGATCCGCCCCGCGCGGCCCGACCAGGCACAATCCAACCGGTCGCCCGCCGACGCTCAGCCGCGGCACCGACAGCGCCGGATACCCGCCGATCCCCGCGAGACAGGTCAACCCGAGAGTCGCCGTCCGCGCCGCATCGATCACCTCGGCCGACGCGTCGAGCGCCGGCGCGACCGACGACGCCGACGGCAGCAGCAGCACCCGTCCGGCCAGCGCCGCGTCGAGCCGCTCGCGGAACCCCGCGACCCGCTCCCGCGCCGCCGCCTCGGTCTCCGCGTCGATCCGCGCCGCCGCCTCGAACCGCCCCTGCACGTCCGGCGCCAGCACGCCCGGGTGCGCGGCGACCCAGGCACCGTCCGACGCCCACGCCTCCGCCGCCTGCACGAGACGGAACGCCTCGAACATCTCCGCCACCGGCGGCAGCTCGATCCGCTCGGCCCCGAGCCCGTCGACCACCGCCGAGAACGCGGCTGCGACCGGCGCGTCGACCCTCTCGAGCAGCGCGTCGCAGACGACGAACCCGTCCGCAGGCGCCTCCGCAGGCCCGGTCAGCGCGACGCGCGCCACCCGCCGCAGCACCTCGAGATCCCGCGTCAGCCACCCCACCGTGTCGAAGCTCGGCGCGAGCGGCAGCAGCCCCTCGACCGGCACCGCTCCGTGCGTCGTCCGCAGCCCCCAGAGTCCCTGGTACGACGCCGGCACGCGGATCGACCCCGCCGTGTCCGTGGCGAGCCCGATCGACGCCTGCCCGAGCGACACCGCGGCGGCGGGTCCGCTCGAGGAGCCGCCCGGGATCGCCCCCGGCACCGCCGGGTTCGACGGCGTCCCGTAGCCGGAGTTCCGCCCCGCGATGCTGTACGCGAACTCGTCGGTCTGAGCGATCCCGCGCACCGACGCTCCCGCACGCAGCAGCATCGCGACGGCGGGCGCGGTGGATCGCTCGACCTCGGCCTCCGCCAGGCGCACGGGGATCCCGGCGCCGATCCGCTGCCCCTCGATCGCGAACAGGTCCTTCACCGCCACGTCCAGCCCGTCGAGCGGCCCCGCCGCGGAGGCGGGTACGAGCGGCGCCCCGACCGCCCGCCACACCCGCACGTCGAGAGCCGGCGCGGGCGCCTGCACCTGCGCGGCGCGCACCCGCCACACTCCGGAGTCCCGCGTCCACAGCTGCGTCACCAGCCCGCGCGCGCCACGAGCCGGCAGGTTCACTGTCACGACCAGCGCGTCGTCCGCCCCGAGGGCCCGCACGTGCAGCTCGGCGAGCGCTCGCGGCGGCGTCCCGCCCCGCCGCCCGCGGAACCCGGTGATCGCGTCGTGCCCCACGAGCAGCCCGGAGGCGTCCCCACGGAGCGTCGTCGGCTTGCGGACGAAGGCGTCGGCGAGCGCCGGCACGTCGTCGGCCGCCAGCGCGGACTCGTAGGCGAGCACCGCGTCGACGAGCCCGTCGGGCAGCTCCCCCTCCAGCGTCGTGACGCGCGGATCGGCGCCGTGCTGCTCACTCATCGAAGTCCGCCGTCCGCACCCGGGCGTGCACGCCCTTCACCAGGTCGACGACCTGCGAGATGTTGAAGTCCGTCGCCGCGCTGAGGTACGCGTAGGCGAGGCTCGCGTCCATCCCGTAGCGGGCCTGGAGCAGCGCGATCGCCGCCCGTACGCAGTTCTGCACCGCGACGTCGAGGTCCTCGTCCATGCCCGTCGGCACCAGGAACTCGGCCGTCTCGCCGAGCGGCCCGGCGATCTCGCCGAACGCGGCGAGCGCCTCCGCCCGCGGGATCACCTCGAACCGCACCCGCACCCGCAGGCTGGCCTCCATCGCCGTCAGCGCGACCTCGCCGTCGCCCTGCGCGAAGTGCGGGTCCCCGACGTAGGCGAGGGCCTCCGGCACCTGCACCGGCAGGTACACGCTCGTGCCCGCCGTGAGCAGCGAGATGTCGATGTTGCCGCCGTGCGCACCCGGGGGCACCGAGTGCGGCCGCTCGTCGCCCGCCACCGCGACCCCCATGATCCCGAGGAACGGGTGCAGCTCGAACCGCGCCGAGCGCTCACCGCCCGGGGTCAGCGGCAGCACGCCCCGGCGGATCCCGTCGGCGCCCTCCTCCACGCGGGCGAACGCGCTGAACGACCCCGCGGCCAGCGGGTACTCCCCCGGCAGCGCGCCGCGCCCGTGCCGGTTCGAGATCACGCCGTACGGGACGCGCGGCTCGGCCTCGAGCAGCGTCATCCGGAGCAGGTCGCCGGGCTGCGCGCCGCGCACCGCGATCGGCCCGGTCACCACGTGCGGCCCGTCGACGGCGGTGTCGCGGAAGGGCCCGTCCGCGGCGAGCTCGATCGCGTCGCGCAGCACCCCCTCGGGAGCCACACCGTGCGCCCCGAAGAACGCGACGGGATCGCGCCCCTGATCTTCCAGGATCCCCTCGTGGCTCAGAGTGTCGACGACCACATCAGCACCGGAGTCCACGGTGAGCACCGCCCGGTCGCTCGCGCACGGTAGCCGCCCCCACAGCACCGATCCCGGCCCGGCCGGCAGGTACTCGACCCCCTCCGGAAGCCCCTCCCCGGGCTGCACCGCCCACACCGCCGGCTGCTCCTGCGCAGGCCGCCCCTGCGCGTCCCGCCTCTGCACGTCCTGCACGATGGCCGCCTCTCCGCGCGGGCCCGCCCCGCACTCCGTCCGACAGTAGCGGCGCCGTGTTGCGCCCTCGTGTCCCGGCCGCCCGCCGCATCCATGGCAGTATCGGCCCCGCACCACCCTCGCTCCCTCCCGCGAGATGCCACTTGTGCACGCGACACGCCGATGGAGGTGCGCACAAGTGGCATCTCGCGGTACCCGCCCCTCCCCTCCGACGACAGGACCCCCGTGTTCCGACGCCTGCGCACGCGCACCGACAACGTCCACCTCGGCCTCATGCTCGCCCTGACCTTCTCGACCGGCATCATCGACGCCGTCGGCTACCTCGGCCTCGACCGGGTCTTCACCGGCAACATGACCGGCAACGTGGTCATCCTCGGCATGGCGCTCGCCGGCGCCGACGACCTCCCCATCGTCGGCCCGATCATCGCCCTCGCCGGCTTCATGCTCGGCGCCGCGATCGGCGGCCGCGTCCTGCGCCCGGTGAAGGCCGGCTGGACCACCCGCTCCTCCTGGCTCTTCACCGTCGTCGGCCTGCTGATGGCCGTGCTCGCCGTCGTGCTCGGCGTCGTCCCCGAGCACCCCGAGCCCCTGGCCCTCACCGTCACCGGCGTCCTGGGCCTCGCGATGGGCCTCCAGGCCGCGACCGCCCGCCACATCGCGGTCAAGGACGTCACCACTGTCGTCGTCACCTCGACCATCACCGGCCTCGCCGCCGACTCCCGCCTCGGTGGCGGCAAGGGCCAGCCCTGGTTCCGCCGCGCCACCGCCGTCGTCCTGATCGCCGCCGGCGCCGGAGTCGGCGCCCTGGCCCTGAACGTCGGCCTCTGGCTCGGCCTCGCCATCGCGGCCGCGATCACCCTGATCGCCTCGCTCCTCGGCCACCTCATCGCCCACGTCAAGCACGCGACTCCCGCGGAGGAGAAGGCCACCGCCTGACCCGGCCCCGCCCGTTCAGCCGAGCAGGCCGACGCAGAACATCAGCCAGGAGTCCTGCTCATCGCCCCTCAGCGATGACCTGCCACCTCAGCTGCTGTTCTGCAGCGGCTCCTCCGCCGAAGGCAGCGCCGACCGGACCTGCGGCCGCGTCGCTCAGTGCGGCGGCCGCTGGCAGTGCGGGCAGAGGTGCGACGAGCGGTTCATGAACGGCACGCGGACGATCGGCTCGCCGCAGCGCGGGCATGGCTTGCCGGTCTGGCCGTAGGCGTGGAGGCTGTGCGAGAAGTAGCCGGAGGCGCCGTTCACGTTGACGTACTGGGCGTCGAAGCTGGTGCCGCCCTCGGCGAGGGCGCGCTCGAGCACCGAGCGGACCTCGGCGAAGAGGCGGCGGATCCGCGCCTCGGTCAGCGACGAGCTCGGCGTCTCGGGGTGCAGCTCGGCCGCCCACAGCGACTCGTCCGCGTAGATGTTGCCGATGCCGCTGACCAGCGTCTGATCGAGCAGGGAGCGCTTGATGCCGCTGTTCCGTCGGGCCAGCACGCCGAGGACGGCGGAGAGGTCGAAGAACGGGTCGAGCGGATCGCGGGCGATGTGCGCGACCTGCGAGGGCACGGCCCGCAGCCAGTCGCCGTCGACCGCGTCGTCGCCGGCGTAGCCGCCCGGAGCGCCGTCCGCGGTGGGAGCCAGCGAGTCGATCGCCATCGAGCCGAAGATCCGCTGGTCGACGAAGTGCAGGGCCAGCTCGCCGTGCTCCGGATGCTCGATGCCGATCCGGATGCGGGTCAGCTTCGCGAGCGCGGCGTCGGCCGTCCGCAGCAGCACCTGCCCGCTCATTCCGAGGTGCACGAGCAGCGCCTCGTCGCGCCCGGCCGGCAGCCAGAGGAACTTCCCGCGTCGCACCGCGCCGCGCAGCCGCCGCCCGACGAGCAGCCCCTCGAACGAGCCGAGCGGGTGCACATGGCGCTTGAGCGAGCGCTCGTCGACGATCTCGACGCTCGTCACCAGCGAGCCGGTGACGGCGGGAGCGAGCCCGGCCCGCACCACCTCGACCTCGGGCAGCTCGGGCACGGTCAGCCCTCGATCGGAGCGGCCGGCGCCGCGGGGGCGACCGGCTCACCCGGAGCCGTCGCCGAGAGGCGCGTCCAGGCGTCCAGGGCGGCGGCCATCTCGGCCGCCTTCTTGCTCGTCCCCTCGCCGCGCGCGGTGACCAGCCCGCCGACGACGACGGTGGCGACGAAGACCTTGCTGTGGTCCGGTCCGGTCGCGGCGATCTCGTAGCGGGGCGCGGGCGCGCCGCGCTCGGCCGCCGCCTCCTGGAGGCTCGTCTTCGGGTCCATCGAGACGCCGAAGCGCAGCGGATCCGCGGTCAGCGGGGCGATCAGCCGCAGCACGAGGTCGCGCGCGGCGTCCGGGCCGGTGCCGAGATAGACGGCGCCGATGATCGCCTCGACGGTGTCCGCGAGGATCGACGACTTGTCGCGGCCGCCGGTCATCTCCTCGCCGCGGCCGAGGCGGAGGTGCTCTCCGAGGCCGATGCCGCGGGCGATCTCCGCGAGAGCGACGGTCGAGACGAGGCTCGCCCGGCGCTTGGCCAGGTCGCCCTCGCTCAGCGCGGGGTACTCGGTGTAGAGCATGACCGTCACGGCCTGCCCGAGGATCGAGTCGCCGAGGAACTCGAGGCGCTCGTTGTGCGGGAGGCCGCCGTGCTCGAAAGCGAACGACCGGTGCGTCAGGGCGAGCTCGAAGAGCTCACCGTCGAGGCTCACGCCGAGCGTGGCCTCCAGACGCGACCGGTCGTCGCTGGAGGGTGTGGCAGAGGTCTGGTTCACCATGGACCGCACGGCTCGTGCCGCGGAGCGACGCGGAGCCGGAGGGACTGGATCAGACGTTCGCGACCTTGCGGCCCTTGTACTCGAGGAACAGCGCGGTGCCCGCGGAGTCCTCGACGACCTTGGCGCGGTGCGGGAGGCTGTAGACGGTCTTGCCGTTCTCGACGGTCTTCACCAGGGGCGGGACCTCCGCCTTCCACTGCGAACGACGAGCGTGGGTGTTCGCGCGGGACTTCTTCCTCTTGGGAACAGCCATGATTCTCTCTTCTCTAGCTCGGTCGGATCAGGCGGGGCTGATCAGGTTCGGTCGTCTTCGGTGCGCGGCTCGGCGCCGGCACCACTGTCTGCGGAAGCTCCGGGCGCTGCGGCCCCACCGGTCCCCGACTCGCCCAACCCGGCGAGCGCGGCCCACCTGGAGTCGCGCGGAGCCTCGGGCTCGGTCACGGAGGACTCGGCCAGCCGCTCCCCCGTGACAGGGTCGAGGCCCGGACAATCCGGCCGGCACACCGGCTGGAACGGCAGCGACAGCACCACCGCATCCCTGACCAGAGGTTCAAGATCCACGTGGTCGTCGTGAACCTCATAGTCGAAAGCTTCGTCAGAAGAGTACGCGAAAAGTTCCTGGAACTCGACATCGACAGGCAGGGAGATGTCGGTGAGGCAGCGGCTGCACTCGCCGACGGCCTCGGCGGACACCTGGACGCTGGCCAGAATGCCCTCGTGCACGGACTCGATCCGGACGTCGAGATCGAGCGGCGCGCCCTGGCGGACGGCGACGATGCCCTCGCCGAAGGCCTCGGGCGCCTCGAGGTCGAGACGGTGCTCGCGCATCTCCCCCGGGCGGTTCACGATGTCGCGCACGTTCACGGTGAACGGCGTCTTCTTGAAAGTAGTCACGAGGATCGAGCCTAGTCCCCCGCGCCACGCCCGGGCGGAGGTCGCCCGGATCCCGCGCTCGCCCCACGCCCTCACTCCTCAAAGTTGCGGGCGAGTACGCAAAAGTTGCGGTAGCCGGGATCGACTACCGCAACTTCTGCGGAATGGAGAGGGTGGTCAGTGGGAGGGGGACGCGTCAGGCGCCGCCCGCCTCCAGCGTCACCTCGATCGGCTCGTAGTCGGCGCCGCTGGTGTCGACGCCCTCGTCCGCGAGCTCGGCGAGCGCCTTCTCGACGTACTCGTTCGAGTAGGCGGTCTCCGGCGGGTCGTCGCTGATGATGGTCGCGCCGGTCTCGTTCTCCGTCGTCTTGGCGATGTCGACCGTCTGGTCCCAGGCGGCCTCGTCGATCATGCCGACACCGTTCGTGGAGGGCCAGATCAGCTTGTTGACCTCGTTGGTCATCCAGAGCTGGTGGCTGGTGCCGAGGGTGGAGCCGGCCGCGGTGACGATGTCCGCCGCCTCCTGCGGGTTGTCCTTCGCGTAGATCCAGCCCTTGATCGACGCCTTGATGAAGGCGACGGTCTGCTCGGCGTAGGCGTCGTCGCTCGAGAGCTTGTCCGCGTCGGCCCAGATCGCGTCCTGCAGCATCGCCGTGCCGACGTCGTTCCAGCTGATCACGTTGAGGTCGTCGGGCGTGTAGAGCTCGCCCGTGGCCGGGTTCGTCGACTCGAGGACCTGCGCGTACTCGTTGTAGGTCATCGCCTGCGCCGCGTCGATGTCGCCCGCGAGGAAGCCGTTCATGTCGAACTGCTGCTGCACGAGCGAGATGTCGTCGAGCGCGACCCCGTCCTTCTGCATTCCGGCGAAGAGCTCCCACTCGTTGCCGTAGCCCCAGCTGCCGACCTGCTTGCCCGCGAGGTCGGCGGGCGAGGTGATGCCCTTGTCCTTGAACGAGATCTGCGTGGTGGCGCTGCGCTCGAAGATCTGGGCGACGTCGGTGATGTTCGCGCCGTTCTCGATCGAGCCGAGCACCTTCGGGACCCAGGAGATCGCGTAGTCGGCGTCTCCGGAGGCGAGGACGTCCTGCGGGACGATGTCGCCGCCGCCCTCGGCGATGGTCACGTCGAGGCCCTCGTCCTCGTAGTAGCCCTGGTCGACGGCGGCGTAGTAGCCGGCGAACTGGGCCTGGGCGACCCACTGGAGCTGCAGTGTCACGGGCGTGAGATCGCCCGAGTCCCCCGAGCCTCCGGAGCCGGTGTCACTGGTTGCGCTGCAGCCGGTGAGCGCGAGGCCGACGGCGGCGATCCCCGCCGTGGTCGTCATCGCGATGCGCGTGCGTCTGTTCACTGTTCCTCCTGGTGCGGTGCGGTGCGGGATGCGGCCCGGGCGGGCCGTCAGTGCCGTGGAGCGGATGGAGCGGTGGAGCGGATGGAGCCGTGGTGCGGATGGAGCGAGTGCCGTGGTGCGGGTGGTGCGTTCGGGTGGTGCCGAAGGGCCCGCCGACGCGAGCCGGCGGGAGCGGGGGGACGCGCGCCTCAGCGCGCGTGGCTGCGCCGGAGCGCGAGCGCCTCGAGGCCCGCGGTGACGCAGTAGAAGACGAGGCCGACGAGCACGGCCCCGAGCACGTAGGCGTAGGCGAGCGCGTAGTCGCTGCCCGACGCCGCCGAGGTGATCGACTTGCCCAGGCCCCCGATCGGCCCGCCGAAGTACTCGGCGACCAGCGCCGAGATCACGGCGAGCGAGGAGGCGATCCGCAGCCCCGTGAAGAAGAACGGCACCGCCCCGGGCAGGGTGATCGTCCGCGCCGTCTGCCACGGGGAGGCGGCGTAGGCGCGCATCAGATCGCGGTGCACGGGTGCCGCCTGACGCAGCCCCCTCAGCGTGTTGACATACACCGGCACGAAGACCGCGAGCGCCGCCACGAGCTGCCGGGCCGTCTCCACGTTGGCGCCGAACATCGTGTAGAGCACGGGGGCGAGCGCCACGATCGGCACGACGGCCGCCGCCGCGACGATCGCCGCCACCAGCCCGTCGAAGACCCGCACCAGCGCCGACACCCCGGCGACGAGCACCGCGAGCACCGCCCCGGCGACCAGCCCGATCAGCGCGTTGCCGCCGGTCACCCGGCTCCCGGCCAGGACCGAGCCGGCGTTCTGCGCGAACTCCGCCCCGATCGCGAGCGGAGACGGCAGCACGAACGGCTGCACGTCGAGCGCCGTGACGCCGACCTGCCAGAGCAGCAGCGCCGCGATGCCGAGCACGAGCGGCGCGACGACCGCCCGGGCGAGCGCGGGGCTGCTCACCGGTTCTCCACCCCGCGCGGCACCGCGGCGGCGTCGCCGTGCAGCAGCTCGCGCACGGCGCCGACGTCCGAGAAGAACGCCGCGTCCTCGCGCACCCCCGCTTCGCGCTCGGAGGAGTCGGGCAGTGCGATCCGCAGCACGTCGCGGATCCGGCCGGGTCGCGGCGACATCACCACCACGCGGTCGGAGAGGAACACCGCCTCCGGGATCGAGTGCGTCACGAAGACCACGGCGGCCCCCGTCTCGCTCCGGATGCGCAGCAGCTCGGTCTGCATCCGCTCGCGCGTCATCTCGTCGAGGGCGCCGAAGGGCTCGTCCATCAGCAGCAGCCGGGGGCTCTCGGCGAGGGCGCGCGCGATGGCGACCCGCTGCTGCATCCCGCCGGAGAGCTGGTCGGGGTAGGAGTCGGCGAAGTCGCCGAGCCCCACGAGCGCCAGCAGCTCGTCGACCCGCGACCGGCGAGCGGCGGTGCCCACGCCGTGCAGCTCGAGCGGCAGCGCGATGTTCGCGCGGATGCTCCGCCAGGGCAGCAGCCCCGCCTGCTGGAAGGCGATCCCGTACTCCTGGTCGAGCCGCGCCTGCCGCGCCGTCTTGCCGAACACCGAGATCGAGCCGGAGGTCGGCTCGTCGAGGTCGGCGATCAGGCGCAGCAGCGTCGACTTGCCGCAGCCGGAGGGCCCGATCAGCGACACGAACTCCCCCGCGGCGATCTCGAGCGAGACGGTGTCGAGCGCGGTGACGCTCGTGCTCTTCTTCGTGGTGAACGTCTTCGTGACGGAGTCGACGACGACGGCCGGTTCGGCAGCGCTCATGCGGGCTGCTCCCCTCTGCGGAACGGACGGAGGGCGGTGCCGATCAGGCCGACGACGCCGGCGGCCGCGAGGCCCACCAGCACCGCGCCCAGGATCGGCGCCCAGGGCTTGGCGGGGTCTCCCCCGGCGGAGGAGGCGAACTCGATGATCATGCGGCCGATGCCGCCGCGCAGGCCGATCGAGACCTCGGCGACGACGGTGCCGATCACGGCGCTGACGGCACCGAGCCGCAGCGCCGGGAGGAGGAACGGCACGCTCGCGGGCAGGCGCAGCCGCAGCAGCGTCTTCCACCAGCCGACGCCGTAGACGCGCATCAGCTCGACCTGGTGCGCCGACGGCGCGTTCAGTCCGCGCAGCGCGCCGATCGAGACCGGGAAGAAGGCGAGGTAGGAGGCGATCAGCGCCACCGACATCCAGTTCTCCCAGGTGAACGCGCCGAGCTCGAGCTGCGAGCCCCAGCGGCGCACCAGCGGCGCGATCGCGATCAGCGGCACCGTCTGGCTCAGCACGATCCACGGCAGCACCGCCGACTCGGCCGTGCGGAAGCGCTGCATCAGCACGGCGAGCAGCAGCCCGACGACCACGCCGACGACCCAGCCCACGGCCGCGACCCCGAGCGAGAAGGCGCTGGCCTGCAGCACCGCGAGCCAGAGCACCGGCGCGTCGCGGGCGCCGGTGATCGGCTCCCCGAGCCGGCCGGCGATCTCCCAGAGGTGCGGCATCGCGATGGCGCTGGTGCGCGGGAGCACGGTGACGCCGCCGACGACGACGCCGGTCTCCGGCCCGAGGGCCTTGTAGACCTCCCAGAGCACCGCGAGCAGGAGCAGCCCGGCCGCGCCGAGCAGGACCCCGCGCGTCGCGGCCGGCGACCTCATGCCTTGGCCACGATGTGCGGGCCGAGGGCCGGGATGACGCGCTCGCCGTACACGCGCAGCGTCTCCTCCTTGTTGTCGTGCTGGAGGTAGCCGGCGAACTGCGTGACGCCGATCTCGGCGAGCGCCGTCAGCTTCGCGATGTGCTCGTCGGCGGTGCCGAGGACGCAGAAGCGCTCGACGATCTCGTCGGGCACGAACGCGGTGTGCGAGTTGCCGGCCCGCCCGTGCTCGTTGTAGTCGTAGCCCTCGCGCCCGGCGATGTAGTCGGTCAGCGCCTGCGGGACGGCGCCGCTCGTGCCGTAGCGGCCGACGATGTCGGCGACGTGGTTGCCGACCATCCCGCCGAACCAGCGGCACTGGTCGTACATGTGCGCGCGGTCGGTCCCGATGTACATCGGCGCCGCGACGCAGAACTGCAGCGACTCCGGATCGCGGCCGACGTTCGCCGCCGCGTCCTTCACCGTCTGGATCATCCAGCGCGCGATGTCGAGGTCGGCGAGCTGCAGGATGAACCCGTCGCCCGTCTCCCCCGCCAGCTTCAGCGCGAGCGGCCCGTAGGCGGCGACCCACATCTCCAGCGAGGAGCCGCGGCTCCACGGGAACTGCAGGGTCGAGCCGTTGTACTCGACCGAGCGGCTGTTCGCGAGCTCGCGGATGACGTGGATCGACTCCCGCAGCGTCTTCAGCGTCGTGGGAGCGCCGCCGGTGACGCGGACGGCGGAGTCGCCGCGGCCGATGCCGCAGACGGTGCGGTTGCCGTACATCTCGTTGAGCGTCGCGTGCAGCGAGGCGATGACGGTCCAGTCGCGGGTCGCCGGGTTGGTGACCATCGGGCCGACGGTGATCCGGTGGGTCCTCTCGAGGATCTGCGAGTAGATGACGTACGGCTCCTGCCAGAGCAGGTGCGAGTCGAACGTCCACGCGTAGTCGAAGCCGTAGGTCTCGGCGAGGACGGCGAGTGCGACGGTGCGCGAGGCGGGCGGGTTGGTCTGGAGGACGACTCCGAAGTCCATGGGGCTTCCTTCGTTGCGGTGGGAAAAAGAGGACTTCAGGTCAGATCAGATACTGCGAGAGACCTCGCTTGATGTATTTGCCGTCGCCCTTGGTGCCGATGTAGTCGCCGGAGTCGACGACGACCTTGCCGCGGGAGATCACGGTGTCGACGTGGCCGTCGATCTCGAAGCCCTCCCAGGCGGAGTAGTCCATGTTCATGTGGTGGCTGCGGCCCTCGCCGATGCCGATCGAGGTGTGCCCGTTCGGGTCGTAGACGACCACGTCGCCGTCGGCCCCGGGCTGGATCACGCCCTTCTTCCCGTACATCCCGAACATCCGCGCCGGAGTGGTCGAGGTGAGCTCGACCCAGCGCGGCAGCGAGATCTGCCCGGACACGACGCCCTGGTACATCAGGTCCATCCGGTGCTCGACCGAGCCGATGCCGTTGGGGATCTTCGAGAAGTCGCCGACGCCCATGTCCTTCTGGCCCTTCATGCAGAAGGGGCAGTGGTCGGTGGAGACCATCTGGATGTCGTTGGTGCGCAGCGACTGCCACATGTGGTGCTGGTGCCCCTCCGCCTTCGAGCGCAGCGGCGTCGAGCACACCCACTTCGCGCCCTCGAAGCCCGGTGCGCCGAGCTGCTCCTCGAGCGAGAGGTAGAGGTACTGCGGGCAGGTCTCGCCGAAGACGTTCATCCCGCGGTCGCGGGCCTGCGCGATCTGCTCGACCGCCTGCTTCGCCGACACGTGCACCACGTAGAGCGGCGCGCCGGTGAGGTCCGCGATCATGATCGCCCGGTGCGTCGCCTCCTCCTCCGCCTGCCACGGCCGCGAGGTGCCGTGGAAGTAGGGCGAGGTGTTGCCGGCGGCGAGCGACTGCTTCACCAGCTCGTCGATGATCGCGCCGTTCTCGGCGTGCATCATCATCATCGCGCCGTTCGAGGCGCCCTTCTGGAACGCCCGCAGGATCTGCCCGTCGTCCGAGAGGAACACGCCCTTGTAGGCCATGAAGAGCTTGAAGCTGGTCACCCCCTCGTTCATCAGCTCGTCCATCGCCACCAGGGACGAGTCCTGCACGTCGGAGAGGATCTGGTGGAAGCCGTAGTCGATCGCGCAGTTCCCGGCCGCCTTCTCCTGCCAGGCCTGGTAGCGGTCGACGACGCTCTCGCCGGGGTACTGCACGACGAAGTCGACGATCGAGGTCGTCCCGCCCCAGGCCGCGGCCCGGGTGCCGGTCTCGAAGGTGTCCGAGGCGAAGGTGCCGCCGAACGGCATCTCCATGTGCGTGTGCGCGTCGATCCCGCCGGGGATGACGTACTTGCCGGCCGCGTCGATCACGCGGTCGACGTTCGCCGCGAGGTCGAAGCCCAGCAGCGTCGAGCCGGGCGCGAGCACCGCGGCGATGGTCTCGCCGTCGATCAGGACGTCGGCGGTGGCGGTGCCGGTCGCGTTGACGACCGTGCCGTTCGTGATGAGGGTCTTCATCGATGCTCCTCGGTGGTTCCGGTGCTGCGGCGGTCGCGCGGTCGGGTCGTCAGCGGTCAGGGCTTCGGGATGCTCGTGTACGAGTCCGGACGGCGGTCGCGGTAGAACTGCCAGTCGTCGCGCATCTGCTGCACCATGTCGAGGTCGAGATCGCGGATCAGGATCTCCTCGCTGTCACCCGAGCCGCGCTCGCCGACGAAATCGCCGCGCGGGTCGATCACCTGGCTCGTGCCGTAGAAGTCGACGGCCAGCTCGCCGTACTCGTTGTCCTCGCGGCCGACCCGGTTGGGCTGGAGCACGAAGTAGCCGTTCGCCACGGCGGCGCACGGGCCCTCCACCTCCCACAGCCGGTTCGAGAGGCCGGGCTTGGTCGCGTTCGGGTTGAACACCATGTGCGCCCCGTTCAGGCCCAGCTCGCGCCAGCCCTCGGGGAAGTGCCGGTCGTAGCAGATGTAGACGCCGACCTTGCCGACAGCGGTGTCGAAGACCGGGTAGCCCAGGTTGCCGGGGCGGAAGTAGAACTTCTCCCAGAAGCGGTCGAGGTGCGGGATGTGGTGCTTGCGGTACTTGCCGAGGATCGTGCCGTCGGCGTCGACGACCACGGCGGTGTTGTAGTAGACGCCGGTGATGTCCTCCTCGTAGATCGGCAGGATCATCACCGTGCCGAGCTCCTTCGCCAGCGCGGCGAACCGCTGCACGATCGGGCCGTCGGCGGGCTCGGCGTAGCGGTAGTACTTCTTGTCCTCGGTGATGCCGAAGTACGGGCCGTAGAACAGCTCCTGGAAGCAGACGATCTGCGCTCCCTGGGCGGCGGCGTCGCGGGCGAACTGCTCGTGCTTGTCGAGCATCGACTCCTTGTCGCCGGTCCACGTGGTCTGGGTGATCGCTGCGCGGACGATGGTCATCGGTACCTCCATGCTTCGGTCGGCCCGGTCGAGGCTCCGCCGAGGTCCCACGAGACGCGGGAGGCGGGGCCGAGGGGCCGTGGTCTCACTGTGGTCCGCGCGAGGGTCGAAGGCAATGACCGCTTCCGCTCCGTGCGCCGGACAGGGGTTCATCGTCGTCCTCCGACGTTTCCCGGGTGTTTCCGGCGCGGATCCGCAGCATTAAGGCGCCGGTCCTTCGGAATCCGCGGTGTCCACGGTCCGCGGTAGCGTCGACGGATGCGCATCACGATCCTGGCCGGCGGCGTCGGCGGCGCCCGTTTCACCTCCGCGGTGCGCGAGCACCTCCGCGACCTCGAGGCGGCCGGCGGCGGTCCCTCCGAGATCACGGTCGTAGCCAACACCGGCGACGACATGTGGCTGACCGGCCTCAAGGTCTGCCCCGACCTCGACTCGCTCACCTACGCGCTCGCCGGTGTCAACGACACCGAGCGCGGCTGGGGCCGGGCCGGCGAGAGCGAGCGCGTCTCGGCCGAGCTGACCGCGTTCGGCGTCGGCTGGCCGTGGTTCACCCTCGGCGACCTCGACATCGGCACGCACCTCGCCCGCACCTCGATGCTGCGGGACGGGCTGACCCTCTCCGAGGCCACCGAGCGGATCACCGCGCGCTGGCCGCTCGGCGTCCGCCTGCTGCCGATGTCCGACTCCGACGTCGAGACCCACGTCGAGGTCGACCTGCCCGGCGAGGGCGTCCGGCTGCTGCACTTCGAGGAGTGGTGGGTGCGGCTGCGCGCGTCGGTGCCCGCCCGCCGGTTCGTGCAGCAGGGCGTCGAGGAGGCGCGTCCCGCCCCGGGCGTGCTCGAGGCGATCGCCGACACCGACGCGGTCCTGATCGCGCCGTCCAACCCGGTGGTGTCGATCGGGACGATCCTCGGCGTGCCCGGCATCGCGGAGGCCGTGCGGACCACCTCGGCTCCGGTCGTCGGCGTCTCGCCGATCATCGGCGGCGCCGTGGTGCGCGGCATGGCCGACCACTGCCTGCCCGCCATCGGCGTCGAGACCTCGGCGGAGGCGGTGGGTCGGCACTACGGCGCGCGCTCCACCGGCGGCCTGCTCGACGCGTGGCTGGTCGGCGAGGAGGACGCGGCGGCCGTCGGCGCCCTCGACGGCACGGGACTGCGCGTCCACTCGGTCCCGCTCTGGCTCCGCGACCGCGACAGCTCGACGCGGCTCGCGGCCGACGCCATCGCCGCAGCCCGCGCCTGACCACCGCCGGACACGCGCCACCGACCGGCGCCTCCCAGCCTCGGGGGCCAGGCTGGCAGCACCCCTCACCGCACCATCGAAAGGACCACCCATGCCCGGAGCCCTCGTCCTCGCCGGAGGCGGCCTCGCCGGAATCGCCTGGGAGCTCGGCATCGTCCGCGGCCTCAGTGACGCCTCGCCCGAGGCGGCCCGCCTCCTCCTCGACCCCTCGACGACCCTGATCGGCACCTCGGCCGGCTCCGCCGTCGCCTCGCAGCTGAGCACCTCCGTCGGCCTCGACGAGGCCTACGAGTCCCAGCTGCGCGAGGAGTCCGCCGAGATCGGCGCCGTCGTCGACGTCGAGCGCCTGCAGGCGAGCTACGCCGCCGCGATCGAGGGCGCGACCTCGCCCGAGGACGCCCGGCGCCGCATCGGCGTGCTCGCCCTCGAGACCGCGACCCTGTCCGAGGAGTCCCGCCGCGACGTCATCGCCGCGCGGATCGCCGACGCCGACTGGCCCGAGCAGCGCCTCCTGATCACCGCGATCGAAACCGCCACCGGAGCGCTCGCCGTCTTCGACCGCACGAGCGGCGTCGGCCTGGTCGACGCCATCGCCGCCAGCTGCGCGGTGCCCGGTGTCTGGCCGCCGGTCAGCATCGACGGCGTCCGCTACATGGACGGCGGGGTGCGCTCCGGGAGCAACGCCGACCTCGCCGCGGGCGCCGACTGGGTGGTCGTCATCACGCCGATGCCCGGCATCGGCTCGCCCGGTGTCGGCACGCTGCCCACCGCCGAGCTCGAGGCACTGTCGGGCTCGCGCGTCGAGGTCGTCTACGCGGACGAGGCGTCGATCGCCGCCTTCGGCCCGAACTCGCTCGACCCCGAGGTCCGCCCCGCCGCCGCGCAGGCCGGCCGGGCGCAGGGCGCGCGGATCGCCGCCCGGATCGCCGCACTGGTCGGCGCGGACGAGCCGGCCCGCGCCTGACCGGCGCCCGCGTCGCTCCTCCTCAGCGCTTCACGCCGTAGCGGAGGAACACCGTTCCGTCCGCGAAGCTGCGCTGCTGCCGGAGCTCGAGGCGGCTGCGGAAGCCGTGCGGGAGGAACGGCGTTCCGCCGCCCACCGCGATCGGCGCCACGTACCAGCGGATCTCGTCGACCACGCCGGCCAGGAGCGCCTGCGCCCCGAGGGTCGCACCGCCGACGGAGACGTCGTGCGGCTTCGAGCGCACCTCCTGCGCCACGCCCACCGGATCGAACGTCCGCTCGAGCCGGGTGCGGCGGGTGCGCACGGCGGGCAGGGTCGTCGAGTAGACGACCTTGTCGGCCGCGCGCCACATCTCCTGGAAGTCGTGGATGAAGGCGAACTGCTCGGCGAGCTCGTAGCCCGCGTCCCAGCCGCGCATGGTCTCGTAGATCCGGTGGCCGTAGAGGTACGTGCCCACTCCGGTCTCGGTCTCGTTGATGAAGCGGTGCACCTCGGGGCGGGGCGTGGCCCAGCTGAAATCCCCGGTCTCGTCGACGGTGTAGCCGTCGATCGAGGCGACACCGCTGTAGACGAGCGCGCCCACAATGGCCTCCTCTGCAGCCGGCTTCGGGTTCCGACCACGCCCGCGAGGGTAGGCGTGAGAGCGCTCCAGCGCAACGGCTGCCGGAGAACAGTCGCCGAACGACGGCCGAGCGGCGGGGGCGTCCCCCTCAGGGCTCAGTGGCGGCTGCTGAGCAGCGCCAGCACATCGGCGTGGCGCCCCTCGGCCTCGGCGTCGCGGAGGAAGCGCACCCGGTCCACGAGCACCTCCTCCACCTCCGGCTGCGTGGCGAGGATCCGCACCGTCTCGTCGAGGAACTCGTCCAGCGGCATCGCGCTCGGGTCGTCCTGCTGCCCCATCAGCGTCGTCTGCACGGCCGGCGGCACCAGCTCGATCACCTGCACCGGAGTCTCCGCGAGCTGCGCCCGCAGGCTCTGCGTGTAGGAGTGCACCGCGGCCTTGGTCGCGCTGTAGGTCGGCGTCGCCGGCAGCGGCACGAACGCGAGTCCCGAGGACACCGTCATCAGCACCCCGTCCGGCTTGGCGGCGATCCACGGCGTGAAGGCCGTGAGGGTGCGGATCGTGCCGAGCAGGTTCGTCTCGACGATGGCGGCGGCGGTCTCGAGGTGCCCCGAGTCCTGCAGGTCCTCCGGCAGCATGATGCCGGCCATCGTGACGACGACGTCGAGGTCGGGGTGCTCCCGAGTGACCGTCTCGACCGCGGCGGCGATCGACTCCGGGTCGGTGACGTCGATCACGACCGAGTGCGAGCCGGGGTGCGCCGCGGTGAACTCGTCCAGCAGCTCGCTGCGGCGACCGCCGAGGATCACCGTGTTCCCCGCGTCGAGGAAGCGCTCGGCGAGGCCCCGGCCGATGCCCGAGGTCGCGCCGGTGATCAGGATGGTGCTGCCCGTTGTCTTCATGTCGTCTCCTTCGTCTGCCCGGGCTGTCCTGCCCGGCCGGACTCCACCGTCCCCCGGCCAGGCGCGGGCCGGAAGGGCTGGACGATCCAGGGATCGTCGCTCCCTGGTCCGCGATGCGCGCGGACCGGCAGGATGAGCGCATGGACCGACCTGCGCTCGCTGAGTTCCTCCGCGGCCGACGCGAGCGGCTGCAGCCGTCCGACGTCGGCATGCCGCCCGGAGCGCGCCGCCGCACCGCGGGCCTGCGCCGAGAGGAGATCGCCGCCGCCGTCGGCATGTCCGCCGACTACTGGTCGCGGCTGGAGCAGCAGCGCGGACCGCAGCCGTCCGAGCAGATGCTCACCGCGATCGCCCGCGGGCTGCGCCTGGACCTCGACGAGCGCGACCACCTCTTCCGGCTCGCCGGGCAGACCCCGCCCGCCCGGCACCGGCGCGACGAGCACGTCTCCCCCGGGCTGCTCCGCGTGCTGGACCGGCTGGACGACACTCCCGCGCTGGTGATCACCGAGCTCGGCGAGACCCTCGTGCAGAACCGCCTGGCCCGTGCCCTCTTCGGCGACGGCGACGCCTGGACCGGCCTGGACCGCAGCGGCATCCACCGCTGGTTCGCGCACCCCGACGAGGCTCGCCGCAGCTACCCCGAGCGCGAGCACGAGCACCAGGGGCGGATGCAGACCGCCCAGCTGCGCTTCGCCGCCGCGGCACCCGACGCCGACCCGCTGGCCGGGCGGATCATCGCGTCGCTGCTCGGTCGGAGCGAGGAGTTCCGCCGCTACTGGGAGCTGCAGGAGGTCACGGCCCGCTTCGAGGACCACAAGACCCTGCGCCACCCCGAGGTCGGCGAGATCGACGTCGACTGCCAGGCCCTCTTCACCGAGAACCAGGCGCAGGTGCTGCTGGTGCTCACGCCGCGTGCAGACTCCCCCGCCTCCGCCGAGGCCCTCCGGCTGCTCGGCGTCGTCGGCGACCAGCGGCTGACGCCGTCGGCGTAGGGCCGGTGTCGACCGGGCGGGTGTCCGCGACGGTCCGTCCGCGCCGGGGCGCGTGTCCGCCGCGCGCCGACGTCCGCCTAGGGTGGAGGCGGTCGCAGCGAGCGGCCGCGAAGGGTTCCTCATGAAGATCAGCCAGCTGCGTCACTTCGTGGCCGTCGCCGAGGAGCTCCACTTCGTGCGCGCCGCCGAGAAGCTCGGCATCTCCCGCCAGAAGCTCGACTCCTCCGTCGCCGCCGTCGAGCTCGACCTCGGCCGCCCGCTCTTCGAGCCGGGCGCCGCCGCCACGACCCTCACCGCCGCCGGTCGCCAGCGCCTCGCCTCGGCCCGCGAGGAGCTCGCCGCCCTCGGCGACGAGCCGGAGGAGGCCCCCAAGTCCGGCGGCAAGGCCAAGGCCTCGAAGGGCACCGGCCGCGCGCCCGTCGTCAAGGGCCAGCCCAAGCCCTACAAGCGCCGCCAGTCCCGCTGACCCGAGGTCTCGCGAGGTTCTCCTGTGGGCCCTACCGGGCTCGAACCGATGACATCCACGGTGTAAACGTGGCGCTCTACCAACTGAGCTAAAGGCCCCCGTCGCGGCCGGGCCGCGGACGATCGGGATCGATCCTACGACACGGCTCGCACCGCTACTCTCGGCGCATGGCGGACACGGACGACACCCGCGCGAGACGCCGGGCCGAGAGCCGCTGGCCGGCCTCCGCCGCGATCCTCGTGGCCGTGGTGCTCAACCTCGTCGGACACGATCCCGGCACCTCGGTCGTCCGGATCGCCGCGGCGGTTCTGACGCTCGCGCTGCTGATCCCGCTGTTCGTGGTCAACCCGCGGCGCCTGGACACCGAGACCCGCTGGTCCCGTGGAGTGTCGATCGCCCTCGCGGTCGTGCTCGCCGCGGCGAACCAGATCAACGTCGTCCGGGTCGTGATCGACCTCGTCGACGGTTCGGCCGACGGCCCGCTGCTGCTGCTCACCGCGCTGCAGGTCTGGGTGACGAACGTCGTCGCCTACGCGCTGATCTACTGGGAGCTCGACCGCGGCGGCCCCGTCTCCCGCGGCACGCTCGAGCGCTCGCAGCTGCCGCCCGCCGACTTCGCCTTCCCGCAGGACACCTACCGCGACACCGTCGCCGAGGTGGCGGTCGGCTCCTCCGAGAAGGCCGACTGGCGCCCCGGCTTCGTCGACTACCTCTACCTGTCGACGACGAACACGATGGCGTTCAGCCCCACCGACACGATGCCGCTCTCCAGCCGGGTGAAGCTCCTGATGGCCCTCGAGGGCTTCACCGGCTTCGTCCTGCTGGCCCTGGTCATCTCCCGAGCCGTCAACATCCTCAACTGACGCCCTGGCGAGTGCACCCCTGCTCCCCTCCCGCGAGATGCCACTTGTGCACGCGACACGCCGTGAGAGGCGGTCACAAGTGGCATCTCGCGGAGAGCGTCAGGCGTGGGCCGGAGTGAGCGCGTCGATCGCGGCGCGGTAGTCGTCCATCGAGCGGGCCTCGCCGGGCGCCGTGATGAAGGTGTCGCGGATGACGCCCTCCTTGTCGATGAGGAAGGTCGCGCGCGTCGCGTAGCCCTTGCCCTCGAGGAAGACGCCGTACTGCTTGGCGACGTCGCCGTGCGGCCAGAAGTCGGAGAGCAGCGTGAAGTCGTAGCCCTGCTTCTCGCCCCAGGCGCGCAGGGTGTGCTTGGAGTCGACGGAGATGCCGATCAGCTCGACCTCCGCGTGCTCGAACAGCGAGAGGTTCTCGCGCAGTGCGCAGAACTCGCCCGTGCAGGTGCCGGAGAAGGCGAGGGGGAAGAAGACGAGGGCGACGTTGCGCCGCCCGTGGAAGTCGCCGAGCTGGATGCGCTCGCCGTACTGGTTCGCGAGTTCGAAGTCGGGAGCCAGCGTGAGCTTCTCGAGAGCCATCGGACGATGTCCTTCCATGCGCACGAATGTCGCGCGAGCACGAGGGGCAATGCTAGACCCGCTCCGGCCGTCCACCAAGGAGGAGCCGACCAGCGGTCGGGAACGAGGCCGCTGGACGCGCTGCCGCTGGAGAAATCCCACAGTGCCCTGTGCGGTTCCGTCGTGGATCGCCACACATGACCGGAATCGCTAGGCTTGCACGGGTGCCCGCGCGCTCCTCGTCATCCGAGGGTCCTGCGCGCGGATCCGCACCGCTTCATGAGAGTGATGTCTCGGGCACGATCTGCCCCCAGAGAGAGGTCGAGGGTGACTGTTAACGATCAGGACCCGTATTCCGTCGGACACGTCGACTCGGATCCCGAGGAAACGTCGGAGTGGAACGAGTCGCTGGACGCGCTCGTCGAGGAGCGGGGTGCGGGTCGCGGACGCGACGTCATGCTCAGCCTCCTCAAGCGCTCCAAGGAGCTGCACCTCGGCGTTCCGATGGTGCCGACGACGGACTACATCAACACCATCGCGGCCGAGAACGAGCCGGACTTCCCCGGCGACGAGGACGTCGAGCGCCGCTACCGCGCGTGGATCCGCTGGAACGCGGCCATCCTCGTGCACCGCGCGCAGCGCCCCGGCATCGGCGTCGGCGGGCACATCTCGACCTACGCGTCGAGCGCCTCGCTGTACGAGGTCGGCTTCAACCACTTCTTCCGCGGCCAGGACCACCCGGGCGGCGGAGACCAGATCTTCATCCAGGGCCACGCCTCCCCCGGCCCCTACGCCCGCGCCTTCCTCGAGGGACGCCTCAGCGAGCACCAGCTCGACGGCTTCCGACAGGAGAAGTCGCACCAGGGCGGCGGGCTCTCCAGCTACCCGCACCCGCGCCTCATGCCGGAGTTCTGGCAGTTCCCGACCGTGTCGATGGGCCTCGGCCCGATCAACGCGATCTACCAGGCGCAGGCGAACAAGTACCTCACCAACCGCGGCATCAAGGACGCCTCCGACCAGCAGGTCTGGGCGTTCCTCGGCGACGGCGAGATGGACGAGGTCGAGTCGCGCGGTCAGCTCCAGGTCGCCGCGAACGACGGCCTCGACAACCTCAACTTCATCATCAACTGCAACCTGCAGCGCCTCGACGGCCCGGTCCGCGGCAACGGCAAGATCGTCCAGGAGCTGGAGTCGTTCTTCCGCGGCGCCGGCTGGAACGTCATCAAGCTCATCTGGGGCCGCGAGTGGGACGACCTGCTCGCCCGCGACACCGAGGGCGCGCTGCTCGACCTGATGAACAAGACGCCCGACGGCGACTTCCAGACCTTCAAGACCGAGGACGGCGCCTACGTCCGCGAGAACTTCTTCGGCCGCGACGAGCGCGCCAAGAAGCTCGTCGAGGACTACAGCGACGAGCAGATCTGGGGCCTGCGCCGCGGTGGTCACGACTACCGCAAGATCTACGCCGCCATGAAGGCCGCGACGGAGCACAAGGGCCAGCCGACCGTCATCCTCGCGCACACCATCAAGGGCTACGGTCTCGGCCGCAGCTTCGAGGGCCGCAACGCGACCCACCAGATGAAGAAGATGACGCTGGACAACCTGAAGGGCTTCCGCGACACCATGCGGATCCCGATCACGGATGCGCAGCTCGAGGAGAACCCCTACCTCCCGCCGTACTACCACCCCGGTCAGGGCGACGAGGCGATCGAGTACATGCAGGAGCGCCGCCGCGCGCTCGGCGGCTACCTGCCCGAGCGCCGGTCGAAGTACACGCAGCTCTCGCTGCCGGACGACTCGGCCTACAAGATCGGCAAGAAGGGCTCCGGGACGCAGGAGATCGCCACCACCATGGCGTTCGTCCGCATCCTGAAGGACATCCTGCGCTCGAAGGACTTCGGCAACCGCGTCGTCCCGATCATCCCCGACGAGGCCCGCACCTTCGGCATGGACGCGTTCTTCCCGAACGCGAAGATCTACAACCCGCGCGGCCAGCACTACACGTCGGTCGACCGCGAGCTGCTCCTGGCCTACAAGGAGAGCCCGCAGGGTCAGATCCTGCACGTCGGCATCAACGAGGCGGGCGCCCTCGCGGCGTTCACCGCGGTCGGCACCTCGTACTCGACGCAGGGCGAGCCGCTCATCCCGGTCTACGTCTTCTACTCGATGTTCGGCTTCCAGCGCACGGCCGACGCGATCTGGGCGGCGGGCGACATGATGGCCCGCGGCTTCATGATCGCGGCGACCGCCGGTCGCACCACGCTGACCGGTGAGGGCCTCCAGCACGCGGACGGCCACTCGCCGATCCTCGCCGCCACCAACCCGGCCGTCGTCAGCTACGACCCGGCGTACAGCTACGAGATCGCACACATCGTGCAGTCCGGTCTCGAGCGGATGTACGGCGGGAAGCACCCGGACCCGAACGTCATGTACTACGTGACGGTCTACAACGAGCCGATCGTGCACCCGAAGGAGCCCGAGGACGTGGACGTGGACGGCATCGTCCGCGGCATCCACCGCGTCTCCTGGGGCCAGTGGGACGGCCCGAAGGCCCAGCTGCTCGCGTCCGGCGTCGCCGTGCCGTGGGCGATCGAGGCGCAGAAGCTCCTCGCCGAGGACTGGGGAGTGTCGGCCGACGTCTGGTCGGTCACCTCCTGGAACGAGCTGCGGCGCGACGGCATCAACTCCGAGCACCACAACTTCCTCTACCCCGAGGACGAGGCGCAGGTGCCCTACGTCACGCAGAAGCTCGCCGACGCGAAGGGTCCCTTCGTCGCCGTGTCGGACTTCTCGCACCAGGTCCCGGACCAGCTGCGGCAGTTCATCCCGGGCGACTTCGCGACGCTCGGAGCGGACGACTTCGGCTTCTCGGACACCCGCGCCGCCGCACGTCGCCACTTCAAGATCGACGGACCGTCGGTCGTGGTGCGCACGCTGCAGCTGCTCGCCAAGCGCGGCGAGGTCGACCCCTCGCTCTCCGCCCAGGCGATCCAGAAGTACAGCCTCCACGACGTGAACGCCGGCACCACCGGCAACGCCGGCGGCGATAACTGACGGACGGCTCGGTGCTCTCCTCCGACGACGCGCAGTCGACGACGCGGGGAACCGCCCCTTCCGCGGAGCGTCCGGCCACCCGGCCGGGCGCTCCGCGCACGAAGGAGCAGACCCTCGCGTGGCTGCGGACCCTCTCGGGCGAGCTGTCCACGCAGACCATCAAGAAGCTCGAGGACACGCTGCCCTGGTACGGCAGCATGCCCCCGGGCCGCCGCTCCGCGGTGGGCATGGTCGCGCAGGCCGGCATCACCTCGTTCATCTCCTGGTTCGACGACCCCTCGGCGACGCCGTGGATCGCCGCCGACGTCTTCGGAGCGGCTCCCCGCGAGCTGCTCCGCTCCGTCTCGCTGACCCAGACCCTCCAGCTGATCAAGGTCACCGTCGAGGTCGTCGAGGAGCGGATCACCAACCGCGGCGAGGACCTGCGCGAGGCGATCCTGCTCTACTCGCGCGAGATCGCCTTCGCCGCCGCCGACGTCTACGCCAGGGCGGCGGAGGCGCGCGGCCTCTGGGACGCCCGTCTCGAGGCCCTCGTCGTCGACTCGATCCTCACGGGCGAGGCCGACGACGAGCTGCCGAGCCGGATCGCGGCCCTCGGCTGGCACGGCCACGGCGAGGTCGCGGTGCTCGTGGGCACCGCGCCGAAGATGCTCGACGTCGATCAGCTCCGCCGCACCGCCCGGCACATGAGCGCCGACGTGCTGATCGGCGTGCAGGGCAGCCGGCTCGTGCTGGTGATCGGCCGCGCCGAGCCGAGCGAGAACGCGACGGAGGAGACCGGCCCGCCGGTCGCCTTCCTCGAGATCGCGAACGCGCTCGAGCCGGGCTTCGGCTCCGGGCACCTGGTCCTCGGCCACGAGGTGCCGACGCTGGTCGAGGCCTCGCGCAGTGCCCGCGCCGCGCTGGCCGGCTTCGCGGTCGCGCGTTCCTGGCGCAACGCCCCGCGGCCGGTGAACGCCGACGACCTGCTGCCCGAGCGCGCCCTCGCGGGCGATCCCCTGGCCCGGCAGAGCCTGATCACCCAGATCTACAAGCCGCTGCAGAAGCACTCGACCGAGCTGCTCACCACGCTGTGGGCGTACCTCGACAACGGCCGCTCGCTCGAGGCGACGGCCCGCGAGCTCTTCGTGCACCCCAACACCGTCCGCTACCGCCTGAAGCGCGTGGCGGAGGTGATCGGCTGGGACGCGACGGGCGCGCGCGAGGCGCTCATCCTCCAGTCGGCCCTCATCCTCGGCTCGATGAGCGACCCGGACGGGGCGGTCCGCCGCCGTCCGACGCGCAAGTGAGCCGCACCCCTCCTCGCAGACCGTTGTAGAACCGCCACAAGCTCTTTGTGGTTTGTCAGTACCTCAGAGCGCCGCACGAACCGGCGCGGATCGGAAGACTGAAAGCGTGATCGTCGTCGTCGCCCCGGGTCAGGGCTCCCAGACCCCCGGATTCCTCGAGCCGTGGCTCGCCGTCCCCTCGGTGGCCGAGCAGGTCGCCGCGCACTCGGAGGCGGTCGGCATCGACCTGGCCGCCCATGGCACCGTCTCGGACGCGGACACGATCCGCGACACCGCGGTCGCCCAGCCGCTGATCGTCTCCGCCGGGCTCGTCAGCCTGGCCGCGTTGCTCGAGGGCGGCCGCCGCGAGCGCATCGCGGGCATCGCCGGCCACTCGGTCGGCGAGATCACCGCCGCGGCCGGGGCGGGAGTCCTCTCCGAGCCCGACGCACTCGTCTTCGTCCGCGAGCGCGCCCGCGCCATGGCCGCCGCGGCCGCCGCGACCCCCACCGCGATGAGCGCCGTCCTCGGCGGCGACGAGGAGGCGCTCCTCGCCCGCCTCGACGAGCTCGGCCTCGAGCCGGCCAACTACAACGGCGGCGGCCAGATCGTCGTCGCCGGCGCGGTCGACGCCCTGCAGGCGCTGAAGGACGAGCCGCTCCGCGGCACCCGCGTCGTCCCGCTCCAGGTCGCCGGCGCCTTCCACACCCGCTACATGGCGCCCGCCCGCGACTCCCTCGCCGACGTCGCCGCCTCGATCACGCCGGCCGACCCGACGCTGCGCCTCTGGACGAACAACGACGGCACGGTCGTCGACTCCGGCGCCCGCTTCCTCGAGCTGCTCGTCGGCCAGGTCGCCTCGCCCGTCCGCTGGGACCTCTGCATGGCGGCCTTCGCCGAGGCGGGCGTCACCGGCCTGATCGAGCTGGCCCCCGCCGGCGCCCTCGTCGGCCTCGCCAAGCGCGGCCTCAAGGGACTCCCGACCCTCGCGATCAAGACCCCCGACGACCTCGACGCCGCCCGCGCCTTCATCGACGAGCACGCCGCCTAGCAGGAGAGACCCATGACGACCCCTTCCCTCACCCAGTCCAGCGGCAGCCAGTACACCCGCATCCTCGGCATCGGCGCGGCCCGCGGCGACCTCGTCGTCCCCAACGACGACCTCGTCGGCCCGATCAACTCCTCCGACGAGTGGATCCGCCAGCGCACCGGCATCGTCGAGCGCCGCCGCGCCTCGTCCGAGATCCAGGCCGTCGACCTCGCGACGACCGCCTCGCTCGAGGCGATCGAGAAGGCCGGGATCCGCGCCGACCAGATCGGCCTCGTGCTGGTCTCCACCATCAGCAACACCGTGCAGACCCCGTCGCTGGCGGCGCTCCTCGCCGACCGGATCGGCGCGAACCCGGCACCCGCCTACGACATCTCCGCCGCCTGTGCCGGCTACACCTACGGCATCGCCCAGGCCGACTCGTTCGTCCGCTCCGGCCTCGCCGAGTACGTCCTCGTCGTCGGCGCCGAGAAGCTCTCCGACATCGTGAAGTCGACCGACCGCAGCATCTCCTTCCTCCTCGGCGACGGCGCCGGCGCCGCGATCGTCGGCCCGAGCGACACCGCCGGCATCTCGAAGACCGTCTGGGGCTCCGACGGCTCCAAGTGGGACACCGTCGGGATGGACAACCCGCTCGCCGCCTACCGCGACGGCGTCGCGGAGTGGCCGACGCTGCGCCAGGACGGCCCCTCCGTCTTCCGCTGGGCGGTCTGGGAGATGGCCAAGGTCGCCAAGCAGGCGCTGGCCGAGGCGGGCGTCGCGCCCGAGGACCTCGCCGCCTTCATCCCGCACCAGGCGAACATGCGCATCATCGACGAGCTCGCGAAGCAGCTGAAGCTGCCCGAGACCGTGACCATCGGCCGCGACATCGAGACGACCGGCAACACCTCGGCCGCCTCCATCCCGCTCGCGACCCACCGCCTGCTCGAGGAGCACCCCGAGCTCAGCGGCGGACTCGCCCTGCAGATCGGCTTCGGCGCCGGACTCGTCTTCGGCGCGCAGGTCGTGGTGCTCCCTTAGGGGGCGCAGGCCCACCCCTAAACTGACCTACGGTCACACGACGAACACCTCGATCTCGACGTACACCGAGTCGAAACACCCTGATCGAACACCCCTCAAGGAGAGAACCATGGCACTGTCCAACGAAGAAGTCCTCGCCGGCCTGGCCGAACTGGTCAACGACGAGACGGGCATCGCGACCGATTCCGTCGAGATGGAGAAGTCGTTCACCGACGACCTCGACATCGACTCCATCTCGATGATGACCATCGTCGTCAACGCCGAGGAGAAGTTCGACGTGAAGATCCCGGACGACGAGGTCAAGAACCTCAAGACGGTCGGCGACGCGGTCACCTTCATCGTCAAGGCCTCCGCGTAACCAGCGCCCCGCGCACCCCGTCCACGCGGCGGACACCCCGGCCAGGGCTCCGAGCCCGGCCGGGGTGCGCCCGGCACCCACCCGTCACGGAACAGAGATCGTCGTCATGAGTCCCAAGAAAATCGTCGTCACCGGCATCGGAGCCAGCACGCCCCTCGGCGGCACCGCTCGCGAGTCCTGGAACGCCCTTCTCGCGGGCGAGTCCGGCGTCAGCACGATCCAGGCCGACTGGGTGACCGAGCTCGAGCTCCCCGTCACCTTCGCCGCCCAGGCCAAGGTGCGCCCGGAGGAGGTCCTCCCCCGGCCCGAGGCCAAGCGCCTCGACCCCTCCAGCCAGTTCGCCCTGATCTCCGCCCGCGAGGCCTGGGCCGACTCCGGCATCACCGACGTCGACCCGCTGCGCGTCGGCGTCGACTACTCCACCGGCATCGGCGGACTCTGGACCCTCATCGACGCGTGGGACACCCTCCGCGAACGCGGTCCCCGCCGCGTCCTCCCGATGACCATCCCCATGCTCATGCCCAACGCCGCCGCGGCCGCGATCAGCATGTCGATCCCCTCCCGCGCCTACGCCCGCACCGACGTGTCGGCCTGCGCCTCCAGCACCGAGGCGATCGCCAACGCCTACGAGCACCTCCAGCGCGGCCTCGCCGACGTCGTCATCGCCGGCGGCACCGAGTCGGTCGTCCACCCGCTCCCCCTCGCCGCCTTCGCCTCGATGCAGGCCCTCTCGCGCCGCAACGACGATCCGGCCACCGCCTCCCGCCCCTATGACGTCTCCCGCGACGGCTTCGTCCTCGGCGAGGGCGCCGCCACTCTCGTCCTCGAGACCGAGGAGCACGCCCTCGCCCGCGGCGCCCGCATCTACGCCGAGCTCGCCGGCGGCGCCGTCACCAGCGACTCGTACCACATCACCGCCCCCGACCCCGAGGGCTCCGCCGCCGCCCGCGCCATGATCGAGGCCCTCGAGCAGGCCGGCGCCGCCCGTACCGACGTCACCCACGTCAACGCCCACGCAACCAGCACCCCCGTCGGCGACATCGCCGAGTACCGCGCCCTCGCCCGCGTGTTCGGCGACCACCTCCCGAACATCGCCGTCTCCGCCACCAAGGCCGCCACCGGCCACCTCCTCGGCGGAACCGGCGCCCTCGAGGCGATCTTCACCGTCCTCGCCCTGCACGAGCGCACCGCCCCGCCCACCATCAACCTCACCGAGCAGGACCCGCAGATCCCCCTCGACGTGGTCACCAGCCCGCGCGACCTCGGAGCCGGGCCCCTCGTCGCCCTCTCCAACTCGTTCGGGTTCGGGGGGCACAATGCTGTTGCCGCGTTCCGGTCGGTGTAACGGGGCATAGCCCCGTCACCCCGACCGGAACGCGGGCTGCGCCGCTCCCTGCGCGGCGCAGGCGCGTCCGCTCCCTAGGTGGTTGCGGATCGCAGGGCCGGTGCGGTGCGGCGACGGCGATCCGCTGGAACGCGGATCGCCGGATACGCCTCGTGCCGCGAGGGTGGTCGTTCACCGCGAGCCCCCGCCCACAGTTCCGGGAACAGGACCGCATCGCCTGCGGCTCGCTCCGCCCGACACTCGCTGCGACACTCCGGGTGAGGTGACCGCATCGCCTGCGGCTCGCTCCGTCCGACACCCCCGCCAGCACTCGACCATGCTGGTCGAGTAGCCCCGCAGGGGCGTATCGAGGCCCACCGTCCTCAACCTTCGTTCGTGCGGTGGTGGATCTCGATACGCCCGCTGCGCGGACTACTCGATCAGCATGCAGTTCGCGGCTCGATGGCGAGGAAGAGGACGCTGCAGCGCCCCCTTCATGCTGGTCGAGTAGCCCCGCAGGGGCGTATCGAGACCCACCGTCACCAGCAGGGCGGGTCTGCAGACTCGTCCTTCTGACGCCGGTGGATCTCGATACGCCCGCTCCGCGAGCTACTCGATCAGCATGCACTGCGCCGACGCATTCGCGTGCAGTGCAGTGCCGCAGACTGCCGAAGCGCGTCTCGCGAGCCGAAGATTCCCCCACTCCGTCCGAGAGTCGCGCGCACCGTGTTGCCGCGCGCTCCGAGGCGTATCCGGCGATTCGCGTGCGAGCGAATCGCCGTCGCCGCACGCAAGACGCTCTGCAGATCGCGACCACCCGCCTAGCCGACTGCGCTGCGCCGCGCGGGGAGCGGCGCAGAAATGGGCACCGCCAGCTCAGCCGACGCTGTGCATCCAGATGACCCGCGCGAAGTCGCTCGCGGCGCGGAACGGCTCGAGCTCGTCCTCCCAGGCCTGGCCGAGGGCGAGGCGCAGCTCACGGTGCAGCTCGATGGGGTCGGCTCCGGCGCTCTCCATGGCGGAGCGGATGCGGTCCTCGGGGACGACGGTGTTGCCGGCGCTGTCGGTCTGGGCGTAGAAGACGCCCAGCTCGGGAGTGTGCATCCAGCGGCCGCCGTCGACGCCCGGAGAGGGGTCCTCGGTCACCTCGTAGCGGACGTCGGCCCAGCCGCGGAGCGCGGAGGCGATCGCCGCGCCGGTGCCGACCGGTCCCTCCCAGGCGTACTCGGTGCGCTGGGCGCCGCGCTGCACCGGCTGCTCGATCCAGTCGAAGTTCACGGCACGGCCGAGAGCGCGACCTGCTCCCCATTCCAGATGGGGGCAGAGCGCGCGGGGGGCGGAGTGCACGAAGAGCACACCCCGAGTCTGTTGCGTCACCACGCTGTCCTCCGTCCGTCCTGGTGCGTCTTCCCCAACGACCTGGACCACGAGCGACGTGCAGTGCCTTCTTGTGCGGTGGACGAGCCACCAGTCGAGATTATGCAGGACCCTCCGCGCCACGACAAGGCGCCTCGCCGCTCCCGCCGCCGGGTCGCGCAGATCCCCTGCCTATACTCGGGAAAGTCCGCCCGAACCGCGGCGTCGCCCGGCTCCGGGCCCGCGACCCGCTCGAGAGGAGCCCCGTGTCGGTCCGCGACGGTCTGCTCGCCCTTCTCACCCTCGGTCCCGCCTACGGTCTGCAGCTGCACGCCGAGCTGCTCGATCGGGCGGCCCACCGTCGCCGGGTCAACGTCGGGCAGATCTACTCCACGCTCGACCGGCTCCGCGAACGCGGCCTCGTCGCGGCGGCGGGATCGACGGAGGACGGACTCCCCCTGCACGCGCTCACCGACGAGGGCCGCGCCGAGGCGCTCGCCTGGCTGAGCGGCGAGGGCGCTTCCGCCGAGGAGGACTGGGACGACGTGCTCGACCGCATCCTCCTCGCCTCCAGCCTCTCCGACGCCGACCTCGACGCGGTCCTCGACGCCTACGCGAGCACGCTCCCGGAGGAGCAGGAGGCGCTGGACGAGCACCCGCAGCGGCGCCTCGCAGCACGGGCGGTGCTGGTGCGCGACGACGCACTGCGCCGGCTCCTCGACGCCGCCCGGGAGGAGCTCGTCGGGGCCGGCGACGGAGCGGCCGTCCGCGGCTACGCCCTCGAGCGGCCCCGGCGGGGGCGCAAGGCGGCGGCGCGGGACGACGCCGCGACCGAGGGGCCGATCGGCGCACAGAACGACCGGCACGAGACAGGCGCGGGCGCCGTCGCCTAGGGTGGGGGCTATGATCCGTTCGCCTCTCGGCCTCCGCGTGTCCACCTCCGCGCGCCGACGGCTCGTCGCAGCCGGAGCGGGCACGGTCCTCGTCCTCTGCGCCGCCCTCGCCGCACCGATGGCGGCCTCCGCCTACGACCCGGCCGACTACCCGTCCTGGTCGGACGTCGAGGCCGCGAAGTCGAGCGAGAGCGCGACGGCCGCCGAGGTCGACCGCATCACCGCGATCCTCGCCGACCTGCGTGACCAGGCCGCCGTTCTCACCGACGCCGCCATCTCCCGTGCCGCCGAGGCCGACGCCGCGCAGAGCGCGCTCGACGAGGCCACCCAGCGCGTGACGGCTCTCGAGGAGCGCGCCGCCGCCGCCCGTGCCGACGCGGACGCCGCGAAGGAGCAGGCCGGTCGCCTCGCCGCCCAGCTGTACCGCAACGGCGGAACCGACGCGACGCTGAACCTCCTCGTCGGCGGCGAGCAGTCGGACCAGCTGCTCTACCGCCTCGGCACCATGAGCCAGCTCACCCTGCAGACCAGCCGCCTCCAGGACGACGCCGAGACGACCGAGAACGCCGCCGCCTCCCTCGCCGAGCAGGCGGAGCAGGCGCGCACGGAGCGGCTCTCCCTCGTCAGCGCCGCGCAGGACGCGCTCGCCACGGCGCAGGCGGCGCAGTCCGAGGCCGATGCGAAGGTCGCCGACCAGGAGCAGTACAGCGCCGGGCTCTACGAGCAGCTCGCCTCGCTCAAGAACACCACGGCCGCGCTCGAGGAGGAGTTCGCCACCGGTCAGGAGGCGAAGGCCGCGTTCGAGGAGCAGGAGCGCCTCTCCCGCCTCGCCGCCGAGGCGGAGGCGCGTCGCCAGCAGACGGCGAAGGCGCCGTCCGCGCCCTCCGCCCCAGCACCGGCGGCGCCCGCGGCCCCGTCGACAGACGGAGGCGGCGGCCCGGTCGAGCTCGGCGACGACGACGCGTCCGGCAAGGACAGCAGCGCGAAGACCATCGCCGCGCTCGGCACCTACGCCGGCCGGACCGACGGCATGTCGCCGGCGCAGGCGCAGAACTACGCGCGCTCCGTCATGGGCGTCCACGGCTGGGGCCAGGACCAGGCCGACAGCTGCCTCATCCCGCTCTGGAACGGCGAGTCGGGCTGGCGCTGGAACGCGCTGAACCGCTCCTCGGGCGCCTACGGCATCCCGCAGGCGCTGCCGGCGAGCAAGATGGCCACCTACGGCGCGGACTACCAGACCAACGCCGCGACCCAGATCGACTGGGGTCTGGCCTACATCTCCGACCGCTACGGCTCGCCGTGCGCGGCCTGGTCGGCCTGGAACAACCGCTCGCCGCACTGGTACTGAGCCGCCGCACCGGAGCCTCGGTCGGGCAGTCGCGTCACTTCGCCTCGTCGTAGGCGTCGACGATCGCGACGGTGACCGGGAAGTCGATGTCCTGATCGCCGAACAGCGCCCGCCCCGCGCGCACCGCGGCCTCGCGCACGACCGCGGCGACCCGCTCCGCCTCCTCCGCGGGCGCGTGCACGATCACCTCGTCGTGCAGGAAGTAGACGAGGTGCGCGAGAGCGCCCTCCGCGCGCAGCCGGGCCCGCAGCTCGCCCATCCAGCAGAGTGCCCACTCGGCGGCCGTGCCCTGCACGACGAAGTTGCGGGTGAAGCGCCCCCAGTCGCGGGCGCGCTGACCACCGGCGTCGACGTCGCCGGGCGGTGAGCTGCGTCCGAGCCGGGTCGACACCCGCTCGCCCCGCTCGCCGGCGCGGGCGGCCGCCTCGACGTGCGCGACGGAGAGCGGGTACGCGCGCGTGAGTCGCGGGAGCAGCCGCCCGGCCTCGCCGCTGGTCGCCCCGTACATCGCGCCGAGCATCGCCACCTTGGCCCGCGGTCGGTCCGGGACGACGCCCGCGTCAACGATGCCCTGGTAGAGGTCCTTGCCCCGACCCGCGGCGGCCATCACGGAGTCGCCCGCCAGCGCGGCGAGGATGCGCGGCTCCAGCTGTGCCGCATCGGCGACCACCAGCTTCCAGCCCGCGTCGGCGGTCACTGCGGCGCGGATCTGACGCGGCAGCTGCAGCGCTCCCCCGCCCGACGTCGCCCAGCGGCCGGTGACGACGCCGCCGACGACGTACTCGGGCCGGAAGCGCCCGTCGTGCACCCAGGCGTCGAGCCAGGCCCAGCCGTTGGCGGTCAGCAGGCGCGAGAGCTTCTTGTACTCCAGCAGCGGCGGGATCACCGGATGCTCGATCGAGGTCAGCTCCCAGGAGCGGGTCGACTCGACCGTGAGTCCGGCGCGGCGGAGCGCGCGCAGGAGGTCCGCCGGCGAGTCGGGGTTCAGCTCGGGCGCGTCCAGCTCGCGGCGGATGTCGTCGGCCAGGGCCTCGAGGCGGGCCGGCCGGCCGCCGAAGCGCGGACGCGGGCCGAGCAGGTCGGTGAGGACGCGGTCGTGGACGTCGGCGCGCCATGGCAGCCCGGCCGCGGCGATCTCGCGGGCGATCAGCGCACCGACCGACTCCGCGGCGAGCAGGAGCCGAAGGCGCCCGCCCTGCGCGGCCGCTGCCACCGCCTCCTCCTGCCGGGCGAGCTCGACCAGCGGGTCCAGCTCGTCCGACTCTGCGGGCGCCTCCTCGAAGCCGAGCAGCGTGTCGCCGGCGACCGGGGCGGCGGCCCCGGCGTCCCAGGCGTCGGGAGCCGAGCGGGCGAGCGGCGAGCGCGCCGTCTGCTCCGAACGGCGGAGGATCGCCCGGGCGAGGCGGAGATCGTGGCAGCGCGCGATGTGCACGCCCTCGGCCAGGAGCGCCGGGTACCAGCGGGCGGTGTCGTCCCAGACCCAGCGCGGCCGCTCCGCCTCCCGCTCGCGGACGAAGGCGGCCAGCTCGACCGGACCGCGCCCGCCGCCGGCCTCGGCCCCCGAGCCGTCCGCGACGACCGCCCGCCACTCCCCCGTGGGGCCACCGGTGAGCGCGAGGAGCATCCGGCCATTCTCCTCCGCGGCGGCGCGCGCTCGGACGACGGCCTCGACCGCCGGACTCACGGCGCGGGCGCCCCGGCCGGCCTCGACGCCGGGTAGCCCGGGAACGGCTTCTCCTGCGCGGTCAGCGGCTGATGCGCCCACAGCGTGGCTGCGATCGTCTCCATCGACCGCGAGTAGCCCACCAGCGTCCGCTTGCCCGGCTCCGCGGCCCAGGTGACCGCCCGGAACCAGCTCTCGCGGTAGGGCCCCGTCTCGATCCGCCGGATCAGCCCGATCCGCCCGGTCCGCATCGCGTCCACCATCACCCACTCGTCGGGCCCGCTGCTGCGCAGCATCTGGAGGGGACTCCACTCGATCATCTCGCCTCCTGCCCGGTCGATCCGCTGCCGTGGCGAGCACGGGCGCCGCGGCGTACACTCGCAGACTATCGAACACATGTTCGAACGGCCAGTCGAGTCCGGCGGGTCGAGCGGAGCAGGCGGGAGCACCCACGATGGCGGTGATCGACGAGACGGCGATGGTCGCGACCGACGGCGACGGAGTGCCCGTCGCGCTCGAATGGCGCGGCGCCAGCTACCGGGTGAGCGACCGTCCGACGGTCTGGACGCGCACCAGCGACTGGTGGGCGCCGCTCGACGGCTTCCCGCCGACGTTCGGCGGCGTGCCGGTCAGCATCGGCGGCTGGCGCTTCCAGGCGACCGATCTCGAGACGGGCGGAGCGTTCGTGCTCGACGTCGTCGCCTCGACGGATCCGTGCTGGAGCGTGGTGCGGTGCTACGAGTGAGGGCGGGCGGGTGCGACCCCGGACCCCTCTCCTTGCTGTCGGACCGCTACTTGCTGTCCGACCAGGGCGCCTTCGTCATGGCGACCAGAGCCGCGACTCCGGAGACGAGGCCGACACCGGCGATGGCGGCTACGACGAGCCAGAGCACGAGTTCCATAGGGCCAGTCTACCGAGTGCGTCGAGCCCCCGTTCCATCGCCCGGCTCTGCAATAGCGTGAGCGGAATGACCGACTCCCCCACGCGCGCGAGCGTCGGACTGCGCTCCGAGCGCGGTCCGATCCTCCTGGCGCTGATGATCTCGACCGCGCTGGTCGCCCTCGACGCGACCATCCTCTCCACCGCGGTGCCCTCGATCGTCGCGGACCTCGGCGGCTTCGAGCAGTTCCCCTGGCTGTTCTCGATCTATCTCCTCGCCCAGGCGGTCTCCGTCCCCCTCTACGGCAAGCTCTCCGACGTGATCGGGCGGAAGCCCATCATGCTGATCGGGATCGGCCTCTTCCTCGTCGGCTCGCTGCTCTGCGGCCTGGCCTGGAGCATGCCCGCGCTGATCGCCTTCCGCGCCCTGCAGGGCCTCGGCGCCGGGGCCATCCAGCCGATGGGCATCACCATCGCCGGCGACATCTACACGGTCGCCGAGCGGGCGAAGACCCAGGGCTACCTCGCCAGCGTCTGGGGCATCTCCTCGGTCGTCGGCCCCACTCTCGGCGGCGTGCTCTCGGACCTGGGCGCCTGGCGCTGGATCTTCCTGGTCAACATCCCGCTCTGCCTGCTCGCGGCCTTCCTGCTGATCCGCAGCTTCCGCGAGACCACCCGCGGCGAGCGCACCCCGCTCGACCTCGCGGGCGCCTCGGTGCTCGCCGTCGGCACCGCGCTGCTGATCCTCGGCCTGCTCGAGGGCGGCAACGCCTGGCCCTGGCTCTCGCCCGCGGGCGTCGGCGTCTTCGTCGTCGCGGCTCTCGCCTTCGCCGGCTTCGTCGCCATCGAGCGCCGGGCGGTCGCCCCGGTGCTGCCGCTCTGGGTGCTCACGCGGCGGGTGCTGCTCTCGACGAGTCTCGTCTCGGTGACGGTCGGCGCGATCACGCTCGGCGTCACCTCCTACTTCCCGACCTTCGCGCAGGGCGTCCTCGGCAGCTCCGCCCTCGGCGCCGGCTTCGCGGTCGCCGCGATGACGATCGGCTGGCCGGTCGCGGCGAGCCTCTCCGGCAGGCTCTACCTGCGGATCGGCTTCCGCCGCACGGCCTTCCTCGGCGCGGCGCTGGTCACCGTCGGCACCGGGCTGACGATCCTCCTCGGGGCCTCGTCGAGCCTGTGGGAGATCGCGGGCTTCTGCGTGCTGATCGGCGCCGGGATGGGCCTGGTCGCGACGCCGACCCTCATCCGCGCGCAGGCGAGCGTCGAGTGGAACGAGCGCGGCGTCGTGTCCTCGACGAACTTCTTCGCCCGCAACATCGGCAGCGCGATCGCCGTCGCGGTGTTCGGCGCGATCGTCAACGCCCAGGCCGGCGGCGGGGATCCGACGCCCGAGGGCCTCGCGGCCGGCACCCGCTTCGTCTGCATCGCGCTGACGGTCCTCGCCGTCGGCATGCTCTTCGCGGTCCGCGCGATGCCGAAGGACGACCCGCGGCCGGCCGAGGCCTCGGCCGCGACCTCCGCGGAGTCCTAGCGCGGAGCCCGGCGGGCGGCGGAGAGGGCCCTCAGCCGCTCCACGTGCCGGCGCCGGGTGCGGTGGATCCAGCGCTGCACCGGGTCGCCGAGCCCGGGGTGCCGGCGCAGCGTGTGCAGGGCGCGGTCGAGGCGCCGCACCATGTCGGCCGCGGCACCGAACGGTCGCGCCGAGATGCCGACCTCCAGGTGGCGGTCGTAGACGATCCGGTGGCGCAGCCCCAGATGCACGCTGATCTCGACGTCGTCGTGCACGTAGGGGTCGTCGCGATGCATCTCCCCCGCGATCTCCTGCCAGGCCGAGCGGCGGACGGCGCAGTTCGAGCCGAAGAGCGGCCAGTTGGCCAGCGCGGAGCCCATCAGCACGAAGTACGCGTCCATGTAGACGATCCGGGCGAGGGTCCGCGCGACCGGGCCGAGCTCGACGAACCGGCCGGGGCCGGTCACCGCGCCGACGCCCGGGTCGGCGAAGTGCGCGGCGATCCGCGCGAGCCAGTGCCGGTCGGGCTGAGAGTCGGCGTCCAGCCGGGCGAGCACGTCGCCCTCCGCCTCGTCGAAGCCGTGCGCCGTGCTGGCCGGGATGCCGGTCCCGCCGTGCACGATCACCCGGGCGCCCGCCGCACGGGCGATGTCCGCGCTGTCGTCGGTGCTGCCGTCGTCGACGACGACGATCTCGAAGGGGGCGAGGGTCTGCTCGGCCAGGAGGGCGAGCAGCCGCTCGAGGTGCCGGGCGTCGTCCTTGACGGGGACGACGACGGAGATGCGTCGGGAGTCCATCAGGACAGTCAACTCGATCCGGGCCGCCGCCCGGGCATCCGCCACGCCCGCGACCGCGGTGACCGGCGTGTCAAGCGTCTGCCGGCCGGGCGACGCCGGTGCTGGGATCGAGATCGAGGAGGCGCGCCGCCTCCTCGGAACAGGAGACGTCATGACCCAGGGACCCCGCGACTTCCGCCCCACCCGCGCCGTCGTCACCGCCTCGGACTCCGGCATCGGCCGGGCCGCCGCCGTCGCCCTCGCCGAGGCCGGCATGGACGTCGGCATCACCTGGCACAGCGACGAGCAGGGCGCCCTTGAGACCGCGGAGGAGGTGCGCTCGCACGGCCGTCGCGCCGAGGTCGCCCACCTCGACGCGACCGAGCTCGACAGGGTCGGCGACGTGATCGACGACCTGTCGCAGCGCCTCGGCGGACTCGACGTCTTCGTCAACAACGCGGGCGGGGGCGGGGGCGAGCCCTTCCTCGAGCAGAGCCTGAACAGCTGGCGCGAGGTCGTCGCGCTGAACCTCGACGGAGCGTTCGTCGGCCTCCAGCGCGCCGGCCGCATCATGGTCGCGCAGGGCACCGGCGGCCGGCTGATCGGCGTCACCAGCGTGCACGAGCACCAGCCCCGCGTCGGCGCGAGCGCCTACGTCGCCGCCAAGCACGGACTCGGCGGGCTGCTGAAGGTCGCCGCCCTCGAGCTCGGCCGCTACGGGATCACCGCCAACGCGGTGGCACCGGGTGAGATCGCGACCCCGATGAACGACGCGGAGGACGTGGATCCGCATGGCATCGACCGCCCGGGCATCCCGCTCGGCCGTCCCGGCGACGCGCGCGAGATCGCGGCCGTGATCGCCCTCCTCGCCTCGCCCGCGGGCGCCTACATCACTGGAGCGTCCTACGCAGTCGACGGCGGAATGTTGCAGATGGGGCCGCAGGCCGGCTCGCACCTGCTACAGGACGACTGGCGGGACGCCTGACCGGCCGACCGCTCCGAACAGCTGACGGCACTCCCGGCCTCTCCGACTCAAGTCCGGCTCGCAGAAACAGCTCCGGCTCGCCGGAACAGCCGGATTCCACGAGCCGGAGCCGACTCCACGAGCCGAAGCTCAAGACCACCGACCTTCGGCTCGCAGAAACAGCCCCGGCTCGCCGGAACAGCCGGATTCCACGAGCCGAAGCCGACTCCACGAGCCGAAGCTCACGACCACCGACCTTCGGCTCGCAGAAACAGCTCGGGCTCGCCGCAATAGCCGGATTCCACGAGCCGGAGCCGACTCCACGAGCCGAAGCTCACGACCACCGAACTCCGGCTCGCAGAAACAACCCCGGCTCGCCGGAACAGCCGGATTCCACGAGCCGAAGCCGACACCACGAGCCGAAGCCCACGACCACCCACCTCCGGCTCGCAGAAACAACCCCGGCTCGCTGGAACTGCTCGAATACGCAAGCCGGGGTCGAGATCACGAGCCGAAGCTGACGACCACCGACCTCCGGCTCGCGGAATCAGCTCCGGCTCGCCGGAACAGCCGGAATCCACGAGCCGGCGTCGAGATGACGAGCCGAAGCTCACGACCACGGACCCCTACCGATCTCCGGCTCGCAGAAACACCCTCGGCTCGCCGGAACAGCCGGATCCGTGAGCCGGAGCCGATCGCCCGAGCCGCCCGACCGGTACTCTCGAAGAGGTGCTCCGGCGGGCGGGGCGCTCGGACCGAGGGTGCAGGTGACGCGCGTGTGGTTCCGCCGTCGACGCAGGTTCAAGATGGAGCCGTACGACCCGGACGAGAACCCGTCGCGCGAGCCCGTCTCGGTCGAGGAGGCCGCGGAAGAGGGCCTGCTGCTCGCCCAGTACGCGAGCCGGATGGCCGTGAAGAACCGCGTGCTGATGGACGGACTGGCCGAGGGCGTCCCCTTCGACGTCCGGCACTACTCCGTCATCGCCGCCGCCGAGCTGGAGAAGCTCGCCGACGAGTCGGAGGCGGCGGCCGAGCGCCTGCGCGCCATCGCCGCGGACGCGACCCTGGTCGGCGGCCGCTCCGACCACGTGCACGACTACCGCTCCGCCGACATCGACAATCTCGACCACCGCGAGCGGCTCTCGCTCGCGGTCGCCGACTCCCTGCGCCACCGCGCACGGGACGAGCAGTACCTGGCCTCGCTCGTCGACGACGCCCGGCAGGACGCCTGGCGCGAGCTGTCGCAGTCGATCGAGGAGACCCTCGACCGCGCGCCGCTGATCGACGCGGACGACGAGGAGTATCAGCGAGACCGCTCGGTGCGGATGGCGCTCGTCGTCGTCGACGACCTGGCGAAGCTCGCGGCCGAGCGCGGAGTCGCGCTCGAGGAATGAGGCGGGCTCTCACGGTCGGCGCGAGTCACCGGATCAGAAGATGACGTCGGTCAGCGCAAGGGGCGATCAGGCCCAGCCGGCCCGGAACGACTCAGTCGCCTCGGACGAGCGCTCGCGCACGGCCTCGAGCAGCTCGACCATCGAGGTGCTGCGCAGGAACGCGAGCCGGTCGAGCTCGGTGACGGGAGCGACTCCCGCGAGCTGCCAGGCGTGCGCGGCCGGGTCCTCGGCCAGCTCGACGACGGCGCCGTAGCGCTGCTCGACGAACTCGCTCGCAACCGCCAGCGCCGTCCGCACCGCGGACTCGGCGGAGCGCAGCAGCTCCTCGTGCTCGGGCGCCCACTCCAGCGGCGCGACGGGACGCACCTCGGCCTTCGGGTACGGATCGTCGTCGTACCAGCGGACGACCTCGAAGCGGTTCTCGCCGACGCTGTCGATGGTGACGAACGACTCGGCGCCGTCGATGTTCAGGATGCGCGCGACCGTGCCGATCGGGAAGCGCTGATCGCCGCCGCCGACCTCCTGCCCGCGCTCGATGAGGACGACGCCGAACGAGAGCGTGTCGTCCTCGAGCACGTCGCCGAGCATCCGCAGATACCGCGGCTCGAACAGCCGGAGCGGGAGCGGCATGTGCGGCAGCAGCACGGAGCCGAGCGGGAACATCGGGAGGTCAGGCACGAGAACAGCGAACCACGTCGTGCGGAGACCGGCCACTACGGGCTTCCGGGCGGCGGACGTGCTAGCGCCGACGCGGTCGACGCAGAAGGAACACCATCCGTTAACCAACGGGGAGGAAGATCCGCCCGTGACCGCTGAAGTGAACCTCGACCAGATCGTCTCCGAAGTGTCCGCGCGCCTGCGCACCCGCTTCCCCGACCGCCCCGCCGCCGAGGTGGAGTCGGCCGTCCAGAAGGAGCTCGACTCCCTCGCCGACCGCCCGGTCCAGGACTACCTCTCCGTCCTCACCGAACGCGCCGCGAAGTCCCGCCTGAAGAAGTCCCGCCCGGACGCCTGACGCCCGCCACTCCGTCCACTCCGTCCACTCCGTCCACTCCGCAGAAGTTGGCGTACTCGGCGCCCGAGTACGCCGACTTCTGCGTACTCGCGCAAGTGAGCGAGCACAGGTGTACCGGCACGCGCACTGATCGCGGACGGTTCGCCGCGCTGCTCCAGGTCAGAGCACCGCGCCCACCGAGCGCAGGAGATCGAGGAATGCCGTCTGGTCGATGACCTCGACGCGCTGACCCTTCGACGCCAGCTCGCGCGCCTTCAGGATCTTCGCGCTCACCGTCTCGCCAGGCTTCAACTCACCCGGGCCGAAGACCCCTTGCACGACGAGAGTCGTCTTCCTCGTCACGTTCGACCCCACGGTCGCACCGAAGCGCGCGACCAGCGATTGCGCCTCCTTTCGTGGGATCCCTTCGATCTCGCCGGAGAAGACGACGACCTCTCCGAGCAGAGGACTGTCCGGGTCAGCGCTCGAGCTGGCCTGAGGAAGATCCGCCAGCCGGACGTAGTGACGCGCGGCCGGTACGGCTCTCTTCGCCACTCGCGTCTCCTCCCAGAGATGAGCGACGTCATCGCGCATCGTCCTCCGAGCGATCGCCAGCACGACCTCCGCACTGGCGACGGCATCCGCCTCGGCATCGTGATGATCGTCGAGCCGGACTCCCAGATGCCGGGCGACCGCGGGGAGCCGATAGGAGTCGAGAACGAGGTGGGCTTTCGAGAGCGCCACAGAGCACAGCAGGTCCGGCGTCGGGCGGTCCATCCCCGCGAGAGAATTGGTAGCTGTGAAGACTCCCTTCTCGAAGGACGCGTTATGAGCGACGATCGGCGCATCGCGGACGACCTGCCCGATCCATTCCGAGACGGCCGGCCACTCCGGGGCTCCTGCGCAGTCCTCCCACGTCAGTCCGTGGATCGACGTGTTCCGCATCGAGAAGGTGTCGCCCGTCAGCGGGCGGATCCTCGTCGAGGCCCGATAGGTGACGACCCCGTTCGTCACCTGTGCCACGCCGACAGCACAGGCCGAGGCCCGCTGCTCGTTCGCGGTCTCGAAGTCGATGGCAGTGAAAGTGAGCGGCATGAGGATCTCCTTGCGACACGATGTCCAAGCAGTTTGCCAGAGAGTGTCTTCCTTCCTGCCGCAGTGCAGTGCGCGGCAGAGCGGCATTCGAGGAGAGAGATCCGCTTCACACGGAGAGGCGAATCGGAGGGCACCGTCGCTGAAGTGCACTCCGAGTCCGGAAGGCCGCTGCCGCTCGGACTTCGCCTTGAGCTGCAGTAGAGCTTTCCGCTATCGGAGTTCCGAAGGAAGGTCGATCTCTGCAGTACTCGTCGCGTTCATGGCATCGACCCGGGCCGAAGCGGCGCGTTGTCGCCGAAGCCAGTACGAGTGCGAACGCAATCCGTGGGTCACTGCCAAGCGAACGATCCAGTACCAGAAGAGCGCAAAAAGCAGCGTGCTCAGAAGACCGGCGGCGGCATAGAGAACGACGAGCGCAGTAGGCGTGTCCACATCACGACAGTAACGGAGCGCCGCGACACCCCCATCTCCGCTCACTCCGCAGAAGTCGTCGTACTCGCCGCCCGAGTACGACGACTTCTGCGTATGCGCGGCGGGGACCGACGGCGAGGTCGCGTCGAGTGCGCAGAAGTTGTCGTAGGCAGCGCGCGAGTACGACGACTTCTGCGGAGTCGGGGCACGGACCGGCGGGGTGACCGCGACGGGACGGAAGTAGGGCGTACGGGACTTGAACCCGTGACCGACGGATTATGAGTCCGCTGCTCTGACCGGCTGAGCTAACGCCCCGCGGCGCCCGAGGCGAGCGGGGCGGGCCGTCAGGAGGCGGCTCGGCCTGCCGGAGCGGACGCTGCGTCGGCGGCCGGATCGGCCACCGGCTCCCCACGATACAGGCTCTCGAAAGTGCTGATCGTGCGGTTGATGTCGTGTGCGGCGACGATGCGGAGCGAGCTGCGCTTGAGGGCCTCGAGGCGCTCGGGGTCGGCCGTCAGGACGTCGGTGAGACCGTCGGCGAGGGCCTGCGCGTTGCCGGGCTCGAAGAGGTGGCCGTTCTCGCCCTCGTGGACGAGGTGCGGGAGAGCCATAGCGTCGGCGGCGACCACGGGGAGGGCCGAGGCCATCGCCTCCATGGTCGCGATGCTCTGCAGCTCGGCGATGGAGGGCATCGCGAAGACGGTCGCACGGCTGTACGCCTGCTTCAGCTCGGCGTCGGAGACGTAGCCGGTGAAGTGGACGCGGTCGGCGATGCCGAGGGTGGTGGCGAGCTGCTGGAGGTTGCGCATCTGGTCGCCGCCGCCGACGATCTCGAGCTGCGCATCCAGCGACGGGTCCAGCAGCGAGACCGCGCGGAGCAGGACGTCGATGTGCTTCTCGCCGGTGACGCGCCCCACGAAGAGGATGCGGTTGGCGGTGCGCGGGGTGAAGTCGGGCGTGTAGTTGTCGGCGTCGATGCCGCAGGAGATCGCACGCACGCCCTGCAGCCCGGTGTACTTCTCGAGGAACTGCGCGGCCTTGCGGGTCGGCGTCGTGACGGCCTCCGCGCGGCCGAAGGTGCGGCGGGCGGCCCGCCAGGCCATCGCCACGGCCTTCGCCTGGGCGGCCTTGGGCAGGAGCGTGAACTCGAGCATGTTCTCGGGCATGAAGTGGTTGGTGCCGATGATGCGGATGCCGCGCTTGGCGGCCTCCTGGCCGAGGCCGCGGCCGACGATGACGTGGGACTGGAAGTGCACGACGTCGGGCTTCACCTCGTCGAGGATCCGCGCGCTGTTCTGGCGGATGCGCCACGGCATCGCGAAGCGCAGCCAGTCGTGCGGGGGCCACCGGAGGCTGAAGAGGCGGTGCACGATGATCCGCTGGCCCTCGTGGTCCTCGACGCGGGTGCCGCTCCAGCCGTCGGCGGACGGGGCGACGACGTGCACCTCGTGGCCGCGCGCCTGCAGGCCGGCGGCGAGGCGCTCGGCGAACTTGGCGGCTCCGTTGACGTCCGGCGCGAAGGTGTCGCAGCCGATCACGACGGTCAGCGGGCGGCGGGCGGCGTCCGCCGGAGCGGAGTCGCCGGTCGACGACTCGGGGCGTGACGCGTCGCGGGGATCTGACACGGAGTGGGTCCTAACGATGTCGTGTCGCTCGAGGGAGTGGAGCGATCGGCGTGGGTTCGGGCGGGTGCACGGCGTCTCGAAGCGGTCCCAGTGTAGGCGGGGAGGGCGCCGGAACCCGGGATTGCGGCGCCTCGCGTCGGGCGGCTCAGCGGGCCTGCGGGTGGTGCTTCGCGAGGAGGAAGACGCCCCAGATGGCGACCACTCCCGCCGCGATGAAGAGCGGGATCGCCCACGGCGCCGCGTACTGCGCCTCGCCGAGGACGATGATGCCGATCGCCACGGCGACCAGCGGGTCGACGACGGTCAGGCCGGCCACGACGAGGTCCGGCGGCCCGGAGGCGTAGGCGTTCTGCACGAAGTAGCCGCCGAGCGCCGTCGCGGCCAGGAGCGCCACGATGCAGACGACGGTCAGCGGGTCGAACTCGCCGAACTTGATCCGGTTGAGGACGACCTTCGCGAGGGTGGCGACGAAGCCGTAGACGACGCCGGCGCCCAGGATGTAGAAGATCGCCCGAGCCTTCTTGCGGAAGACGCGGAAGGCGATCACGAAGATCGTCATGACGACCGCGAGGATCACCAGGATCGTGATCAGCTGCGAGGTCCGGATCGACTCGTCGACCGCGTTGAAGGCGGCGACCAGCACGAAGACCCCGACGCCGCCGACGCAGAGCATGATCGCGCGGATCGAGGACGCGTTCAGCCGCACCTTGCTCACCCGGGCGTTGACGATCGCCGTGATGACGAGCGCGACCGCGCCGAGAGGCTGGACGACGATGAGCGGCGAGAAGCCGAGGCTGGTGAGCTGGAAGACGATCGCGAGCGCCAGCATCAGCGTGCCGATCACCCAGGACGGCCGCGACAGCAGCGCGAAGAGCTGCCCACCGCTCAGCCCGCTCGAGCCGGAGCGCTTCGAGAAGCGCTCGACCTTGACGACTCCGCGGTGCTGGAACTGCGCACCGAGCGAGAGGAAGACCGCGCCGATCAGGGCGATCGGGATGCCGATGAACTTCGCCGGGTCGTTCAGAAGGTCGGCGAGGTCAGTGGGCATGGGCACGACCCTACCCACGATCGATCCGCGCATCCTCCGACGCACGGGGGACCTCGGCTAACCAGCGGATGACGGTCAGGACGGCCGCCTGCAGGGCCCGCGATACCCTGATCCCCATGGCCGTCCTCCCCATCCGCATCGCCGGCGACCCCGTCCTGCACTCCCCCGCCGCCCCCGTCACCGAGTTCGACGACACGCTCCGCACGCTCGTCGCGGACATGTTCGAGACCATGGACACGGCGCCCGGCGTCGGCCTGGCCGGACCGCAGGTCGGAGTGCCGCTGCGGCTCTTCGTCTACGACTACGAGGCCGACGACGGCACTCCCCGCCGCGGTGTCGCGATCAACCCCGAGCTCTTCGTCACGCCGACGCCGCTGGGCGAGGCCGACGAGGACACCGAGTCCGAGGGCTGCCTGTCGTTCCCCGGCGAGCGCTTCCCGCTGCGGCGCTCCGAGCGCGCGATCCTGCGCGCGGTCGACCTCGACGGCACGCCGTTCGAGATCGAAGCGGACGGCTGGTTCGCCCGCGTCTTCCAGCACGAGTTCGACCACCTCGACGGCGTCCTCTACACGGACCGCCTCGAGCACGAGTACGCCAAGCCCGTCGCGAAGATCACCCGCAAGCGCGGCTGGGGCGTGCCCGGTGTCTCCTGGACCCCGGGCGTCGAGCACCTCGAGGACTGAGCCTCCCAGGCACCCCGACTCCGCTCCGCTTCCCGGCCGGCGGTCCCGGACCTAGGCCAGGTCGACGCCGTGCACGCCGTTGTGGTGGCGCACGGTCGGGAACGACGCGGTGACGCTGCGCCCGACACCGGGCGTGCGCTTCTCGACGACGTCGCCGCCGAAGAGGCCGGCCCGCTCACGCAGCTCCGAGAGCGCGGGGCTGTCGATCCGGTCGGTCAGCGCGTGCAGGTCCGCGTCGACGGCGCTCGCGTCGGACTCGGCGCCGGCGTGGCGCTCGCGGTCGTCGTCGACCTCGACGCGCAGGCCGGTGGCGGTCCAGCGGGAGGTGATCCGCAGCTCGGTGCCGGTGCCGCCGGACTCCAGGGCCTCGTCGAAGGCGTACTCGAGCACGCGCATCACGGCGACGTCCGCGCCGTCCTGCAGCGGGAACGGCTCGCCGAAGGTCTCCTCCCGGACGACCAGGCCGCGCTCGCGGGCGCTCTCGATGAGGGCGTCCGTCCCGCCGGTCGCGGGGAGCTCGCGGGGATCGACCGCGGCGACCGTCGCGATGCGGCGCAGCTGAGCGAGCGACGCCTCCGCGGCGCTGACGGCCCGGCCCGCGGAGCGCGAGGCGGCGGCGGGATCACGGTCGATGGTGAGGCGCACGCTCTCGGCCTCCTCCACCACCTTCGAGGCGGCGCGGACGGCGAGCTGCTCGAGCTCGCCGACGATGCGCAGCCGCGCCTCCTGCTCGCGGACCGACAGCTCGAGGGCGACGGCGCGCGACGTCTCCTCGGCCCGGCTGTCGAGCGCGCGGCGCTCAGCGGCGGCGGAGCGGCGCCACAGGACGATCGCCCCCGCCGCGACGATCAGGGCGAGGACGAGGACGACTTCGAGCACGACGGCCTCCGGGGCATCAGGGAACGGCGCGGGGGACGCCGGAGAGCGATCGTACCCGGGAGCGGGCGCCGGAGCCGGAGGCGCGGCGAGGGCTTGCGGTCGTCCCACCCGACTCGGGTGAGTGCTCAGCCCTCGCGGCGGCTGCGCGCGACGGTGAACTTCGCGCTGCGCTCGATGATCTTGGTCGGCCCGACGGAGCGGCGCAGCTCGGCCGGGTGCGCGAGGTGCGAGTTGAAGACCGTCCACAGCTCGCCGCCGGTGCGGAGGATGCGGCCGGCGGCCGCGATCATCCGGCGCGCGACGAGGTCGGTCACCGCGCCGTCGGAGTGGAACGGCGGGTTGCAGAGCACCACGTCGACCAAGCCGTCGGCGAGCGTGGAGGCGTTGTCGTCGCGGAGCAGCCGGATGCGGTCGCCCAGGCCGCTCGCCTCGGCGGTCGAGCCGGCGGACTCGACGGCCGCACGGGAGCTGTCGGTGGCGATCACGTCGAGGTCCGGGCGGGCGAGAGCCAGCCACGCGGCGAGCACTCCGGAGCCGCAGCCGAGGTCGACCGCGACTCCCCCGGGCAGCGCGGCCGGGTCGAGCGCGGCGAGCAGCGCCCGCGTGCCGAGGTCGAGCTTGGCGCCGGCGAAGACACCGGGCAGTGCGACGACCTCGAGCCCGTGCGCCTCGAGACGGCGGCGCTCCGCACCGGCAGCAGCGGGCTGCTCCGCCTTCGCCTCGCTCGCGAGGAGCGCCCGCGACTTCTGCCGGGCGAGGCTGACGTCGATCCGGTCGTAGCGGCGGGCCAGGACCTCGTTCATGCCGAGCGACATGTGCTTGATCCGGCCGGCGCCGATGAGCTGCGCGGCGGGGTTCGCGAGCGCGACCTCGGCCGCGACGGCGGCCAGCGCGTCGAGCGAGCGCGGGAGGCGCAGCAGCACGATCTCGGCGCCCTCGACCGCGTCGGCGATCGAGTCGGCGATCGTGAAGGGCGCGAGCTCGATGCCGGCGGCGCGGACCGCCTCGGCGTTGGCGGCGAGGGCCCGCTCGGCGACGATCGAGTCCTGGGCGGAGGAGACCGCCACGCCGTCGGCGGCGAGGGCCAGCGTCAGCGCGCCGAAGGCGTCGCCGACGACGGCGACCCGGGAGTGCCCCGCGGCGAGGTCGAGGAGGAGGCGGTCGCTCGCGTCGACCGCGACGAGGTCGGGGGCCTCGACGTCGGGCCGGCGGCGGAGGAGGTCGAGGACGTCGTCGCGCATGGTGGCTCCGGTCGGGGTCGTGGCAGAGAGCACGGCCGGCCGGTGAGCACGCAGGGAACGAGGCGCGGAGACCGGGCCCGGAGGACCGCCTCGAGGGCACGAAAAAGGGCCCAGGAGTGGAGTCCCAGGCCCTTCGCTCCCCGACTTGGACTCGAACCAAGAACCTACCGGTTAACAGCCGATTGCTCTGCCAATTGAGCTATCGAGGATCATCCGCTCACCCGGAGGCGAACAGCGCTTGACTACTTTAGCAAAGTCTGCGCGAACTCCAAATCCTGGATCAGTAGCCGAGCGCCGGGTCGACGACGCCGAGCAGCTCGCGACCCGCGGCGAAGGCGGCGACGTTGGCGCGGACCCGCTCGGCGAGCAGCGGCGTCGTCATCTCCGGGGTGTCCGCGGAGTGCGGGGTGATCAGGCAGCGCGGCTCGCTCCACAGCGGGTGCCCGTCCGGCAGCGGCTCCGGGTCGGTGACGTCGAGGGCGGCTCCGGCGAGCCGACCCTCGGCGAGGGCAGCGACGAGGGCGTCGGTGTCGACGAGGCTCCCCCGGGCGACGTTGACCAGCACGGCCTCGGCCGGCAGCCGCCGCAGCAGCTCGGCGTCGACCAGCCGGGCGGTGCCGCCGGTCGCGGCGGCCGCGAGCACGAGGACGTCGGCGTCGGCGACCACGTCGGGCAGCTGGTCCGCGGTGACCGTGCGGTCGGCTCCGGACACCTCCGCGGCGCTCCGGCGCACCACGGTGACGTGCGCGTCGAAGACGCTCAGCAGCCGCAGGAGCTCCACGGAGATGCCGCCCGCGCCCACGACGACGACTCGCGCGCGGTGCAGGGTCCTGGCGCGCTTCGCTCCCCAGGAGTCGGCGCGGGCGCGCTCGGGCAGCGAGCGCAGCAGTGCGAGGGTCAGCGCGAGGGCGTGCTCGGCGACCGGCTCGGCGTAGGCGCCCTTCGCGCTCGTCCAGCGCAGCCCCTCCCGCTGAGTGCTGCGCAGCACGGGCGCGAACACGTCGACCCCCGCCCAGGGCAGCTGCACCCAGCGGAGGCCCGGGTGCTCGGCGAGCACCGTGGCGAGCTCGTCGGTGCGGCCGTAGGAGAGCCAGAGCAGCGCCTCCGCGTCCTCGACGCCGACGACGGTCCCGCCACCGGCCTCGATCGCGTCGGTGAAGATCTGCTTCGGCCGGGGCAGGACGGCGACGCGCGGCGCGCTCATCCGGCCTCCTCCGCGGGCGCCGTGCGCGCGGCGCGGGAGGCGTCGAAGCGCTCGAACTCCGCGAAGGCGGCGCCGAGCTCGCGGACGTACGGGTGCCGGGAGTCGTTCAGCACCTCGAGCAGCGGGCCGTAGGCGACCACCTCCCCCTCGACCAGCACGGCGATACGGTCGGTGGCCCGGCTGAGCACGTCGATGTCGTGGCTCACGACGACCGCGGCGAAGCCCTCCTGCCGGCGCAGATCCGTGAGCAGGTCCACGATCGACTCGCGGACGGTCGCGTCGATGCCGGAGGTCGGCTCGTCGGCGATCAGCACCTTCGGGCCGAGCACGAGCGCGCGGGCGATCGCGACGCGCTGACGCTGACCGCTGGAGAGCTCGTACGGGAAGCGGTCGAGCAGGAACAGCGGCAGGTGCACGGAGTCGAGCAGCGTCGCCACCCGCACCGCCGCGCTCTTCGGGTCGTAGTGGCGGTCGCGGAGGAAGATCGGCTCGGCGATCAGCTCGGAGACGGTCAGCTCCGGGCGCAGCACCGCGCCGGCGTCCTGCGCGAGGTGCGCGACGTCGAAGGTGAATCGCTTGATCTCGCGGGCGGGCATCCCGCGGAGGCGGTGACCGGACACGGTGGCCTCGCCGCCGATGATCACCGGCCGCGTCCGCGCCCCGGCGCCGGCCGGGCCGTCGAGACCCTCGCCGCCGAGGACGCGCGCCAGCGTCGACTTGCCGGAGCCGCTGCCGCCGAGGATGCCGAGCACCTCGCCCGGCTCGACGCGGAGGCTGACCCCGCGCAGCGCGGTCCAGCGCCCGCTGATGCCGCGCGGCGGGTACTCGACGCTGAGGTCGTCGACGACGATGGGCGCCGAGGCGGCGGCGGCTCGGCTCACGCCTTCCGCTCCGCCTCGACGATGCTGCGCAGGAGCTCGCGGCGCTCGGCCTGCTCCCCCGGGTCCGGCACCGGCAGCGACGCCAGCAGCCGCTGCGTGTACGGGTGCTTCGGCGCGGACAGCACTTCCTCGCCCGTGCCCTCCTCGACCAGCTCGCCGCGGTAGAGCACGGCGATCCGGTCGGCGAGCAGATCGACGACGGCGAGGTCGTGGCTGATGAAGAGCGAGGCGAAGCCGAACTCGCGCTGCAGCTCCGCGAACAGCTCGAGCACGCGCGCCTGCACCGAGACGTCGAGCGCCGAGGTCGGCTCGTCGGCGATCAGCAGCTTCGGCTCGAGTGCGAGCGAGCGCGCGAGGCTCGCGCGCTGCCGCTGACCGCCGGAGAGCTCGTGCGGGTAGCGGTCGCCGTAGGAGCGCGGCAGCTGCACCGCCTCGAGCAGCTCGTCGACCCGCTTCCGGGCGGCACCGGCGTCCCGGGCGCGGCCGTGCACGATCAGCGGCTCGGCGACGCACTCGGCGATCGTCAGCAGCGGGTTGAAGCTCGACGCCGGGTCCTGGAAGACGAAGCCGATGTCGCCGCGGACGGGACGGAAGGCGCGCTCGCGGATGCCGCGCATCTCCTTGCCGAGCACGCGCAGCGAGCCGCCGGTGACGGTGGTCAGTCCCGCGATCGCCCGGCCGATGGTCGTCTTGCCCGAGCCGCTCTCGCCGACCAGGCCGAGCACCTCCCCCGCGCGGATGCGGAAGGAGACGCCGTCGACGGCGACGAAGCCGGGGCGGCCGAGGCGGCCCGGGTACTGGATCCGCAGGTCCTCGGCGAGGACGAGCGTCTCCGCCTCCGGGGCGCCGGCGCGCTCGATGGCGCGCTCCTTCGCCCGGGCGACGCCCTGGCCCACGTGCGGGACGGCGGCGAGCAGCTTGCGGGTGTACTCGGCCTTCGGAGCGGCGAACAGCTCGGCGACCGGCGCCTCCTCGACCAGCTCGCCCTGGTACATCACCGCGACGCGATCGGCCAGATCGGCGACGACGCCCATGTTGTGGGTGATCAGGACGATCGAGGTGCCGAAGTCGTCACGGCAGCGGCGGAGCAGGTCGAGGATCTCGGCCTGCACCGTCACGTCGAGGGCCGTCGTCGGCTCGTCGGCGACGATCAGGCCGGGGTCGAGCACGAGCGCCATCGCGATGACGACGCGCTGCTTCTGGCCGCCGGAGAACTGGTGCGGGTAGTAGTCGACGCGCTTCTCCGGCTCGGGGATGCCGACCGTGCGCAGCACGTCGATGGCGCGCTTGCGCGCCTCCTTGCGCGGGACGGAGGCGTGCGCGCGCAGCCCCTCCGCGATCTGCCAGCCGACGGTGAAGACCGGGTTGAGCGCGGTGCCGGGCTCCTGGAAGACCATCGCGACATCGGTGCCGCGGAGCTCGCGCAGGCGCGACTTCGGCACCGAGACCACGTCGGTCGACGAGCTGCCGTCCTTCTTCGAGAGCAGGATGACGCCGGACGCCGTCGCCGTCTCGGGCAGCAGGCCGAGGATGGTCTTGGCGGTCACGGTCTTGCCGCTGCCGGACTCGCCGACGATGGCGAGCACCTCGCCGCGCTCGACCCGGAGGCTGACGCCGGCCACCGCGCGGACGGCGCCGCGATCGCTCGCGAAGGCGACCTCGAGGTCCTGGATGTCGACGATCGGGCGGGAGCCCGCGTCGGCGGGACGGCTGTCGGCGGGACGCTGGACGCTCATCGGGTCTTCTCCACTCCGGCGACGGGATCGTGTCCCGGCGTCTCCAGGCCGTCCGCGGGGAGCGCGCCGCCCGGGACGACGGACGTCGCGGCGACGTCGCCGGAACCGGCGGCCACCGCGCGCCGGCCGCGCAGGCGCGGGTCGGCGAGGTCGTTGAGGCTCTCGCCGACCAGCGTGATGCCGAGCACGACGAGGACGATGGCCAGGCCCGGGAAGACCGAGGTCCACCAGATGCCGCTGGTCACGTCGGACAGCGCCTTGTTGAGGTCGTAGCCCCACTCGGCGGCCGACGTCGGCTCGATGCCGAAGCCGAGGAAGCCCAGGCCCGCGAGGGTGAGGATCGCCTCGGACGAGTTCAGCGTGAAGATCAGCGGGAGGGTGCGCGTGGCGTTGCGCAGCACGTGCTTGAACATGATCCGCGGGGTCGAGGCGCCGATGACCTTCGCCGACTCGACGAAGGCGTCGCCCTTGATCCGCACCGTCTCGGCCCGGATCACCCGGAAGTACTGCGGGATGTAGACGACCGTGATCGAGACCGCGGCGGCGAAGATGCCCGACCACAGGTTCGACTGGCCGCCGGAGATCACGATCGACATCACGATCGCGAGCAGCAGGGTCGGGAAGGCGTAGATCGCGTCGCAGATCACGACGAGCACGCGGTCGAGCCAGCCGCCGAGGTAGCCGGAGACGAGACCGAGGAAGACGCCGAGGAAGATCGACAGCACGACGGCGACGACGATGACGAGGAACGCCGTCTGCGCGCCCCAGATCACGCGCGAGAGCACGTCGTAGCCGCCGACGGTGGTGCCGAGCAGGTGCTCGGCACTCGGCGGCTGCTGCGCGCCGAACGACTCGGTGCCGGTGCGCAGCTGCGAGTAGCCGTAGGGGGCGATCAGGGGGGCGAGTGCCGCGACGAGGAGGAACGCACCGGTGATCACGAGACCGGTGACGAGCATCCCGCGCTGCAGGCCCACGCTCTGCCGGAGCTGGTGGACGACCGGCAGCCGGTCGACGAGGCGGCGGCGCGGGCGCGCCGGAGTGGTGGTGCTCATGGGTCAGTACCTCACTCGCGGGTCGATGAGCGCCGCGATGACGTCGACGATGAAGTTGGTCAGCGCCACGATCACGGCCAGCAGGGCGACGATGCCCTGCACGGCGACGAAGTCGCGCGCCTGGAGGTACTCGGCCAGCTGGAAGCCGAGGCCCTTCCACTCGAAGGTCGTCTCGGTGAGCACCGCGCCGCCCAGCAGCAGGGCGATCTGCAGGCCGATGACGGTGATGATCGGGATGAGCGCCGGACGGTAGGCGTGCGTGCGGACCAGGCGGAACTCGCTCACTCCGCGCGAGCGGGCGGCGTCGACGTAGTCGGTGCCGAGGGTGCCGATCACGTTGGTGCGCACGAGGCGGAGGAAGATGCCGGCGGTCAGCAGGCCGAGCGCGATCGCCGGGAGGACCGCGTGCGAGAGCACGTCGCCCACGGCGGCGGGGTCGCCGGTCTGGATCGCGTCGATGAGGTAGATGCCGGTCTTGTTCTCGAGGAACTGCAGCGAGAGCTCGGTGTTCGTCGTCGCCCGGCCGGCGACCGGGAACCACTTGAGCCAGACCGAGAAGACGAGCTTGAGCAGCAGCCCCGCGAAGAAGACGGGGGTCGCATAGCAGAGGATCGCGAAGATGCGCAGGACCGCGTCGGGCGTGCGGTCGCGGTGGTAGGCGGCGAGCATCCCGAGCGGGATGCCGACCAGGAACGCCACGATCAGGGCGTAGAAGGCGAGCTCGACGGTCGCGGCGCCGTAGGTGACCAGCACCTCGGTGACCGGGCGGTTGTCGCTCAGGGTGGTGCCGAAGTCGCCGCGCAGCAGGTTGCCGAGGTACTCGAGGTACTGCACGATCAGCGGGCGGTCGTAGCCGGCGGCGGCCACGCGCTCGGCCAGCTGGTCGGCGGTGAGCCGACCGCCCAGCGCCGCGGTGATCGGGTCGCCCGTCGAGCGCATGAGCAGGAACACCATCGTCACGAGGATGAAGACGGTCGGGATGATGAGCAGGAAGCGGACGAGCAGATAGCGCCCGAGTCCTCCTCCGGAGCCGCGCGGTCGCCGGGTGGGCGCCGTCGCCGCAGCCGTCGTGGCTGTCGTCACGTGATGCCTTTCGTGGAGAACGGCCGGCGCCTCCCGGGTGGGGAGGCGCCGGCCGGAGGGGTGGATCAGCCCTTGCTGAGCGCCGCGTAGCGGAACTTGAACGAGGCGTCGAGGGTGTCCTCGGCTCCGCTCACGGTGCTGCCGACGATCGCGACCTGCGAGCCCTGGAGGTAGGGCAGAGTCGACAGCTGCGCCGCGACCTTGTCCTGGATCTCCTCGATCAGCGCGGTGCGCGCATCGGCGTCGGTGGTGGAGACCTGCTCGGCGATCAGGCTCTGCACGTCGGCGTCGTCGAAGTGGTTCGCGAGGAAGTTCTCCTTGATGAAGAACGGCGACAGGTAGTTGTCGGCGTCGGAGTAATCCGGGAACCAGCCGAGCTGGTACGCCGGGTAGACGTCGCTCGAGCGGTCCTTGGAGTACTGGACCCACTCGGTCGTCTGCAGGTTCACGGTGAACAGGCCGGTCGACTCGAGCTGGTCCTTGATCAGCGCGTACTCGTCGCCCGAGGACGGACCGTAGTGGTCGTTCGAGTACTGCAGGTTGAGGGTGACCGGGGTGGTGACGCCCGCGGCCTGGAGCGTGGCCGCCGCCTTGTCCGCGTCGACACCGCCCTGGCCGTCGCCGTAGAGGCCCTTGAGGGACTCGGTCGCGCCGGTGAGGCCCTGGGGGACGTAGGAGTACAGCGGGGTGTAGGTGCCCTTGTAGACCTGGTCGGCGATCTCCTGGCGGTCGATCAGATCGGCCGCGGCCTGGCGGACGGCGAGCGCCTTGGCCGCGTCGGCCTCGGCGGTCGTCGAGCCGAACGGCTGCGTGTCGAAGTTGAAGACGATGTAGCGGATCTCGCCGCCGGGACCGTCGACGACCTTGACCGCGTCGTTCCCGCGGAGGTCCTCGACGTCGGTCGCGGAGAGGCTCCGGTACGCGACGTCGATGTTGCCCTCCTGGATGTCCAGCTTGAGGTTCGAGCTGTCCGCGTAGTACTTGACGTTGATCGTGCCCGTCTTCGCCGCGCCGAGCACGCCCTGGTAGTCGTCGTAGGCCTTGTACTGGATGAGGTTGTTCACGTCGTAGTTGGCGATCGTGTACTGCCCGGCGAAGGCGTCGCCCGAGACGATGTCCGCGTCGGCGGTCAGCTCGTCGGCCGAGAAGACCTCCTCGTCCACGATCGGGCCCGCGGGGCTCGAGAGGATCTGCGGGAAGGTCTGGTCGTTCTCCGACTTCAGCGTGAAGACGACGGTGGTGTCGTCCGGCGCCGCGACGCTGTCGAGGTTCGCGAGGAGCGACGACGGGCCGTTCTCGGCCGCGATGGCGACCTGGCGGTCGAAGGAGAACTTGACGTCCGAGGAGGTCAGGTCGTGGCCGTTGGCCCACTTCAGGCCGTCCTTGAGCGTGACCGTGTACTCGGTCGGCGCCGTGAACTCGGCCGACTCGGCGATGTCGGGCTCGACGTCCGGGCTGCCGTAGGGGGTGTTCATCAGGAACGGGAACACCTGGTTCATCACGGCGAAGGAGCCGTTGTCGTACGAACCGGCGGGGTCGAGCGTGGTGATCTTGTCGGTGGTGCCGATGGTGAGCGTGCCGCCGGCCGCGCCGCCGGTCGAGTCCCCGCCGCCGGCGGAGCAGCCCGCCAGCACGAGCGCGACCGCGGCGAAGCCTGCTGCCGTGCCGAGTGCCCGCGAACCGCGAGTGAATCCGGATGTCATTCCGTCTGCCTCTTCCTGTCAGAAATCGGATGCGGACCTCGGCGTGGAACGCGGTCCCGCGGCGCAGAGTCCGTCTCGCACGGGGTCCGAGCGGAGCGGTGTCGATCCGGCGCACTGTCCTTCAGGCGCACGGTGTTCTCTGGGCGCACGGGGGCCACGACGCTGAGCGCCCGCATTGCTGTTCCTCAGTGGTAACACATGCGGAAGCGCTCTCCGAACCGGCGCGGGCCGTCCGGCGCTTTCTTCACACGACTGCAACACGTCCCTCATCGAGGGCACGGGGCGCCCGCGGCGCCCTCATTCGGTGCGCAGGGCCCGCTTCTCGCGCTCCAGCTCGACCAGGCGGACCTGCACGGCGCGGGAGAGCACGGGGTCCGTCGAGGCGCGCTGCAGGGCGCCGCGCAGCTCGGCGATCTCGCGCAGGAGGTCGCGCTCGATCAGCGAGATCGCGACGTCCTTCGAGTAGCGGGCGAGGCCGGCCTCGTCGGCGGCCGGGATGGGCGCCACGGCGAGCTGGTGCACGAGCGAGGCGAACGGCCCGGGCACGTCGGCCGCCACGTGCTCGACCCAGTCGCGGTCCTGCGCGCGCTCGAGGTTGGCGACCACGGCGTCGCGGACGACGCGGAGGGTCTCGTTCGTGACGGCGGCGTGCGCGGCCCGGGCGAGCAGCGACTCCCCCATCACCTGGGGCAGCTGGAGCATGGCCATCAGCGCCTCGCGCTCGATCCGCGTGACGACGTCGACGGGGAGGTCGGCGATCCGCGCGCCGGCGGGCGCCTCGGGGGCGTCCTCCTGCGGTCGCTCGTCCCGGCCGCCCGGGGCGTTGCGCGCGCGGGAGCCGGCGGAGCGGACCGCGGAGTTGACCTCGGACATGTCCAGGCCGAGCATCCGGGCCAGCTCGCGGGAGTAGCCGGGGCGCAGCGCCGGGTCGCGGATCTCGGCGACGACGGGCGCGGCGGCGCGCAGGGCGGCGATCCGGCCCTCGACCGTGTCGAGGTCGTAGCGGGCCAGCAGCTGCCGGATGACGAACTCGAACATCGGCTTCTTGTCGTCGATGAGCCGGCGGACGGCGTCGTCGCCGCGGTTGAGGCGCAGGTCGCACGGGTCGAGGCCCTCGGGCGCGACGGCGACGAAGGTCTGCGCGGCGAAGCGGTGCTCCTCCTGGAAGGCGCGCATCGCCGCCTTCTGGCCGGCGGCGTCCGGGTCGAAGGTGAAGACGACCTCGCCGACCCCGCTGTCGTCGCCGAGCACGCGGCGCAGGACCTTGATGTGGTCGACGCCGAAGGAGGTGCCGCAGGTGGCGACCGCGGTCGTGACGCCGGCGAGGTGGCAGGCCATCACGTCGGTGTAGCCCTCGACGACGACGACCCGGTGGCCGCGGGAGATGTCGCGCTTGGCCAGGTCGAGCCCGTAGAGGACCTGGGACTTGTGGTAGACGGGCGACTCGGGGGTGTTCAGGTACTTCGGGCCCTTGTCCTCCTCGAGGAGGCGGCGCGCGCCGAAGCCGACGGTCTGCCCGGTGACGTCGCGGATCGGCCAGACGAGGCGGCCGCGGAAGCGGTCGTAGACGCCGCCGCGGTTGCTGCTGCTGACGAGGCCCGCCGTGGTGAGCTCCTCCTCGGAGAAGCCGCGGCGCTTGAGCGCGGTGGTGAGGCCGTCCCAGCCGTCGGGGGCGAAGCCGACGCCGAAGCGGTCGGCGGCGGCGCGGTCGAAGCCGCGCTCGCCGAGGAAGCGGCGGCCGACGTCGGCGCCGGGGGTCGCGAGCTGCTCGCGGAAGAACTCCTCGGCGGCGTTGTTCGCGGCGATGAGCCGGGCGCGTCCGCCGGTCTCGGGGGCCTGGCCGCCACCCTCCTCGTACTGCAGCGGGAAGCCGATGCGGCCGGCGAGCCGCTCGACCGTCTCGCTGAACGAGGTGTGGTCCATCTTCATCACGAAGCTGTAGACGTCGCCCGACTCCTGGCAGCCGAAGCAGTGGTAGAAGCCGGCCTGGGGGCGCACATGGAAGCTCGGGCTGCGCTCGTCGTGGAACGGGCAGAGCCCCTTCAGCGAGCCGACGCCCGCCGACTTCAGGGTGACGTACTCGCCGACCACGTCCGCGATGTTGACCCTGGCCTTGACCTCCTCGACATCCGTCTGTCGAATCCGAGGCATGTCCCCCATCGTATCCGCCGCCACCCGCCCCCCGGCCGAGTGCGCCTTTTCCGCCCGCGCACATGCTGGTCGAGCAGCCCCGCAGGGGCGTATCGAGACCCACCGTCCCCAGCAGGACGGGCCTGCAGACTCGTCCTGCTGACGCTGGTCGATCTCGATACGCCCGCTGCGCGGCCTACTCGATCAGCAGAGGCTTCCCACCGAACCGGACACGTCGGTCTCGATACGGCCGCTCCGCGCCCTACTCGACCAGCATGGGCAGGCAGCCTCCGACCACGGGGGCGACTGCCGTCGCCGTGCGAAGCACTCGACCCGCCCCCACCTGCTGGTCGAGGAGCCGCGGAACGCGGCGTATCGAGACCCACCCCGCCGGACACGTCGGTCTCGACACGGCCGCTGCGCGCCCTACTCGACCAGCATGGATGTCGGAGAGCTCAGCCTTCCGGCATGCACGCCGCAGGGTGCAGCCGAACGGGCGATTCGCGTGCCAGCGAATCGCGCTAGGCGTCCGCGACCCGCTCTCTGAGACGCACCACCCCGAGGAGCCGACCGCGCGGACGCCGGGCAGGGACCGGCGTCCGACGTGAGCGGGGCTGCGCCCCGCTCACGTCAGTGGCACAGCCTCTCGAACCAGCTCAGGGCGCTCTGGTCGGTGAGGTTGGCGACCTGGTCGACGACGACCCTGCGGCGGGCGTCGTCGGTGCCGGCGGCGTTCCAGTCCTCGGCGAAGCCGGCGTCGAGGGCGCCGGCGCCGCGTTCGAGGAGGGTGTCGGCGAGTCGGGTGAGGACCTCGCGCTGCTGGGCGTAGATGGGCTGGCGGGTGTTCCGCGACATCACGAAGGTGGCGACGATGCCCTTGAGCACGGCGATCTCGGCCTCCTGCTCGCGGGGGACGACGACGTGGCCGCCGAAGCGGACGAGGTCGGGGTGGGAGTAGGCGTCGCGGGTGGCCTCGGTGGCGGAGGCGGCGAAGCGGCCGATGAGCTGGCTGGTGAGGTTCTTCAGCCGGGCCTGGTCGCGGCGGGAGCCGTCCCAGGAGTCGACCCAGACGTCGAGCGAGTCGAGGCGGTCGAACGCGGCGACGAGCTCGTCGTGCCCGATCTCGCCGCCGACCCAGGAGTGCATCGACTCGACGAGGTCGTCGTGGTCCACGCGGGAGCCGAGCGCGGCGACGTCGATGTAGCCGGAGAACACGGCGTCCTCGAAGTCGTGCACCGAGTAGGCGATGTCGTCGGAGAGGTCCATCACCTCGGCCTCGATGCAGCGGACTCCCTCGGGGGCGCCCTCGCGCATCCAGGTGAAGGCGGGCTCGTCGTCGGCGTAGAAGCCGTACTTGGCGCGGCCGGACGGGTCGGCGACGGAGCGGGTGTCGGGCCACGGGTACTTGCAGCTGGCGTCGAGGCTCGAGCGGGTGAGGTTCAGGCCGTACGGGCGGTCGTCCTCGCCGAACACCTTCGCCTCGAGCCGGGTCAGCAGCCGGAAGGTCTGGGCGTTGCCCTCGAAGCCGCCGATCGACTCGGCCCAGCTGTTGAGGGCGCGCTCGCCGTTGTGACCGAAGGGCGGGTGGCCGATGTCGTGGGCGAGGCAGGCGGTGTCGACGACGTCGGGGTCGAGATCGAGGCTCGTGGCGAGCTCGCGGCCGATCTGGGCGACCTCGAGCGAGTGCGTCAGCCGGTTGCGGGCGAAGTCGACACCGGCGGTCGGGCTGAGCACCTGCGTCTTCGCGGCGAGGCGGCGGAGCGAGCTGGAGTGGAAGAGCCGGGCGCGATCGCGGGCGAAGTCGGAGCGGCGGGTGCTGTGGTCCTCCGGCAGGAACCGCTCGACGTCGACGAGCGAGTACCCCCAGAGCGCGCGGTCATCCACCGCTGTGGTGGATCTCGGCGGCCGAGACGGCGTCGCGCTGGTCGGCGTTCAGCTCGCGGGACTCGAGCCAGCGGTCGGGCAGCGAGGGGGTCTTCGGCGAGCCGGCGCGGCCGCGCTGGCCCTCGGCCGCCTCGCCCGGGTAGGGCACGTCGGGGTCGAGGGTGGCGAGCAGCTCGTCGAGCTCGGCGAGGGTGACCACGGAGGCCATCTTGGCGCGCAGGTCGCCGCCGACGGGGTAGCCCTTGAAGTACCAGGCGACGTGCTTGCGGATGTCGCGGCAGCCGCGCTCCTCGCTCTCGAAGAACTCGCAGATCAGCTGGGCGTGCCGGCGGAAGGCCGTGGCGACCTGGCCGAGGGTCGGTGTGAAGCGCTCGTCCGAGCCCGCGAAGGCGGCGGCGAGGTCGCCGAAGAGCCAGGGGCGGCCGAGGCAGCCGCGCCCGACGACGACGCCGTCGCAGCCGGTCTCGCTCATCATCCGCAGCGCGTCCTCGGCCGACCAGATGTCGCCGTTGCCGAGCACCGGGACGCTCGAGATCGCCTGCTTGAGGGTCGTGATCGCCGACCAGTCGGCCTGGCCGCTGTAGAACTCGGAGGCGGTGCGGGCGTGCAGCGCGATCGACGCGACTCCCGCGCCCTCCGCGGCCCGGCCGGCCTCGAGATAGGTGAGGTGGTCGGAGTCGATGCCCTTGCGCATCTTGACCGTCAGCGGGACGTCGCCCGCGGCCCGCACCGCGCCCTCGACGATCTGACGGAACAGCGGGAGCTTCCACGGCAGGGCCGCTCCCCCGCCCTTGCGGGTGACCTTGGCGACGGGGCAGCCGAAGTTGAGGTCGATGTGGTCGGCGCGGTCCTCCGCGACGAGCATGGTGACGGCCTCGGCGACCGTCTTCGGGTCGACCCCGTAGAGCTGGATCGAGCGGACCTTCTCGCTGGGGTGGTGGCGGATGAGGCGCATCGACTCCGGGGTGCGCTCGACGAGCGCGCGGGAGGTGATCATCTCGCTGACGTAGAGCCCGTTGCCGAACTCGCGGCAGAGCCGGCGGAACGCGGTGTTGGTGATCCCGGCCATGGGCGCGAGGACGACGGGGGCGTCGAGTTCGAGGGGGCCGATCCGGAGCGCCGGCGCGGTGCGCGCGGGCGGTGCGGCCATGAGAGTGGAGGACATCGGTATCGATTCTCCCAGATCCTGTGTTGGGGAAGGCGAACGAGCGGAGAGGTGGGGACGGATGGACGGGAACGGCACTGTGGAGGACGACACCGTGGAGGTCGGAACTGCGGAGGACCGCACATGGGAGGACGGCCCGGCGCGGTTCGAGGCGGATGCGCGCGAGCGCGGACTCGACGTCGAGGTCGTCGACCGCCCGGAGGCCGGCAGCCTGGCCGAGGCGGCCGAGCTGCTGGGCATCGAGCCCGGCTCGATCGTGAAGTCACTGGTGGTCAAGCGCCACGACGGCGGCTTCCTCTTCGCGCTGGTGCCCGGCGGCCGGCAGATCTCCTGGCCGCTGCTGCGCGCGGTGGTCGGCGTGAACAAGCTCCGCCTGCCCGACGAGTCGGTGGCACTGGAGGCGACGGGCTACCGCCGCGGCACGATCACGCCGATCGGCTCGACCACCGCCTGGCCCGTCGTCGCGGACGAGCGGATCGTCGGCCGCCGGATCGCCCTGGGCGCCGGCACGAGCGGCCGGAGCGCCTTCGTCGCCGCGGACGCGCTGATCGCCGCCTACGGCGCGACCGTCGCCGACATCACGATCGAGGAGCCTGCTCGCTGACAGCGGGAGCGGCAGCAGTCGGCACCGCGCAGACGCCGTCCTCGCACACGGGCACGTCCGCGGCGCCGAGCATCTCGAACGGCGCGCTCGGCACTCGATCGCTCATGCGACGACCGCCCGCTGCGACAGCACGTGCTCGAGCACCTCGGTGAAGGCCGTCGGCTCCTGCGCGCCGGAGACCCCGAAGCGGCCGTCGAGCACGAAGAACGGCACCCCGTTGATCCCGTACTCGCGCGCCTGCGCGATGTCGGACTGCACGTCGGCGAGGTGCCGCTGCTCGTCCAGAGCGCGCCGAGCCTCGTCGGCGTCGAGCCCGACCTCGGCGGAGAGGGCGGCCAGGACGTCGGAGTCCGCGAGGTCGCGCCCCTCGACGAAGTAGGCCCGGAGCAGCCGCTCCTTCAGCTCGAGCTGCAGCCCGTTCGCCTTCGCGTGGTGCAGCGCCTGGTGCGCACGGACGGTCTTGACGTGCACGACCGACTCGAAGTGGTAGTCGAGGTCGACCCCCGCCGCGATCGCGGTGACGGAGTCGAGCATCTGCTGCGCCTGCTCCAGCGGGACGCCCTTGTGCTGGGCGAGGAACTCGGCCGTGCCGCCGCGGTAGTCCTCCGGCGTCTCCGGCGACAGCTCGAAGCTGCGGTACTCGACCGCGACCTCCGGCGCGTCGGGGTGGGCGGCGCGGAACGCCGCCAGTCCGCGCTCGAACTTGCGCTTGCCGATGTAGCACCAGGGGCAGGCGATGTCTGACCAGATGTCGACGGTGATGGGGGTCTGCGCTTCGCTCACTCCGAGGACAACCGCGGCGACGGGGAGCTATTCCCGCAGCACCCGGACGAGCTCGTCGACGTCGGACTCGTCGTTCCAGAGGTGGAAGGCGACCCGGAGGCGCCCGCCGCGTCCCGAGACGCGCAGCCCCGCGGCCTGCAGGCGCGCCAGATCGGCGCCGTCCTCGTCCGGCCAGGAGACGATCGCCCGGTGCTGCGGCGCGCGGTCGAGGCGCTCGCAGAGCTGATCGCCCAGCCCGGAGGCGCGCTCCCAGACCGCGGCGAGGTCGAGCGAGCGGAACAGCTCGAGCGACGCCTCCGCCCCGACGAACGCCTGCCAGGCGGGCGAGACGTCGAAGCGGCGGGCGTTCTCGGCGAGGTGCATCGCCGGGCCGTAGCAGGAGGACCAGACGTCCTCTCCCGAGTACCAGCCGGCCTGCACCGGCAGCAGCTCGGCTGCGTACTCGGGCGAGACGGTGAGGAAGGCCACGCCGCGCGGCGAGCAGAGCCACTTGTAGGCGTGGGTGAGGGTCGCGTCGAAGCGGGAGGCGTCCACCGGCAGCACGCCCGCGGCCTGGGTCAGATCGCAAGCCGTGCGCACGCCGTGGCGGGCGGCGGCCTCGACGACCGCGTCGAGGTCGGCGAGCGCTCCGCTGCTGGACTGCACGGCCGAGAAGACGACGAGGTCGTCGGCGTCCTCGACCGACTCGGCGAGCGCCTCCAGAGGCACCGAGCGCACCACGACGCCGCGGTGGGCCTGGGCGAGGAAGGGGAAGACGATGGAGGAGAAGTCGCCGTCGACGCAGAGCACGTGCGCTCCGTCCGGGAGCGACGCGGCGAGCACGGCGGCCATCGCCGACGTCTGCGAGCCGATCGCGACCTGGTCGACCGGCACTCCGGCGATCTGCGCGAAGGAGGCTCGGGCGCGCTCGGCGACCGCTCCGTAGCCCGCGGCGGTACCGCCGCCGGCCGACCACTCGTCGAGGTCCGCGCGCAGGGCCTCGGCGGTCGCGCGGGGCGGCAGGCCCAGCGTGCAGGCGTTGTGGTACCCGCGGGCGCCGGGGAAGAGCGCTCGGAGGTCGGCGGGGGCCGGGGGTGCGGTGCTCACCCTCCGAGGATCCCCCTCGACGCCCGGATCGCCAACCTCGCGGCAGGACCGGGCGCGTCGTGCGTCATCGTGCGGCGAGGGCGTGGGCCTGCTCGATCAGCGCGACCACGGCTCGAGCGTCCTGCACGTCGACGGGTGACGGAGCGCCGTCGAGCAGGGCGCGGGCGACTCCCGCGAGGAAGGCGGCGTAGTTCCCGCGCTCGCTCGGCACGGCCGTCGTGCCGCGCTCGTCGGTCAGCATCCCCTCCGCGCCCGGCGGCACGACGCCGAAGTCCTCGTCCAGCGGAGTGGCGCCCCCGCCGCGCAGCGCGCCCTCCTGCGGGTCCAGGCCGTCGACCGAGAACGCCGCCCGCGTGCCGAGCACCCGGAAGCGGGGCGCCGAGGCGCGGGCGACCCGGCTCATCGTCAGGTGCGAGCGCACGCCGGACTCGTGGAGCAGCGAGACGAAGGCGTCGTCCTCGCTCGCGCCGCCCGCGTGCACGACGCGGGTCTCCGCCGCGGTGACGACGGCCGGGCCGAAGAGCACCAGGGCCTGGTCGACGAGGTGGCTGCCGAGGTCGAAGAGGATGCCGCCGCCCTGTGCCGGGCCGATCGCCGTCTGCCAGCGCCCGGTCTTCGGGGCGCTCCAGCGCTCGAACGTCGACTCGAAGCGGATCACGTCGCCGAGCGCTCCCTCCGCCAGGAGCCGGCGCAGCGTGAGGAGGTCGGCGTCCCAGCGGCGGTTCTGGAAGACGAACACCGGCGCCCCGCCCGCCTCGGAGGCGGCGAGGATCGCGTCGACGTCGGCCGTGCTCGGCGCGAACGGCTTGTCGATGACCACCGCGACACCGGCGGTGAGCACCTGCTCGGCCTGCTCGCGGTGCACGGAGGGCGGCGTCGCGAGGACGACCAGGTCGGGCCCCTCGGCGAGCACCGCGTCGAGGCCGGCGACGATCCGTGCGCCGGGATGCGCGGCGGTGGCCGCCGCCGCCCGCTCCGGATCGCTGGTCGAGATCGCGACCAGCGCGACGTCCGGGTGCGCCTCGAGGAACGGTGCGTGGAAGATCCGGCCGGCGAGTCCGTAGCCGACGAGCCCGACGCGGAGTGTGCTGGTCCCGATCGTCATGCTCCGATGGTAGCCAGCGGCGCCATCGGGCCCGCCCCTCCGTCACGCCGACTCCCCCCACCAGCCGAGGGGTCTCGCGGGCAGGCGGACGGAGAAGAGTAGGCCCACCGCGCCGCGATCATCTCCGAACAGCGTCCACTGCACGCCGGCCCGGTCTCTGCGGCCCCCGCTCCCTACGCTGACCACTCGCACGCGACGCCGCCTCGTCGAGGCCGCGGAGACGTCCGGATCCGCCGCCGATCGCGAGACGGGTCGACGCAGTGCGGGTCACGAGCCGGCGACCGCATCGCGGCGACATGAGCGGTGACGAGCGATTCACGAGGGATGGACACGATGAAGAAGAATCCGATGATCGGCGCGGGGTGCCTCCTGGCGCTGATGCTGTCTGGCTGCACCGCCGGCACCGCCGGCACCGCCGGCACGGTGGTCGACTCGACGAGCGGGCCCCGGGCGCAGGTGACCTCGTGGTTCACCCAGCACGGGGAGCCCTCCTGGTTCGACTGCCCGAGCGAGGCCGTGACGGGGCTCGACGGAGTGGACGCGACCTGCGGCAGCATCGCAGCGCCCGTCGACTGGAGCCGCCCCGACACCTCAGAGTCGGTGGACCTCGACCTGATCAGGGTCTCGGTGGGCGGACCGCACGACGAGGTGCTCATGGTCAACCCGGGCGGACCGGGCGTCTCGGCGCGGAACATGGCCCTCGGCCTGGCGACCGTGCCGGAGACCGCTCCCGTCTTCGAGAAGTACGACGTGGTCGGCATCGAGCCGCGAGGCGTCAGCCCCGAGACCGCTCTCGCCTGCGACGTCCAGGCGATGACCGCCGACGACGCGGGTGCGGTGGAGGCGTGCTCGAGCACCAGCCGCTTCGCCGTCCACGCGTCCAGCACGGACGTGGCGATGGACCACGAGCTGCTGCGGCAGGCGCTGCAGCAGCCGGAGCTCGACTACTACGGCGCCTCCTACGGCACCTACATCGGCAGCGTCTACGCGACCCTCTTCCCGGACACCGTCGGCCGGATGATCCTCGACGGCGTCGCGGACACCGCCTCGCTGAACAGGGCGAGCGATCTCGAGGGCTTCGAGGCGAGCCTCACGCGCCTCCTCGCCGCCTGCACATCGGGCGGCATCGGCGCCTGCCCCTTCACCGGCGATGCGACGACGGCGGCCGAGCAGCTCACAGCCCTCCTGCAGTCGCTGACGGCGGAGCCCCGGACGGCGACCGGCCCCGACGGCGCGCCCGCCGAGGTGGGCGGCCGCGAACTCGCGTCCTTCCTGCTGACCAGCCTGTACGAGCCGCGGTCCTCGTGGGGAGAGACGGTCGCCGTCCTCCGCGGGGTGGTGGCGGGCGACGCGGACGCGCTGGACGTCGTCGCGAGCACCGACGACTCGGCTGTCGACCGAGCACTCGAGTACGCCGTCTACTGCGCCGTCCCCGCGGTCCCCGGAGCGAGCGCCGCTCCGGTCGCGGGTGAGGGTCCGACGAGCACGGGGCCGCTCGGCGTCCTCGAGCAGGCGGACGACCCGGTCCGGGACTGCGACCGGTGGGGCGAGTACGAGCGCCTGGATCCGGCGCTCTCCTACACGAGCGGGAACAGGATCCTCATCGCCTCCAACCTGCACGATCCGGCGACGCCGCACGCGGACGCCGTGCGGCTGCACGAGACCGAGGTGACGAACAGCACTCTCGTCGAGGTGGACGCGGACGGTCACGGCGCCCTGTACCGGGACTCGTCGTGCGCGACCGCCATCGCGAACGCCTACCTCGTCGAGGGCACCCTTCCGGCCGACCCGACCCGGTGCGGGACCGACGGCTGACCCGCCGATCGTGCCGGGCGCGTCAGGCGGACGCGCCCGGCACGTCCACGGCGCCGCCGAAGCGGCGGGTGCGGCCGGCGTAGTGCTCGATCGCGCCCCAGAGGTCCTCGCGGGTGAAGTCCGGCCAGAGCCGGTCGAGGAAGACCATCTCGGCGTAGGCGCTCTGCCAGAGCAGGAAGTTGCTGGTGCGCTGCTCGCCGGAGGAGCGCACGAAGAGGTCGACGTCCGGCATGTCGGGCAGGTAGAGCGCCTTGCCGATCGTCTTCTCGGTGATGCCGGACGGCTTCAGCCGGCCCGCGGCGACCTCGGCGGCGATCCGCTGCACCGCGTCGGCGATCTCGGTGCGGCCGCCGTAGTTGACGCACATGGTGAGCGTGAGGACGTCGTTGCCCTCGGTCAGCTTCTCGGCGTACTGCAGCTCGTTGATGACCGACGCCCAGAGCCGCGGCTTCCGGCCGGCCCAGCGCACGCGCACGCCCCACTCGTTCAGCTGGTCGCGGCGGCGGTGCAGCACGTCGCGGTTGAAGCCCATCAGGAAGCGCACCTCGTCGGGCGAGCGCTTCCAGTTCTCGGTCGAGAAGGCGTAGACGCTGAGGTGCTTGACGCCGATCTGGATCGCTCCCGCGACCACGTCGAGCAGCGACGCCTCGCCGCGCTTGTGCCCCTCCACCCGGGTCAGCCCGCGGGAGTTGGCCCAGCGGCCGTTCCCGTCCATCACGATCGCGACGTGCTCGGGCACCGCCTTGCGCGGCAGCTCCGGCGGGTGCACGCCGGTCCAGTCGAGGGGGCGGAACGGGACGGCGTCCCTGTGGGTGAACGGCTTCATCGGGTGACGTGCTCCAGAGATCTCAGTCCGCGCTCGAGGTGCCACTGGGTGTAGGCGGCGACCACGCCGCTCGCTCGGGAGCGGGTCGAGGGCTCCGTCGTCTCGGCGTGCTCCCAGTCTCCCGTGAGCAGGGCGCCGAGGAGGACGACCACCTCGGGGGCGACGCGCGGGGCGCCGGGGGGCGTGCAGTCCTCGCAGACCACTCCGCCGAGCTGGACGACCACCGCGCCGTGCGGGCCGGGGGCGCCGCAGCGGGCGCAGTCCTCGAAGCTCGGCGCCCAGCCGGCGATCGAGAGCGCGCGCAGCAGGTAGGAATCGAGCGTGAGCACCGGCTCGTGCTCGTGCTTCGAGAGCGAGCGCAGGGCGCCGACGAGCAGGAGGTACTGCTGCAGCGACGCGTCGGCGTCGGTGAGGCGGTCGGCCGTCTCGACCATCGCGCTCGCCGCGGTGTAGCTGTCGTAGTCGGCCGCGATGATCGCGCCGTACGGGCCGAGCGACTCGGCCTGCGTGACGATGTCGAGGCTCCGGCCCTCGTAGAGCTGCAGGTCGGCGACCATGAACGGCTCGAGTCGCGAGCCGAACTTGGAGCCGGTCTTGCGCACGCCCTTCGCGACCGCGCGGATCTTGCCGTGGCTGCGCGAGAGCAGCGTCACGATGCGGTCGGCCTCGCCCAGCTTATGGGTGCGCAGCACGACGGCTTCGTCACGGTAGGTGGGCATGTGCTCGATTATCCTCCCCACCCCTGACAACCCCGCGGTGGACCGGCACCCGCCCGCTCCCGCCCGTGGAACGATGGCTCGGTGGCCGCCTCCCTCTTCGAGATCCCCGCCTGGGCCGACCTCCTCGCCATCGCGATCGGCTGCCTGCAAGGTGCGATGTTCGCGGGCGAGTTCCGCGACCGCCGGATCGACCTGCTCGGCGTCACGATCATCGGCACGGCGACGGGACTCGGCGGCGGTGTTCTGCGCGATCTGCTGCTGCAGACCCCGCTGGTGGCGCTGCACACCAACGCCTACCTGCTCGTCGCGGTGACGGCCTCTCTCTTCGGCATGCTGCTGCAGCACGTCCTCAACCGGGTCGACGGCACGATCACGGCGCTCGACGCCCTGACGATCGGGCTCTTCGGCGCCATCGGCACGACGAAGGCGCTCTCGCTCGGCGTGCCGGAGGTGCCCGCGGTGTTCGTCGGGACCGTCTCGGCCGTCGGCGGCTCGGTGATCCGCGACATCCTGCTCAACCGCCCGATCGCGCTGATGCACGTCGGCTCGCTCTACGCGATCGCGGCGACCGCCGGCACCGTCGTGCTGGTGGTCGCGCTGCGGTTCGGGATGGTGATCGACTACGCGGCGCCGATCGCGGTGGTGGTCACGGCGGTCATCCGGCTGCTGGCGGTGCGCTACGGCTGGAGCCTGCCGGAGCAGCGGGCGCTGAGCAGGGTGCCGCGGCTCGGCTGGCGGAAGCGCGGCTGACGCCGAGGATGCACGTCCGGACGGCTCGCGGAACCCCGCGCCCGTGTCGGAGGTCCGACCTAGGGTGTCGGCATGACCGCTGCGGGCACCACGACCGACCGACACGACGTGCTGATCATCGGCGGGGGGAACGCGGGGCTCTCGGTCGCGGGGCGCCTCCGCCGCTACGGCGTGAAGGACGTCGCGGTGATCGAGCCGCGCGAGAAGCACCTCTACCAGCCGATGTTCTCCCACGTGGCCGGCGGCACCGCTCCCGCCTCGAAGGCGACCCGGCCGCAGGGCTCGGTGACGCCGAAGGGTGTGACCTGGATCCGGGACCGCGTCGAGGCGATCGACCCCGCCGCGAAGACGGTCACCCTCGCCTCCGGTCGGCGGGTCGGCTACGGCGACCTCGTCGTCTGCCCCGGCATCCAGAAGGACTGGGAGGCGGTGCCCGGGCTGTCGGAGGCGATGGCGTCGCCGGTCGGTGTCTCGAACTACGAGTTCGAGTACGCGCGGAAGGCGTCGAGCGTGCTCCGCGGGGTCCGCTCCGGCACGGTCGTCTTCACTCAGCCGAGCGGCCCGGGCACCTGCTCCGGCGCCTCGCAGAAGCCGATGTACCTCGCCTGCGACTACTGGCGCGAGATCGGCGTGCTCGCGGACGTCCACGTCGTGCTCGTCGTGCCGACGCCGACGATGTTCGGCATGCCGCTGATCGACGCGGAGCTCGAGCGCAAGGTGGCGGAGTACGGGATCGACGTGCGCTACAGCCGCGAGCTGGTCGAGGTGGACGCCGAGAAGCGGACGGTCGTCATCGCCGGCGAGGACGGCCGGAGCGCGCAGCTGGGTGTCGACCACGACGGCGGGCACGTCGGCACCGAGCAGCGGGAGACGCTCTCCTACGACGTCCTGCACGCCGTACCGCCGCAGTCCGCCCCGGACTGGCTAGCGGGCACCGGACTCGTGGCGGAGGGCGGCGTCGGCGGCTTCGTCGAGGTCGACCCGCTGACGCTGCGCCACCCCCGCCACCGCGAGGTCTGGTCGCTCGGCGACGCCGCCGCGACCACCAACTCGAAGTCGGGCGGAGCGCTCCGGCAGCAGACGAAGACCCTGGCGAAGAACCTCGTCGCCGCCCGCAAGGGGAAGCCGCTCCCCCAGGTCTACAACGGCTACTCGGTCTGCCCGTTCGTCGTCTCGCGCTCGACCGTCGTCTTCGCCGAGTTCGACGACCGCTACCGCCCGAAGCCGACCATCCCCTTCTGGAAGGGCCTCGCGAAGGAGCGCCGCCTCACCTTCCTCGCCGACCGCTACCTGCTCCCCTGGGTCTACTGGAACCTCATCCTCCAGGGCCGCGCCTGACGGAGGTCCGCCTCGGCGGCGACCACAGCGGCGCGCAGCATGCTGATCGGGAAGCCGCGGAACGCGGCATCCTCATGCTGGTCGAGTAGCCGCGGCACGCGGCGTATCGAGACCCACCACCGCATGGACGGGGGGTCTCGATACGCCCGCTCCGCGGGCTACTCGACCAGCATGGCGTGCCCGCTCCGCGGGCGACTCGCAGGCAGGGAACGGGCCGCGCCGCCTCGGCGGCGACCACAGTGGTCACCGCCGCGCGAGCCTCAGGCCGAGGCCGTCGCCAGCTCGCGGTCCGGGGCCTCCTCGCGGAGGGCGCGGTTGACGGCCGAGACGATCGCCTTCAGCGAGGCGGTCGAGATGTCAGCGTCGACGCCCACGCCCCAGAGGGTGCGGCCGTTGACCGAGCACTCGACGTAGGAGGCGGCCAGCGCGTCGCCACCGGCGCTGAGAGCGTGCTCGACGTAGTCGAAGACGCGGACCTCGACGCCGTGCTGCGCCAGCACCGCCTCGAAGGCGTTGATCGGGCCGTTGCCGGTCGCGCTCGCCGTGACCGTCTCGTCGCCGACGCGCAGCACGGCGTCGAGGGCGATCGAGCCGCCCAGGTCGCTCGAGGTGCTCGTGCGAGCCAGCTCGAAGCGGCCCCACTTGTCCTCGGCGCGGTGCGCGGGCGCGGGCAGGTACTCGTCCTGGAAGATCGTCCAGATCTGCTCGCTGGTGACCTCGCCGCCCTCGGCGTCCGTCTTGGCCTGCACGACCGCGGAGAACTCGATCTGCAGGCGGCGCGGCAGGTCCAGCGCGTGGTCGGTCTTCAGCAGGTACGCGACACCGCCCTTGCCGGACTGCGAGTTGACGCGGATGACCGCCTCGTAGGAGCGGCCGAGGTCCTTCGGGTCCACCGGCAGGTACGGCACGGCCCAGGTCAGCTCGTCGCGGCTGACGCCGGTGCGCTCGGCCTCGGCCTCCATCGCCTCGAAGCCCTTCTTGATGGCGTCCTGGTGCGAGCCGCTGAACGCGGTGAAGACCAGGTCGCCGGCCCAGGGGCTGCGCTCCGGCACGGCCAGCTGGTTGCAGTACTCGGCCGTGCGCTTGATGCCGTCCATGTCGCTGAAGTCGATCTGCGGGTCGATGCCCTGGGTGAACAGGTTCACGCCCAGCGCGACCAGGTCGACGTTGCCGGTGCGCTCGCCGTTGCCGAAGAGGCAGCCCTCGATGCGGTCGGCGCCGGCCAGGTAGCCCAGCTCGGCCGCCGCGACCGCGGTGCCGCGGTCGTTGTGCGGGTGCAGCGAGACGATGATGTTCTCGCGCTGGGCGAGGTTGCGGCACATCCACTCGATCGAGTCGGCGTAGACGTTCGGCGTCGCCATCTCGACCGTGGCGGGCAGGTTGAGGATGACCTTGCGCTCCGGAGTCGGCTCGAAGACCTCGACCACGCGATCGCAGATCTCGCGGGCGAAGTCGAGCTCGGTGCCGGTGTAGCTCTCGGGCGAGTACTCGTAGTAGACGGCGGTGCCGGGCACCGACGCCTCCATCTCGCGGCACTTGCGCGCGCCGGCGAGGGCGATGTCGATGATGCCCTGGCGGTCCTTGCGGAAGACGACCTCGCGCTGCAGCACGCTGGTGGAGTTGTAGAGGTGCACGATCGCCTGGCGGGCGCCGCGGATCGACTCGTAGGTGCGCTCGATCAGGTGGTCGCGGGCCTGGGTCAGCACCTGGATGGTGACGTCCTCCGGGATCGCGTCCTCCTCGATGAGGCTGCGGACGAAGTCGAAGTCGGTCTGGCTGGCGCTCGGGAAGCCGACCTCGATCTCCTTGTAGCCCATCCGGACCAGCAGGTCGAACATGATCCGCTTGCGCTCCGGGCTCATCGGATCGATGAGCGCCTGATTGCCGTCGCGGAGGTCGACGGCGCACCAGCGCGGCGCCGTCGTGATGCGCTTGGCCGGCCAGGTGCGGTCGGGCAGCTCGACGACGATCTGCTCGTGGAACGGCTTGTACTTGCCGATCGGCAGTGACGACGACTTCTGGGTGTTCTTCATGAGTGTGCTCTCCCGGCGCGCGGACGCGCCTGTCTCTCGTCTCGCGGGGATCCGGATGCGGATCGAACCACGCGGGGTGTTCTGTGGTGACGATGGGTCTGGTTCAGCCGACGACGGACTCCGCGACGAGGAGGGCCTGAGGATCAGATCTCGTCGCGGCGGCTAAGAAGGAGCAGACCGATGCGCACGCGACCACGGTAGCACTGCGTCCGCGGGTCGGCACCCACGAGGCACCACTGCGGCGCGGACGTCGTCCTCAGGCGACGAGCCCGTTCTCGTAGGCGTAGACGACGAGCTGCACCCGGTCGCGCAGCCCGAGCTTGCCGAGCGTGCGGCTGATGTGCGTCTTGACCGTGGCCTCGCTGAGGAACTCCGCCCGGGCGATCTCGGTGTTGCTGAGGCCGCGCGCGGCGAGGTGGAAGATCTCGCGCTCCCGGTCGGTCAGCGTGCCGAACGCGGCGGGAGTCTCGCGGCCGCTCCCCGGCGCGCCGAAGTGCTCGAAGAGCTCCCTCGTCGCGGAGGCGGCGACGACCGCGGTGCCGGCGTGCACGGTGCGGACGGAGGCGAGCAGGAAGCCCGGCTCGGTGTCCTTGAGCAGGAAGCCGCTCGCCCCGGCGCGGATCGCGCCGGCGGCCGCCTCGTCCAGGTCGAAGGTGGTGAGCACCAGGATGCGCGGCGGCTCCACGCCCTTCTCCGCGGCGTCGGCGAGGATGCGGCGCGTCGACTCGATGCCGTCGACCCCCGGCATCCGGATGTCCATCAGCACCACGTCCGGGGCCAGCCGGCCGACGAGCTCCGCGCCCTCCGCGCCGTCGGACGCCTCGCCGACCACCTCGAGGTCCGGCTGGGAGCTGAGCAGCATGCGGATGCCGGCGCGGAAGAGCGCCTGGTCGTCGACGAGGACGAGGCGGATGGTGTCGGTCATGCGGGGTGGCCTCCAGAGGCGACGGGCAGGGCGGTGGAAGAGGGGGCGGGCAGGCGCGCGTCGACCACGAAGTCGTCGCCCTCGGGGCCGGCGCGGAGGACTCCGCCGACGAGTGCGGCGCGCTCGCGCATGCCGACCAGGCCGTGCCCCTCCCCGGGCACGCGAGCGGCGGCCTCGGCGTCGGCGCAGCGCGCATTGCGGACGGTGAGGACGATCTCGCCGGACTCGCGGCGCAGCGCGACGTCGAGCGCGGAGCCGGGCCGGCCGTGCCGGAGCGCGTTCGTCGTCGCCTCCTGCACGATGCGGTAGAGCGCGAGGCCGATGCCGCGCGGCACGGTCTCGAGATCGACCTCGAGCTCGGTCCGCAGCTGCGTCCCGGCTCCGGAGACGCTCTCGAGCAGCGCCGGCAGGTCGCGCGCCTCGGGCTGCGGTCCGTCGCTCTGGCTGTGCCGCAGCTGAGCCAGGAGGACGCGGACGTCGCCGAGCGCGTCGCGGGCGACCGAGGAGATGGTGAGCAGGGCGGCGTCGGTCTGCTCCGGGCTCGACGCGCCGAGGTAGCGGGCGCCGTCCGCCTGCGCGATCACGACGGCGAGCGAGTGCGCGACGACGTCGTGCATGTCGCGGGCGATGCGGTTGCGCTCCTCGACCGTGTCCAGCTCGCGCTGCGCCGCCGCACGCTCGCGCTCGGCCTCGGCGCGGAGGGTCTGCCCCTCGCGCGCTCGCCGCACCGAGCGGGAGAGCAGGCCGACCGTCCAGGAGAGGCCGAGCGTGGCGAGGATCCCGCCGAACACCGCTCCCCCGGTCAGGATCGGCGAGGGGATGGACTGGACGAGCCGGAAGACGATGATCAGGTAGACGACGGCCACGATCGCGCCGAGCACCGCGGAGACGGCCCCCGCCGCGCGCACCCGGCGCCGCTCGGACGCACCGGTGCCGAAGAGCACCGCGAGGATCGCGAGGTCGGCCGGTCCCGGTGCCAGCTGCAGACCCATCTGCAGGAGCGCCCCGCCCCAGGCGATCGTGAGGGAGAGTGCCGGCGCCCGGCGGTGCAGGACCAGCGCGACCGCCAGCACTCCGCCGACGACCGGCTGGAGCGAGCCGTCGGGCGCCGCGAACGGCACGGTCGAGATCAGCAGCAGGAGGAGCGCCTGCCAGCCGGCCGCTCCGACGGCGAAGCCGTCCTGCGGACCGGCCACGCGCACCACGAGTGCATCGATCCTGTCGTCGGGACCGACCGGCCGCCGCACCCCGGCGCGCCAGACGAGGACCTCCGCGCCGGCGAGGAGGGCGGCGACGACCAGTGCGGCGACGGCGCGGAAGAGCAGGACCTGGTCGGCGCTCTCCTCCTGCGGCAGCAGCAGCTCGGTCCCGGTCAGTGCGGCGACCAGCCCGGCGATGCCCGCGAGCAGGAGGGCGCCGACGAGGGTCAGCGTCCGCGTCCAGGGACCGAGCCGACGCGCGGTGGACCAGAGGACGAGCAGGCCCACCAGGACACCGTCCACCGGCACGCCGAGGAGCGGGATCCCGCCGCCGGTGACCGCCCCGACGGCGATCAGGGACGGCGCGAGGGCCGGCAGGAAGGCCGCGAGGCCGAGGCCGAGCGCGATCAGCAGGCCGCCGCTGAGGTGCTCCGGCGCGATCAGGCCGGCCGCGCTCAGTCCGAGGTGGAGGACCCCGAGCAGGGCTCCCGCGATCGGGAGCGTCGCCGGACGATCCAGGAGCGCACGCATGAGCCCCACGCTACGCGGCGACGTCGCCGCCGGGCGTCGTCCGGCAGAGTGACTGCCGTCCCCCTCCCGATCCGGCGCCGCGCTCACCGGCTCAGAAGCCGAGGCGGCCGAGCAGCTTCGGGTCGCGCTGCCACTCCTTGGCGACCTTCACCCGGATCGAGAGGAACACGCGCCGGCCGAGCAGCCGCTCGATCTGCTCGCGGGACACCGCGCCCACCTCGCGCAGGCGCTGGCCGCCCTTGCCGATGATGATGCCCTTCTGGCTGTCGCGCTCGACGAAGACGTTCGCGTAGATGTCGATGAAGGAGCCGTCCTCGCGCTCGACCATGTCGTCGAGGGTCACGGCGAGCGAGTGCGGCAGCTCGTCCGAGACGCCCTCGAGCGCGGCCTCGCGGATGAACTCCGCGATGCGCGAGCCGGTGTCCTCGTCGGTCACGGCCTCCTCGGGGTAGAGCGCGGGCGAGACCGGCATGAGGCGCAGCAGCTCCACCGCGAGCACGTCGAGCTGCTCCTCGGTGACCGCCGAGATCGGCACGATGGTGTCCCACTCGCGCAGCTCGGAGACGGCGAGCAGCTGCTTGGCGACCGACTTCTTCGAGGAGAGGTCGACCTTGGAGACGATCGCGACCTTGCGGGCACGCGGGAAGGCCTCGAGCTGCTCGTTGATGAAGCGGTCGCCGGGGCCGATCGGCTCGTCGGCCGGGAAGAGCATCCCGATCACGTCGACGTCGCCGAGGGTCGAGGTGACGAGGGAGTTCAGCCGCTCGCCGAGCAGCGTGCGCGGGCGGTGGATGCCCGGGGTGTCCACGACGATGAGCTGGCCGTCGGGGCGGTGCACGATGCCGCGGATGGCGCGGCGGGTGGTCTGCGGCTTCGAGCTGGTGATGGCGATCTTCTCGCCGACCAGCGCGTTGGTGAGCGTGGACTTGCCGACGTTCGGGCGGCCCACGAACGACACGAAGCCCGCCCGGTAGGGGGTCGTGGGAGTGCTGGGGTCGGTCATCGTGCGTCCTCGTCCTGGTGGTCTGTCTCGGCGACGATCGCGACCGGTCCGGTGCCAGTCTCGCCTGAGGGATCGTAGTCGGGATCGCGCCGCACGATGACGGTCGAGATGGTGCCGCGTCGAGGATCCGCCTGCTCGGCCTCGAGGATCACCCCGTCGATCCGCGCGGTCGCGCCGCGCTCGGGCAGGCGGCCGTAGGCCTTGGTGAGCAGTCCGCCGACCGAGTCGACGTCGTCGTCCTCGAGGTCGAGTTCGAACAGCTCGCCCAGCTCGTCGACGGGCAGCCGCGCCGAGACGCGGTAGACGCCGGGCTCGATCTCCTCGAAGAGGTCGACCTCGCGGTCGTACTCGTCCGAGATGTCGCCGACGAGCTCCTCGATCAGGTCCTCGAGCGTCACGAGCCCGGCGATGCCGCCGTACTCGTCCACCACCATCGCGAGGTGGTTGGACTCGAGCTGCATCTGGCGCAGCAGCTCGTCGGCCTTCTTCGACTCCGGCACGAACAGCGCCGGGCGGGCGAGATCGGCCGCGGAGTCGTCGTCGTCCGGGCGCTCGTAGGTGTGCCGGGCGACGTCGCGGAGGTAGAGCACGCCGAGCACGTCGTCGACGCCGTCGCCGATGACGGGCAGCCGCGAGATGCCGCGACTGAGCAGCAGGCCCATGCCGGCGCCGACCGACGCACCGGCCTCGATCGTCACCATGTCGGTCCGCGGCACCATCACCTCGCGCACCAGCGTGTCGTTGAACTCGAAGATCGAGTGGATCAGCTCGCGGTCGTCCTGCTCCAGGACCGACTGCTCGGTCGCCTCGTCGACCATGCTCAGCAGCTGCTCCTCGGAGGAGAAGCCGGCCGAGCGGCCGGTGCCCGGGGTGACCCGGTTGCCCAGCGCGACGAGACCGTGCGCGACCGGGCCGAGCGCGACCCGCAGCACGTGCACGAGCGAGGCGCTGGAGCCGAGCACGGCGCGGGCGTGGGCGCGCCCGACGCTGCGCGGGCTGGAGCCGACGAGCACGAAGGACACGGCCGCCATGATCAGGATGGCGAGCAGGAGCGCCAGCCACAGGGCGTCGACCACCACGACGAGCACGGTGGTCACGAAGACCGCGGCGGTCGTCTCGGCCGCGATCCGGGTGAAGTTGACGACGTTGACGTGCGCGCTCATGTCGCCGGCGATGGCCCGCAGGGCGCGGGAGCTGCGGGAGTGGTTCGCCATGTCGAGGAGGTCGCTGCGCGAGAGGACGCCGAGCGCGGCGTCGGTCGCGGCGAGCCAGCCGCCGACGGCGACGAGGGCGAGAGCCGCGATGAGGAGCTGAACGGTGAGCACGCCGGACCTAGCGGCGTCGCTCGCTGATGTGGAACCCGACGAGGATGTCGCGCTGGATGCCGAACATCTCGCGCTCCTCCTCGGGCTCCGCGTGGTCGAAGCCGAGCAGGTGCAGCAGCCCGTGGGCCGTGAGCAGCAGCAGCTCGTCGAGCACGGAGTGGCCGGCGGCCTCGGCCTGGCTCTGCGCCACCTGCGGGCAGAGCACGATGTCGCCGAGCAGGCCGGCCGGGGTCGGCTCGTCCTCGGTGCCGGGCCGCAGCTCGTCCATCGGGAAGCTCAGCACGTCGGTCGGGCCGGGCTCGTCCATCCACTGCACGTGCAGCTGCTCCATCGCGCCCTCGTCGACCAGCACGATCGCGAGTTCGGCGTCGGGGTGCACGTGCATCGAGTCGAGCGCGTAGCCCGCGAGGCGCAGCAGAGTCGCCTCGTCCACGGGGATGCTCGACTCGTTGTTGATCTCGATGCTCACGGGGTGCGGTGTTCCTTCGATCGGGAGGGGCTCGGCGGGAGGCGGTGGGACGGCGCTCAGGCGCGCGGGCGCTTGGGCTGAGCGTCGCCGGTCGAGCGGGTGGCCGCCCGGCGCTCGGCGCGGGCCGCGAACTCGCGGGCCTGCTCGCGCTCGAAGCTCTGCGCCTGCTTCTGCTGGTCGTACTCGGTGTACGCGTCGACGATCCGGCCGACGAGGCTGTGGCGGACCACGTCCTCGCTGGTCAGCCGCGCGAAGTGGATGTCCTCGATGTCGTCGAGCACCCGGGTCACCAGGCGGAGTCCGCTGGAGCCGGCGGGGAGGTCGACCTGGGTGATGTCGCCCGTGATCACCATCTTCGAGCCGAAGCCGAGCCGGGTGAGGAACATCTTCATCTGCTCCGGCGTCGTGTTCTGCGCCTCGTCGAGCACGACGAACGAGGAGTTCAGCGTGCGACCGCGCATGTAGGCCAGCGGAGCGACCTCGATCGTGCCCGCCGCGAGCAGCTTCGGCACGATCTCCGGGTCCATCATCTCGTTCAGCGCGTCGTAGAGCGGGCGCAGGTACGGGTCGATCTTGTCGGTGAGCGAGCCGGGCAGGTAGCCCAGCCGCTCCCCCGCCTCGACCGCGGGGCGCGTGAGGATGATCCGCTCGACCTCCTTGCGCTGCAGGGCCTGCACCGCCTTGGCCATCGCGAGGTAGGTCTTGCCGGTGCCGGCAGGCCCGATCCCGAAGACGATCGTGTTCTGGTCGACGGCGTCGACGTACTCGCGCTGCCCGAGGGTCTTGGGGCGGATGCTCTTCCCGCGCGCCGTGAGGATGGCCTGACCGAACGCGTCCGCGGGACGCACCGGCCCGCCGTTCTCGAGGATGCGCGCGGACTCGCGCACGCCCTCCGGGTCGAGGTCGTGGCCGCCTGCCGTCATGAGCACCAGTTCTTCCACCAGGCGCGCCGCGGCGGCGACGGGGGCGCCCTCGCCGTCGAGGGTCACCTCGTTGCCGCGCACGTGCACCCGGACGTCGGGGAATCGCGATTCGACCGCCCGGATGAGGCGGTCCTGAGGTCCGAGGAGGCGCACCATGGCGATTCCGTCGACGGCGATGACGCGATGCGTCCCGCCGGTGGTCCGGTCCGCGTCGCTCTGCGGGACCGTCGGCTCCGTCGATTCGGTTCGAGTGGGGTTCTGGTCCGCGGAGCGATCGCCCGCGTGATCAACCGGTGGCAAGGGAGCCTTCCGTCAGGTGGCCGCCCAGGACGTGGGCGTGGACGTGGAACACGGTCTGACCGGCCTCTTCGCCGGAGTTGAAGACGAGGCGGAACTGGCCGTTGCTGTGCGCGTCGGCCAGGGTCTGCGCGACGACGGCCATCTCGGCGAGGAGCTCCGGATCGCCCGCGGCGAGCTCGGCGACGTTCGCGTACTCGGGGGTCTTCGGGAAGATCAGCAGGTGGACGGGCGCCTTCGGCGCGATGTCCTGGATCGCGAGGATCCGCTCGTTCTCGAACACCACGTCGGCGGGGATCTCGCCGCGGACGATGCGCGTGAAGACAGTGGGCTCGGTCATGCATCCATCTTAAACGGCGAGGCGACCCGGGCGGGGGCGCGTTCGCCCAGGGCGCGCGGATCGGCAGGGATCACCAGCGGCCGAGACGGGCCGAGAGCACGGCGATCGCGGCCGGGCCGGCGGTCGAGGTGCGCAGGACGGAGTCGCCGAGCGCGACGGCCTCGGCCCCCGCGTCGGCGAGCGCGCGCAGCTCCTCCGCCGCGATGCCGCCCTCGGGTCCGACGACGAGCACGAGGTCGCGCCCGTCCGGCTCGATCGCGGTGAGCCGCTCCTCGGCCGAGGGCTCGAGCACGAGGACGCGCGCCGTCGCGGCCCGCTCCACGAGCGCGCGGAGGCCGACCACCGCCGACACCTCCGGCACGCGGGCGCGGAGCGACTGCTTGCTCGCCTCGCGGACGATGCTGCGCCAGCGCTCGCGGCCCTTCTCCTCCTTGACGCCCGACCAGCGCGAGACGCTGCGGGCGGCCTGCCACGGCACGACCTCGTCCACGCCGAGCTCGGTCGCGGCCTGGATCGCCAGCTCGTCGCGGTCGCCCTTCGCGAGCGCCTGCACGAGCACGAGGCGCGGGCTCGGCGCGGGCACCTCCTCGACCGAGACGACCTCGAGGACGACCCGCGACGCCTCCGCGCTCTCGACGACGGCCACGGCGACCCGGCCGCGGCCGTCGCCGATGCGGACGCTCTCGCCGGCACGGATCCGGCTGACGGTCGCGAGGTGGCGCGCCTCCGCGCCCGAGAGCTCCAGCCGACCGCCGGCGACGAAGTCCCCGGAGTCGAGCGACTCGTCGATGTAGTGGTGCGCCACGCCGGATCCGGTCAGCCCAGGAAGCGGTCGCGGAGCTTGGAGAAGAGCCCCTGCTGGAAGTGCGTGAGGGCCGGCTTCTGCGGCTTGTAGTGCTTGGCGAACTCCTGCACCAGCTCGCGCTCGCGGTGCCCCAGCTTGGTGGGAGTGACGACCTGGATGCCGACGCGGAGGTCGCCGCGGCCGTTGCCGCGCAGCTTGGTGACGCCGCGGCCCTTGATCGTGACGATCTCGGTGCTCTGCGTGCCCGGCTTGACCTCGATCTCGATGTCGCCGTCGAGCGCCGCGAGGGTCGTCGTCGAGCCGAGGATCGCGTCCGTCATCTGCACCTCGAGGGTGCAGAGCAGGTCGTCGCCGTTGCGGCTGAAGATGTCGTGGTGCTTGACCTTGATCTCGAGGTAGAGGTCGCCGCTCGGGCCGCCGGCCGGGCCGACCTCGCCGCTGCCAGGCATCTGCAGGCGGAGGCCCGTGTCGACACCCGCGGGGACGTCGACGGGGATGGTCCGGCGCGCGCGCACGCGGCCCTGGCCCTGGCAGGTGGAGCACGGAGTGGCGATGACGGTGCCGTAGCCGCGGCAGGTGCCGCAGGGGCTGGCCGTCATCACGTTGCCGAGCAGCGAGCGGACGGTGCGCTGGATCTGGCCGGACCCGTGGCAGATGTCGCAGGTGACCGGCGAGGTGCCCGGCTGGCAGCACGAGCCCTGGCAGGTCTCGCAGAGCACGGCCGTGTCGACCTCGAGGTCGCGGTGGGTGCCGAAGATGACCTCGTCGAGCGAGACCTCGACGCGCAGCAGCGCGTCCTGGCCGCGCTCCCGGCGCGACCGCGGGCCGCGCGAGGAGCCCTGCGCGCCCTGGCCGAAGAACGTCTCGAAGATGTCGCCGAAGCCGCCGAAGCCCTGCCCACCACCGCCGGGGAAGCCGTCCTGCGGGCCGCGGTCGTACTGCTGGCGCTGCTGGGCGTCGCTCAGGACGTCGTAGGCGTGCGTGACGAGCTTGAACCGCTCCGACGCGTCCGCGCTCGGGTTGACGTCGGGGTGCAGCTCGCGCGCCAGCCGGCGGTACGCCTTCTTGATCTCGTCGGCGGAGGCGTCTCGGTCGACGCCGAGGACTTCGTAGTGATCGGCCACAGGGGGCTTCGTCCTTCGTTCGTGGGTCGGTGCGCCGGGCACGGCGGACCTGTCGGGAGCCGGGGGAGTCCGGCGAGGGTCTGGGAGCGGGTCATTCCTCGCCGAGGAGGCGGGAGAGGTAGCGGGCGACGGCGCGGACCGCCGCGATGTTGCCGGAGTAGTCCATCCTGATCGGTCCGAGGACCCCCAGGCGCGAGACCTGGCCGCCGGCCGTGTTGTAGCCACTGGTCAGCACGGAGGTCTCCTGGAGGCCGAACGGCGCGTTCTCGCGGCCGATGCGGACCGAGATGCCGCGCGGGTCCGGCGTCATCTCGGCGAAGAGGCGCAGCAGCTCGACCTGCTCCTCGATCGCCTCGAGAACGGGGTAGATGCTGCCGGAGAAGTCCTCCTCCGTGCGCACCAGGTTCGCGGCGCCCGCCATCACCAGGCGGTCCTGCCGGTTCGCGCCGACCTGCTCGAGCAGCGTCTGCACGACCGGGTCGACGACGGCACGGCGCTCCGGGCTGAACTGCTCGGTCGCGCTCTGCAGCGTCTCGGCCGCCGCCGCGAGACCCAGCCCGAGGACGGCGGTGTTGAGCTTCGCCCGGATCTCGCCGAGCAGCAGCTCGTCGACGTCCTCGGGCGTCTCGAGCACGCGCTGGTCGACGCGGCCGGTGTCGGTGATCAGCACGGAGAGCAGCCGCCGCGGGGCGAGGGCGACCAGCTCGACGTGACGGATGCGCGCCGCGCCGAAGGAGGGGTACTGCACGAGCGCGACGCTGTTGGTGAGCTGCGAGAGCAGCCGGACGGTCCGGACGAGCACCTCGTCGAGGTCGGGGCTCTGGCCGAGGAAGGTCTCGATCGCCTGCCGCTGCGCCGCAGTCAGCGGGCGCAGGTCGGTCAGCTGGTCGACGAAGAGGCGGTAGCCCTTGTCGGTGGGGACGCGGCCGGAGGAGGTGTGCGGGGCCGCGATCAGCTCCTCCTCCTCGAGCTGCGCCATCTCGTTGCGGATGGTCGCCGCGGAGACGCCGAACGCGTGGCGCTCGACGATCGACTTGGAGCCCACCGGCTCGCGGTTCGCGACGTAGTCCTGCACGATCACGCGCAGGACCTGGAGACCGCGCTCCGTCACCATACGACCGACCTCCCGCCGGACTCCGGGTGCCTCGCGGCACGACCACCTCGGCGCCGTGGCGCCGCGCGGAGCTTGGCACTCCGCGAGATTGAGTGCCAATCATAACCGCGCAGAACGGAGGAGGGCGGGGCTTGCCCCGGATCGCCTCCCGGTGCGGCTGCGTCTCTGCCACGATGGACGCCGAGCGCCCGGGGTCGCCCGACGCGCCGATTCCTGAGACGGAGATCACCATGTCGGCCACCCCGCCCCCGCCGCCCGCCTACTCGACGCCCGCCCCGCCGCTGAACCCGGCCGACGAGAAGACCTGGGCGATCGTCACCCACATCACGGGCATCTTCTTCAGCTTCATCCCGTCGCTGATCGTCTACCTCGTCTTCAAGGGCCGCGGTCCCTTCCTCGAGGCGCACGCGAAGACGGCACTGAACTTCCACCTGACCACGCTGATCGCCTACGTCGCCGGGACGATCCTGAGCTTCGTGCTCGTCGGCTTCATCGTCTTCCTCGTCGTGCCGATCCTCGTGATCGTCTTCGCGATCATCGCCTCGGTGCGCGCCAGCGCCGGCGAGTACTACACGTACCCGCTGAGCATCCCCTTCTTCAAGTAGAACGCCGCGGCGGCCCGCCTCGCTCATCGGCCGACCGCCGCTTCCATGCTGGTCGAGTAGCCGCCGCAGGCGGCGTATCGAGACCCACGTCCCTCGGAGGGCGGATCTCGATACGCCCGCTCTGCGGGCTACTCGATCAGCATGAAGAGGAGCAGCCGCCGCAGGCGGGGCCACATGCTGGTCGAGCAGCCGCCGCAGGCGGTGTATCGAGACCCACGTCCATCCAACGGCGGATCTCGATACGCCCGCTCCGCGGGCTACTCGATCAGCATGGAGCGGTCCGGCTCAGCCGTCCGTCAGGCGGCGGACGACCGCGTCGGCCAGCAGCCGGCCGTGCAGCGTCAGCACGAGGCGCCCGCGGAGGGCCGCCCGGCCGTCGACGAGGCCGTCGGCGATCAGCCCCGCGACCTCGCGGCGCCGCTCCGGGTCGATCGCGTCGATCGGCAGCCCGTCCGCCAGGCGCGAGCGCAGCAGCACGTCCTCCACCCGGCGGGTCGCGGCGTCGAGCGTCTCCCGTCCGGCGGCCGGCGAGGAGCCGGAGTGCAGCCGCTCGGCGTAGGCCGCCGGGTGCTTCACGTTCCACCAGCGCACCCCGCCGACGTGGCTGTGGGCACCGGGCCCGACGCCCCACCAGTCGTGCCCCAGCCAGTAGGACAGGTTGTGCCGCGACCGATGCGCGTCGTCGCGCGCCCAGTTGCTCACCTCGTACCAGGAGTAGCCGGCCGCAGCGAGCCGAGCATCCGCCAGCTCGTACATGTCGGCGGTCAGGTCGTCGTCCGGAGTCGCCACCTCGCCGCGGCGGATCTGCCGCGCGAGCTTCGTGCCGTCCTCGACGATCAGCGCGTACGCCGAGAGGTGGTCGGGCCGGTTGGCCAGTGCCGAGTCGAGCGAGCGCTCCCAGTCCGCCAGCGACTCCCCCGGCGTTCCGTAGATCAGGTCGAGGCTGACCTGCAGCCCCGCCTCGCGCGCCCACTCGACGACGAGCGGCACGCGCTCGGGATCATGGGTGCGCTCGAGCGTCGCGAGCACGTGTGGCACGGCCGACTGCATCCCGAAGCTGACCCGGGTGAACCCGGCGTCGGCCAGCTCGCGGAGGTAGGCGGCGTCGACCGAGTCCGGGTTCGCCTCCGTCGTGATCTCGGCGCCGTCGGCGACGCCGAAGTGCCGCCGGAGCCCGTCGAGCATGCGCACCAGATCGCGGGCGGGCAGCAGCGTCGGAGTCCCGCCGCCGAAGAACACGGTCGCCGCGGGACGCCTCGGCAGCCCGGCGCTCGCGAGCACGCCCTCGCCGAGCGCCATCTCGACGATCGCCTCGTCGGGGTAGTCCTGCTGCTTCGCGCCGCGCAGCTCGGTCGCGGTGTAGGTGTTGAAGTCGCAGTAGCCGCAGCGCACCCGGCAGAACGGGACGTGCACGTAGAGCCCGAGGTCGCGGGTCTCCACGCCGTCGGCGACGGAGGCCGGCAGGAGTCCGTCGAGCGGGGCCGGGTCGGCGAGCGGGAGGGCGCTGCCCACGTCAGCTGACGCGCGCCGGCAGCAGCGCGCGCAGGTACCTCTTGACCTGCCGCTTCTGCACGACCCGCAGGACGGGGGTGCCGAGGCGGTAGAGGGCGGTGGAGGGCCGCGAGAAGACGCGGATGACGAGCCAGACCGAGTCGTCGGCGCGCTTCTCGACCACGAACGACTCCTCACCGCTCTCCGGGTGGCCCTCGAGGGTGCCGTAGGCGAAGCCGACCTGGTCGGGCTCGTCGACCACGTAGACGACCCGCACGGGGGCGTTCACCGTCCGGCCGAGCAGCGTGATCTTGAGCACGGCCGTCACGCCGGCGGTGATGTAGGGCGTGCCGTCCGCCGAGAACTGCTCCTCGGTCGGGCGGCTGGCGAGGTCGATCGGGGTGCCGGCGGAGTCGAAGTTCACGCCGGTGTACTGCACGCCGCTGCCGGCGGTGATATCGGTGACGGCGATGCCACTGCCGCGCTGCACGCCCCACGTCATCAGTGACGCGGTCGTGATGGCGAAGCGCTCGGCGCCCGAGCCGAGGCGCGCCTCGAAGCGCTCGGCGGTGAAGCCGTCCGGCGGGTACTCGAGCAGGTCCGGCGCGAGCGTGCCGCCGACCGCCGCGTACGTGACCTGCGGCTGCCCCTCGAAGCTCGAGCGCCGGACGCTCACTTCTTGTCCTTCGTCTCGACGTCACCACTCAGGGCGGCGATGAACGCCTCCTGCGGGACCTCGACGCGGCCGACCATCTTCATGCGCTTCTTGCCCTCCTTCTGCTTCTCGAGCAGTTTGCGCTTGCGGGTGATGTCACCGCCATAGCACTTGGCGAGGACGTCCTTCCGCATCGCGCTGATCGACTCGCGCGCGATGATGCGGGCGCCGATCGCGGCCTGGATGGGCACCTCGAACTGCTGGCGCGGGATCAGCTTGCGCAGCCGCCCCGTCATCAGCACGCCGTAGGCGTAGGCCTTGTCGCGGTGGACGATCGCGCTGAACGCGTCGACCTGCTCGCCCTGCAGCAGGATGTCGACCTTCACCAGGTCGGCCTCCTGGTCGCCGGCGGGCTCGTAGTCGAGCGAGGCGTAGCCGGCCGTCTTCGACTTGAGGTTGTCGAAGAAGTCGAAGACGATCTCGCCGAGGGGCATGTGGTAGCGGATCTCGACTCGGTCCTCGCCGAGGTACTCCATGCCGATCAGCGTGCCGCGACGACTCTGGCAGAGCTCCATGATCGTGCCGACGTAGTCCTTCGGCGCGAGGATCGCGGCCCGGACGATCGGCTCGGTGACGCTGGCGATCTTGCCCACCGGGAACTCGCTCGGGTTGGTGACCGTGACGGTGCTCTTGTCGTCGGTGGTCACCTCGTAGATGACGGACGGCGCCGTGGTGATCAGGTCGAGGCCGAACTCGCGGTCGAGCCGCTCGGTGACGATCTCGAGGTGCAGCAGGCCCAGGAAACCGCAGCGGAAGCCGAAGCCGAGCGCGACCGAGGTCTCGGGCTCGTAGACGAGTGCCGCGTCGGAGAGCTTGAGCTTGTCCAGTGCCTCGCGGAGATCCGGGTAGTCACTGCCGTCGATCGGGTAGAGACCGGAGAACACCATCGGCAGCGGCTCGGTGTAGCCGGGCAGCGCCTCGGTGGCGGGCTTGGACGCGGTGGTGACGGTGTCGCCGACCTTCGACTGGCGGACGTCCTTCACGCCGGTGATCAGGTAGCCGACCTCACCCACGCCGAGGCCCTTGGTGGAGACGGGCTCGGGGCTGGAGACGCCGATCTCGAGGATCTCGTGCGTCGCGCGCGTCGACATCATCTGGATCTTCTCGCGCGGCGAGAGCTGGCCGTCGATCATCCGGACGTAGGTGACGACGCCGCGGTAGGAGTCGTAGACGGAGTCGAAGATCATCGCGCGAGCGGGAGCGTTCTTGTCGCCGACCGGCGCGGGGACCAGCTCGGTGACGCGGTCGAGCAGCGCCTCGACGCCGACGCCGGTCTTGCCGGAGACGCGGAGGACGTCGGCCGGGTCGCCGCCGATGAGGCTCGCGAGCTCGGCCGCGTACTTCTCCGGGTCCGCCGCGGGCAGGTCGATCTTGTTGAGGACCGGGATGATCGCCAGGTCGTTCTCGAGCGCGAGGTAGAGGTTCGCGAGGGTCTGCGCCTCGATGCCCTGCGCGGCGTCGACCAGGAGGATCGCGCCCTCGCAGGCGGCGAGCGAGCGGCTGACCTCGTAGGAGAAGTCGACGTGGCCGGGGGTGTCGATCATGTTGAGCGCGAAGGTCTGACCGTCGCGCTCCCACGGCATGCGCACGGCCTGCGACTTGATCGTGATGCCGCGCTCGCGCTCGATGTCCATCCGATCGAGGTACTGCGCGCGCATCGCGCGGTCCTCGACCACGCCCGTGATCCCGAGCATGCGATCGGCGAGCGTCGACTTGCCGTGATCGATGTGGGCGATGATGCAGAAGTTGCGGATGGACGCCGGATCGGTCGCGGCGGGCTCGAGCCCGAGGTGTGCACGTGGAGACATCGTGCGTCCAGTGTCCCACGGCCGGGGTGCGGCGGCGGGCGAGGGGCCGGGACCGGCCGGATGCGGGGCAGAACGCCAGCTGTGGAGGGGACTCGTCGCCGATCGGCGACGAGCGCGGCTCTCCGCTGATGTTCTGCGGGCAGTCCTCTCTAGAGGTCGAGTCCGTAGGTGCGCGTGGGCTCGATCCCGGGCGGATTCTCGCGCTCGGGGAGCCGCACGAAGCCCATGCTCTCGTAGAGGGCGTGCGCGGCGAGCATGTCGGTGCCGCTGTTCATGACCACGCGCTGGAGTCCCCGCTCGACGGCGAGCATCACCACGAACTCGGTGAGCAGCCGGCCCAGACCGCGGCCGCGCGCCTCCGGGGCGACGGCGAGCAGCCGCCAGTCGAGCTCGCCCGGGCGGCCGAGGGAGTACAGGGTGGCGCCGGGAGCCGCGGTGGTGACGGTCGCGAGGATCGCGCCGTGCTCCTCCGCGACCCAGACCTCGCCCTCGCGGTCGTGCCGGGCGACGTCGGCGACGTCGGCCGCGTACTCCTCCCCCAGCTCGTAGTCGTGCGCGTAGGCGGCCAGGCGCAGGCGGGAGACCTCGGCGTACTCCTCCGGGCGCACCCGGCGGACCAGGACGTCGTCGGCGCTCATGCGCTCGCCGCCGCGGTCGGGGCCGGCAGGGCGCGCAGCCCGTGCTCGAGGTCGGCGGGGTCGGCCGCGAGGCAGACGCGGATCCAGCCCTCACCGGTGCGCCCGAAGGCGCTGCCCGGCGCGACGGCGACGAGGGTCTCGAGCAGGAAGGCCTCGGCCCAGGAGGCGACGTCGCCGTCGCTCGCGTGCGAGACGTCGATCCAGAGGTAGAAGGCGCCCTCCGGCTCGCGGAAGCGGATGCCGCGCTCGTCGAGCAGCGCCGTCGCGAGCCGCAGGTTGGCGAGGTAGTGCGCGGAGGCGTCGGCGACCGCGTCCTGCGGCCCGGTCAGCGCCGCGAGGGCCGCGCGCTGGTCGGGCGTCGCGACGCAGCTGATCGACGCCTCCTGGACGGTGACCATCGTCGAGGTCAGGCCGGGCGGGGTGACCAGGTAGCCGACGCGGACGCCGGTCATCGCGTAGGTCTTCGAGAGCGAGAAGACGCTGAAGACGCGGTCGTCGTCGTGGCCGGCCTCCTGCGCGAGCGCGGCGAGGCTGACGTGCGGGCGGCCGTAGGTGAAGCACTCGTAGACCTCGTCGCTGATGATCCAGAGGTCGTGGCGGCGCGCGAAGTCCAGCAGCCGCTCGAGCATCGGCCGCGGCAGGACGATGCCGAGCGGGTTCGACGGGCTGTTCACGATGATCGCGCGGGTGCGGTCGGTGACGATCCGCTCGAGCTCGTCGAGATCGGGGAGGAAGCCGTTCTCGGCGCGCAGCGTGTAGGGCACCGGGACGGCGCCGATCATCCGCGCGTTCATCGTGAAGGTGGTGTAGCCGGGGTCGGGCAGGAGCACCTCGTCGCCCGGGCCGAGCGTCAGCGTCATCGCCTGGTAGAGCGCCTGCGTGGCGCCGACCGTGACCCAGACCTGCTCGACGTCGGCGCGGAACCCGTTGTCGCGGGCGAGCTTGGCGACGATCGCGCGCCGGAGCTCCACCAGGCCGCCGTTCGGGCCGTAGCCGGTGTCGTCCGCGGCCCAGGCGGCGCGGGCCGCCTCGATGATGTGCGGCGCGACGGCGACGTCGGGCTCCCCCACGGCGAGCAGCGTCACGCCGTCCAGGCGGAGGGCGATCTCGAACAGCCGGCGGATGCCCGAGGGCGGAACGGCGGGGATGTGATCGGCGAGTCGGGGCATCGCTGGTCAGGCTACTGGCGGGCTACTCCCGCGAGATGCCACTTGCGTACGCCTCGCGCGGCGTGTCGCGTGCACAAGTGGCATCTCGCGAGAGGGGACGGGGCGCGGGCGGCGGGCGCGGCGCGGTTGAAGGGTGGCGGCGGGTGCGCTAAAGTTCCTTGTTGGCTTGCGCTCCACCATTGGCGTGTGTGGAGTGATTCAGAAGCCGGCGACCTCCAGTCGCACCGGGATGGCGTTTCCACGCCACCGGAAGGGGCACTCCGTCGAGTAGCCGGCTGCACACACATCCGAGAAGAAGGTAATAGACGTGGCAAACATCAAGTCGCAGATCAAGCGCAACCTCACCAACAAGAAGGCGAACGAGCGCAACAAGGCCGTCAAGAGCGAGCTGAAGACCGCCGTCCGCGCGGTGCACTCCGCCATCGCCGCCGGCGACACCGAGAAGGCCGCCACCGCGCTCGCCTTCGCCGCCAAGAAGCTCGACAAGGCCTCGAGCAAGGGCGTCATCCACAAGAACCAGGCCGCGAACCGCAAGTCGGCCATCGCGAAGCAGGTCGCCGCGCTGTAAGGCTGCGTCTCGCTGCAACGACGAAGGGTCCGGCCTCTGGCCGGGCCCTTCGTCGTTTCCGCTCGCCGTCGACGGACTCCTCGTTCCTCGTCGTCCGTCGCGCGGTCGGCTTCCCGGCGTGGTCGCGCTGGGAGGAGCGGGTCGCGATCCGGCTACGACGATTCGCTGGCACGCGAATCGCCTGTTCGCCTGCGAGACCGCGGCTCCAGCACCACCGGCGCCGGCTCGCCAGAACACCGCGCAGCGCGAGCCCGCACGACCTCATGCTGGTCGAGTCGCCCCACAGGCGACCACATGCTGGTCGAGTGGCCCCGCGGGCGACCACATGCTGGTCGAGTAGCCCCGCAGGGGCGTATCGAGACCCACCACCGCAAGGGCGTCCGGTAGCGTCGCCGTGACGGAGGACTCCCGCAGGGAGCTGCCCGCGCGCGATCGGGGGATCATGACCAGCACGGAGACGGCGAGGCCGCTGAGCCAGGACAGGGCGATCTTCCTCGGACTGCTCGGGATGATCGTCGTGCCGACCGCGATCGTGGTCGGGACGAACTCCTGGACGGAGCCGGAAGCCGCGGACTGGGTCAGGATGGCCCTCGGCTCGGTGATCGCCGCGCTCGTCTCCGTCGTCGCGGCCTGGTGGCTCGCCTTCGACCGCCGTCGCGCGCACGCTCCCGGCCGCACCTGGTTCTGGGGCGTCGCCTCCGTCGTCACGCTCGTCGCCGTCTCGACGATCTCCTCCGCCGCGGATCGACTCACCCGGTTGATCGAGGCAGGCTGACGGTGGCCGCACCGCTCGACGCCACGACCTCTCCCGCCCGACAGCGGACCTCCGGACACCGGGCGCGGATCGGCTTCTGGACCATGGCCTGCCTCGGCGTCCCCGCCGCGCTCTTCTCCTGGTGCTGGTTCGGCTTCGCGATGGCCGAGGCGCAGTCGGAGCAGGGCAAGGCCCTCGCCGCGGGGACGACGATGGCGGGCTTCGGGGAGGCCGTCGGAGGAGTACCGGTCGCCGTCGCGCACGTCGTCGGGCTGATCGTGCTCCTCGTCCTCGCGCAGAGGGCCCACCCGGGATCGGCGCTCGTCTTCGCCGGCACTGCGGTGATCGTCGCGTCGGTCATCGGGCTCGGCGGCGCGCAGCTGCTCTTCGGCGGAGCCGTCTTCCACTTCGACCCGGAGAACCGGCAGACCTACGTGCCCTGAGACCCGGGTGCTGACGGGTCGGATCTCGATACGCCCGCTCCGCGGGCTGCTCGATCAGCATGATTCTGCACGGCGGGCCCGGCACATGCGGGCTGGTCGGAGGAGCCCCCGGGTGGCGGGCTCATGCACGCTGGTCGAGTAGCCCCGCAGGGGCGTATCGAGACCACCGCCCCCGGCAGGCGAAGCGCCGAGCGTCAGACCCCGCGCGCCGAGATGACCGACACCATGCGCTCCAGCGCGAAGACCGGGTCGCGCGTCGCACCCTTGACGTTCGCGTCGGCCTCCGCGACGGTCAGGATCGCGGTCCCCAGGCCGTCACCGGTCCAGCCCGCCAGATCGCGGCGAGCGCGGTCCACCTGCCACGGCGCGAGGCCCAGCCGCGAGGCGATCTGACCGGACCCCTCGCGGGACCCGGCGACCTTCGCCATCGTGCGCAGCTTGCTCGCGAACGCCGCGACGATCGGCACCGGATCCGCACCCGACGCGAGCGCGTGCCGGAGCCCCAGGAGCGCCTCCCCGTGCCGGCCGGCGATCGCGGCATCGGCGACCGTGAACGCGGTGGTCTCGACCCGACCGCCGTAGTACTTCGCGACCGTCGCCTCGGTGATGTCACCGGTGACGTCGGAGACGAGCTGCTGGCAGGCCGAGGCGAGCTCGTCCAGGTCGTCGGAGAACGCCGACACCAGCGCCCGCACCGCACCGGTGGTCGCCGTGCGCCCGGCCGTGCGGAACTCCGCGATCGCGAAGTCGACCTTGTCGCTCTCCCGCTTGAGCTCCGCGCAGACGATCTCGATGCCGCCGCCGGTGCCCGAGCGGATCGCGTCGAGCAGCTTCTTGCCGCGGTTGCCACCGCCGTGCCGGAGCACGACGGTCGCGCCGTCCGCGGGCTGGGAGAGGTACTCGATCATCTCGACGAGGAACGCGTCGGAGCACTTCTCGACGTTGGAGACACGCAGCAGCCGCGGCTCGTCGAACAGCGACGGGCTCGCCAGCGTCAGCAGCTCCCCCGGCGCGTAGCCGCCGGCGTCGATGTCGTTGACCTCGAGACTCGGGTCCTCGGCGCGCAGGAACTCGCGGAGGAACCGCAGTGCCCGGTCAGCGAGGAACTGCTCGGGACCGGTGATCAGCACGATCGGAGCGGGTCGCGTCTGGTTCCACGCGAGCTGCGGGATCGCCGCCTTCGAGGGGGCCGCCTTGCCGCGCGCCGGGGCTCTGCCTGCCATGCCGTCGTCCTTCCGTGACCCTCGATTCTACGAGTCCGGAGACACTCGCTGGAGAAGCGAGGAGAGGTCGTGCCGTCAGGACGGACCGCGCCGTCGCTGCTTCTCCAGGTACTTCCGTCGATATCTGCGGGAGTCGGAGAAGGCGCCGATCCCCGTTCCGACCAGCGCGACCGCGGAGAGGACGATCCACCACGGCGGCTGGTGCGGCACCGCGGCCAGGAACAGGAGGAGTGCCACGTGGGCGAACATGACCAGAGGGATCGAGACGCCCGGTTGATCCTTCCGGAGTTCGGGTCGTTCCTTCCGAGTCACGCCGGCTCCTTCTCCTCGTCACGCCAGGTCGATCCCGTATCCAAGCAGTCGGCGACGTCCGGGACCGACCCGCGGCGCCAGGCTGTCCGCTCCGTCGCGGGATACCCGCCGATGGGGGTCCGCCGGCACCTTCCTCGTCGGCGACCCGCGCCCCTCGGCTGAGCGCAGCCACGACTCCACGGCCGTGCTCGTTCGAAGCGGCCACCGGCGCGGCGGCTCCGCTCGTCCAGACGACGACCCCCTCGGGTCGCGAAGAAAGCAGCACCGTTCCCTCCAGGTCCGTCCGCAGGGCGCGGGTCCCGCGCTCGGCCAGCAGCGCGAGCAGCGACGGCGTCGGATGGCCGTAGGTGTTGTCCGCGCCGACCGAGACGAGTCCGATGCGGGCACCGAGTGCGTCGTAGAGGGCCGGCGACTGGTCGGCGGAGCCGTGGTGCGCCACTTTCACGACGTCGACGCGCCCCGGATCCAGGCGCGCGAGCCGCCCCTGCTCCTCGGCGCCGAGGTCGCCGAGCATGGCCAGAGAGAGCGGGCCGCCGGTCTCGTCCGCGGCGATGTCGATCCGCAGGGTCACGCTCGCCTCGTTGCCGCGGAGGGTGGTCCCCCGCTCCGGCCAGACGACCCGCCAGCGCAGCGAGCCGACCGAGCCGCTGTCGCCGCGCGCCGCCTCGCGCACCGCTGCCCCGCCGCACACGAGGTCGGCGCGATCGCGGGTGTCGCCCTCGTCCGCCACCGGGCCGACGAGCGCCTCGTCGACGCGACCGACCACGGCCGCCAGGCCGCCGACGTGGTCGAGGTCGTAGTGGGTGAGCAGCAGCAGTGCGAGGCGGTCGATGCCGAGCAGGTCGAGGCACGCGTCGAGCCGCTCCGGCAACGGGCCGGTGTCGACGAGGACCACGCCGGCGTCGCCGCGGACCAGCACCGCGTCGCCCTGCCCGATGTCGCACATCGCCACCCGCCAGTCCGAGGGGACGGCTCCGGAGCGCAGCAGCGGCGTCGCCACGCTCGACGCTCCCCCGACGACCAGCGCCCCGGCGAGCACGGTCGCCGCGACCTGTCGCGCCCGCGTGAGGCGACGCGAACGGGTGACGAGCAGCAGGGCGAGCACGGTCAGTACCGTGAGCGCCAGCATCCCGCCGAGCCCGGGCAGCCAGGCGATCCGCGGAGACGGCCAGGTGGCGACGGCGCGCGCGATCGAGGCGATCCACCAGGCCGGCACGGCCGCGAGACGGATCGCGACGTCGGCGCCGCCCGGCCACCACGGCGCCAGGAGGCAGCCGATCAGCCCGAGTCCGGTGGCCACCGGGGCCGCCGGCTCGGCGAGCAGGTTCGCCAGCACCCCGTAGACCGGGATCGACGGGTCGATCAGCAGGACCGCGGGCTGACAGGCCAGCTGGGCCGCCAGCGGGACCGCGACCACCACCGCGAGCGGACGCGGCAGCACGTCGCCGAGCCGGTCCGCGATCGGCTCCGCCGCGAGCAGCAGCCCGCCCGTCGCCAGCACGGACAGCACGAAGCCGAGCCGTCCCGCGATCGCGGGATCGATGAGCATCAGCAGGACGACACTCGCCAGCAGCGCCGGGACCGCCGCGCCCGAGCGCCGCCCCAGTCGCGCGAGCAGCACGACGCTCGCCATCACCGCCGCGCGGACGACGCTGGGCTCGGGAGTGACGAGCACGACGAAGGCGCCGAGGAGTGCCAGAGCCGACGCGGTCCGCAGGCGACGGCCCGCGCCGAGCAGCGCGGCGATGAGCCAGCCGGCCGCGACCACGACCGCGCAGTTCGCTCCGGACACCGCGGTGAGGTGGGTGAGGGAGGCGGTCCGCATGTCGTCCTCCAGATCGGACGGGAGGGCGGAGGTGTCCCCGGTCGCGAGGCCGGGCAGCAGGCCCGCCACGTCTCCCTCGAGCACCGCGGTCCTGGCGAGGAAGGCCGAGCGCAGCACCTCCGCGACCGCCGCCACCCCCACGGGCGGGCGCCGCTCGAGCACGGCGCTCGCCGTCAGGAGCGTGCTCTCGCCGACGACGCCCGGCTCCTCGGTTCTGGCCCGCAGCACCACTTCGGAGCCGACCGGCAGCCGCCCTCCGGGCTCGGCGAGGAACACCCGGACCGGCGCGGACATCGGCTGATCCTCCAGCTGCAGTGCGGTGCCGTCGAACCACACTCCGCCGGTGACGAGCGGACGTGCGGACGTCTCGACCCGGACGAGCACGGCCTGAGCCGCTCGGGACTCCGCGGCTGCCCGCAGCTCAGGAGGATGCCGCTCGGGAGCCGTCACGACGACGGAGGTGACGGCCAGCGCCGCTCCCCCGAGCGCCACCGCGATCCCGGCCAGGACGACGGCACCGCGCCGCCGACGGAGCAGTCCGAGAGCCAGAGCGGCGACGAGGCACGCTGACCACGCGACCGTGCAGAGCAGCACCCCGCCCCCGAGAACGGCCGTGACCGGCAGCAGCCCGGTCGCCGCGGCCGCCGCCCAGGCAGAGAGTGCGAGCGGCAGCAGCCGCAGGTCCTGCGCGCGGATCACGGCGCCACCTGCTCGCGGAACGCCTCGAGCGTCTTCTCGCCGACGCCGGGCACCTCCAGCAGCTGGTCCACGGAGGTGAACGGCCCGTGCTCCTCGCGGTAGGCGACGATCTTCGCCGCCGTCGCAGGGCCGATCTCGGGCAGCTCCTCCAGTTGCGCGGCCGTGGCCGTGCTCAGGCGGACGATGCCGCCGGTGGTGCCCGCAGCTGCGGCCGGACCCGTGCCGCCCGGCACGACTGCCGCGCCCCGCTCGGGGACGAGGATCTGCTCACCGTCCACGAGTCTGCGCGCGAGGTTCACGGCGGCCCGCTCGGCCGGCTCCGTGAAGCCGCCCGCCGCCGCGAGCGCATCGGCCACCCGCGCACCGGGATCGAGCAGATACAGGCCGGGCGCGGCGACCGCCCCGGCGACGTGCACGTAGAGCACCTCACCGGCGCTGCTGCTCGGCTCAGGCGTCGCGTTCCCTCCGGCGGACGAGGGCGCTCCGGACGGACCCGCCGCAGCAGTGACATCACCGGCCGGCGCGAGCACCTCCGTCCGGCCGCTCGCCCGCGTCCCGGCGAGAAGCACCGCGACGACCGCCGCCGCGATCACCAGCACCATCGCCGCGCCGACCCCGATCCGCCAGCGCGAGCGCGCTCGCCGCGGACGGCGCAGCAGCCCCGCGGGGTCGTCGGCCTGGCTCGTCTGCTGCATCCGACGACGCTAGGGCGGCCCGGTTCGGGCGATCAGCGACTCCTGCGGATCAGTGGACGAAGCCCGAGATCCCGTCCTGTGGAGGACACACCCCCCGACCGCTCAGAGCAGTCGCAGCCGCCCGACGATCTTGTCGATCCGGTTCCTCGGCCCGATCAGACCGACCGCCAGGTACTCGACGAGCTCCGGCCCGGTCGCCCCGAGCACCTCGCGGTACTCGTCGTACACGCGGGTGTCCTGCGCGGCGGCCGGCATGTCGGCGACGAACGTCCCCTCGTGCGCCTCCGCCTTCGCCCGGATCATCCGCAGCGTGGCCGCGTCGGCGGCGAGCACGGTGCAGCCCGCCCACGGCAGCCCCGGGTGCTCGGAGCCCGAGGCGTCCTGCGCAGCAGGACCGAGCAGTCCGGGTACCTGCACACCGGTCGCCGCGGCGACGCAGACGGCGGCGTTCACCGCGCGCCCGATCGGCAGCGCCTCGTCGACCACGACCACCCACTTCAGCCGCGCCGATCGGGTCGGCGCCGCGGTGTCGATCTCGTCCTCGGCGTAGCCGACAGGTGCAGTGCTCATCGTCGTCCCTCTCTGGTCGATCCTTCCGACCGACCGCGCTCACGATAGGCGGATGCGCGAGCGTGCCGCAGGATGTCCGTATGAACGACCAGCAGAACCACGACGGAGTGGTCCTCGACGCACTCGACATCGCCATCCTCCGCCTCCTCCAGTCGGATGCGCGGATGTCGAATCGCGACGTCGCCACCGCGGTCGGGGTCTCCCCCACGACCTCCCTCGATCGCATGCGGCGACTGCGCACCCGCGGCGTCATCCGAGGCACCACCCTCGACGTCGACCTCGCCGCGATCGGCCGCGGCGTCCAAGCGCTGATCGCCGTGCGCATCCGACCGCCGTCGCGCGAGGTGATCGAGTCGTTCCGCGACTGGGTCAGCGGCCTCGAGCAGACCCTCGGCGTCTTCGTCACCGCCGGCAACGAGGACTTCATCATCCACGTCGCCGTCCGCGACAACGACGACCTCTACGCCTTCGTCATCGACCGCCTCACCGAGCGCCGCGAGGTCGCCGACGTCCGCACCTCGGTCGTCTACCAGCACATCCGCAACGGCGCGGTGCCGCCCGCCTGACAGCGCGTCGGAGGCGGGAACGCCGAAGGGGCCCCTCCGCGGTGGAGGAGCCCCTTCGAGGTGAGCCGGCGCTCGGGACGGCCTAGGCCGGCTTCGTCACCAGGTTCACCAGGCGCGGCGCCCGGACGACGGCCGTGACGACCTCGCGTCCCTGCAGCGCCCGCGCGACACCGGTGGCCGCCCGCGCCTTCTGCTCGAGCTCGTCCGAGGAGATCTTCGGCGAGACCTCGATGCGGTCGCGGACCTTGCCGTCGACCTGCAGGATCGCCGTGACCTTCTCCTCGACCAGGAGCGTCGGGTCGGCCTTGCGCCAGAGCGCGTGCGCGACCGAGCCCTCGTAGCCGAGACGGTTCCACATGTCCTCGGCCGTGTACGGCGCGAACAGGTTGAGTGCCATCGCGACGACCTCGGTCGCCTCGCGGACGGCGGGGTCGCCCGCGCCGGCGCCGGAGTCGATGACCTTGCGGGTGGCGTTGACCAGCTCCATCAGGCGCGCGACGACGACGTTGAACTTGAACGCCTCGATCAGCGAGGGCGACTCGGCGAGGAAGCGGTGCGTCTGCCGGCGCAGCGCCGCGTCGCCGTTCTTCCACTCCACATCGGGCTTCGTCGTGACGTCCTTCGCCAGGCGCCAGGCGCGGGCGAGGAACTTCGCGCTGCCCGACGGCGAGACGTCGGCCCAGTCGATGTCGTCCTCGGGCGGGCCGGCGAACGCCATCGTCAGGCGCACGGCGTCGACGCCGAACTCGTCCAGCTGGTCCGACAGGCGGACGATGTTGCCCTTCGACTTCGACATCGCGGCGCCGTCCATCTGCACCATGCCCTGGTTGAGCAGCGCCGTGAACGGCTCGGTGAAGGAGACGTACCCCAGGTCGAAGAGCACCTTGGTGATGAAGCGCGCGTAGAGCAGGTGCAGGATCGCGTGCGTCACGCCGCCGACGTACTGGTCGACGGGCGCCCACTTCTCGGCGAGCTTCGGGTCGAACGCCTGGGTGTCGTCCTTCGGCGAGAGGAAGCGGAGGAAGTACCACGAGGAGTCGACGAAGGTGTCCATCGTGTCCGGGTCGCGGCGCGCGGGGCTGCCGTCGTTCGGGTTGGCGACGCTCACCCAGTCCTCCGCGGCACCGAGCGGCGAGGAGCCCTTCGGCTGCAGGTCCAGGCCGTCGGTCGAGGGCAGGCGCACGGGCAGCTGGTCCTCGGGGACCGGGATCAGCTCGCCGTTCTCGCCGTGGATGATCGGGATCGGCGTGCCCCAGTAGCGCTGGCGCGAGATCAGCCAGTCGCGCAGGCGGTAGTTCTTCGCCGAGCGGCCGCGGCCGCGCTCCTCCAGCAGCTTGATGACGCGCTCGATGGCAGTGCGCTTCGACAGTCCGTCGAGCGGGCCGGAGTTGATCAGGCGGCCGTCGCCGGTCAGCGCCTCGCCGGTGGTCGCCGGGTCGAGCGAGTACTCCTTCTCGAGCGCGGCCAGCTCCTCCGGGTCCTTCGGGATGACCGGGATCGCGCCGGTGACCGAGGCGGTCGTGTCGACGACGACCCGCACCGGCAGGTCGAAGGCGCGGGCGAAGTCGAGGTCGCGCTGGTCGTGCGCGGGCACGGCCATGACCGCGCCGTGACCGTAGTCGGACAGCACGTAGTCGGCCGACCAGATCGGCAGGCGCTCGCCGTTGACGGGGTTGATCGCGTAGCGGCCGAGGAAGACGCCGGTCTTCGGGCGGTCGACGGTGAGGCGCTCGATCTCGCTCGACTTCTGCACCTTCTCCAGGTAGCTCTTGAACGCGGTCCGCAGCTCGGGCTCGGCGCCCTCGACCAGCTCGGCGGCCAGGTCGGAGTCGGGCGCGACGACCATGAAGGTCGCGCCGAAGAGGGTGTCGGGGCGCGTCGTGAAGACCGTGATCCGCTCCTCGCGGCCCTCGATCTCGAACTCGACATCGGCGCCGATCGAGCGGCCGATCCAGTTGCGCTGCATGGCGATGACCTTCGACGGCCAGGAGCCCTCGAGCTGGTTGAGGTCGTCGAGCAGGCGGTCCGCGTAGTCGGTGATCTTGAAGTACCACTGCGTGAGCTTCTTCTTCACGACGACGGCGCCGGAGCGCTCCGAGGTGCCGTCGGCGAGGACCTGCTCGTTCGCGAGGACGGTCTGGTCCACCGGGTCCCAGTTGACCCAGCTGTCCTTGCGGTAGGCGAGGCCCTTCTCGTACATCTTGAGGAACAGCCACTGGTTCCACTTGTAGTACTCGGGGTCGGAGGTGTGCAGCACGCGGTCCCAGTCGAAGGACGCGGCGTAGCGCTTCATCGAGCGCTTCTGCTGCTCGATGTTGTCGTAGGTCCAGGTGACCGGGTTGAGGCCGCGCTTGATCGCCGCGTTCTCGGCGGGCAGGCCGAAGCTGTCCCAGCCGATTGGGTGCAGCACATTGAAGCCCTGCTGGCGCCAGTAGCGCGCGATGACGTCGCCCAGCGCGTACGCCTCCGCGTGGCCCATGTGCAGGTCGCCGGAGGGGTACGGGAACATGTCCAGCACGTACTTGCGCGGGCGCTTGTCGGTGGAGTCGCCGGTCGCGAACGGCCGGGTCTCCTCCCAGATCGGGAGCCACTTCTCCTGGAGCGCGCGGAAGTCGTAGCGCTCCTCGTCGGTCGGGCCGGTCTGCTGGGAGGTCTCTTCTGCCACAGGTGTGTCCTACTTCTGTGAGGGTGGGGGTGGGCGCGCGCTCGGAGGGCGCCTGCGTCCGACCAACAACCCTACTGGCCTCTAGCGACCGGGCGACGACTCCGCCGTGACGTGCGGGTCGACTCCGAGCGCGGCCAGCAGTGCGCGGGCCTTGAGGCGGGTCTCCTCCACCTCCTCGTCCGGGACGGAGAGCGCGGTGATGCCTCCGCCGGTGCCGATCCTGGCGCGGACGCCGTCGAGCACGAGGGTGCGGATGGTCATCGCGAGATCGAGTGAGCCGTCGCCGCCGAGGCGGCCGAACGCGCCGGCGTAGAGACCGCGCGGCCCGGCCTCCCACTCGTGCAGGAGCTCGATCGCGCGTCGCTTCGGCGCTCCCGTCATCGATCCGGCGGGGAAGGTCGCGGCGAGCAGCTCCGCCGGTCCGACACCGGGCGCGAGCTGCGCCGACACCTCGCTCACCAGCTGGTGCACGTGCGGGTAGGTCTCGATCTCGAGGAGGCGGTCCACCTGCACCGAGGCGGGGGCGGCGATGCGGGCCAGGTCGTTCCGCACGAGATCGACGATCATCACGTTCTCGGCGCGCTCCTTGACGCTCGCGAGCAGCTCGGCCCGCAGCTCCGCGTCGACGACGGGGTCGGCGCTGCGCGTCCGGGTGCCCTTGATCGGATGCGTGGCGACGCGGCCGTCGGCCGTGACGTCGAGGAAGCGCTCGGGCGAGGCGCTGACGAGAGCGAGCCCGCCGACCCGGATCAGTCCGCCGTGGTGACTGGGGCTCGAGCGGCGCAGGCGCCGGTACGCCTCGACCGGATCGAACGCACCCTCGACCACCACCTCGTTGGTGAGGCAGAGCTGATAGGCGTCACCCGCGCGGATCGCGGCCTGGCAGTGGGCGATCAGGGCTCGGTACCGCTCGGGACCGTGCCGCCACTCGGCGGGTCCGGACGGCTCCGCGTCACGCGGCTCGCCGACGTCGGCAGCGGTCTCGGCGAGCGCCGTCAGCGCCCGCTCCAGCCGCCGCGCCTCCTGCTCCCTCTGCGGGGAGGAGACGAGGTGCAGGGTCCGCCGGGCGTGGTCGAACTCGAGCACCGGGTCGCCGCGGATCAGAGCGAGCGCGGGCGGGGCGTCGGCGTCGACGGGGGCGGGCGGAAGGGCGACGAACGGCGCACCCGCCTCGTAGGCGATCCAGCCGTACCGCCCGAGCGCCCGGTCGCCGGTGCGCTCCGTCTCCACGGCGGCGAGCGCCGCCGACACGTCCGCGCCGGGCCCGACCGTGAGCACGTCGTCCGAGGAACCGAGGAAGGAGAGGCCCTCGGCGGCGTCGCGACCGGAGTCGAGCCAGAAGGAGGCGTTCGCCGAGGCGAACAAGCCGAGGTATGCTCGCTCCGGATCGACCCAGGTCAGCTGCCGCCGGGCGGCGGAAACCTCGGGGAGCGCGGCCACTGGGCTAGCGTAGGCCGTCGTGGACGGCGAGCTGGTGCGGAAGTGGGACGGGCGGGAGCTCGGTCCCGCAGTGGACGAACCGGCCGGCGCCCTCCTCGCGGCCGACTCCTGGCTGGTGTCGGAGGGCCGCGTGCGCGGTCTCGAACTGCACCGGGAGCGGTTCCTGGGCGCGCTCAGCGACGCCGGGCGGCCCGTCGGCGGAGACCACGACGACTCCGCGGCGTTCCTCGACGCCGCGATCGCGGCGCTCCCCCGCACCGGCGACTCCTTCCCGCGCGTCGAACTCACCGCCGAGGGTCTGCGCCTCCGGCTGCGCCCCGCCCCGCCGCGGGGCCGCACCGTCGTCCTCTGGACCAGCCCCGTGGATCCGCGCCGCACCCCGGAGCGCAAGGGACCCGACATCGCACGGCTGGCGCTCCTGCGCTCCCGTGCTCTCGCCGCTGGTGCGGACGAGGCCGTGATCCTCGGTGCCGACGGCGCGGTGATCGACGGCGCCTCGAGCGCCGTGCTCTGGTGGCTCGGCGACGCGCTGGTCGTCCCGCCCGCGAGCAGCCGCCGGGTGCGGAGCGTGACAGCCCGCACGGTCTCCGTGCTCGCGGGGGCACTGGGCGTCGACGTCATCGAGGCGCCGGCTGAGCCGGTCGACCTCGACGGCCGCGAGGTGTGGACGGCGAACGCCCTGCACGGCCTGCGCCTGGCCACGGGCTGGGTCGACGGACCGGCGCTCGCCGCGGTGCCGGGCCGGCTCGATGCCTGGCGCCGGCGCCTGGACGCCCTCCGCCGCCCCCTCCCCTGACGCGCGCGAGGCGCCGGAACGGACGGCGTGCCAAGGACCGGTCACCGCGCGCCGATCCCTCGTCGTACGCACCCGCGCGCGCCAGGATCGAAGCAGTCCGCTCGTGATGCCGCCCTCACCCCGACGGCGCCCATCTCTCGAGAAGGAACTGCGATGACAGCACACACCACCCCCCGCCCGCTCGCCTCAGGTCTCGTCGCGCTGGTCGCGACCGGCGCCCTGCTCTTCAGCGCGACACCCGCCCTCGCTCAGGGCGGTCTCAGCACCGCGTCCTCGAGCATCTCCGCCGCCGCCCGCGCGTCGGCCCCCGACGCACTGAACCCCGGCCAGCAGCTCCTCGCCGGTCAGTCCATCGCCTCGAGCCAGTCGGGAGGCGGGTACACCTTCCGGATGCAGGACGACGGGAACGCCGTCGTCTACGACGAGGTCGGCCACGCCCTCTTCAGCACGGCCACCTCGGGGCGGAGCAACCGCCTCGTGATGCAGGAGGACGGCAACGTCGTCATCTACTCCGCGGACGGCCGTGCGCTCTGGAGCACCGGGACGGACAGCGAGCCGGACGCCCACCTCGTGATGCAATCGGACGGCAATCTCGTCCTCTACCGCGAGGACGACTCCCCGGCCTGGGCGAGTGACAACAACAGCAGGATCCCCGAGCCGCCGTTCAGCACTCTCTACGACGACGAGGTGCTGTACCGCGGCCACCAGCTCACGTCACCGAACGGACTGTTCCGCGCCGTCATGCAGCGCGACGGCAACCTCGTCGGCTACGGCCCGGACGGCGTCGTCTGGAGCACCGGCACCTTCGGCACCGACAACCAGCTCCTCGTCTCCGACGACGGCTACGCCGTGATCATCGGCGCGGACGGGGGGATCGTGTGGGCGGCCGACACCGAGGGTCCGGCCACCTCCATCGCCCTCGACGACAGCGGCGTCCTGAACGTCCTCGACGAGGACGACGCCGTCCTGTGGACGAGCCAGTCCGGACTGCCCGGCGCTCAGCTGTACGCCCCCAACACCCTCGAGATCGACGACCACCTCCGCTCCGACGACGGCGCCTACCGTGCCGTGATGCAGGCCGACGGCAACTTCGTCGTCTACGGCCCGACCGGAGCGATCTGGCAGACCGCCACCTCCGGAGTCGAGAGCTCGTTCGAGTTCTCGGAGGACGGCACGGCACAGGTCGTGGCCGGCAACGGCGCCGTCACCTGGACGGCGACACCCGCCGCCGGTGCCGCCCCGTTCCACTTCGTCATGCAGGGCGACGGCAACCTCGTCGAGTACGACGCCCACCACCACGCGGTCTGGTCCAGCCGCTGACGGCTCCTGCGGTCCGGCGACCGCAGTCGCGCTGACGCTTCCACTCGACGGCCCGGCCCGTGCCCCTCAGCACGAGCCGGGCCGTCGTCGTGCCCTCGGAGCAGCATGCGAGGAGATCGCGTGCCGACCGCCGGCGCCGTCCGGAGAGCCGGGAACCGGACCGCGCGACAGAGAGCACGTGCCGAACGCCAACGGGTGACGGGTCCGAGCGCGAGTGCTTCGGTGAGAGGGAAGACCGCTCGGCGACGCCGCCTCGTCAACGGCGGTGCCGATCTCTCGAGAAGGAACTGCCATGACATCCACCACCCACCCACGACGCCGAGCCTCCGGGATCGTCGCACTCGTCGCAGCCGGAGTCCTACTCCTGGGTGCGACACCTGCTGTGGCCCAGGAGGCCGCCGCTGACGCGTCTGCATCGACGCACTGGAGTCCGACCACGCCGGCCTTCAAACGGTGGCCCGCCCCGTCCGGTGGCCCCGACCGCGATTACTACAACGCTCTTCTCGCCGGGGAAGTGGTCTACTACATCGGCACGAACCCGGGCGGAAGCCCGAACCTGGACCGAACCGTGCTCTCCGACCCGTCCGGAAGCTACGTCTTCGCCATGCAGGAGGACGGTGACGTCGTCCTCCGCTCCAACGACGGCAGGATCCTGTTCCGCACAGGGACCCGCAACGCCTCCCCGACCCAGGTGAACTATCTGGGACTGCAGAAGGACGGGAACATCGTGGTCCTCTCGGGCGATGATCGTCCGATCTGGAGCTCCGGAACGGACGGCGAACCGGGCGCGAATCTCGTGCTCGGGGAGGACGGCGATCTCGTCCTCTACCGCCGGAACGGCACTCCGGCCTGGTCCGCCAGCGCCGGGAAGATCGCCGAACCGCCGACCGACACCCTCGCCACCGGCGGCACCCTCACCTACGGCCACCAGCTCACCTCCGAGAACGGGCTCTTCCACGCGGTCATGCAGCGCGACGGCAACCTCGTCGGCTACGGCCCCTCCGGAGCGATCTGGAGCACCGGCACTCGCGGCATCGGCAATCGCTTCGTCATCCAGGACGACGGGAACGCCGTGGTCTACGGAGCCGACGGCGCGGTGAAGTGGGCGTCCGGTACCAGCGGGGACGGTCTCACCGTCCAGCTCGACGACAGCGGCGTGCTGGAGATCCGCGATGCCGACGACGACCTGGTATGGGACAGCCAGTCTGCGCTGCCCGGATCGATTCTGTACGCCCCGAACTACCTCCAGACCGACGACCGGCTGCGCTCGGACGACGGCGCCTATCGTGCCGTGATGCAGGGTGACGGCAACTTCGTCGTCTACGGCCCGACGGGAGCGATCTGGCAGACCGCCACCTCCGGTGTCGAGAGCTCGTTCCAGTTCTTCCGGAACGGGAGAGCGCAGGTCGTAGCCGACAACGGCGCCGTCACCTGGACGGCGAAGCCCGCCGCCGGCGGTGACGGCCCGTTCCGCCTGGTCATGCAGAGCGACGGCAACCTCGTCGAGTACGACGGACAGGGCCACGCGATCTGGTCCATCCGCTGACCGCGCCGGGATCGACGCGTCGGCGGACGCGCTGACGTCCCCCTCCGATGGCCCGGCTCGTGCACACCCTGCACGCGCCGGGCCCTCGGCGTTCTCACGCGCACGGTCCGGCCCTGCGCGACTCCCCCTCAGAGCGCAGAAGCAGGACGACGCGACAACGACCCTGCGCGCCGCGCCGGAACGCATCGAAGTCCAGCAGCAGTGCTTCGGTGAGAGGGAAGACCGTTCGGCGATGCCGCCTCGTCGACGGCGGTGCCGATCTCTCGAGTAAGGAACTGCCATGACGTCCACCTCACATCCACGCTCCCTCGCCTCCGGACTCGTCGCGCTCGTCGCGGCGGGAACCCTGCTCCTCGGCGCGACACCCGCCCTCGCCGAGAGCGCCGTCGGAGCAGCATCCTCAGCGAGCCGCGCTCCCGCCTGGTCCGCCGGCGCCGGGACGACCGCCGAACCGCCGCACGACACCCTCGGCACCGGCGGCAGCCTCGCGCCGGGCGACCAGCTGACCTCGAAGAACGGGCTGTTCCGCGCGGTCATGCAGACCGACGGGGACCTCGTCGGCTCCGGGCCCTCCGGCGTGATCTGGCACACCGGCACCCACGGCGCGGGCAATCGCTTCGTCCTGCAGAACGACGGTGACGCCGTCGTCCTCGGCGCCGACGGCTCGGTGAAGTGGACGTCCGGCACCAGCGACGACACTCTCACCGTCCAGCTCGACGACAGCGGAGTGCTGATGCTCGTCGACGACGAGGGCGACCTGGCGTGGGACAGCCAGTCCCAGCTGCCGGGGTCGGTCCTGTACGCACCGAACTACCTCTCGGCCGGTGACGTGCTGCGCTCGGACGACGGTCGGTACCTCGCGGTGATGCAGTCGAACGGGGACCTCGTCGTCCACGGTCCGACGGGCACTGTCTGGCAGAGCGGGACCTCCGGCATCGACAACGCGCTGCACGTCGCCGAGAACGGCGTCGCGTCGATCGACGACTGGAAGGACACCGTGGTCTGGACGAACGGTCCCGCCTCCGGTGCGGTCGGACCGTTCCGGTTCGTGATGCAGAACGACGGCGCCCTCGTCGAGTACGACGGCCAGGGCCACGTCGTCTGGTCCAGCCGCTGACGGCAGCGGACAGCGGGCTCCGCCGAGGCGGTCGGCCCTGCTCCGACGGCCCGGTCGTGCGCATCCCGCACGGACCGGGCCGCCGTCGTGAGGGCACGAGATCGGGGCGACGGGCGAGCGAGTGCCTCCGTCATGCCGACGAGCGCTGGACCGGGACACGGCGTCCCGACCGCACGCCCGATCCCGCCCCCGCGTGCGAGCATTCGAGGATCCGCTCGGCGACGCCGACCTCTCGAGAAAGAACTGCGATGACGCCTCCCTCTTCCTCCCGCTCCACCGGAGCCTCGCGCTCCACCGGGCCCTCCCGATTCGCCGGCTCCGGGCTCGTCGCGCTGGTCGCGACCGGGGCTCTGCTCTTCACGGCGACGCCGGCGTTCGCCGAGGAGGCGGTGCAGCAGACGCTCTCCTCGTCCTCCGCCGACTCGGCGCCCGCACTCCAGACGAACGCCGACCCGCAGGCCCGCGCCGCCGGCGCGTACTACAACGCGCTGGAGGGCGGCGAGGAGCTCGCCCGCGGCGAGAGCATCGTCTCCGACAACCCCGGACCCGCCTACGAGTTCGTGATGCAGGCCGACGGCAACGCCGTCACCTACGGACCCGACGGCCGCGTCGTCTACGCGACCGGCACCGCCGGGCGCGGCGACCACCTCGTCATGCAGACCGACGGCAACGTCGTGATCTACTCCGCCGACGACCGGCCCGTCTGGAGCACCGGCACGAACGACGAGCCCGGTGCGTACCTGATCATCCAGCAGGACGGCAACCTCGTCGTGTCCCGCGAGAACGGCTCCCCCGCCTGGGCGAGCAGCGTCAACGGGAGGATCGCCGAGCCCGCGACCGACACCCTCTTCACCGGCGAGACCCTCCGCGGCGGGCACCGGCTCACCTCGGCCGACGGCCGCTTCCGCGCCGAGATGCAGACCGACGGCAACTTCGTCGGCTACGGCCCGCAGGGCGTCGTCTGGACCACCGGCACGCGCGGCGCCGGCAATCGGCTCGTGCTGCAGACCGACGGCAACGCCGTGATCTACGGGCCGGACGGCTCGGTCCAGTGGTCCTCCGGCACCCGCGGCTCGGATCTACGCCTCGGCATCAACAACGCCGGATCGCTGATCATCGTCGACCAGGTCGACACCGTGCTCTGGACCAGCCAGGCGCAACTGCCGGGCTCGAGCCTCTACGCCGAGAACGGGCTCGCGGCCGGCAGTCTCCTCCGCTCGGCGAACGGCGTCTACCGCGCCGTCATGCAGGGCGACGGCAACTTCGTCGTCTCCGGCCGCTCCGGCCCGATCTGGTCGACGGTCACATCGGGCGCCGGCAGCTCGTTCAACCTCTACGAGGACGGCTTCATGGCCGTCGTCCGCGGCGACGGCGCCGGGACCTGGACGGTGACCCCCCGCGCCGGCGCGGTCGCTCCGTTCCGCCTCGTCATGCAGGACGACGGCAATCTGGTCGAGTACGACGGCCGCAACCAGGCGGTGTGGGCGAGCCGCTGACCGCGGTCGACTCGACGCAGCTCTGATGGGGTCCCGCCCTGCGGCGGGCCCCTCCCGACGGCCCGGCTCGCGCCTCCCGTGCACGGGCCGGGCCGTCGGCGTCCCCGGGCGGCGCGACCCGCGGCCGAGGGCGGACCGCGACCTTCGGCGCGCGGTCGCCGGCGGAGCACGGTTCGTCGCTGCTCCCCCGCGCGTCGCATGATGGAGGGGTGAGCGACGCCGGCGACTTCATCCGCACGGCGCTGGAGTACGAGGGCGACGTCTGGCGCGCGCAGGACGTGCGCGAGCGACTCGGCGCGGGCCTCGATTCCACCGGCGCCTCGGTCGGCGCCGTGCGCGGGACCGTGCGGGACGCGCTGAAGAAGTTCCGCGGGCTCGGGCACGACGACGTCACCGCGCTGTCGTCGGAGCTGTGGGAGGCGCACGTCTTCGAGACGCGGCTCGCCGCGATCGTCCTGCTGCAGTCGCGGGCGGCGCTCCTGCGCGCCTCCGACCTGACCCGGCTCGAGGGATTCGTCCGAGATGCACGGGTCGAGGAGTTGACGGCGCCGCTGGCCCGCGACGTGATCCGTCCTCTGCTCGAGAGCAGCAGCGGATCCGCACGGGCTCGGGTCGACGGCGTGCTCGACCGATGGGCCGCCGAGGGCGGGACGCTCGCCGAGGCCGAGAGACGGGTCCGGCCGGCGCACTGATCCGGCCGGATCACCACTCGATCACGACCGCGCCTCGGCGGCGTGGCGCGGCGAGCGGCGTGGAAGCATTCGGGAGAACCGCCCACCGACTCCGCTCGAAGGACCCGCGATGACGCCTCTCCACCCCGCCCGCACCCTCGTCTCCGGGGCGGTGGTGCTCGTGACCGCGGGCGCCCTGCTGCTCGGCGCGACTCCTGCCCTCGCCGCCGGCCCCGGGCAGGTCCCGACCACGGTCGTCACCGCCGCGAACGTGTTCACCGACGCGCTGGTCAGCGGAGAGCAGCTCGTGCCCGGCGAGAGCATCGCCTCGGTCGGCGGCGGCTACCGCTTCGTGCTGCAGACCGACGGCAACGCCGTCACCTACGACGCGAGCGGCCGGGCCACCTTCAGCACCGGCACCCAGGGCCGCGGCGACCGCCTCGTCATGCAGGCCGACGGCAACCTCGTGATCTACGCCGCGGACGGCCGACCCGTCTGGTTCACCGGCACCGACGGTGAAGCGGGTGCCAGCGTGCGGATCCAGAGCGACGGCAACCTGGTCGTCAGCCGCGCCAACGGCAGCCCCGCGTGGGCGAGCAGCATCGGCACGACGATCGCAGCGCCGCCCACGGACTTCCTCTACCCCACCGAATCCCTCCGGCCGGACGGACGCCTCACCTCGGGCGACGGCCGCTTCACCGCGGTGATGCAGGGCGACGGCAACTTCGTCGGCTACGGCCCGAACGGAGTGACCTGGAGCACCGGCACCTCGGGCGCCGGGAACCGGCTGGTGCTGCAGGAGGACGGCAACGCCGTCATCTACGGTGCGGACGGCTCGGCGAAGTGGGCCACCGGCACCAGCGGCTCCGGAGTGCGGATGAACCTCGACAACACGGGCAGGCTCGTCCTGTACAGCATCGAGGACACCGTGATCTGGAGCAGCCGGATCGCCTTCCCGAGCAGCACCCTGTTCGCTCCGGCCGCACTGTACGCGGGCGAGGGCCTCCGGTCGGGCAACGGCGCCTACCGAGCGACGATGCAGGCCGACGGCAACTTCGTCGTCTCCGGCCGCACCGGTCCGATCTGGACCACCGGGACGTCCACGTCCGGCGACTTCCTCTCGATCGACGAGAACGGATACATGGCGGTCGCCGGCCAGGGCCGAGCGAGCTGGAGCGTTCTACCGCGCTACTTCGTCAATGCCGGCCCCGCTGTTCCGCCGTTCCGCCTGGTGATGCAGGACGACGGCAACCTGGTGCAGTACGACGGGCGCGGCCGCGCGAGCTGGTCCAGCCGCTGATCGCCGCGCTCCCGGGCTGAGCGGATCCCCGGGCCGTCCTCCGGTCCGGGGATCTGCCGCGTCGGGGGTCAGCGGGCGGTGCCCTCCGCGACCGTGATCCGCCGGTCGAAGGCGAGGGACGCGGGGACGCGGTGCGCGATCAGCACGACCGTGCGGCCCGAGGCGGCGTGCAGCAGGTCGGCGAGCAGGGCGTCGGCCACCGGCGCGTCCACCGAGGCGGTGGGCTCGTCGAGCACCAGCACGTCGAAGTCGGCGAGCAGGGCGCGGGCGAGCGCCAGCCGCTGCGCCTGACCGCCCGAGACGAGCGAGCCGCGCTCGCCGACCCGCGCGTCGAGACCGCCGCGCACCGCGGTCCAGGAGGCGAGGCCCACCCGCTCGAGAACGGTGGTCAGCACCGCGTCGTCGGCCTCGGGCCGGGCGAAGAGCAGGTTCTGCCGAATAGTGTCGTCGAAGAGGTAGGGCTGCTGCTCGACGAGGCCGACCAGCCGGCGCAGCTCGTTCTGGGGCAGCGTGCGCGCCTCCACCCCGCCGATCCGGTAGGAGCCGGTGTGGTCGAGGAACCGGACGAGCGCGTGCGCGAGGGTCGTCTTGCCCGAGCCGCTGCCACCGGTGACGAGGACCCGCTCGCCCGCGCGCAGCTCGAGCGAGACGTCGCGGAGCGCCGGCGTCGCGGCTCCGGGCCAGGAGATCGAGAGGTCGCGGAGGACGATGTCGCGGCCGAGCGGGACGGCGGCCGACGGATCGACGTCGGCGTCGGTCGCCAGCGCCGGCGACGCGGCCTGCGCGTCGAGGTCCGCGAGCCGCTGCGCGCTCGAGAGCGCGGAGCGCGCGCTCTGCACCGCCAGCGGAGCGGCGGCCACGACCTCGAAGACGGCCAGCGGCACCAGGGCGAGCACCCCGAGCGCGGGGCCGCCCAGCTCGCCGACCGCCGGGATCCCGAGGGCCAGACCGGCCCAGACCGCGCCGCCGGAGCACAGCGCGAGAACGGCGGCGGCGAGCCCGGTCGACGCCGCGCGGCGACGAGCCGCCCGACTCAGCGCCGCCTCCGCCTGCGCGGCGTCGGCGATCGCGGCCTCGGCCGCGTCGAAGGCGATCAGCACGTCGAGCCGGGTGACCAGCAGGTTCAGGCGCTCGGCCAGCTCGCCGCGCAACGGCGCCAGCTCGCGGTCGGCGCGCGCCGAGACCAGCCCCGAGCCGAGGGCTCCGCCGAGGAAGGCGAGCACGAGCAGACCGAGCAGCACGGCGCCCATCGCGGGCAGCAGGAGCCAGATGCCCACCACCGCGGCGGCGGAGACGACGGCGGTGACGACCAGCGGCTGCACGATCCGCAGCGGCACGTCCTGCTGGGCGTCGACGTCGGCGACCACGCGCGAGACGAGATCGCCGCGGCGGACCCGCCCGAGTCCGTCGGGCGCCACGGGGACCAGCCGGTCGTAGACGCCCGCGCGCAGCTCGGCCAACGCGCGGAAGGCCGCATCGTGCCCGGAGAGGCGCTCGAGGTAGCGGAAGAACGCCCGCGAGAGCGCGAAGGCACGCACGCCGACGACGGCCATCGAGAGGAAGAGGATCGGCGGCTGCTCGGCCGCCCGCACGATCAACCAGGCCGAGCAGGCGAGCAGGGCGACGACCGACGCGGACGACAGCAGCCCGAAGGAGAGTCCGGGGAGGAAGCGCCGCGGCGCCGGCATCGCCGCGCGCAGCACCTCGGCGCGGTTCACCGGAGCACCGCCTCGGCGGGGGCGAGTGCGAGCACCGCGTCAGCGGCGGCGATGGTCGCCGGGCGGTGCGTGGCGACGAGCACGATCACGCCCTCGTCGGCGAGAGAGCGGAGCCCGGCGAGCAGCGCGCGCTCCGACTCCTCGTCGAGCGCGGCGGTCGGCTCGTCGAGAGCCAGTACGGCGCAGCCGCGCTCGAGGACGCGGTGCACGGCCCGGGCCACGGCGACCCGCGCCGCCTGCCCGCCGGACAGTCCGGTGCCGTCCGCATCGATCCGCCGGCCGGGGTCGAGGTCGGCACCCGCGATCGCGAGCGCCCGGTCGATGCGCACCGGGTCGGGCGAGCGCGAGCCGAGCGCCACGTTCGAGCCGACGGTCCCGGGGAGCAGATCGGGCCGCTGCCCCGACCAGGCGAGCCAGTCGCGGCCGGTCGACTCGTCGACGGCGACGCCGCCGAGGGCGATCGAGCCGGTCGCGGGAGCGAAGCCGGCGAGGGCGGCGAGGAGGGTCGACTTCCCGGATCCGCTGGGCCCGGTCAGCGCCGTGATCGAGCCGGCGGGCAGGACGGCGTCGACGGGCGCGAGCACGCGGCCCGCACCGTCGTCCACCGCGAGCCCGCGCAGCTCGAGCGCCCCCGAGCGACCGGGCACCGCGGTTCGCCCGGGGACGGTCGCCGCCGCCTCGATGATCGCGAAGGCCTCGTCCGCCGCCTGCACGCCGTCCGCCGCCGCATGGAACTCGGCACCGACCTGCCGCACCGGCAGGAACACGTCCGGCGCCAGCACGAGCACGAAGAGCCCGATCGCGAGCCCGAGCGAGCCGTCGACCAGGCGCAGCCCGATCGACACCGCGACGAGCGCGACCGAGAGCGAGCCGGCCAGCTCGAGGACGAAGCTGCTGACGAAGGTCACCCGCAGCACCTTCATCGTGTGCACGCGGTAGTCCTCGGTCAGCGCGCGGATGCGGGTGCTCTGCCGCTCCGCCCGTCCGAAGATCTTCAGCGTGGCCAGTCCGCCGACCGTGTCGACGAAGCCGGAGGCCAGCGCCTGCAGGCGGCTCCACTGCCGCTTCTGCACCGCCTGCGTCGCCCAGCCGATCAGGATCATGAACACCGGGATCAGCGGCAGCGTCACCACGAGGAAGAGCGCGCTGAGCGGATCCGCGAGGAAGACCACGAACGTCAGGATCGGCGTGGTGATCGCGGTCGCGATCAGCTGCGGCAGGTAGCGGGCGAAGTAGCCGTCGAGCGCGTCGAGCCCGCCGCCGAGCAGGGCGACGACCCCGCCCGAGCCACCCGTGCGGCCGGCCGGGCCGAGCGCGACGAGCGAGGCGAGGACCGCCGACCGCAGCTGCGCCTTCGCGTCGGCGCCGCCCCGCGCGGCGTTCACCTCGACGGCCCAGGCCAGCAGCGCGCGCACCGCCACGACCCCCAGCAGCGCCGCGAGCGACGGCGCCGGGTCGGCGGCCGAGCGCCCGTCGACCGCACCGGCGACGAGCTGCGCCACCAGCCACGCGAACGCGACCGCGGTCGCCGTGCGGGCCAGCGCGAGCGCCCCGCCGAGCACGAGGAACAGCCGTGCGGAGCGGGCGTAGCGGAGCAGTCGGGGGTCGAGGGGCTTCACGGTCGCGATCGGTCAGTGCGCGTCGACCGGGATGTGGCTCCGGGTGATGCGCTTGCGGAAGATCCAGTAGGTCCAGGCCTGGTAGCCCACGATGAGCGGGACGAAGACCAGCGCCGTCCAGCTCATCACCGTCAGGGTATAGGGCGTGCTCGAGGCGTTCTCGATGGTCAGGCTGTTGGCGACGTCGTTCGAGGCGGGCATCACCGCCGGGAAGAGCGTGGTGAACAGCGCGAGCACCGCGAGGCCGATGGTCCCGGCCAGCAGGGCGAAGGCACGGCCCTCCCGCCCGCGGACGTTCGCGAGCCAGGCGAGCACCAGGGCGGTCGCCGCGGCGATCGACAGCAGCCAGGACGGGCCGCTCCCCTGCGCCAGGTTCGTCCAGCCGAGGAACACCGCGGCGACCGCGATGGTCACCAGTCCAGCCCGCGTCGCCAGCCGGCGCGCCCGCTCGCGGATCTCGCCGTCGGTCTTCAGCGAGACGAAGACGACGCCGTGGGTGAAGAAGAGCAGGAGCGTCGTCGCGCCGCCGAGCAGCGCGTACGGGTTCAGCAGATCGAAGACCGTCCCGATGTAGTTGTGGTCCGCGTCCAGCGGCACGCCCTGCACGATGTTCGCGAACGCGACGCCCCAGAGGAACGCGGGCACGGCCGAGCCGACCACGATCATCGTGTCGAACCGCTTCTTCCAGGCGGCCTCCGGGCGCTGGTGCCGGTACTCGAAGGAGACGCCGCGGGCGATCAGCGCCAGCAGGATCAGCAGCAGCGGCAGGTAGAAGCCGCTGAAGAGCGTCGCGTACCACTCGGGGAACGCGGCGAACATCGCCGCTCCCGCGACGATGACCCAGGTCTCGTTGAGGTCCCAGACCGGCCCGATCGTGTTGATCAGGACGCGGCGGTCGGTGTCGTCGCGGCCGAGGAACGGCAGCGACATCCCGACGCCGAAGTCGAAGCCGTCGAGGACGAAGTAGCCGATGAAGAAGACGGCGACGATCCAGAACCAGAGCGTGGCGAGATCGAGCGATCCGAGGTCCATGTGCGCAGTGCCCTTCTCAGTAGACGGTGCCGACGAGCTGCGGGCGACCGCTCTCCTCGTCGATCTCGGGGGCGTCGTCGGGGCCGGCCTGGGCCGCCCGCTTGATCAGCCGGAACTCGACGACCGCGAGCGTGCCGTAGATGGCGGTGAAGGCGATCAGCGAGATCAGCACCTCGATGCCGCTGACCCCGGGCGAGACGCCGTCCGCGGTCTTCAGCAGGCCGAAGACGAGCCAGGGCTGGCGGCCCATCTCGGTGAAGACCCAGCCGACGATCATCGCCATCAGCGGCAGCGGTGCCGCCCAGATCGCGATCTTCCACATCCACTGCTTCGGCTCGCGGCCCTTGCGGGTGAACCAGAGGCCGGCAGCGGCGACGCCGATGGCGAGCACGCCGAGCGCCATCATCCAGCGGAACGACCAGTAGGTGATCCAGATGATCGGCGTGTAGTCGCCCGGGCCGTAGACCGCGCTGTACTGCGCCTGCAGATCGTTGATGCCCTCGACGGTGCCGGTGAAGGTGTGCGTCGAGAGGAAGGAGAGCAGATACGGGATGCGGATCGAGAAGAGCTCGCTCGAGCCGTCGGGAGTGCCCCAGGTGAAGATCGAGAACGAGGCCTCGACACCGGTGGACGTCTTGTAGAGCGCCTCCGCGGCCGCCATCTTCATCGGCTGCGTGTCGACCATCGCGAGGCCGAGCGAGTCGCCGGTGAAGAGGGTCAGACCGCCGCTGATCAGCATCATCCAGGCGCCGAACTTCAGTGCGGGGCGCATCGTCTCGAGGTGCTGGTTGCGCGAGAGGTGGTAGGCGGCGACGCTGACGATCACCGCGGCCGAGACCATGAAGCAGGCGAAGATCGTGTGCGGGAAGGCGGCGAGCGCGACCTTGTTGGTCAGCAGGGCCCAGATGTCGGTGAGCTCGGCGCGGCCCTTGGCCTCGTTGATCCGGAAGCCGACCGGGTTCTGCATGAAGGCGTTCGCGGCGATGATGAAGTAGGCCGAGAGCGTCGTGCCGAGCGTGGTGAGCCAGATCGTCGCGAGGTGCAGCTTCGCCGGGAGCTTGTCCCAGCCGAAGATCCAGAGGCCGATGAACGTCGCCTCGAGGAAGAACGCGAGCAGCCCCTCGAAGGCGAGCGGGGCGCCGAAGACGTCGCCGACGAAGCGGGAGTAGTCGCTCCAGTTCATCCCGAACTGGAACTCCTGGACGATGCCGGTGACCACGCCCATCGCGAAATTGATCAGGAAGATCTTCCCGAAGAACTTCGTCAGCTGCAGGTAGTGCACGCGACCGGTGCGCACCCAGCAGGTCTGGAAGATCGCCACCGTGAGCGCCATGCCGATGGTGAGCGGCACGAAGAGGAAGTGGTAGATCGTCGTCAGGCCGAACTGCCAGCGCGACAGGAGGAGCGGGTCCAGGAGTTCGTTCACGGCTCCGAGCCTAGGTTGGCCGGAGGGGCGCGATGCCCTCGGATCCCAGTACTGGGGCGGATGTGCGCCTCCCGCGGGGCCCCTGGCGACACCCTTCCGGGGCGGTCCGCGCGGCCCGCCGCCGGCCCGCGCGTCAGCGACGTCTCGACGTCGAGACAGAGCGTCTCCACGTCGAGAGATCTCCGCCCGCGGGTCCGGTCGAGCAGCGCCCGCGTCCGTCAGAGGGTCGGCGACGGACCTCTCGACGGCGAGCGACCACGTGCGCTGACGCTTCCCGCTGTCGAGCTCGCATCTTCACAGGTCTTTCCCAGTCGCCCCGGCGTCCCGCGTCCGCTGTGAGAGATCGTGCGCCGTCACCGCGCGACGCTCGCGGCTCCCGCCCGGCCGCGCCCCCTACGATCGAGGGATGCCGAGCAAGGGGAGCTACGCCAAGGGCGTCGCGAAGCGCGAGGAGATTCTGCAGACCGCTCTCGAGGTGTTCTCGCGGCAGGGGTACCGCAAGGCCTCGCTGCGCGAGATCTCGGAGGAGGTCGGCCTGACGCAGGCGGGGCTGCTGCACTACTTCGACTCGAAGGAGGAGCTCTTCGCCGAGGTCCTCCGCAAGCGCGACGACACGGACCGCGCCGTCTACGACCTGGAGAAGAAGGGCGACCAGGCGATCGAGGAGGTCGTCAGGCTGATCCGGCACAACAGCGAGGTGCCCGGTCTCGTCCACCTCTACGCGACGCTCTCCGCCGACGCGACCGACGAGTCGCACCCCGCGCACGAGTTCTTCATCGAGCGCTACCGGACCGTCAACGAGGTCTTCGCCGCCCGGGTCCGCGAGGACCAGAGCGAGGGGCTCATCGCCGCCGACATCGATCCGGAGCTGGCCGGCAAGATGATCACGGCGCTGTCCGACGGCCTGCAGGTGCAGTGGCTGCTCGACGACCGGGTCGACATGGGCTCGATCGTCGAGACCTTCTGGTCGCTGCTCAAGCGGGTCCGCTGAGATGCCGGAGCGCACGCGGCCGTGAACGACGCTCTGACCGGCATCCTCGCCTTCGTCGTGAGCGTGCCGCCCGTCTGGCGGACCCTGCTGGCCGGCCTCGCCGTCTTCTTCGAGACGACGATCCTCGCCGGGCTGATCGTGCCGGGCGACACCGTCGTGATCGTCAGCGCGACCGGCGTGACGTCTCCCCTGCAGTTCGTCGCCCTCGCCGTCGCCGTGATCATCGGCGCGCTCTGCGGCGAGTCGGTCGGCTTCTACCTGGGCCGCTGGTTCGGACCGCGGATCCGCGGGTCGCGCCTCGGTCGCCGCCTCGGCGAGAAGAACTGGCTGCGGGCCGAGCGCTACCTCGCGCGCCGCGGCGGCATCGCCGTCTTCCTCTCGCGCTTCCTCCCGGTGCTGCACTCCCTCATCCCGCTCACCGTCGGGATGAGCGGCATGAGCTACCGGACCTTCATGGCCTGGACGACGCCCGCGTGCATCCTCTGGTCGTTCGCCTACGTCGGCGTCGGAGCCGCGGCGGCGGGCGGCTACCGCGAGTTGTCGGACAGCCTGCACTACGCGGGCTACCTCTTCGTCGGCGCGATCGTGGTCTTCGTGCTGGTCGTGATCGGCGTGAAGAAGCTCCTCTCACGCGCAGAGGCGCGTCACCTCGACGAGTGACGCGCCTCCGGGCGTGAGCGGGTCGGGTCAGCCGAGGAGGCCGGCCGAGGTGAGCCACTCGGTCGCGATGGCCGCGGCCGACTTCTGCTCGTTGACGCTCTCGGAGTTCAGCGCGACGAGGTCGTCGGCGGTCAGCTTCGCGCTGACCCCGTTGATGATCTCGGCGGCGTCGTCGTCGACCTTGTCGGAGACGATGGGCACCACGTTGTCCGCGACGAACAGGCCGTCGGGGTCGGCGAGGGGCAGCAGATCGTTCGACTCGATGTTCGGGTCGGCGGTGTAGATGTTCGCCATCTGGATCTGGTTGCTGGCCAGCGCGTCGACGGTCGTCGATCCGCCGCTGTCCTCGATCGCCTGGAACGTCGTGGTGATGCCGTACTTCGACTGCAGCGCGTCGGGTCCGTAGGGACGGGTCTGCAGCTCCGAGTTGCCGCCGAGCACGATCGGGTCGGTGACGTTCTTCAGCGAGGCGATGTCGGTCAGGTTCCACTTGTCGGCGAAGGCCTGGGTGACCGTGTAGGAGTTCTGGTCGCTCGCGTCCGCGGCGTCGAGCGCGCGCAGTCCGTCGGGCAGGGCGTCGGTGAGCGCCGAGTAGACGTCGTCGGCCGTGGTCGCGGTCGTGTCCGGCTCCAGCGCCTGCAGGAGGCTGCCGCCGTACTCGGGGAAGACGTCGATCGAGCCGCTCTCGATCTCGGGCAGGTAGATCTCGCGCTGACCGATGCGGAAGTCGCGCTGCACGGTCATCCCCCCGTCCTCGAGGGCCTGCGCGTAGATCTCGGCGATGATCTCGTTCGAGTAGTAGTCCTGCGAGCCGATGACGATGGTGTCGCCGCCGGCGGTCGCTCCCGATCCTTCGTCGAGCGGATCGCTGGACGAGCACCCTGCCAGCGCCACCATGGCGCCGACCGCGAGTGCGCTGAGAACGACACGGCCCTTCTTGGTTGCTGTGAACATCTCTTATTTCCCTTCGTCGATGGGGATTCCCACCACCGCGCGGCGTCGGAATGACGACGCGCGGAAACCTGTGCGCTCGGTCGAGGCGCGGCCGAGGCCGAGCACGACGCCGCGGGGCACGGCGATCCGCTGGAGGACCGCGAACAGCACCTCGCTGAGCAGCGTGAGCACGATCACGATGATCGAGCCCGCGAGCATCTGCGGGTAGTCGCCCGCCTTCACGCCCTGGAAGATGTAGCGGCCGAGACCGCCGGCGCCGATGTAGTCGGCGAGCGTCGCCGTGGCGATGATCTGCAGGGCCGCGACGCGCAGACCGCCGATCAGCAGCGGCAGGCCGAGCGGGATCTCGACCTTCGCCAGGATCTGCCACTCCGTCATGCCGACGGAGCGCGCGGCGTCGACGGTGCGGCGGTCGACCGCCTCGAGCCCGGAGTAGGCGCCCGCGAGGATCGACGGGATCGCCAGGATCACGAGTGCGATCAGCGGTGCGCCCAGGCCGAGGCCGAGACTCATCGCCGCGAGCACCAGCACGCCCAGGGTGGGCAGCGCGCGGAGGCCGCCGGCGACGGGCACGGCGATGCCCTTGCCCTTGCCGGTGTGGCCGATGAGGTAGCCGAGCGGGATGGCGATGGCCGCGGCGATCACCAGCACGACGAGGCTGATGCCGAGGTGCTGCGCGACGCGGGTCGGGATGCCGTAGATGCCCTCCCAGTGCGCCGGGTCGCCGATCCAGGCGAAGGCCTGGGCGATGAGGTTCATGCGGTCACCGCCTTCGCGCTCGCGGCGCTCCTGCGGCGGGAGCGGCTCCGGTCGAGGGTGGTCCACGGCATGAGCAGGCGCCCGAGCAGCACGAGGAGCCCGTCGAGGACGAGGGCCAGCACGATGGTCAGCACGATGCCGGTGATGATCTCGCCCTGGATGCCGCGCTGGAAGCCGTCCGTGAAGAGCAGGCCGAGGCTCTGGATGCCCAGCACCGCGCCGACCGTCACGAGGCTGACCGTGCTCACCGTGACCACGCGCAGGCCCGAGAGCAGGACGGGACCGGCGAGCGGGAACTCGACCTTCCAGAACCGCGCCCAGGCCGAGTAGCCCATCGCCGTCGCCGACTGGGTGACGTCCTCCGACACCGCCGAGAGCGCGTCGGAGGTGGTCCGCACCATCAGCGCGATGCCGTAGAGGGTGAGGCCGATGATGACGTTCGCGGTGGAGCGCAACGGGATGCCGAGCAGCGCGGGCAGCAGGATGAACATCGCCAGCGACGGGATGGCGTAGAGCACGCCGAGTCCGGTGAGCAGCGTGCCGCGGCTCCAGCGGTAGCGGTTGGCGACCCAGCCGAACGGCAGCGAGATCACGAAGCTGAGCAGGATCGGCGGGACCGAGAGCGCGAGGTGCGCCAGCAGGTTCGCGACGATCTGATCGGTGTTGTTGACGACCCAGTTCACGCGCCGACGCCGTCCTGCGCGCGCAGGACGCCGGTCGGCCGCCCGTCGCCGTCGACGACGATCCGGGCGCCGTCGCGCTCCTCGATCGACAGCGATCGCTTGCCGCGGTCGGCGCCGACGAAGCCGGCGACGAACTCGCTGGCGGGGTTCGCGAGGATCTCGGCGGGCGAGCCCTTCTGCGCGATCCGGCCGCCCTTCTCGAGGATGACGACCTGGTCGCCGAGCAGGAACGCCTCGTCGATGTCGTGGGTGACGAAGACGACCGTCTTGTCGAGCTCGCGCTGCAGGCGCAGGGTCTCGCGCTGGAGATCGGCGCGCACGAGCGGGTCGACGGCGCCGAACGGCTCGTCCATCAGCAGGATGTTGGGGTCGACGGCGAGGCCGCGCGCGACGCCGACGCGCTGCTGCTGACCGCCGGAGAGCTGGCTCGGGTACCGGGTGGCGAGCGAGCGGTCGAGGCCGACGGTGTCCATCAGCTCGAGCGCGCGATCGTGGGCCGGCTTCTTCGCGACGCCGTTCAGCCGCGGCACGGTCGCGATGTTGTCGATCACCCGGCGGTGCGGCAGGAGACCGGAGTTCTGCATCACGTAGCCGATGCGGCGGCGGAGGGAGACAGCCGGGAGCGTGGAGATGTCCTCGCCGTCGATCTCGATCGTGCCGCCGGTCGGCTCGATCATGCGGTTGATCATCCGCAGGATCGTCGTCTTGCCGCAGCCGGACGAGCCGACGAAGACGGTCGTCTGGCGGGAGGGCAGCACGAGCGAGAAGTCGTCCACCGCCCGCGTGCCGTCCGGATACTGCTTGCTCACTCCGCGGAATTCGATCACGGTCCTGCTCTTCCCTGTCCCGTGGTCCCGGTCAGAACCTGGCGATCAGCAAAACATCATTCGGAGACGCGTGCCAACCCGGATGGCGCAGTGTTGCACCGGAGCGTGGAAAGAGCTAGGCCGTCGGCGGCCGTCGCGGTCAGGCCTCGATCGGCCCGTAGTGCATCGAGAGGTAGTTGCGCAGCAGCACCCGGGCCTCGTCGATGAAGCGCTGGTCGCCAGCCGGATCGATGAGGAAGGCGCGGGTGAGCATCGCGTCCGCGACCTCGATCACGACCTCGAGGCGGAACGACAGCTGGGCACCGCCGGGCAGGCCGTACTCGGAGGCGAGGATCTCGGCGAAGCGGCGGGCGAAGAAGCCGGCCTCGAACGCCTCCCCCGCGACCTCGGGGGCGTGGATCGTGTCGACGAAGCGGATCGAGCGGAAGCCGGCCTCGGTGCGGTGCATCTCGCAGAACGCGTCGACCGCGCAGTCGACGGCGCCCCACCAGTCCGCCGGGTGCTTCTCGCGGATGTCGGTGATGACCTTCTTGCGGAAGCGCTCGAGCGCGCGCTCGCGCAGGGCCTGGAGCACGGCGATGCGGTCGGGGAAGTAGCGGTAGACGGTGCCGATCGCGGCACCCGCGCGCTCGGCCACCATCGCGGTGGTCAGGCGGTCGAAGCCGACCTCGTCGACCACGGCCGCGGCGGCGTCGAGGAGGGAGGCCAGCCGGGCCGCGCTGCGGACCTGGACCGGCTCGTTGCGGACCTGAGGCGACTCTCCGAAAGGTCGATCGACGAGGTTTCCAAGCGGCACGGCGAAGCTCCTTCGGTATCGGTTTCTACAATCGTACGCACGCGGACGTGCCGTTCGCGTCGAATCACCGAATGTCTCTCGCTTTCTTCGCCCCGCGTAGGGTGGGCGCGCAGCGGCACCCCAGGAGGACCCATGTGCGGACGCTTCGTCCTCTCGCAGACCAGCGCCGACCTGGTCGCGCTCTTCGACATCGACGAGCCGGGCGCGGATCTTCCGGGCCCGTCCTGGAACATCGCGCCGACGCAGCGGATCGCCGTCGTCGCGGAGTCGATGAAGGGCGTGGAGGAGGGCGAGCCGCCGCGCCGCCGCCTGGCCGGCGCGCGCTGGGGCCTGGTGCCGCGCTCCGCCGCGGATCCGTCCGGTGCGCCGCTCTTCAACGCGCGGATCGAGTCGGTCGCCGAGAAGCCCTCCTTCCGGGAGTCCTTCGCGGCGCGACGGGCGATCGTGCCGGCCTCCGGCTGGTACGAGTGGCGGGTCGGCGCGGACGGCGTGAAGGCACCTGTCTTCGTGTCGCCGGGCGGTGGCGCGCTCGTGCTGTTCGCCGGGCTGTACGAGTGGTGGCGCTCGGCGGAGCCCGGGGCACCGTGGCTGCTGTCGGCGACGATCCTGACGCGCCCCTCCGCGGGAGCGGTGGCCGAGGTGCACGAGCGTATGCCCGTGCTGCTGCAGCCGGAGCTGATCGAGGACTGGCTCGACCCGCTCACCCCGGGCGACGGCTCGCTGCTGCGCGCGGCGTCCGACGGCGCGGCCGAGCTGGCCGAGGAGCTCGACGTGCACCGCGTCGGCGCCGCGGTCGGCACGGTGGGCAGCAACGGGCCGGAGCTGATCGAGCCCGTCGAGGACTGAGCCGGACCGGCGTCCCTCCTCCGGTGCAGCGCGGCGCCCGCCGGACGGGGGCGACCGGCTCCCGGGGCCGTCTGGCACACTGGGCGGATGCCGCTGACGCCTGAGAGCAAACCGATGAGCGCCGGGGCGGCCGAGGTCCTGCACCGCGCCGCACGCATCGAGGACCGGATCCACGCGCTGCGCATGCGCCGGGTGACGCGCAAGGGCTACGTGCCGCGGATCATCCCCTACACCGGCTACGGCACCACCGAGCAGCTCCGCGTGCTCGCGCGCGTCCTCTACACCCGGCCGACCCCGCCCGGGGCGGAGGAGGTCCAGCCCGTGGAGAGCGTCCGCGGCTGGCGCAGCTTCACGAGCCTCTACATCAGCGGCGCGGTCGTCTCCGTCTCGGTGGACGGGCAGAGCCACCGGATGGTCGCGGATCGCGGCGGTGTCATCGACACCGACATCCCGATCACGCTCGAGCCGGGCTGGCACCGCATCACCCTCACCGTCGAGGGCGGCGCGCCGGTCGAGGCCCCCGTCTTCATCGTGCGGCCGGAGGCGAGGATCGGCGTCGTGTCCGACGTCGACGACACGGTCATGGTCACGGCGCTCCCCCGGCCCTTCGTCGCCGCCTGGAACACGTTCGTGCTCGACGAGCACGCGCGGATGCCCACGCCGGGGATGGCCGTCTTCCTCGACCGCTTCTCCCGCCAGAACCAGGGCTCGCCCGTCATCTACCTCTCCACCGGCGCCTGGAACGTGGCGCCGGCGCTGACGCGGTTCCTGTCGCGGCACCTCTACCCGGCGGGGGCGCTGCTCCTGACCGACTGGGGGCCGACGCACGACCGCTGGTTCCGCAGCGGCAAGCAGCACAAGGAGGAGAACCTCCGCCGCCTCGCCGCGGAGTTCCCGGACGTCCGCTGGCTGCTGGTCGGCGACGACGGGCAGCACGACGAGGAGATCTACTCCGACTTCGCGCACGAGCACCCCGAGAAGGTCGCGGCGATCGCGATCCGCCAGCTCTCCAACGGCGAGGCGGTGCTCGCGGGCGGTCGCTCGAAGGCGGCCGACCTCTCGGAGACGAGCGGCACCCCGTGGGTCTACGCCCCGGACGGCGCCGGCATCTCCGAGCAGCTGACCGAGCTCGGCATCCTCTAGCCCGGTGCGGCACGGCCGTGCCGACGCGCGGGTCTCGGGCATGCAGAGCCGGCCTCGGCACGCGGAGACCGTGCGGAACGACGAGCCGGACGTGGAATCGCGAGCCGCGACTCCCGCAGCCCGAGCTTCGGCTCGCGAAACTTGCCTGGGCACGCGAAAACCGCGCAGAACGACGAGCCGGAGCTGATTCCGCGAGCCGAAGCTGCTCGACGGCGAAGTCCGGCTCGCAGAATCCACCTCGGCACGCGGGAACCGTGAGGAACCGCGAGCCAGAGGTCGAATCACGAGCCGAAGATCCTCCCGCCGGACCTCCGGCTCGCCGAACATTCCTCGGCACCCGGAAACCCCGCCAGACCACGAGCCGTACGCGTAATCGCGAGCCGAAGGCCTCGCCGCCCAAGCTCCGGCTCGCGAGAACCGCCCAGGCACGCGGAAACTGCGTAGAACGACAAGCCGAAGAGCATTTCGCGAGCCGACCGTCGAATCGCAAACCGGAGGGCTTCCCACCCGAGGTTCGGCTCGCGAAAACCGCCCCGGCACGCGGAAACCCCGCAGAACCACGAGCCGGAGCTCGAATCACGAGCCGAAGCTCATCGCGCCTGACGTGTTCGGCTCGCGGAAACGTCCTCAGCACGCGGAAACCGCGCAGAACGACGAGCCGGAGATGATTTCGCGTGCCGAAGGTCCTCCCGCCGGGGGTTCGGCTCGCGAGAACCGTCTCGGCACGCTGGAACCCCGCAGAACTACGAGCCGTAGGCCGAATCACGAGCCGGAGGTCCTCCCGCCGGAGGTTCGGCTCGCGGAAACCGCCTCGGCACGGGGAACGGGGCGGAATCACGAGCCGGAGGTTCTCCCGCCAGAGGTTCGGCTCGCGTAAACCGTCGCGGCACGCGGAAACGGGGCGGAATCGCGAGCCGGAGGGCGAATCACGAGCCGGAGATCCTCCCGCCGGAGGTTCGGCTCGCGGAGACCGCCTCGGCACGCGGGAACCGGCAGGAATCGCGAGCCGGAGGTGGTTTCGCGAGCCGGAGGTACCGGGGTGGCGGAGGGGTGGAGTGGCGGAGGGGTGGCCTGGAACGACGGAGGCCGCCCGCTCCCCGGGTGGGGAGGGGCGGCCTCGGTCGTGGGGGGACGGACTACGCCTGGTGCGCGGCCTGGAGGTCGAGCGTGATGGTGACCTTCTCGCCGATGAGCACGCCACCGGTCTCGAGGGCGGCGTTGTAGGTGAGACCGAAGTCGGTGCGGTCGATGGTCGCCTTGGCGGTCAGACCGGCCTTGTAGTTGCCGTAGGGGTCGGAGCCGAAGCCGCCGAACTCGACCTCGAAGGTCACGGGCTTGGTGACGTCCTTGATGGTGAGCTCGCCGTCGACGAGGAAGTCGTCGCCGTTCGCGCGGACCGCGGTCGACACGAAGTGGATCGAGGGGTACTTCTCGGCCTCGAAGAAGTCGCCGGTGCGGAGGTGTCCGTCGCGGTTGGGCTCGTTGGTGTTGATGGAGGCGACCTCGGCGGTGGCCTCGACCTTGGAGTCCAGCGGGTTCTCGCCGGTGGTGAAGGTGGCGGTGAAGCGCTCGAACTTGCCCTTGACCTTGCTGATCATCAGGTGGCGGACGCTGAAGCCGACCTCGCTGTGCGTGGGGTCGATGACCCAGGTGCCGGCGCGGTATCCGGGGATGGTGGTGGTGTCGCTCATGGTTTCTCCTCGAGAGTGTGAATCGCGCGGGAAGCTCGTCCCCGTCCGATGTATGCAAGCGCATCGACGGATCGAGTATTCCATGTAGCGACAACCTTTTTCGACACGGGACCCCTGTCCGACGACTGATGGACACTTCCACGCCGCCTTCCACCCTCGGAAGGGGCACAGGCGGTCGCCGGGGCCGGGGTGAGTCGGCGCGGAGCACGACGAAGACTGAGGACGGCCCCGCAGCATCCGCGCGATCCCCGGCCAGAGCCGGCGCCCCTTGGGAGGCGCCCTTCGACAGGAGACACCGATGACCGACGCCCCCACCCCCGCCGACGCCCTCCGCCGCCGCACCGTGCTGGCCGGTGCCTGGGCCGCTCCCGTGGTCGGAGCCGCCCTCGCCTCCCCCGGCGCCGCGGCCTCGACCACCGAGATCACCGGGACGATCGTCTTCAACCCCCGCCAGTACCGCGGGACCCGCGTCGGCGACCGGGTCGAGTTCCCGCCGCTGACCGGCACCGTCACCATCTCGCGCGGTCCGATGCCCTCGAAGGCCTTCGTGAACTTCTCGGAGCCGAACGAGCGCGTCGACCTCCGCCGCGACGCGGGCCGGTTCACCCCGGTCGATCCGGTGACCGGCCGCTTCTCCTTCGACGGCATCTACAACGCGATCGTCGACGGCGAGAACCCGTTCGGCTTCGCCTACGCCGGCATCGCGGAGGAGGACGCCGACGGCGCGATCTTCGGCTACGACGTCGCCGAGCTGGACGGCTGAGCCGTCCGGGGCGGCCGACCTGTCAGCGCGCGGCCGTCGGCTCCGCGTCGCGCACCGGGTTGCGAATGCCGAGCAGCGAGACCAGCCCGCCGAGGAAGAGCAGCACGGCGGTCGCGATCGCCGCGCGGCGGAAGCCCTCGGCGTCGAGCGTGTCGCCGACGATCAGGGAGGTGGCGGCGATCGCGACCAGCCCGGCGATCCGCGAGACCGCGTTGTTGATCGCGGAGCCGACTCCGCTGTGCCGGCTGTCGACCGCGCCGAGGATGGTGGAGGTCAGCGGGGCGACGGTGATCGCGAGGCCGAGGCCGAAGAGCAGGATGCCGGGCAGCAGCTGCGTCACGTAGTCGGCGGGCGGCCGCACACCGGCCAGCAGCAGGAAGCCGACGCCGGCGACCAGCGGGCCGACGCCCATGAAGAGCCGCGGCCCGAACCGCGCTGTCAGCGCGCCGGCGACCTGCGAGAGCAGCAGGAGCAGGATCGTCGGCGGGAGCGTGGCGAGGCCGGCGAGCGTGGCCGAGAAGCCGAGCCCCTGCTGCAGGTAGAGACCCAGGGCGAAGAAGCCGAACGAGAGCGCCCCGTAGATGAACGCCGTCGACACGTTGCCGACCGTGAAGTTGCGCGAGGCGAACAGCGAGAGCGGCAGCATCGGGTTCGGCGTCCGCCGCTCCCAGAGCACGAAGGCGACCAGGGCGGCCAGACCGCCGATCAGGGCGACGAGCACCAGCGGGTTCCCGAAGCCGAGCCGCTCCTGCTCGATCAGCGCGAAGACCGGGCCGCCGAGGCCGATCACGCCGAGCACCGCGCCGACGCCGTCGATCGGCACCCGGGTGCCGGAGTCGACGTGGCCGAGCCGGCGCAGCAGCAGCAGCGTCACCGCGATCGGGAGGAGGTTGAGCGCGAAGACGTAGCGCCAGGAGCCGGCGTCCACGAGCAGCCCGCCGATCACCGGGCCCGCGATCGTCGCCGTGCCCGTCCACGCGGTCCACGCGCCGATGGTCTTCGCCTGCGCGGCGCCGTGGACCGTCGCGATGATCAGCGCGAGCGAGCTGGGCACGAGGATCGCCCCGGCGGCGCCTTGGAGCATCCGGGCGACGATCAGCACCTCCGCCGTCGGCGCGAGCGCGCAGAGCAGCGAGGTGACGCCGAAGCCGATCAGGCCGATCGTCATGCTGCGGGCGCGCCCGATCCGGTCGGCCAGCGAGCCGGCGACCAGGATCAGCGCGCCGAGCGTGATCAGGTAGCCGTCGACCACCCACTGCTGCACGGCGAGCCCGCCGCCGAGCTCGCGGGTGATCGCGGGCAGCGCCACGTTGACGACGGTGCCGTCGAGGAACGCCACGAAGGAGGCGAGGATCGCGACCACGAGGACCGCGCGCGGGCGGCTCATCGCGGTGTCTGCGGAGGTGCTCATCGCTGCTGCCGGCTCATCCGCTCACCGTACTCCGAGCCGACGCGGCGCAGCGCGGCACCGCCGGTACAGACTCGTCGCCTACTCTCGTAGCCATGTCTGCGCAAGGAACCGCCCGCAGCGGCGTGCTCGCCCGGGTCCTCGGTGTCGTCGGAGCGAGCCTGGCCGGAGGGCTGCTGATCACCGTCGGCGTCACCCCCGCCCTCGCCGTCACCGGGCTCGCCGCCAACAACCCGATCGGCCTCTTCGAGACCGTGCCCGAGTACCTCGAGCTGGGCCAGCTGGCGCAGAAGACCGAGATCTACGCGAAGAACGCCGACGGGACCGACGGTCTCCTCGCCTCCTTCTACGCGCAGAACCGCGAGGAGGTGGCCTTCGACCAGGTCAGCCAGTTCGTGAAGGACGCGGCCGTCTCGACCGAGGATCCGCGCTTCTACGAGCACGGCGGCGTGGACCTGCAGGGCACGATCCGCGCGGTGCTGAGCAACGTGGTCGGCGGCGATCTGCAGGGCGGGTCCTCGATCACTCAGCAGTACGTCAAGAACGTCCTCGTGCAGAAGGCCGAGGCGCTCAGCGACACCGACGCCGCCGCCTCGCAGGCCGCCTACGACGAGGCGACCGCCACGACGCCCGCGCGCAAGCTCAAGGAGATGAAGCTCGCCGTCGACCTCGAGAAGAAGTACAGCAAGGACGACATCCTGCTCGGCTACCTCAACATCGCCGGCTTCGGCGGGCAGGTCTACGGGATCCAGGCCGCGGCCGAGTACTACTTCTCCAGCACGGCGGCGACGCTCTCGCTCGCCCAGGCCGCGAGCCTGATCGCGACGGTGAACAACCCCAACGGCCTCCGGATCGACCAGCCGGAGAACATCCCCGAGAACAAGGTCCGGCGCGACTACGTCCTGGGCCGGATGCTCGAGGAGGGGAAGATCTCCCAGGCCGACCACGACGCGGCGGTGGCCGAGGAAGTCGTCCCGGCGATCAAGGAGACGCCCACGGGCTGCCAGCAGGCCGGCAACGCCGCCTTCTTCTGCGACTACGTCACCCGCGTCATCCAGAACGACCCCGCCTTCGGCGACGACGAAAACACCCGCTTCGCCAACTTCCAGCGCGGCGGCTACAAGATCTACACGACGCTCGACCGCGAGCTCCAGGACGTCGCGACGGCGGCCACGAACGCCGCGGTGCCGAAGGTGCCCACGAACGACGTCAACATCGGCAGCTCGACCGTCTCGATGGAGGTGGGCACGGGCCGCGTCCTGGCGATGGTGCAGAACAAGGACTACGACGCCGCCGGCTCCGTGAACGGAGCGAACTTCTCGGCGATCAACTTCAACACCGACACGGCCTACGGCGGTTCCGCCGGCTTCCAGGTGGGGTCGACGTACAAGGTCTTCACCCTCGCGCAGTGGCTCGCCAACGGCCACACCCTCTATGAGACGGTGAACGGCCGCGAGCGCGGCTTCTCCGGTTTCACGGCGAGCTGCGACCCGAACGGCGGCGAGGACCTGTCCTATCCCGCCGTCGGCAACGACGACAACGAGAACGGCACGTACAGCGTCCTCGAGGGCACGATGCGCTCGATCAACACCGTCTTCGTCTCCATGGCCCAGCAGCTCGATCTCTGCGCGATCCGCGATCAGGCGGTCGCCTTCGGAGTGAAGGCGGCGGACGGTGGCGTGATCGACTACAAGCCGTCCTCGATCCTCGGCTCCGACACCCTGATCTCGCCGATCTCGATGGTCACCGCCTTCGCGGGATTCGCGAACAACGGCTCCGCCTGCTCGGCCATCGCGATCGACTCCATCACGGATGCGACCGGCGTCGGCGTGCAGCCGCCGACATCGACCTGCAATCAGGCGCTCTCGCCCGAGCTGACCGCCGTGGCGAACTACGCGCTCCAGCGCGTCGTCACGTCCGGTACCGCCGCCCAGTCGGATCCCGATGACGGGATCGAGCACATCGGCAAGACCGGAACCACCGACAACGCCGAATCCACCTGGATCGACGGCGCGAGCTCTCGCGTCGCGACCGTCGTCTGGGTCGGCAACATCGACGGCCACGTCTCGATGCGCGAGGTCCGCTTCCCGAACTCGGACCTGGAGTCGCGGCCCTACGCGTCGAACATCCGCCACTACATCTGGAACAGGGTGATGACGGCCGCCGACGAGAAGTACGGCGGAGACGACTTCGCCGAGCCGAGCAGCGCGCTGCTGAACGGCCGGCAGATCGCCGTGCCGAACGTCGCCGGGCAGTCCGTCGACGACGCGACGGAGGTGCTCGAGGACCTCGGCTTCGACGTCGAGGAGGGCGCCACCGTCGACTCCGCGACGCCCGCCGGGACCGTCGCCGGCACCGAGCCGGGCGCCGGGACGACGATCGCCCGCTACTCCAGCATCACGCTGCTCGTGAGCAACGGCGCCCTGGTGCCCGCGCCCGAGACGCAGGCGCCCGCTCCCACGGCGACCACGGATCCGACCGCGACGGCCGAGCCCACCGCGGAGCCGACCGCGACTCCGACGCCGCTGCCGACCGCGACGCCCACCACCACCCCGACGGCGGAGGTCGACCAGTGAGCGGCTTCGATCCCGGCTTCCTCGGCGCCCCGCTCGCGGCGCCCCGTCCCTCCGGCGAGCGCGTGGTGCGGCAGCTGCCGTACACGCACTTCGAGGTGCTCCTCGACCCGGAGCGCCGGCTCGCGCTCTCGACCGCGGTGAACATCGACGGCGCGCGGCTGCTCGACCTCGGCCGCGGCGACGACTGGCACCTCGACGAGCGCGTGCCCGCGCGCGAGCAGACCGGGCCGGAGGTGTACGCGCGGAACGACTTCGACCGCGGCCACCTCGTCCGCCGCCGCGACCCCGTCTGGGGCGAGCCGGCCGTGGCCCGAGCCGGCAACGTGGACAGCTTCTGCTACACGAACGCGGCGCCGCAGGCGAGCGGCTTCAACCAGTCCAAGGAGCTCTGGCTCGGCCTCGAGGACCAGGTCCTCGAGTACGCGCAGGCGAACCGCGCCCGGATCGACGTCTTCACCGGCCCGGTGCTGGCGGAGGACGACCCGGTCTACCGCGGCATCGGCGTCCCGCTGCGCTTCTGGAAGATCGCGGCCTGGAGCCCCGACGGCACGACCCTCGCGGCGAGCGCGTACCTGCTCGACCAGACCGCGCTGGTGCGGCGGATCGTCGACGGCGAGGACCGCGAGGGCCTCGCCCCGCTCGGCGCCTACCGGACCTTCCAGGTCGCGGTGTCGAGCCTGGCCGGGCCGACGGGTCTGGACCTCGACGCCCTCGCCGCCGTCGACGTCCTCGGCGCGGCCGGAGCGCGGGCGGAGCCGCCGCGCGAGCTGCTCACGGCCGAGGACGTGGCGCGCGGTCTGACCGCCCGCTGAGCCGCACGCCGAGCCGCCCGGCGGTCCAGGATGGGGGCATGACCTCCCCCGTCCTCGTCGAGATCGACGACTCCGGCACTCCCCTGCTCCGCGATCCCGGGGCCGGGCTCGTCCGCGTCGACGAGCCGGGCTATCTGCGCGGCGACGGCGTCTTCGAGACGCTGGCCGTGATCCGCGGCCGTGCTCGCGGGCAGGAGGAGCACCTGGCGCGCCTCGCGGCCTCCTCCGCGGCCGTCGGGCTCGAGATCCCGTCCGCCGAGGTGTGGTCCGCGGCGATCGCCCTCGCGGTCACCGAGCACGACGCGGTCGAGGACCTCAGCATCCGGCTGGTCGCGGGCTACCGGGACGCCACGACGGCGCGGGCGACGGTCCGCGCGGAGCCGACCGCCGACTCCTCGGAGCTGCGTGACCGGGGCGCCGCCGTCGCCGTGCTCGACCGCGGCTACCCGCACGGGGTGCAGGAGGAGGCCCCCTGGCTGCTCAGCGGCGTCAAGACGACCTCCGGCGCCGTCACCCGCGCCGCACTGCGCGAGGCGAAGCGGCGGGGCGCCGACGACGTGGTCTGGCGCACGAGCGACGGCCTCCTGCTCGAGGGCGCGACCTCGAGTCTCGTCCTGCTCGCGGACGGGGTGCTCGTGACGCCCGCCGCCGGCGCCGGGATCCTCGACGGGACGACGGTGGCGAGAGTGCTGGCGATCGGCGAGGGGCGCGGCCTCTCCTCCGCGCGGCGGGACCTGCCCGTCGCGGCGCTGGCCGGCGCCGACGCGGCCTGGCTGGTGTCGAGCACCCGGCGCGCCGTGCCGATCCGCTCGGCGGACGGACAGCCGCTGCCCGTGGACCGCGCACTGACCGCGGCGTTCGAGGAGGGACTGCTCGCCGACTGACTTGTCCCGGGCGCTCAGGCCGCGTCGGCGAGCTCGCGCGCCGTCCAGGCGCCGACCCCGACCGACTCCGCCTGGCGCAGGTCGTCGACGGTGTCGACGTCCAGCCGCAGCGTCGAGGACTCGGGCAGGTCGAGCACGCGGTAGCCGGCAGCGACGTGCTTCTCCCGCGAGTCGAGGCCGAAGGCCGGCTCCGGGCCGGTCCCGCCGGGCAGGAGCAGCGCGGTCGTGCCGCTGCCGGCGCGGTCGCCGACCATCGCCGGGGTGTCGCCGGCGGCGGCGAGCGCGCTGTCGAGATCGGCGGCGGTGAGCGCGGGCAGGTCGGCGGTCAGCGCGATGACGGGCGAGCCGGGGCGGTGGTCCTGCGCCGCCGCGATGCCCGCGGCGACGGCGGGGTTGAGCTGCCCGGGATCGCCGACGACGTGCAGGCCGGGGTGCTCGAGCGCGGCCCGCTCCACCGCGGACATGTCGGAGGTGACGAGGACGACGGCGCCCACGGACTCCGCCGCGCCGACCGCGGCCAGGGTGTCGAGGAGGAACGCCTCGGCGAGGGCGGAGCGCGCCACGAGCTCGAGGCGGGTCTTGGAGGTGCCTCGGCCCCGGTAGACGACGACGGCGGTCCAGGCGCCGCTCACGACGCGACCCGCCCGGCCGCTGCCGCCAGCCCGGCCGCGTGACCCTCGGCGTAGCCCTCCGCGTGCGCCTCGTCCGCGCCGACGCGGAACATGTCGTCCGGACCGGTGCGGGTCAGCGTGCGGGCGCCCGGTGCGTCGAGGCCGCTGACGAAGCGGTCGAGACCGCGAACGACGGCGACGGGGTGCCCGGTCGCCTTGCCCTTCACCAGGTCGCCGAGCGCGGCGATCTCGTCGGCGACCGCGGGCATGGTCACCGCGAGCGTCCGGCCGAGCGCGTCGACGGCGCCGCGCAGGTCGTCGATCACCAGCAGGCCGGCCGCGCCGATCGCCGCGTCGGTCTGCCCGACCCGCCAGGCACGGCCGAGCGTGTCGCTCACGACGACGCCGACCCGCGCTCCGAGCCGCTCGCGCAGACCGGCGCAGAGGGCGCGGGCCGAGGCGTCCGGATCCTCGGGCAGCAGCAGGACGGTGCCCTCGGAGACGTTGCTGGAGTCGACCCCCGCCGCGGCCTGGACGATGCCGAGGCGGTTCTCCACGATCCGGGTGACCCCGTGCGCGTGCGCGCGGGTGGCCACGACGCGGACCGTCTCGGCGGTGATGGCGTCCTCGCGGTCGTCGGCTGCGACGACCCGGCCCTCGGCCTTCGAGACCACCTTGCTGGTCACGACGAGGACGTCGCCGTCGACGGGACGGTCGGGTTCGGGAGCGGCCGCGACCGCCGCGAGGATCAGCTCGAGCAGGTCGTCCCCCGGGACCACCTCGGGGATCCCCTCGAGGACCCAGGCCGCCACGCGCATCGCACTCATCCCGCCATTGTCCCAGGCGCCGGAGACGTGGAGCGCACGCCCCCGGGGCGCTTGCGGCCCGGGCCCGGAACGTGCGAGCGGGAGTTCAGGAGGCGAGGTACGCCGCGACGGCCGGCGGCACGTAGGGCGAGACGTCGCCGCCCAGGCCCGACACCTGGCGCACCAGCGAGGAGGAGACGTGGGCGTGCGCGGGATCCGGCAGCAGGAAGACCGTCTCGACGTGCGCGAGGTTGCGGTTCACGATCGCCATCGGCGTCTCGTAGGCCACGTCGACCTGCGAGCGGATGCCCTTCACCAGGATGCTCGCGCCGACGTCGGTGCAGTAGTCGACGAGCAGTCCCATGCTCCAGGAGGCGACGACGATCGACCCCTCGATGCCGGCCTCGGCGATCGACTGCTCGATCAGCGCGACGCGCTGCGCGATCGGCAGCAGCGCGGTCTTGGACGGGTTGTGCACGACGACGACGTGCAGCTCGTCGACGAGGCGCGCGGCGCGCTCGATGACGTCGAGATGCCCGAGGGTGACGGGGTCGAACGAGCCGGGGACGACGGCGATGCGGGCCATGCCCCCAGCGTATCGGGCACCCCGGCGGGCCGACCGGGCCCCGGCCAGCCCGTCGGGGGTCAGCTCTTGCCGAGGAACTCGCGGTCGCGCTCCTGCACGCGGCGCTCGAGCGCGGCGCGCAGGCGGTCGTGCGTGGCGAGCACCGGGTCGGTCTCGAGCAGCCGCTCGGCCAGCACCCGCGCCTCGAGGATCATCCAGGAGTCCTGCACCACGCGCAGCAGGCGCAGGGAGGAGCGCCCGCCGGACTGCGAGTCGCCCAGCACATCGCCCTCGCGGCGCAGCTCGAGGTCGGCCTCGGCCAGCTCGAAGCCGTCCAGGGTCGCCGCGACGGTCTCGACCCGCTCGCGCGCGGTCGTGCCGGCCTCGGCCGCGGTGACGAAGAGGCAGACGCCGGGCACCCCGCCGCGCCCGATCCGGCCGCGCAGCTGGTGGAGCTGCGAGACGCCGAACCGCTCCGCGTCGAGGACGATCATCATCGACGCGTTCGGCACGTCGACGCCGACCTCGATGACCGTCGTCGAGACGAGGACGTCGATCTCGCCGGCCGCGAAGGCCCGCATGACGGCGTCCTTCTCCTCCGCCGTCATCCGGCCGTGCAGGGCGGCCGAGCGCCGCTTCCCGAGCAGGGCGTGCCCGCGGACGCCCTCGATCGTCTCCGACACCGTCGACAGCGGGGTGGCCGCGGGCTCGTCGTCACCGGCGAGCGGACCCTCCGCCGCCTCCCCGGGCTCGATCGCCGGGCAGACCAGGTAGACCTGATGGCCCTTCCGGATCTCCTCCTCGGCCCGCTCCCAGGCCCGGGCGATCCAGGCGGGGTGATCGGCCAGCGGCACCACGTGGCTGGTGATGCCCGGGCGACCGGCCGGCAGCTCGCGGATCGTCGAGACGTCCAGGTCGCCGAAGACGGTCATCGCGACCGTCCGCGGGATGGGCGTCGCGGTCAGCACGAGCACGTGCGGCGGCTGCGCCCCCTTCCGCCGCAGCGCATCGCGCTGGTCGACGCCGAACCGGTGCTGCTCGTCGATCACCACCAGACCGAGGTCGTAGAACGAGACCTTGTCGCCGAGCAGGGCGTGCGTGCCGACCACGATCTTCGCGGTGCCCGAGACGATCCGCAGCAGGGCCGCGCGCCGGGCCGCGGCGCCGAGGCCGCCGGTCAGGAGGGTCGGCGAGAGCTCCGCCGCCAACTCGGGCCCGAGGGTGCGCACGATCGAGCGCAGGTGCTGGCCGGCGAGCACCTCGGTGGGCGCCAGCAGCGCCGACTGCCCGCCGCTCTCGGCCGTCGCGAGCATGGCCCGCAGCGCGACCAGGGTCTTGCCCGAGCCGACCTCGCCCTGCACGAGCCGCGACATCGGCGACTCGGCCGCGAGGTCGCCGGCGATCTCCCGGCCGACCGTCCTCTGGTCGTCGGTCAGCGTGAACGGCAGCGCGGCGTCGAAGCGCTCGAGCAGACCGCCGGGCTCGGCGACCCGCCGGGTGCCCGGGGTCGAGCGCGCCGCCGCCCGCCGCTCGAGCAGGGCCAGCTGCAGCAGGAACGCCTCGTGGAAGCGCAGGGTGTCGCGCGCCGGGACCTCCTCGCCCTCGCGCTGCGGCCGGTGGATCAGCTCGAGCGCGGCGCCGAGGTCGAGCAGCTTGCGGTTCGCGCGCACCTCGGCGGGGATCGGGTCCTGCACGTACTTCAGGTCGTCGAGCACCACGTCGATCGCCGCCTGCAACTGCCAGCTCGCGATCGTGCTGGTCGCGGGGTAGATCGGGATCGGCCGCTCGGTCCAGTCCTTCGTGAGCGCCGACTTCGCGATCGGGCCGTGCGCCGTGACCTCCTCGTCGTCGAAGAGCCGGTAGTCGGGGTGGGTGAGCTGCTTCGTCTCGCGGAACATCGACACGGTTCCGGCGAAGATGCCGCGCACGCCCCGGCGCAGCTGCGCGGCGCGCCAGGGCTGGCCGAAGAACGTCAGCGAGAGGGTGCCCGTGCCGTCCGAGATGATCACCTCGAGCAGTCCGCCGCGGCGGTTCTTCATCTCGCGCGAGCGCACCTCGCGGACCTCGGCGACGATCGTCACGTTCTCGCCCACCGGCAGCCGCGACACGTCGGTCAGCTCGCCGCGCTTGGCGTAGCGGCGCGGGTAGTGGCCGAGGAGCTCGCCGACCGTGCGGTAGCCGAACGCCTTCTCGATCGGCTTGGCCGTGCGCGGGCCGATCAGCGGCGCGAGCGAGGCGTCGAGGGGGTCCGGGATCACCCGACGATCATAGGTCGGACCTCGGACGCCGGACCCGCGCGAGGCCCGGGAGGACCGATCGCGGCGCGACAGCCGCGCTCAGGCGGCGGCCGGTGCCGACGGAGGAGCGCAGTCCGGCGACCACCGTCGTCGCTGCGCGCCAGCCCGCGGACTGCTCCGCGAGCACCGGCGCGTAGCGGACGCGCTCGACCCCCTGCCGGAGCTCCCGCAGGGCCGACCGTGCGCCCTCGTCCTCGCCGAGGGCGGCGCCGATCAGAGCCTCCTGGGCTCGCGGCGACTCGCCGTCCTCGACCGGGATACCGAGGTCGCGCGCGCTCGCCACCAGCTCGGCCCAGGCCGGCTCGAGCGAGCCGTCGGCCGCCCGGCGCCGGCGGACGGCGCGCTGGACGACGCGCAGGAGCCACGGCACGAGCAGCAGCAGGACCAGCAGCGACCAGAGCGTGACGACCGGGGCGGTGGACGTCGTGGAGCCGCCGAGGGCCCCGGGCGTCGCCGTCGCGGTCGATGCCGTGGGCGTCGGCGTCGCCGTCTCGCCGGGCTCCGCGCCGGGCGCGGCACTCGCGGCGGCTCCGGGGGTCGTCGACGGGGCGGAGGTCGTCGCGCTCGGCAGCGTGTACGAGGCCGGGGCGCCGCGGCTCGGTGTCGGCTCGAACGGGAGCCAGCCGACGCCCTCGAAGTACAGCTCCGGCCAGGCGTGCAGGTCGGACGACTGCACGCGGTAGCTGGTCAGCTCGGTGCCCGGCGAGGGCACGACCGAGCCCGGCTGGTAGCCGATGGCGAGCCGGGAGGGGATCCCCAGCTCCCGCGCCATCACGGCCATCGCCGAGGCGAAGTGCACGCAGTAGCCCTCGCGGACCTCGAGGAAGGAGGCGAGCACGCCGACGCCGTCGCCGTCGTAGCCCTCCTCGGCGGGGGTGTCCTCGGAGTAGCGGAACTCGGACGAGCGGAAGAAGGTCTGCAGCGCGCGGGCCCGGTCGTAGGCGGTGACCTCGTCCGCGGTGACCTCCGCGGCGGTGCTGCGGACGATCTCCGGAACGTCCTCCGGGAGCGAGAGGTAGCGCTCGAAGCCGGTGGGCACGGGCGCGTCGAGGAGCTGCTGCGGATCGGGCTCGAGGCGCAGCGCCTGCACCTGGTACTCGTCGCCCGCGCGGGTGGTGGCGTCGCCGCGGATCGAGCCGTCCTGCACGTCCTGCAGCCAGCCGTCGCCGACCCCGCTGAGCTCGGAGACCGGGTAGGGAACCGGCAGCCAGCGGCTCCGGAGAGTCTCGACCGAGACGTCGACCTCCTCGGTCTCGCGCGGAACGGCCTCGCCGAGACCGGAGGGCGCGATGGGAGCCGCGATGTCCGCCGTCTCCTCGGTGTCGCTCGGCGCCCAGTCCTCGCCCTCGAAGTCCGAGACGGTGAGCACGCGGAGGTAGACCGGGAGGTCGGAGTCGGTCGAGTAGCGCAGCACCGTCACCGGGTTGGGCCGGCGGAGGTCGGCGCCGAGGGCGACGACCGGGTCGATCGAGCCGTTGAAGAGCGTGCCCGAGACCCCTGACGGCGTGGAGACGCGGGTGAAGCCACCCGCGGAGCCGGCGACGAGCCCCGCGGCGATCACGACGACCCCGGCCATCGCGATCGACGGCACGGCGGCGCCGAGCGAGCCCCCGCGCGGCGCACGGCGCTCGGGACGCGCGCTGACCGCGAGGATCCCGAGGTAGACCAGCGCCGTGAGCAGCAGGCTCGGCCAGGAGACGTCGGCCGGGTCGATGATCGCCGGCACCGCCAGCAGGGTGGCGGGGAAGAGACCGGCGAGCGCGGGCAGCCGCACCGAGAAGGCGAAGAGGTCGGCGGCCCAGGCCAGCACGACGACACCGCCGACGAGGAGGAAGGCGATGCCGTTGTCGGCGACCGCCGGCAGGCCCTGCTCGGCGATCGAGGTGAAGCCGGCCTGGGCGAGTGTCTGCGCGTCGGCGATCGCTCCCGGCGTCGGGACGAGGAAGAGCAGCGCCCGCCCGGGCACGAACATCGCGGTGAGCACGCCGACGGCGGCCACGGTGCCGAGGATCGGCGGGACGACCGGGTGAGCGCGGACGGCGCGCGCGGCGGCCGGGACGGCGAGGACGACGCCGACCGCGACGGCCAGCTGGACGAGCCAGCCGATGCCCTCGAGGAGGCGGCCGATGCCGGAGGACGCGGTGACGAGCGAGAGCCAGAGCAGGACCGAGAGCAGGACCGAGCCCGAGCGGGCGTCGCGCCCGCGGCGGCTCACGCGACCACCCGGAGCGCGAGGGCCTGGGCCCACGCCTCCTCGACGGCGGTGCGCGGGGTGACCGGGACGGGGTACCAGCCGAGGGAGCCGAGCGCGGCCTCCTCCTCGGGCGTGCCGCCGACGAGGAAGGCGACGGCCGGGCGCGCGTGGGCGGCGAGGGAGGCGAGAGCGGCGAGGTCCTCCTCGTGCAGCCGGGAGAGGACGGCGAAGACCGGGCGGCTGCCGCCGGCGTCGCGCATCTCGGCGGCGATGCGGCCGACCGCCTCGACCGACTCGGCGGCGGGGGCGAGCTCGGCCAGGCGCAGCAGCACGTCGTGCGCGGCCTCGCGCTCGTCCTCGGAGCGGACGGGCTGGTCGGGCGCGCCGGTCTCGATCAGGTGCGTCTCGAAGCCGCGCTCGAGCAGGTGCACCGCGAGCGAGGCGGTCATCGAGACCGCCCACTCCAGGCGGTCGTCGCCGCCGCGCTCGTCGAGGATGCGCGCGGCGCGCGTCTCCAGCAGGATCCAGGCGTGCGGGTCGGTGTTCTGCTCGTCCTGGCGGACCTTGAGCTCGCCCGAGCGGGCGCTGGCCCGCCAGTGCACGCGGCGCATGGCGTCGCCGGGCCGGTAGTCGCGCGGGATCACGTCGTCGGTCCCGGCCCCGGCGGTCGCATGGGCGACCGGGCTGGAGCCGCCGGCGCCGTGCGCGTCGAGCACGTCGCTCTGCAGCGGGACGGCCCGCGGAGTGACCACGAAGGGCTGCGCCGCGCCCGCGATCGTCTCGCGCACGGCCAGGCCGAAGAGGTCGCCGCGGAGGAGCCGCAGCGGGCCGATGCGGTGGATGCCGCGCCGCCCCGCGGGGAGGCGGTAGCGCGCGCGGACCCGGCTCGAGCCGCTCCCCCGCTGCGCGACCGCCGGCAGGGTGAACGCGCCGCGGGCGACGGTGCGCCCGGAGACGAGACCGCGCTCGACGCGGTCGAGCCGGTCCTCCGCCCGGGCACCGGCCCGCAGGGCCGCGCCGCGGTTGTCGAGGACGACGTCGACGTCGACCACGTCGCCGACCGCGACGACCTGCGGGGCGAAGCGCCGCTGCACCTGCAGCACGGGCGTCACGGCGAGCAGCGCGAGGACCGCGGCGACGGGCAGGCCGAGGAGGACGATCCCCACGAAGAGCAGCTCGCGGAACTCGATGACCGGCGCGACGACGATCCCGAGCGCGCCGAGCACGACCAGTGCCCAGCCGCGCAGGGTGAGCGCGACCCCCCGGACGGCCGGGAGCGCGCCGATGCGCCGAGCCGGCCGCTCCGCACCGCGCCGCTGGGGCTCACGGGACCGGGGTGCGCCGGAGCGGGGACCGCGCGGCTCAGTCGGCACGGCCGCTGAACGGGACGGGGGTGGCGGCGACGATGCGCTGGACGATCTCGGTGACGGAGTGCGAGGCGCCGGTGCCGGAGCGGCCGGGGAGCCGGGTCGCCGGCAGCAGGCGGTGGCCGAGCACCGGCACCGCGAGCACGTCGATGTCGTCCGGGACGACGAAGTCGCGGTCGTTGATCGCGGCGAGCGCCTTCGCCGCGGCGATCAGCTGCAGGGTCGCGCGCGGGCTGCCGCCGAGGCGCAGCTCGGGATCGATGCGGGTCGCCTGCATGATCGCCACCACGTACTCCTGCACCGGCGGGGCGACGTAGATCGACTGGACGTAGTCCATCATCCGGGCGAGCTGATCGTGGCCGACGACCTGGCGCAGCTCCTCCAGCGGGCTCGCGGCGTCGCGGGTGCGGATCATCTCGAGCTCGGCGCGCTCGTCGGGATAGCCGAGCGAGAGCCGCGCCATGAAGCGGTCGCGCTGCGCCTCGGGGAGGCTGTAGGTGCCCTCCATCTCGACCGGGTTCTGCGTCGCCACCACCGCGAACGGCCGCGGCAGGACGTGCGTCACGCCGTCGACCGAGACCTGGCGCTCCTCCATGCACTCCAGCAGCGCCGACTGGGTCTTGGGCGAGGCGCGGTTGATCTCGTCGCCGATCACCACGTTCGCGAACACCGGACCCGGCTTGAACTCGAAGTCGCGGGTGGCCTGGTTGAAGACCGAGACGCCTGTGACGTCGGAGGGCAGGAGGTCCGGGGTGAACTGGATCCGCGAGACGGTGCCGCCGACGGAGGCCGCCAGCGACTTCGCCAGCACGGTCTTGCCGGTGCCGGGGACGTCCTCCATCAGCAGGTGGCCGCCCGCGAGGAACACCGTCAGGGCCATCGAGACCTCGGCGTCCTTGCCGTCGATCACGCTGCACAGGTTCTTCAGGATCGCGGCGCAGTGGGCGCTGAACTCCTCGCGGGTCATCGCCGACTCGGGAGCCGCACCGCGGTCCGATGCCGTGCCGACTGCGGAGCGGGTCTCATCGAGGGACGTCATAACTGGTGATTCTCGCAGTGCGAACCGGAAAACGGCTCAGGCTTCCGGGGGGCTCCCAGCCCTCGGCGCGAGTCCTATGCTCGGAACGGTGACCAGGATCATCGCCGGCTTCGCCGGATCGCTCACCCTGCGGGTCCCCCGCGCCGGCACGCGGCCCACGAGCGACCGGGTGCGCGAGGCGATCTTCTCGGCGCTCGAGGCGCGCGACGCCCTCGACGGCGCGACGGTCATCGACCTCTACGCCGGCTCCGGAGCGCTCGGCCTCGAATCGGCCAGCCGCGGCGCCGCCTCCGTGCTGCTGGTGGAGCGCGACCCGAAGGCCGCGAAGACCGCCGGCGAGAACGCCCGCGCGATCGTGACGGCCGCGGCCTCGAACAAGCGTCCGAAGCCCCGGATCGAGGTCGTGATCGCCTCCGTGCGCTCGTTCCTCGACGGCTCCCCCGCGGTCAACGCCGACACGGTCTTCCTCGACCCGCCCTACGACCTCCCCGAGGACGAGCTGGCCGCGGATCTCGCCGGTGTCCTCCCGCTGCTCGCCGAGCACTCCGTCGTCGTCGTCGAGCGGAGCTCGCGCAGCCCGGAGCCGCGCTGGCCCGCCGGGCTCGAGCGCGACCGGCGGAAGGACTACGGCGAGACAACGATCTGGTGGGCGTCGCCGGCGGCGGGCGAGTAGCCGAGCCGCCCGCCGCCGCGGATCAGCCCGCGGCGCCGTCCCAGCCCAGGTAGGGGTCCCAGCCGCCGCGCTCGTCCAGCGCGACTCCGCTGAGCCGCACCTCCGGCGCGCCCTCGCGCACCGTGCCCAGGGGCGTGAAGCCGGGTGGCAGCGCCGTGCCGGGCGGGAAGCAGGCGAGCATCGCGTGGTCCTCGCCGCCGCCGAGAACGAGCGCGCGGGCGAGCGCCGCGTCGATCCCGTCCACGGCCGTCAGTGGGGCGGCGTGGGCGTCGACGGCATCAGGATCGAGATCGAGCACGACCCCGCTCGCCCGGGCCATCCGGCGCGCGTCGAGGACGACGCCGTCGGAGACGTCCATCATCGCCGTGGCGACGCCGCCCGCCGCGATGCCGGCCGCGATCGGCGGCGTCGGCCGCAGCTGCGCGTCGAGCACCTCGGGATGCTCGGACCGGAGCGCCTGGGCGAGGGCCGCGTCGGGCTCGCCGGCCGTCCGGGCACGCTCGAAGAGCAGCCGGAGGCCGAGCCCGGAGACGCCGAGCGGCCCGGCGGTCGCGATCACGTCGCCCGGGCGCGCGCCGCTCCGCAGCACCGGCGGCCGGCCGTCGAGCGAGCCGAAGGCCGTGATCGCCAGGGTCAGCGTCGCGGAGGCGGACAGGTCGCCGCCGACCACGCCGCAGCCGGGGGCCATCGCCGCGCAGCCCGAGGCGAGACCGTCGGCGATCCCCTCGAGCACGTCGACCCCGAGACGCTGCGGCGCCGCGATGGCGACCACCAGCGCGGTCGGGCGCGCGCCCATCGCGGCGACGTCGGAGAGGTTGGAGGCGGCGGCCTTCCAGCCGAGATCGAACGGCGAGGACCAGGCGAGCCGGAAGTCCGGGCCGTGCACCATCATGTCGGTCGTGACGACGAAGCGGCCGTCCGGCGCCCGCAGCACCGCGGAGTCGTCGCCCGGCCCGACGAGCGTCTCGGCACCGCCGCCGAGCCTCGGCAGGATCCGTGCGAGGACCTCGCCCTCGCTGAGCTCGGCCAGGGTGGGGCTCGGATCCGGTGCCATGGTTCACACGCTAGCGTTGCCGTCGATGTCCTCCCGCCTCCTCCGCACCCCCCTCGTCGCCGCCGCCGCCGTCCTGCTCCTGAGCGGCTGCTCGGCCGCCGTGGCGCTGCAGCCGGCCGACGACGCGACGAACGAGGGCTGCGCCGAGGTCTCGGTGCGCCTGCCCGACGTCGTCGCCGAACTGCCCGAGCGCGAGACGAACGCGCAGGGCACGGCGGCCTGGGGCACCCCCGCCGCCGTCATCCTGCACTGCGGCGTCACGCCGCCCGGCCCCACCACCGAGCTCTGCGTCTCGGTCAGCGGCGTCGACTGGATCATCGACGAGTCGCAGGCCGCCGACGACGTCTACACGCTGACCACCTACGGCCGCGATCCGGCGGTCGAGATCACCGTCGATCAGAGCCGCGCCTCCGGCACCTCGGCCGTCGTCGACCTCGCGAACGCCGTCTCCTACCTGCCGCAGGAGCGCGCCTGCACGAACGTGTCCGACACGGACACCCTCGACCCGCCGAGCACGCCCGCGGGCTGAGCCGTCGTCAGCCCGACGTGCCGAGCGCCGCGGCCGCGACCTCGAGCGCCCGCTCCGGCGTCGCTCCGAGCGCCCGGACCCGCGCCGCGTACGCGCCGGCCGCCAGCTGCAGCTCGTGCTCGACCGAGTCGACGCCACCGGAGACGACGGTGCCCGCGCGGCCCCGCGTCTCGACGATCCCCGCGGCCTCGAGCTCCTTGTACGCCCGCGCGACGGTCCCCGGAGCGACGCCCAGCTCCTCGGCGAGGGTCCGCACCGCGGGCAGCCGCGTGCCGACCAGGAGCGACCCCGCGGCGATCTGCGCGGTGATGCCCTCGCGGATCTGCTCGAACGGCGCCCGCGGGCCCGGCTCGAGCCGGAGGCCGAGGCCCGCCGCGGTCATCGGACCGCGGCGGGGACGCGCTCGAGCGCCAGGTCGAGCAGCTCGCTGATCAGGTCGGGGTAGTCGACGCCGCTCGCGCCCCACATCCGCGGGAACATCGAGATCGGCGTGAAGCCGGGCATCGTGTTGATCTCGTTGATGACGAAGCCGTCGGCCGTGAGGAAGAAGTCGACCCGCGCGAGGCCCTCGGCCCCGATCGCGGTGAAGGCGCTGACCGCGAGGGCCCGCATCTCGGCGAGCTCGTCCTCGGTGAGCTCGGCCGGGCAGACCAGCTCCACGCCCTTCATGCCGAGGTACTTCGCTTCGAAGTCGTAGAAGCCGCCGCCGCTGACGACGACCTCGCCGGCCACGGACGCCCGCGGGGACTCCCCCCGGCGCGCGCCGAGCACGCCGATCTCGACCTCCCGGCCGACGATCGCGGACTCGATCAGCACCCGGGAGTCGTGCGAGAACGCCTCCTCGAGGGCGGCGTCGAGCTGCGAGCGCTCGTCGACCCGGCTCACGCCGACGCTCGACCCGGCACGGGCCGGCTTGACGAAGGCGGGCAGGCCGAGCTCGTCGAGGGCCGACGCGGCGTCGCTCGGGTCGTCGCGCCACTCCGCCTCGGTCACGGTGTACCAGGGGGCGACCTCGATGCCCGCGGCGCGGAAGACGGTCTTGGTGAAGTGCTTGTCCATCCCGAGCGCGGACGCGAGCACGCCCGAGCCGACGTAGGGCAGCCCGACCAGCTCGAGCATCCCCTGGACGGTGCCGTCCTCGCCCCACGGGCCGTGCAGGATCGGCAGCACCACGTCGACGTCGCCCAGCGAGCGGACGGAGCCGTCGGCCGCGGTGACGGTCAGCTCGCGGGAGAGCGCCGACTCCGGCCAGCGCACGCGCGTCCCGTTGTCCTCGACGCGCGGCAGGGCGCTCGCATCGAGCGCGAACTTCTCCGGCCGGTCCTCCTCGAGCACGAACGCGCCGTCAGCGGTGATCCCGACGGGGATCACGTCGAAGCGGTCACGATCGATCGCCCGCAGCACCCCCGCCGCCGTTGCGCAGCTGATCGAGTGCTCGCTTGAACGCCCCCCGAACAGAACGGCCACTGCGAGCTTGCTGGTCATCGAGGTTCCTCTCACCCTGGGGCTCGTCCGAATCCGTGGTCAGGTGCGGCGCGATGTCCTTCGGATCGAGCGTACCGGCGAGCACCTGCGACACCTGCTCGACGATGGGCATGTCGACTCCGCGGGCCCGGGCGAGCTCGAGGATCGGCGCGACAGAGGAGAGTCCCTCCGCCGTCTGCTGCATCGACTTCACGACGTCGCCGAAGCTGTAGCCCTGGCCGAGCAGGCGCCCGGCCGTGTTGTTGCGGGAGAGCGACGAGCTCGACGTCGCGATCAGGTCGCCGAGGCCGGCCAGCCCGGACATCGTCTCGGGCCGCCCGCCGTACGCGACGGCGAAGTCGGTCATCTCGGCGAGGCCGCGAGTGATGATCGACGCCTTGGTGTTCTCGCCGTAGCCGACGCCGTCGACGATGCCGATCGCGACGGCGATCAGGTTCTTCAGCACGCCGCCGAACTCGGTCCCGATCACGTCGGTGTTGACGTAGGAGCGGAAGTAGCGGTTGGTCGCGGCGAGCGCGACCTCCTGCGCGGTGACGAGGCTCTCCGAGGCGATGACCGCCGCGGTCGGCTGCTCCTTGGCGATCTCGAGCGCGAGGTTCGGCCCGGAGGCGACCGCGATCCGGCTCGGATCGATCGGCAGCACCTGCGAGATCACCTCGCTCATCCGCTGGCCGGTGCCCTTCTCGACGCCCTTCATCAGGCTGACGAGGACGGTCCGCTCGGTGAGGAACGGCGTGATCGCCTCGAGGTTCCCGCGGAGGGTCTGCGACGGGATGGAGAGGTAGACGTGGTCGGCGCCCTCGAGCGCCTCCTCGATCCGCGGCGTCGCCCGGATGTTGCGCGGCAGGTTGATCCCGGGGAGGTAGTCGCTGTTGCGCTTGGCCTCGGTGATCTCGCGGGCGAGCTCGGCCCGCCGCGCCCACATCACGACGTCGGAGCCGCCGTCGGCGAGGATCTTGGCGAAGGTGGTCCCCCAGCTGCCGGCGCCGAGGACGGCGACACGGCGCGGCACGGGGATCGGCGCCTTCTCGGCCCTACTGCCCCTGCTCAAAGCGTCCCGTGCCCTTCTGATTGTGCTCGGCCGGGTTCCAGCGCTTCTCCGGTGCCGTCTCGCCGCGCAGCTCCTCGAGCAGGCGGGTGATCGCGGCCATCACGACGGTCGACGCCTCGTTGAGGGTCGCGGAGTCGAGGCTGCGCCCGCGGAACGCCGACAGGTCGACCGGATCGCCGACCAGGACGTCGACGCGCTTGCGGCGGAAGAGGGTGACCTTCTTCGAGTAGCGGCCCATGACCTGCTGGGTGCCCCAGTGCGCGACGGGCACGACGGGCAGTCCGTACTGCAGCGCCATCCGCACCGCGCCGGTCTTGCCGCGCATCGGCCAGAGCTCGGGGTCGCGGGTGAGGGTGCCCTCCGGGTAGATCAGGACGGAGCCGCCCCGGTCGACCAGCTCCTTCGCCGCCTTCAGCGGCTCGCTGCCGCGCACGGAGCCGGAGCGCTCGACCGGGATCTGCCCCGAGGCGCGCAGGATCGCTCCGGCGACGGGGATCTTGAACAGCGACGCCTTCGCGAGGAAGCGCGGCGCTCGACCGGCGCGCCACAGCACCCAGCCCGTGATGAACGGGTCGATCTCGCTGTAGTGGTTCGGCGCGAACACGAACGCGCCCTTGCGCGGGATCTTGTCGATGTCGCGGACCCGGAGGTCCACGGAGGCGGTGAGCGTCGGGATCACCAACGCCGCGAGGAGCCAGAAGATGGACGGGCGGCTTCGTTCAGACACCCGCCCATCCTCGCATCCCGGCTCCGCCGCCCCCGCCGCCCACGCCAACGGGCGGCGCGGTGCGCGCGCCGACGCTGGTCAGGCAGCCCCGCAGGGGCGTATCGAGACCCGGCGGAAGCGACTTCGGCTCGCGGAATCTGACTCGGCACGCGGGATCCCGCCGATCCGACGAGCCGGAGACGGTTCCGCGAGCCGGAGGTCGAGCCGACGAGCGGCGACGAGACGTCCGGCACGGGGAAACGGCTCCGGCTCGCAGGATCGGGGGGATTCTGCGAGCCGGAGCCGGTGTCACGTGCCGGAGGTGCTCCGGCGCCGCGGTTTAGGCGTCGAGCGAGAAGTCGGCGCCGAGCAGCTCGAGCTTGGTGAGGAAGTTCTCGTAGCCGCGGCTGATGATGCCGACGTTCGAGACCGAGGAGGTGCCCTCGGCCGAGAGCGCCGCGATCAGGTGCGAGAAGCCGCCGCGCAGGTCGGGCACGACGATGTCGGCGCCGTGCAGCTTCGACGGGCCGGAGATGACCGCGGAGTGCATGAAGTTGCGCTGACCGAAGCGGCAGGCCTGGCCGCCGAGGCACTCGCGGTGGATCTGGATGGTGGCGCCCATCTCGACCAGCGCGTCGACGAAGCCGAAGCGCTGCTCGTAGACGGTCTCGTGCACGATCGACACGCCCTTGGCCTTGGTCAGCGCCACGACGAGCGGCTGCTGCCAGTCGGTCATGAAGCCGGGGTGCACGTCGGTCTCGATGATGACCGGCTTGAGCTCGCCACCGGGGTGGTAGAAGCGGATGCCGTCCTCGGCGATCTCGAACGCACCGCCCACCTTGCGGAAGACGTTGAGGAAGGTCGTCATCTCCTGCTGGCGGGCGCCGCCGACGAAGATGTCGCCGTCGGTCGCGAGGGCCGCGGCGGCCCAGGACGCGGCCTCGTTGCGGTCGAAGAGCGCGCGGTGGGTGTAGCCCTCGAGGCGGTCGACGCCCTCGATGCGGATCACGCGGTCGGTGTCGACCGAGATGATCGCGCCCATCTTCTGCAGGATGTTGATGAGATCCATGATCTCCGGCTCGATCGCCGCACCCGACAGCTCGGTGATGCCCGAGGCGCGGACCGCGGTGAGCAGCACCTGCTCGGTCGCGCCGACGCTCGGGTAGGGCAGCGACACCTTGGCGCCGTGCAGGCCCTCGGGCGCCGACATCCGGATGCCGGAGGGCAGCTTCTCGACGATGGCGCCGAAGTTGCGGAGCACCTCGAGGTGGTAGTCGATCGGGCGGTCGCCGATGCGGCAGCCGCCGAGGTCGGGGATGAACGCCTCGCCGAGGCGGTGCAGCAGCGGTCCGCAGAACAGGATCGGGATGCGGCTGGACCCGGCGTGCGCGTCGATGTCGGCGAAGTGCGCGGACTCGACGTTGGAGGGGTCGAGGATCAGCTCGCCCACCTCGGGGCCCTGCTTCACCTTGACGCCGTGCACCTCGAGGAGGCCCTTCACGACGCGGACGTCGCTGATGTCCGGGACGTCGCGCAGGGTGGACGCGGTCTCGCCGAGGAGCGCGGCGACCATCGCCTTGGTGACGAGGTTCTTCGCGCCCTTGAGCTCGATCCGGCCCTTCAGCGGTCGCCCGCCGTGGATGGTGATCCGCTCGGTGGTCATCCCCACACGGGCTCCCGCCGCCTTCGCATCCTGTGCTCCCGCCGCCTTGGCGTCCTGAAGAAGTGTGTTCACGCTATTTCACCGGCAATGTCTTGGGCCGCCAGCTCGCGCGACGGGTCTCGAATTCGGAAATGAGCGCTTCGTCGCGCAGGGTCAGGCCGATGTCGTCCAGCCCTTCGATCAGGCGCCAACGAGTGTAGTCGTCGACCTCGAAAGGGAAGGTCTCGCCACCGGCGGTGACCGTACGACCAACCAGATCGACGGTCGCTTCTATTCCCGGCGTCGCATCGATCAGCTCCCAGAGCCGGTCGATGTCGCTCTCCGCCAGGGCCGCCGCGAGCAGCCCCTGCTTGCCGGAGTTGCCGCGGAAGATGTCACCGAAGCGGGAGGACAGCACGACGCGGAAGCCGAAGTCGCGCAGCGCCCAGACGGCGTGCTCGCGGCTGGAGCCGGTGCCGAAGTCGGGGCCCGCGACGAGGATCTGCGCACCCTGGAAGGCCGACTGGTTGAGCACGAACTCCGGGTCCTGGCGCCAGCCGTGGAAGAGCGCGTCCTCGAAGCCGGTCTTGGTGACCCGCTTGAGGAAGACGGCGGGGATGATCTGGTCGGTGTCGACGTTGCTGCGCTTCAGCGGCGCGGCGATGCCGGTGACGGTCTCGAACTTCTCCATGATCAGGCCTCCACCAGCTCGCGGACGGGCTCCAGATCCGACGGACTGGAGAGAGTGCCGCGCACGGCGGTTGCAGCGGCGACGAGCGGCGAGACGAGGTGTGTGCGGCCGCCCTTGCCCTGCCGGCCCTCGAAGTTGCGGTTCGAGGTGGAGGCGCAGCGCTCCCCCGGGGCCAGCTGGTCCGGGTTCATCCCGAGGCACATCGAGCAGCCGGCGAAGCGCCACTCGGCGCCGAACGCGGTGATCACCTTGTCCAGGCCCTCGGCCTCGGCCTCGATCCGCACGCGGGCGGAGCCGGGGACGACCATCACCCGGACGCCGGGCGCCTTGGTGCGGCCGGCGATGATCGACGCGAAGGCGCGGAGGTCCTCGATGCGCGAGTTGGTGCAGGAGCCCATGAAGACCGCGTCGACCGGGATCTCCTTCATCGGCGTGCCGGCCTCGAGGTCCATGTACTCCAGGGCGCGGCGGGCGTTCGAGCGCTCGTTCGGGTCCTCGATCGTGTCGGGGTCGGGCACGGCCTGCGAGAGCGAGACGCCCTGGCCGGGGTTGGTGCCCCAGGTGACGAACGGCTCGAGCGCGTCCGCGTCGAGGACGACCTCGGCGTCGAAGACAGCGCCCTCGTCGCTCGGCAGCGTCCGCCAGTAGGCGACCGCGTCGTCCCAGTCCTGGCCCTCGGGGGCGTGCGGGCGGCCCTGGAGATAGGCGAAGGTCGTCTCGTCCGGCGCGACCATGCCGGCGCGCGCGCCCGCCTCGATCGACATGTTGCAGATCGTCATCCGGCCCTCCATCGAGAGCGCGCGGATCGCCGAGCCGCGGTACTCGAGCACGTAGCCCTGACCGCCGCCGGTGCCGATCTTCGCGATCACGGCGAGGATGATGTCCTTCGCCGTGACGCCCTCGCGCAGCTCGCCCTCGACGGTGATCGCCATGGTCTTGAAGGGCTTGAGCGGCAGGGTCTGCGTGGCCATCACGTGCTCGACCTCGCTGGTGCCGATGCCGAACGCCATCGCGCCGAACGCGCCGTGGGTCGAGGTGTGCGAGTCGCCGCAGACCACGGTGATGCCGGGCATGGTCAGGCCGAGCTGCGGGCCGACGACGTGCACGATGCCCTGCTCGATGTCGCCGAGGGAGTGCAGGCGGACGCCGAACTCGGCGGCGTTGCGCCGCAGGGTCTCGATCTGGGTGCGGCTGGTGAGGTCGGCGATCGGCTTGTCGATGCCGACGGTCGGGGTGTTGTGGTCCTCGGTCGCGATCGTCAGATCGGGGCGGCGGACGGGTCGGCCGGCCTGGCGAAGGCCGTCGAAGGCCTGGGGGCTGGTCACCTCGTGCACCAGGTGCAGGTCGATGTAGATCAGGTCGGGCGTGCCGTCCTCGCCCTTGGCGACGAGGTGGTCGTCCCAGACCTTCTCGGCCAGGGTGCGCGGGCGCTCGGCGGCCGGGGTGTCGGCGGCCGAGGGCGCGGCGGTGTCGGGGGAACTGTCGTTCATGACGGGTTTCTCTTCCTCAGGAATGGTGGTCAGCCCGCGAGAGACACCGCGACGAGGGAGGCCTGTCAGATCGAGGTCTCGTCGCGGCGGAGAAGGAGGAGCCGGCCGAACAGCATTGACCGAGGATAGCACCGCGTCGACGAGCGGCAGGGAGGCGGGACCCGAGCGGATCGGGGCGGGCCGGAGCGGCCGTCAGGGCGCGACGAGCATCGCGATGAGCACCGCGGGGACCACCAGCAGCGCGGCCGCGCCGACCACGACGCCGCCGACGACGAAGACCGCGGCCACCGCCGCGCCGACCATCCCGACGAAGCCCGAGCGCCGCTTCACCGGCAGCGCCTCGTGCTCGAACCAGTCGCCGTCGAGCGGGTCGGGCGACTCGCGCTCGAAGCGCTCGGCCTCGTCGATGCGGGCCGGGAGTGCCGCGAGCATCATCGCCGCGTGCTGCGACTCGGCCGCGAGCTCGAGCGGGCGGACCAGGGCACGCTCGGCGAATTCGAAGGGGTCCTCGTCGGTGCGCACGAGCGCACGCTCGAAGGCCCGCCGCTCCTCGGGAGCGGCGCAGTTCTCGATCAGGTAGCCCCACCGGCCCGCCTCGATGAGGTCGCCGGACCTCCGGTAGAGCTCGGACAGGAGGACGCGGGGGTCGATCCAGGTGGGGTCGGCCTCGACGCAGCGCTCGAGCAGCGACACGGCTCCTCGGACGTCCCCCTCTGCGAAGCGCATCTTCGCGCGATCGAGAGCCTCGACGGTGTCCATCCCTCCAGTATGCCCATCGACAGCCCGGCTCTGCAGTCCGGAGCCGGAGACGCTGCCACCTGTTCGAGGGGCACGACCAGTGGAGTCGGGTCGACGGTCTAGGCCCGGGGCACGAGCACGGCCTCCACGACGACGACCGTCACGTTGTCCCGTCCGCCCGCGTCGACCGCGGCGCGCACGAGCTCCTCGGCGAGATCGGCACCGTGCAGGTCCCCCGCGTCGCGGCGGGCGAAGAGCTCGGCGATGCGGGCGTCGGAGAGCTCCTTGGTGAGGCCGTCGGAGCAGAGCAGGTAGGTCGCCCGGGGCACGATCGGCAGGGTCCAGACGTCCGTCTCGACCTCGTCGTCGGCGCCGAGCGCCCGGGTGACGATGTTGCGGTCGGGGTGCGACTCCGCCGCCTCCCGGCTGAGCAGGCCGGCCGAGACCAGCTCCTGCACCGCCGAGTGGTCGACGGTCAGCTGCTGGATTCCCGCTCCGTCCCAGCGGTAGACCCGGGAGTCGCCGACGTTGAACAGGGCCCAGGAGGCGGGTCCGCCGTCCTCCGGCCGGACGAGCGTGAGGCCGGTGAGCGTCGTCCCGCAGAGGGCGCCGCCGACGTCGAGGTCGCGGACCGCGGCGTTGGCGGTCTCGACGACGGCGAAGACGTCCGAGACCGGGCCGATCGCCTCGGCCGCGCTCGCCCGCAGGCTCTCGACGGCGGTCGAGCTGGCCAGGTCGCCGCGAGCGTGCCCGCCCATGCCGTCGGCGACGGCGACCAGCGTCGGCGCGACCAGGAGGGCGTCCTCGTTCACCCGGCGGACGGCGCCGACGTCGGTGCTGCTCGACACCGTCAGGTGCAGGACGCCCTGGGGCAGGTCGATGCTGGTCGTGCTCGTCGTCGCAGTCACGGGACCGGGCTCACTTCTTCTCGGCGCGGTCCTGCCCGTCGGCGTCGGCGACGACCTCCGGGTGGCCGTCGTGCAGCTCGATGTGGGAGTGCTCGCGGCGCATCTTGATCAGGCTCGCGACCGTGGCGACGGTCATGCTGACGACGATGACGGCGAGCGAGGTGATCGTGTCGATGTCCCAGACCGGCAGCGGCTCGCCGCCGTTGAGGAACGGGAGGTCGTTCTCGTGCAGGGCGTGCAGCACCAGCTTCACGCCGATGAAGGCGAGGATGAACGCGATGCCGTACTTGAGGTACTCGAGCTTGTCGATCAGACCGCCGAGCAGGAAGTAGAGCTGTCGGAGGCCCATCAAAGCGAAGATGTTCGCGGTGAAGACGATGAACGGGCTCTCGGTGATGCCGAAGATCGCCGGGATCGAGTCGAGCGCGAAGAGCAGGTCGGTCGAGCCGATCGCGAGGAACACGATCAGCATCGGCGTGAAGTACGTCTTCCCGTCCTTCACCGTGCGGATCTTCGAGCCGTCGAATTCGTCCGAGATCTTCACGCGCTTGCGCAGCAGGCGGATGAGGAGGTTGTCGGTGCCCTCGTTCTCGTCCTCCTTGCCGAACGCCTGGTTCCAGGCGGTGTAGACGAGGAAGGCGCCGAAGAGGTAGAAGATCCAGCTGAAGCTCTCGATCAGCTGCGCGCCGAGCAGGATGAACACCCCGCGGAAGATCAGCGCGATGATGATGCCCACCATCAGCACTTCCTGCTGGTACTTCGGCGGCACCGCGAAGCGGCCCATGATGATCACGAAGACGAACAGGTTGTCGATCGACAGGCTGTACTCGGTCAGCCAGCCCGCGACGAACTGGCCGGCGACCTCTCCCCCGCCCAGCAGCAGCATCACCAGGGCGAAGATCAGCGCGAGCGTGACGTAGAAGCCGACCCAGAGGCCGGACTCCTTCAGGCTCGGCACGTGCGGGCGCTTGTAGACCAGCAGCAGGTCCGCGGCCAGGATCAGGCTGAGGACGACGAACGAGCCGGTCACGAACCAGACGGGCAGCTCTTGCATGGGGACCTTCCGGGGGTCAGTGGATTCCGACGGTCTCTCCCGGGGAGCGGGCCGTTAAACGAGAAGAACCCCCGGCCATGACCGGGGGTTCTTCTCGTGTTGCCGTGGTGACCCCAGCGGGATTTGAACCCGCGTTACCGCCGTGAGAGGGCGACGTCCTAGGCCGCTAAACGATGGGGCCGCGTTTTTGCAACTCGAAGAGTGTTGCACACGGATCCGCACCGGTGCAAATCGAGCGGGCGGACGGCACGGCCCCCGGGACCGTCTTGCACCGCGGTCGCCCCCGCGAGAGGCTCGGAGCATGCGACTGACCAAGCTCGAGCACGCCACCGTCCTCGTCGAGGAGGCGGGCTCGCGGCTCGTCCTCGACCCCGGCTCCTTCACGCGGCCCCTTGAGGGCACGGCCGACACCGTCGCGGTCGTGATCACCCACGAGCACGCCGACCACTGGACCGCGGAGCAGCTGGAGCGGCTGCGCGCCGCGAACCCGGCGCTGCGGATCCTCGGCCCCGCCGGAGTCGCCGCGGCGGCCGAGGGCTTCGACGTCGAGACGGTCGCCGAGGGCGACGTGATCGAGGTCGGACCCTTCGAGCTGCGCTTCTTCGGCTCGCGGCACGCGGTGATCCACTCCTCCATCCCGGTGATCGACAACGTCGGGGTGCTCGTGAACGGCCGGCTCTACTACGCGGGCGACTCGTTCACCGTCCCCGCCGGCGTCGACGTCGAGGTGCTGGCGGCCCCCTCCGGTGCGCCCTGGATGAAGATCGCGGAGTCGATCGACTACGTCCTCGAGCTCGCGCCGCGGCACGCCTTCGCGACGCACGAGCGCGTGCTGTCCGAGGCGGGCCAGAAGCTCGGCCACGACCGCCTCGGCTGGGCGACCCGCGAGGGCGGCGGCGAGTACCACGCCCTCGAGCCGGGCGACGTGCTCGAGCTCTAGCCGCCCGTCGGAGTGCGCTCCGCCGTCAGAGGACGCGGGCGTCGAGGATCTCGGCCTGATCGAGGTCGGTCCCCGCGGGCAGCACCCCGATCTGGACGAGCGCGCCCTCCGGAACGGTGCCGTCGGGCGTGACGATCGAGGCGCCGTCGATGTTCGTCTTCGACGCGTACAGCGAGACGTCGTCGAGCACCTCGGCCCGGTAGACGCCGTCGACCCAGACCACGACCCGCTTCCCCGAGTTCACCAGCGCGCTACTCATCGTCACCGCGACCCGGTCACCGGTCCGCTGGACGCTGTCGACGCCGGTGAGCGTCGACTGGAAGAGCAGGTCGGCCGCGGCGACGTCCACGCCGGAGGCCAGCTCGCCGACCTGGACGAGGTCGCCGTCCTTCACGGGCGTAGTGGGGACGATCTTCGTGCCGCCCGGGACGTCGTACTTCCACGCGTACCAGCCCCTGCCCTCGTTGTAGTCACCCGCGTAGCGCCCGTTCAGCCAGACCACGACGCGCTTCCCGGAGCGGACCAGCGCCTCGCTCATCGTCGCCTCCACGTACCCGCGGACGACCGAGACGTCCGTGATGCCCACCGTCTGGTCCGAGGCCGCCTCCCGCGGGGATCGGTCGTGCCCCTGAAGCTCCTTCAGCTTCTCCAGCGCCGGCCGCACGTCGGTGTACCCCATCATCGGCACCCGTTCATCGGGAAGGGTCGTCCCGTAGAACACCCCGACGAGGTTCCCGTTCACGATCAGCGGCCCGCCCGAGTCGCCGGTCTCGCCGATCTGCTCGGTGCTGCCCGTCGTCGCTGTCGAGTGGAAGCCGATGAGTCCGTTCGGCATCCGTCCCACCCTTCTGATCCAGACCTTCTCGGTCCTCTGCGTCGGGAACATGTCCGGACCCAGCCCGTAGAGGTGGCCCACCGAGCCGACCCGGTAGCCGCCCGGCACCAGTCGCGGGTAGTGCGGCAGCGCGTGCGGGCGGGAGAGGTGGAGGAGCTTCATGTCCGCGGGGGCGAGCGAGATCGACTCCGCCACCGGAACCACTTCCGTCACCTCGTCCTCCGTCGGCGACGGGGCGTAGCGGTAGTAGACGTGACTCACGGGGCAGTGGTCCACGGTGAGCACCCAGTCGGCGGCGATCGCCGTGCCGGTGCAGGTGTTGGTCTGGATTCCCACGATCTTGTCGTAGACCTGCACCACCCAGGGCTCGTTCGACTTCGTCCCCGATGTCAGCGCCGCCGCGGGCGCCGTCGTGAGCGCACTGATGCCCAGCACGGTCGTCAGCACGACCAGCGCAGCCGCCGTCCTCCGCAGGAGGCGAGTCCTCATCGCCGTCACCTCTTCCTCAGTGCGGGCTCACCCGGGGCCGGGCTCCCTCTCCGCCCGAGAACGATCGACGAATCACCGGGAACGCGTCAAAGATCTGGCGCCGAAGCGACCGGACGGCGGGATCGGGACCGATCGACGACGTGCTCGAGGTCGGCGCCGAACTCGAACGTGCGGTCGACCACGGCGCCGGAGTGCAGCACCGCGGGCAGCCAGAAGCGGGCGTCGTCCCACATCCGGCCGTAGGGGACCTCGTCGCGCGGGACGAAGGACGCGGCGAGCTCGCCCGAGGCGACCACCTCGCCCGACCAGCGGCGGCAGACGAAGACGTGCGAGCGCTGGCTCCACGCGGGGCGGTGCGGGAAGAAGTAGTCGAGGGAGCCGCGGGGCTCGAGGTCGTGAGGGTCCGCGTGCAGGCCGACCTCCTCCGCCAGCTCGCGGACGGCCGCCTCGACGGGCGACTCCCCCGGCTCGAGCTTCCCGCCGGGCGCGACGACCCGGCCCTCGCCGAGACCGCGGAGCTTCCGCCCGAGCAGCACCTCGGTCCCGCGGGGCGATTCGCGGAGGACGTAGACCACGCAGACCTCGGGCAGCGGGTCGGTCGGCGGCCGCACACCCATGCCGCACCTCCGCTCGCCGGGTCCGGGGGGTCGGGACCGCCGTCGTAGGCTAGCCCGGTGACGACGACCGCGCTCGAGCGCTTCCAGGCCCTGCTGCGGGTCGACACGGTGTCGCACTCCGACGAGTCCGACACCGACTGGAGCCGATTCCGCGTCTTCCAGGAGCTGCTCGAGCAGTTCTACCCCGCGCTGCACAGCGCCCTCGAGCGCGAGACCGTGGCTGGTCACTCCCTGGTCTGGCGCTGGCGCGGCACCGAGGACGGCGAGCCGTCGGTCCTGATGGCGCACTACGACGTGGTCAGCGTCACCCCCGACGACTGGTCGATCGCGCCGTTCGCGGCGGACACGGTCCTCCGCCCGGACGGCCGCACCGCGATCGTGGGGCGCGGCGCGCTCGACGACAAGGGCTCCCTCGTCGCCCTGCTCGAGGCCGTCGAGGCGGCCGTCCTGCGGGGAGAGCGTCCCCGCCGCGACGTCTACCTGGTCTCCACGCACAACGAGGAGACGGCGGGGGACGGCGCACCGTCGATCGTCGCGCTGCTCGGGGCGCGCGGCGTGCGCCCCCGCTTCGTGCTCGACGAGGGCGGCAACGTCCGCCGCGGCATCGTGCCCGGAGTGACCACGCCGATCGCCGTCATCGGCGTCACCGAGCGCGGCATCATGAACCTCGAGCTGACCTGCCGCGACGCGGGCGGGCACGCCTCCGCCCCGCCGCCCCTGCCCGGCATGCTCGCCACCCAGCGGCTCGCGCGGGCGATCCACCGCCTCACCGAGAACCCGTTCCCCTCGACGCTGCCGGAGCCGATCGCCGAGCTGGTGCGCGCGGCCGCTCCCCGCGCCGACGCCGCGCACGCGGTCTGGTACGCGAAGCCGCACGAGCACCCGGACGCCGTCGTCGCGGCCCTGGCCGCCCACTCCAACCGCTCCGCCGCGATGCTGCGGACCACCGTGGCGATCACGCAGCTGCGCGGCAGCACCGGGGCGAACGTCCTCGCGTCGACCGCCAGCGCGGTCGCCAACGTGCGGATCAACCCGGGCGGCACCGTCGCCGGCGTCGTCGAGCGGATCCGCGCGGTGATCGACGACCCCGAGGTCGAGATCGAGGTGCGCGTCGCGCACGAGCCCTCCCCCGTCTCCCCCACCGGCGAGCCCGGCGACGGCGGCCCGTACGACGTGCTCCGCACCGTGGTGCAGGAGGTCTTCCCCGAGGCGATCGTCGCGCCCTACGTGCAGACCGGCGGCAGCGACGCCCGCCACTTCCACGCGATCAGCGACGGCGTCTACCGCTTCATCCCGTTCGAGATCAGCCCGCAGCAGCAGCTCGGCATCCACGGCGCCGACGAGTCGGTCGAGGTCGACCAGTTCGAGCGCGCCATCGCGTTCTACGCGCGGCTCCTGCTCGAGCTCTGACGACTCCCTCTGCAGAACCGATGCGGGCGTGGGCGATCGGTGTGCGGGGAGTGCGCACCCGGTGAGCGGTTCCTGAGGATGGAGCCGCTGTCCGGTGCCGAATCTGGGAAAACCGTTCGATGACGCGCCGGTCCTCGTTGGCCCGCCGTTCACCCCGCGATGATGGACTGAGCCTCGCGGGAGCAGTTCCCAGCCCGCGGACCAGCAGTACAGCACCATGCGACATCCCGTACCGACGCCGACTCGATCGAGCCGGCCCCACCGATCGTGGAACCCGAGGATCATGACTGTCCGCCAGGCCGAGTACCCCCGGCCGAACCACTTCATCCTTCACCTCAGCGACACCCACTTCATCGCCGGAGACGGCGGGCTGTACGGCTCCGACGTCGACAGCGAGGCCCAGCTCCGCCGCCTGTTCGACGAGCTGGAGGCCTCGGGCGGTCGCCCGGAGGCCGTGGTCATCACCGGCGATCTGGCGGACAAGGGCGAACCCGAGGCGTACGCCAAGCTCCGCGCCGTCGTCGAGCCGGCCGCCGCCCGCCTCGGTGCCGAGGTGATCTGGGTGATGGGCAACCACGACGACCGCGGTGCCTTCCGCTCCGGGCTGCTCGACCAGCTGCCCACCACGCAGCCGATCGACCGGGTGCACGACGTGAACGGACTGCGCATCATCGCGCTGGACTCGACCGTCCCGGGCGCGCACTACGGCGAGATCTCGGACGCTCAGCTCGACTGGCTCGCGGAGGAGCTCTCCAGCCCCGCGCCGCACGGCACGATCCTGGCGCTGCACCACCCGCCGGTCCCGAGCGTCCTCGACCTCTCCGTGCTCGTCGAGCTCCGCGACCAGCCCGCGCTCGCGGAGGTGCTCGAGGGCTCGGACGTCCGCAGCATCATCGCCGGCCACCTGCATTACTCCTCGACCGCGACGTTCGCCGGCATCCCCGTCTCGGTCGCATCGGCCACCTGCTACACGCAGGACCTCAACGTGCCGGTCGGCGGCACCCGCGCCCGCAACTCGGCGCAGGCCTTCAATCTCATCCACGTCTACGACGGCACGGTGTTGCACTCGGTGGTGCCGATCGGCGCCTCGACCGAGGTGTCCTACGTCTCGGCGAACGAGACCGAGCGGATCCTCGCCTCGCACGGCGTCGAGATCGCGCCGGCCACGGCCGCACCGCTCGAGCAGGTCGAGGCGCTCTACCCGCCCGTCGCGGAGCCGGTGGGCGTCAGCGCCTAGGGGCCTGCGTCCGGTCTGCAGGCGATCCGCGCCGAGAGACGATCCCGACCGCGGGTCCGAGGATCCGGGGCCGCGGATCGCCTGCAGAACGGACGTCAGCGCTTGGGACGAGTGCGGTCGAGGGCGAACAGGTGCCCCGCGAAGGCGAGGGCCGCGCCGAGCGCGATCCCGACTCCGATGCCTGCCCCGACCCCGATGCCCGGGAAGACGAGCGCGCTGGCGAGCCCGAGCAGCAGCCCGAGGACCCCTCCGCCGATCGCCCAGGCCATGCTCAGTCCACCCGCTCCCAGGGCGCCGGGATCGGGTAGTACTCCTCGAGGAAGTCGATCACGGCGCGGGTGCGCGCCTCCGCCGAGATCTCGGGGAAGCTGCCGTCGTTGAGGCAGAAGAAGTCGACGCCGCGGTTCTTCAGCAGCTTCTTCATGTCCTTGAGGCCCTGGTGCATCGTCGTGTCGACGTACTTCACCGAGGCGTTCTCCTGCACCACCGCGCGGCCGGTCATCAGCGCGTAGTAGTGGTACAGCGAGTTGGTGACGGAGACGTCGCTCGCCGAGCGGAAGCGGCTCGCAGCGGTCGCGGTGAACTCCGGCTCGAACTCGGTCTCCAGCTCGGCCATCACGCTCTTGCGGAGCGGCGTGGCGGCGTGCTCGAGGTGCCGGGTCGTCATCGCGCCGAAGCGCTCGCGGAGCAGCCGGCGGTTGACGCGCGCCGCGTTCTCGAACCCGCTGCGGGAGGCGTTGGAGTCGCCCATCCCGATGCGGGTGGTCGCCTCGATGAACTTGGTGATCCCGCCGGGCGAGAAGAAGATCGACGGGTCGACGGGGCGGCCGAAGAACATGTCGTCGTTGGAGTAGAGGAAGTGCTCGGCCAGGCCCGGGATGCGGTGCAGCTGGCTCTCGACCGCGTGCGAGTTGTGCGTGGGCAGCACCGAGAGGTCGCGGAAGTGGTCCTCGCTGCGGACCAGGGTGACGTCGGGGTGCTCGTCGAGCCAGCGCGGGCGCGGCGAGTCGGTGACGATGTAGATGTGCCGGACCCACGGCGCGTACATGTAGACGCTGCGCAGCGCGTACTTGAGCTCGTCGATCTGACGGAAGCGCGCGGGGGCGTCGTCACCCTCGCCCACGACGTAGCTGGCCATCCGGGCGGCGCGGGCGCGCTGGAACTCCAGGTCGGTTCCGTCGACCCAGGAGAAGACAATGTCGACGTCGAAGCGGATGTCGCTGACGAGCGGCTCGAACATGCCCTCGAAGGTCGGCCAGGTGCGGCCGTACGCCTCGACGTGCGCGTCGATCGCCTCGGCGACCGGGAGGCTGCTGCGCATCAGCGCGTTCTCGGCGGGAGTGGTGATCTCCTCCTCGCCGACCTTCCAGAACTCCAGGCGGACGCCGCTGCGGGCGCCGTAGCGCAGCGATCCGCTCGAGGAGACGCGGGGGCGGAAGAGCGAGAAGACCGCAGCGCGCGGGTACGGCGCGATCGCGCCCTCGGCCAGGAGCAGCGGCGGGGTGCCGCGCTTGTCGAGCGTCTTCACGTAGAACGGCTCGGTCGCGAAGGCGCGCGCGAGCAGCGTGGCCAGCTCGGCGCCGAGCGAGCGGTCGATCGCGAGGAAGGGCGCGCCCTTCGTGCCGCGGATGAGGCGGTAGGGGAACTCGGCCTCGTCGAGCACCTCGCCGAGCGCGATCAGGTCCTCGGTCCAGGCCGCCTGCGGTGTCGTACTCGAGTTGACCAGCGAGAACAGACCGGCATGGACGACCACGTCGTCACGGTCGAAATGGCGCGGACGCAGGAGGGCTGACGGCAGAGGACGGACGGAAGGCATGATTCACATTATCCGCCGCCTGTTTCGTGCGGATGACCGTCCTGCTCAGCTTGACAGGGAGTGCAGCCGCTCCAGGGCCGCGTCCCCAGCGCGCGAGGCCTCGCGAGCCCGGCTCTCCTCGCGGGCGGAGGCGACGCCGAGGGCGAACGCCGGCTCGCCGCGGCGGGCCGCCACGAGGGCGTGCGCGCGGAGCACGTCGCGGGCGGCGAGGGCGTCGCGCTCCTCCCCCAGCGCGTCGGCGACGGCCTTCGCCGCCTTGGCGATCCGGTGCGGCGTCGCGCCGACGGCGTCCGGGACGACCGCACTCCAGGCCTCGACGACGTAGCGCAGGCGCTTCGCGGCCTTGCGCAGCTCGTGCCGGGCCTCGACGTCGTCTCCACCCGTGCGGGCCTCGTCGACGCGCGAGACCTCCTTCGCGAGGGAGCGGTGGACGAGCTTCTTCGCGCTCGCGCCGGCCTTCGCCGTCCGCGGCGGGTCGGCCAGCAGGGCGTCGAGCGCGGCGAGCAGGGCGAGGTAGCGGGCGCCGCGCAGGGTCTTGGCGACCCGCTGCAGGGCGATCGCGTGCCGGCGCTCGATCGCGTCGAAGAGGGTGGTGCCGGCGACGGCCTTCGCGGGCAGTCCCTCCCCTGCCTCGTCGACGGCGGTGCGGAGCCGGGCCGCGAGGACCTCCTCGTCGCGGGCGGCGCCGAGGACGCCGGCGAGCCAGCGCAGCTCGTCGCGCAGCGGATCGAGGGCCTCGCGCTCCAGCACGGAGCGGGAGGCGGCGAGGACGCTGCGCAGGCGGCGGGTGTGCAGGCGCATCCGGTGCAGCGCGTCGTCGGCCTCGAGGCGCACCTTCGGATCGACGGCGCGCAGGCCGGTGAGGAGCTCGCGGATCGCGGCGAGCGCCGCCTCCCCGCCGTCCTCGGGTGCCGCGTGCGCGTCCTCGATCGGACCGCCGGTGGCGCGGGCGAGCTTCGAGGCGCTCTCGGCGGGGCGGGCGCCGGCGGCGAGCAGTCGCTCCTCGATCGCGTCGAGCACCGCCTCGCCCTCGGGGCCGTGGACGTCGACGAGCTCGACCTCCCACTCCCGCCAGCGCCGCTCGACGCCCGAGCGCTGATCGTGCGCGATGACCAGGTCGTCCGCGATCTCGGCGAGGCGGCGGCCGGCGGCGTCGGCGACGCGGGTGATCGAGCGGACGGTCTCCAGGGTGGCGAGCGGCTCGAGCCGCGAGCGGCCGACCTGGCCGAGCACCGGCTCCCGGACCTCGGCCGGCACGGTGCGGGAGGCTGTCAGCGCGGCGTGGATCTCGGTGCGGCCGGCCGAGCCGGGGAGCTTGACGTGCCAGCCCTCGTCCTCGCCGCCCTCGCGACGGCGGAGGGTGATCCGGCCGCGGGACAGGGCGCGGCCGGCGGTGTCGAAGTACTGGGCCCGGAGGCGGACGGGCTCCTCGGCGAGCGCCGTGGCGACGGTGCCAGCGCCGATCAGCTCCGGCAGGGCGGTGTCCGCGTCGACGTCGTACTTCCGCTCCACCTCGGTCTGCACGCGCCGCGGCGCCTCCGTCTTCGTCCGGTCCGCACGCTGAGCCATGGTCCATTGTGCGCACGTGGACGGTGCTCCCGGCGGCAGGCCCGCGGCGGGGCGCGAGGTCGGCCTAGGCTGGAGCGATGACCGCGCCCGTCCCTCCCGTCGCCCGCCGTGTCCCGCTCGAACGCCGTCACCACGGCGATCTCGTGGTCGATCAGTACGAGTGGCTGCGGCAGAAGGAGGAGCCCGAGGTGATCGCCCACCTCGAGGCCGAGAACGCCTACACCGACGCGCTCCTCGCTCCCCTCGCCCCGCTCCGCGAGCGCCTCTTCGACGAGATCCGCTCCCGCACGAAGGAGACCGACCTCTCCGTCCCCGTCCGCGAGGGCGCCTGGTGGTACTTCTCCCGCTCCTACGAGGGCCGCCAGTACGGCGTGCACTGCCGCGCGCCGATCTCCGGCCCGGACGACTGGACCCCGCCCTCCATCGCCGAGGGCGGGCCGCTCGAGGGCGAGCAGGTGGTGCTCGACGGCAACGTCGAGGCCGAGGGCCACGACTTCTTCTCGCTCGGCAGCTTCGACGTCTCCGCCGACGGGCGCTTCCTGCTCTTCGGCACCGACGTCGAGGGCGACGAGCGCTACACGCTGCGCATCCGCGATCTCAGCACCGGCGAGGACCTGCCCGACGTCGTCGAGGGCACCGGCGGCGGCGCGACCTTCGGCGCCGACGCCCGCTTCGTCTTCTACCCCACGGTCGACGAGTCCTGGCGGCCCGACACGATCTGGCGGCACACCGTCGGCACCGAGTCGACCGCCGACGAGGTCGTCTTCTCCGAGCCCGACGAGCGCTACTGGATCGGCGTGGGGCTCACCCGCAGCCGCCGCTTCCTCGTCATCGAGATCGGCAGCAAGATCACCAGCGAGTGCCTGCTGCTCGACGCGGAGGACCCGACCGGGGAGTTCCGCTCGGTCTGGCCGCGACGCGAGGGCGTCGAGTACGAGGTGGACCACGCCGTCGTCGACGGCCGCGACCGCCTGCTGATCGTGCACAACGACGGCGCACTCGACTTCGAGATCGTCGAGGAGCCGGCCGACCTCGCGCTCTCCCCCGAGGAGCGGGCGGCCGAGCGCCGCGTCCTCGTCCCGCACACCCCGGGACGGCGGATCGAGGGCGTCGACGCCTTCGCGCGGCACGTCGTCGTCTCCTACCGCGAGGCGGGAGCGACCCGCCTCGGCCTCCTGATCGACGGCGACGGCGGCGCGCGCCTGGACGAGATCGTCTTCGACGAGCCGCTGTACGACGCGGGCCTCGCCGGCAACCCGGAGTGGGAGCAGTCCGCGCTGCGGCTCGCCTACACCTCGTTCGTCACCCCCTCCACGGTGCTCACCCTCGACGTCGCGACCGGCGAGCGGACCGTGCTCAAGCAGCAGCCGGTGCTCGGCGACTACGACCCCGCGCGCTACGAGCAGCGCCGCGAGTGGGCGACCGCCGAGGACGGCACGCGCATCCCGCTGTCGCTGGTCTGGCGGAAGGACGCGGCGGCGCCCGACGAGGCCCCCGCGCCGCTCCTGCTCTACGGCTACGGCTCCTACGAGGCGAGCATCGACCCGGGCTTCTCGATCGCCCGGCTCTCGCTGCTCGACCGCGGCGTGGTCTTCGCCATCGCGCACGTCCGCGGCGGCGGCGAGATGGGCCGCTCCTGGTACGAGGAGGGCAAGACCCTCGCCAAGCGCACCACCTTCACCGACTTCGTCGACTCCGCGCGTCACCTCGTCGAGGCGGGCTTCACCACGCCCGAGCGCCTCGTCGCGCAGGGCGGCTCGGCCGGCGGGCTGCTGATGGGCGCGGTCGCGAACCTCGCCCCGGAGGCCTTCGCCGGGATCCTGGCGCAGGTGCCGTTCGTGGATGCGCTGACCTCGATCCTCGACCCGTCGCTGCCGCTGACCGTGATCGAGTGGGACGAGTGGGGCGACCCGCTGCACGACCCCGAGGTCTACGCCTACATGAAGTCGTACTCGCCGTACGAGAACGTGCGCGAGGGCGTCCGGTATCCACGGATCCTCGCGACGACGAGCCTCAACGACACCCGCGTGCTCTACGTGGAGCCGGCCAAGTGGGTCGCGCGGCTGCGCGAGGTCGGCGCGCCGGCACTGCTGAAGATCGAGATGACGGCCGGGCACGGCGGCGTGAGCGGGCGCTACGAGCGCTGGCGCGAGGTGGCGTTCGAGTACTCCTGGATCCTGGACGTGCTCGGGCTGGCGGAGGAGACCCGCGACTCCTGAGCCGGGGATCCGGATCGGGTGGGCGCGCCGCAAGCCCCACCGGAGCGTCGATCGCGCCGCGTAAGGTTCGGGGTGCCGACCGAGGGGAAGTGCAGAGATGAGCGCAGGACTGTCGATCGACCGGGCCGCGGCCTGGGTCGCCGATCAGCGGTGGTACGCGAGCAAGGGGCGCCGCCCCGAGCTGGAGATCCGGGGCGAGTGGCGCCTGGAGCGCGGTGACGGCGACGTCGTCGTCCACCTCGTCATCGACCGGGCCGGCTCGAGCCCGGTGCTCTACCAGGTGCCGGTGACGGTGCGCTCGGCGCCTTTCGCGGGCCTCGAGGACGCGCTGATCGAGAGCGACGGCACCCGCTTCGTCTACGACGGGCCCCGCGACCCGCTGTTCGCGCGGGCGCTCTTCGAGCTGATCGCCGACGGCGGCTCCTCCGACGCGGAGGGCGTTCTGGGCGGCGCCCGCGCCGAGGGCCACCGCCAGCCCGGTGCCGTGATCGGCGCGTTCGCGTCGTCGCGGATCCTCAGCGGCGAGCAGTCGAACACCTCGATCATCGTGCAGACCACCGCGGAGGACGGCTCGGCAGGCACCCCCGTGATCGTCAAGGTCTTCCGCGCGCTGCACCACGGCGAGAACCCGGACGTCACCGTGCAGTCGGCGCTGAACGCGGCGGGCAGCACGCTCGTCCCGCCGGTGATCGGCAACGTCACCGGTGAGTGGGACGACCGCGGCGAACCGACCGGCCGGGCCTTCGGGCACCTCGCCTTCGCGCAGGAGTTCCTGCCGGGCGTCGAGGACGCCTGGCGCGTCGCGCTCGAGGCCGTCGCCGGCGACACCGACTTCACCGGGCCGGCGCGTGAGCTGGGCCTGGCGACCGCGCAGGTGCACTCCACCCTCGCCGAGGTGATGCCGACCGAGGACGCGACGCCCGAGGTCGTGCAGCGGATGATCGCGACCATGCGTCGCCGGCTGCGGATCGCCTCCTCCGAGGTGCCCGTCATCGCCGAGGACGCCGACGCGATCGACGCGGTCTTCCAGGCGGCCGAGCAGGCGCCGTGGCCGCGGTTGCAGCGCATCCACGGCGACTACCACCTCGGCCAGGTGCTGGCCGTGCCCGGCCGCGGCTGGGTGCTCCTCGACTTCGAGGGCGAGCCGCTGCGGCCGATGCACGAGCGGCTGCTGCCGGACATCGCACTGCGCGACGTGGCCGGGATGCTCCGCTCCTTCGACTACGCGGCGGGCGCGCACGAGCAGGCGTCGCCGGGCGACTCCCGGTCCGCCTGGGCGCTGGCCAGCCGCCGCGCCTTCCTCGAGGGCTACACCGAGGAGGCGGGCGACGCGGTCACCGCGCACCGCGCCGTCCTGGACGCCTTCGAGCTCGACAAGGCCATCTACGAGGCGATCTACGAGGCGCGCAACCGCCCGGAGTGGCTGTCGATCCCGGTGACCGCGGTGCAGCGGCTCGTCGGACGCTCGTAGGGTGCAGGTATGACCGCACGCGACGAGACCAGCGACGCCCCCGACTCCACCAGCCACGAGGACGGGCCGCTCGACCCGCTGAGCGACTTCAGCATCCCCGGCGACACCGACCTGCACGTGGACGGCGACGCCTCCGGCGCCGACGGCCGGAAGGTCGCGGAGCCCACCGAGGACGACTCGGCCGAGTAGCTCGGCCGACGGCGGATCTCGATACGCCCGCTCCGCGGGCTACTCGATCACCAGGGGTGGCCGATGCGGGACGCCCTGCCGCAGAACATCGGCTGAGAGGGGTCGTCGTCGCTGATGAGCGATGACCGCGGCTCCCAGCTGATGTTCTGCTCGGGCCGAGCGGCTCAGCGCACCGGCGCGAGCGGGCTGACCGCCGGGCCCTCCAGCACCGACCCGTCGGCGGCGAAGCGCGAGCCGTGCAGCGGGCAGTCCCAGCTGCGCTCGGCGTCGTTCCAGGTGACGACGCCGCCCAGGTGCGGGCAGACCGCCGAGACGGCGCAGCGGCGGCCCTCGACCGTCGAGACGGCCACGGGCTGCAGGCCGTCACGGGCGAGCGCGCCGCGCCCCTCCTCCGGCACCACGTCCACCGAGCGCGGCGCGCGCAGGGCCGACCAGTAGCCGCGGGCGTACCACGCGCCGACCGCGGCGAGCGCTCCGGCCCCCTCCGCCATCACCCGGGGCAGCGTCGGGCGGCGGTGCAGGACCTTCGCCCACGGCGGCGTCTCGCCCCTCGAGTCGCCGACGAGCGTGAGCGCCGCCTGCACCGCGTTCGTCATCCCCCACTTGTCGTAGCCGGAGGCGAAGAAGATCCGCCCGCGGCCCCGCGGCAGCCAGCCGACGAACGGCACGCGGTGGAACGCCTCGTAGTCCTGCGCGCTCCACTGCGCGATCGGCTCCGCGCCGGGGAAGGAGCGGCGGGTCCAGGCGATCAGGTCGTCGACGCTCTCCTGCGTCCGCGCGCGCCGGCCGACGCCGTGGCCGTTGCCGCCGATCAGCAGCAGCCGCTCCCCGTCCCGCTCCACGTCGCGGATCGAGCGCGAGGGCCCGTCGACGGAGAGGTACATGCCGTCCGGGATCGTCTCGGCACCGCGGAAGGCCACCGCGTAGGAGCGCAGGGCGACCTGCTTGGCGAAGTAGAGGCCGCGGTCCAGGATCGGCGTGCCGGTGAGCAGGTAGGCCCGCTCGCCGGTCACCTCGCCGGCGCTGGTCCGCACGCGGACGGGCGCGGAGGCGCGCAGCCCGAGCGCGCGGACGCCCTGCACGAGGACGCCGCCCGCCGCACGGAAGTCGGCGGCGAGCGCCGCCAGCACCGCCATCGGGTCGAACTCCGCCTGGTCGTCGAGCGCCACGGCGGCGGTGCTCGGGAAGGGCGTGTCCAGCGCGCCGACGAGGCGGGTGGCGAGGCCGAAGCGGCGGGCCGTCTCGTGCTCGCGGAGCACCGCGTCCACACCGTCGGGGGTCTGCGCGTAGCTGTACGCGGTGCGGCGCTGCACGGGCACGCCGGCCTCGCGGAGGTAGTCGACGAGCCAGGTGAAGCCCGCGAGGTTCGCCGCGACGTAGGCCCGGGTGACCGCGGGGGTGTTGCGGGCGGCGATCCTCGAGAGGTGCGTCCCCTGCAGGAGGCTGAGCTTGGCGGTGCTGCTTCCGGTCGCGACCGCGCCGACCTCGCGGGCCTCGAGGACGAGGACGCGACGGCCGCCGCGCTGGAGCAGGAGCGCCGTCACCAGCCCGGAGAGGCCGGCTCCGACGATCACGTCGTCGTAGTGCGCGCCCGGCACGAACGCGTCGCCCGGGATCGGCGCGGCGTCCTGCCGCCAGAGCGAGGTCCGCTCGATCGCCGGCACGTCGATTCGCTTCATCGGGTCTCCCTGCACTCGGGCCGCGGAGGGCGGCTCGGACCGACGCTACGCGCGGCGGCCGGACCCGTCAGGGTGTTGACAGCGCGCGCGGCCGTCGGCGGCGGCTCAGAGCCAGCCCCAGCGCTTGAACAGCCGGTGCAGGACCACGCTCGAGGCGACCATCAGCCCGAGCGCCGCCGGGTAGCCCCAGGCGAGGTGCAGCTCGGGCATCGCGTCGAAGTTCATGCCGTAGACGCTGGAGATCATGGTCGGCGCGAAGAAGATGGCGGCCCAGGCCGAGATCCGCTTGACCTCGTCGTTCTGCTGGTTGCCCGCCTCCGCGAGCTTCTTCATGTCCTCGTTCTGGCGCTGCGCGACCAGCGTGGCGTTCACCGCGAGGATCTCGCGGAGCGTCGTCCGGAAGCCCTCGACGCGCTCGTCGACGACGGCGACGTGGTCGGCGACGTCGCGGAGGTAGCGGCGCAGCTCGACGTCCTCGCGGAAGACATCGAAGTCGGTGACCAGCCGGCCGAGCATGCCGGTCAGCGGACGGGTCGCCCGCTGGAAGTCGAGCACCTCCTGGGACAGCTCGTAGATGCGCCGGGACACCGCGGGATCCCCCTCGAAGACCTGCGCCTCGATCTCGTCGATGTCGTTCTCGAGGCCGGCGACGACCGGGGCGTACTGGTCGACGACCGCGTCGAGGATCGCGTAGAGGACCGCCACCGGTCCCTTGCGCAGCAGCTCGGGGTCGGCCTCCATCCGGCGCCGGACCAGGGAGAGGTCGGGCTTCTCGGAGTGGCGGACGGTGACGACGAAGTTCGGCCCGACGAAGAGGTGCAGCTCGCCGAAGTCGACCTCCTCGCGCTGGTCCGCGTAGCTCGCGGCCCGCAGCACCACGAACATGTCGCTGCCGTAGCGCTCGAGCTTGGGCCGCTGGTGCGCGCTGATCGCGTCCTCGATCGCGAGCGGGTGCATCGAGAACTCGTCCTCGAGGGCCGCCAGCTCGGCCTCGGTCGGCCGGTAGAGGCCGATCCAGGCCATCGCGTCCGGCAGCTTCTGCAGGGCAGCGAGGGCCTCAGGGATGCTGTGCGGCGAGACGACGCGACGGCCGTCCTGATAGATCGCGTTGTCGACGGTGCTCCGGCGGACCGGCTCCTCCTCGGGGCGGATCCGCTCGATCGGGCTGGTGTCCTCGGCGGCGGCGCGGGTGCGCGAGCCGAGACCGAGGAGGGTCGAGGGCACTCGGGGCAGCTTCACGCGGGGCCTCCTTCGATCGACCGACGACCCATTCTGCACCCGCGGGTGAACGGGAGGTGTCCGGCGGCGACGGCTCGGGCGGCGTCCGGTGTCGGAGCCGCTCAGTAGCCTGGAGGGGCACGACAGGGAGCGCCACCGCACACCCGCAGACCCCGCGAAAGGACGGTCGTGAAGCTCCTGCACACCTCCGACTGGCACATCGGCCGCACCTTCCACGGCCACTCGAGCGTCGCCGCGCTGGGCCTCGTGCTCGACGCACTGGTCGAGACGGTGCGCTCCGAGGCGGTCGACGTCGTCCTGATCGCGGGCGACGTCTTCGACTCCGCGGTGCCGGCGGCCGAGCACTACACCCTGCTCACCCGCACGCTCGAGGCGATCCGCGCGGCCGGCGCCGAGGTCGTGCTGACCAGCGGCAACCACGACTCCCCCGCCCGGCTGGGCTTCCAGGCCGGACTGCTGCGCGGCTCCGGCGTGCACGTGCTCACCGACCCCGAGGCGTACGCCGAGCCGGTCGTCCTCCGCGACGGGAGCGGGCTCGAGGTCGGCGTCTACGGCATCCCCTACCTCGAGCCGGCCCTCTACCGGCACCGGCACCCGGAGGAGTCGCTCCGCCGCCACGAGGACGTCCTCGCCTTCGCGATGCGCCGCATCCGCGCGCACGCCGAGGCGGCCGGGCGGTGCTGGGTGGTGCTCGCGCACTGCTTCGCCGTCGGCGCCCCGGCCGGTACGGTCGAGCGCGACATCACGGCCGGCGGGATCGACTACGTCTCGGTCGATCACTTCGCCGCTGCCGACTACGCGGCACTCGGGCACATCCACGGGCGGGCGACCCTGCTGCCGAACGTGCGCTACTCCGGCGCTCCGCTGCACTACTCCTTCGGCGAGGCCTCGAAGCCGCGCGGCGGCTGGCTGGTCGAGCTCGGCGCCGACGGGCTCGGCGAGGTGACCTGGTCGGCGCTGCCCGTGCCGCGGCGGCTCAGCGTGATCGAGGGTCGGCTGGACGAGCTGCTGAGCGACCCGTCGCTCGCCGAGTACGAGCCGGACTGGGTCTCGGCGGTGCTGACCGACGAGGTCCGCCCGCTCGACGCGATGGCGCGGCTGCAGTCCCGCTTCCCCGGCTGCGCGACGCTCGAGCACCGGCCCCCGCACGCGGCGGTCGACGAGCGGCGCTACGCCGAGCGGATCCGCGGGCGCAGCGACGTCGAGGTGATCGACGACTTCCTCGCGCACGTCCGCGGCGGGCACGGCGCGAGCGAGACCGAGCGCGCGCTCGCGCTCGACGCGCTGGCGCAGGTCGACGCCGAGGCGCTGCGGTGAGGATCCGCCGCCTCTCCTTCGCCGGTCTCGGCCCCTTCCGCGCGGAGCAGGAGATCGACTTCGACCGCCTGGAGGACGTCGGGATCTACCTGATCGCCGGGCGCACCGGCGCCGGCAAGTCGACGATCCTCGACGCGATCAGCTTCGCGCTCTACGGCTCGGTGCCGCGCTTCGACGGCACGGCCTCGCGCCTGCGCAGCGACCACAGCGCCCCCGAGGACGAGACGTTCGCCGAGCTCGACTTCGAGGCGGCCGGCCGGCTCTACCGGGTGCGCCGCTCACCGGAGTACGAGCGGCCGGCCAAGCGCGGCGGCGGCACCACCCGGCAGGCGGCGAAGGTCGCGCTGCTCGAGTACGTCGACGGCGAGTGGCGGGGCCTGTCCTCCAGCGCACGGGAGACGGGGGCCGACATCGGCCGGATCGTCGGACTGACCAAGGACCAGTTCCTCCAGGTCATCCTGCTCGCGCAGAACCGCTTCCACGAGTTCCTGCTCGCCAAGAACGACGACCGGCAGCGGCTGCTCCGGACCCTCTTCGCGACGGAGCGCTACGACCTGCTGCGCCGGCGGCTCGTCGAGCAGCGGCAGGAGAGCGGCGCGGCGCTCGAGGAGGAGCGCGCGGCGGTGACGGCGCTGGCCGACGAGGCGGTCCGGCTCACTGGTGACGAGGAGACGGCGCCGACACCGCCCGATGCGGAGTGGTTCCGCGCCCTGGTGACCCGGCTCGACGCTCCCCTCGGGCTCGCCCGCGACGAGGTGGCGGAGGCCGACGTCGCGTTCCGCGCGGCCGAGACCGCCCGGGACGAGACGCGGCTGGTGAAGCGGGCGCAGGACCGCCGCCGGAGCGCGCTGATCGAGGCCGAGGAGCTGGCGGTCGCGGAGTCGCTGGTCGTGCAGCAGCGCGAGCGGATCGAGCGCGCGCGGCGGGCGGACGGGGTGCTGCCGCTGCTCAAGGGCGCGCGCACGGCCGCCGAGCGGGCCGTCGCCGCCTCCCGGAGCCGCGACAGCGCGGCCGAGGCGTTCACGGCCGCCTTCGACGAGCCCGCGGACCGAGCCGCGGCCACCCGGGCCGCGGAGCGCCTCGCCGGAACGCTCGGCGCGCTCGCCGATGCGCTCGCCGACGAGCGCGGCCTGCCCGAGGCGGTCCGCCGCGCCGAGCGGACCGTCACCGCACGGGAGCGGTCCGCCGCCGCGCTGGCCGTCCTCGATCACGACCTGCGGGCGCTGCCCGCCCTTCTCGACGCGCTCTCGGCGGAGGAGGACGCGCTCGCGCCGGACGCGACGGCGCTGCCGGCCCGCACCGAGGAGCTGGCCGCGCTCGAGCGCCGGATCCGCGCCGCCGCCGAGCGTGCGAGTGCCGCGACCGCGCTCGATCGCCTCCGCTCCGCCCACGCCGAGGCGGCCCGGGCGCACGGCGTCCGCGCCGCCGAGCACGCCGAGCTGGTCGCCCGCCGTTTCGCGGGCTTCGCCGGCGAGCTGGCCGGAGCGCTCGTCCCCGGTGACCCGTGCCCGGTCTGCGGCTCCTGCGAGCACCCGCGGCCCGCCGAGCACGGCGAGCTGCCGCCCGTCGGCACCGGCGAGATCGAGAAGGCGCGCACCGCCGTCGACCGCGCCGCCGCCGCGATGGACGCTGCCCGCGAAGCCGAGAGCGCCGGCGCGCTCGCCCTGGCGGCCCTCGAGGAGCGGGCCGGCGCCACGACCGCCGAGGAGCTGCGGACCGCCCGCGCCGAGGCCGAGATGCGGCTCACCGCGTCCCGGAGCGCCGCGACGCGGCTCGAGGAGCTGCGGCGCGAGCGGTCGGACCTCCGTCTCCGCAGTGACGACCTCGCGGCTGCCCTCGAGACCGCCCGCGCCGAGCACCAGCGCCTCAGCTCCGACGCCGCCCTCGCCGCCGAGGCGCTGCGCCTCCTGCGCGAGCGGATCGACGCCCATCGCGACGGTGCGGCCAGCATCGCCGACCGCGTCGCGGCCCTCACCGCGCAGCGCCGCCTGGCCGAGGCGCTCGTCGAGGCCGAGGACGCGGCGACCACCCGCCGCGAGGCGGCCGAGGCGGCCGAGGTCCAGCTCGCCGAGGTGGTCGCCGACCGCGGCTTCGCGAGCGCCGACGACGCCGAGTCCGCCGCCCTCACCTCGGGCGAGCGCGCCCGCGCCGAGGCCGTGGTCGCCGAGCACGAGCGCCGCCGCAGCGCCGTCGACTCGGTGCTGGCCGACCCCGAGCTCGCCGGCCTGCCGACCGCCCCCGTCGACCTCGCCGCCGCGGAGGAGGACGCGCGCGCCGCCTCCGCCCGCCGCGACGAGGCCCGCTCGCGGCACTCGGTGCTCGAGCACCGCGCCGCCCGGCTCGCCGAGCTGGCGGGCCGCGCCGAGGAGCGCCTGGCGACTCTCGACGAGCGCCTGCGCCGACACGAGGAGCTCCGCGCCCTCGCCGAGACGATCGACGGCCGCGGGCAGAACACCCGCCGGATGGACCTCGAGGCCTTCGCCCTCGCCGGCAGGCTGGAGGAGATCGTCGCCGCCGCGAACCTGCGGCTGAACGCGATGACCAGCGGCCGCTACGCCCTCGTGCACGACGACTCGCTCGCCTACCGCGGCGCCGCCTCCGGTCTCGGGATCGACGTGCTCGACGCCTTCACCGGCGCCCGCCGACAGCCCGCGTCGCTCTCGGGCGGAGAGACGTTCCTCGCCTCGCTCGCCCTGGCCCTCGGGCTGGCCGACGTGGTCACCATGCAGTCCGGCGGCGTCTCACTCGAGACGATGTTCATCGACGAGGGCTTCGGCTCGCTCGACGCCGAGACCCTGGAGACCGCGCTCGGCACGCTCGACGCGCTCCGCTCGGGCGGGCGCACGATCGGCCTCATCAGCCACGTCGACGCGATGCGCGAGCGGCTGCCCACCGGGCTGAAGGTCGTCGTCAGCGACCGCGGTGACAGCAGGATCCTCACGGCGTGACGGAGCGACCCGCTAGGGTCGTCGGCAGTGACACGGGGTGCCCACCAGGGCTGAGAAGAGACCCGTCGAACCTGATCTAGTTCGTACTAGCGAAGGGATGTCGCGAATGAGCATTCGCACGCCTGCCCACCCGACCCTCCTCGACGGTGCGGCCGTCGCCCGAGACCTCGACGCGCTGCGCTCCGCCGCGCCCCTCGTGCAGTGCATCACCAACGCGGTGGTCACCGGCTTCACCGCCAACAACCTGCTGGCACTCGGCGCGAGTCCCGCGATGTGCGACCTGCCCGGCGAGGCCGGCGTCTTCGCGGGCATCGCCTCCGCGACGCTGGTGAACCTCGGCACCCCGCACGCCGAGCAGCGCGACGGCGCTCGCGAGGCCGTCGCGGCGGCGAACGCGGCCGGCACCCCCTGGGTGCTCGACCCGGTCGCCGTCGGTCCGCTGCCGGTGCGCACCGCCCTCGCGGCGGAGCTGCTCGAGGCGCGGCCCGCGATCATCCGCGGCAACGCCTCCGAGATCCTCGCCCTCGCCGGTCTCGGAGCGGGCGGTCGCGGAGTCGACGCCGTAGACGGCCCGGAGGAGGCGCTGGAGGCCGCGACCGCGCTCGCTCAGAGGTGGGGGTCGGTCGTCGCGGTGTCAGGTGCCGTCGACGTCGTCACCGACGGCGAGCGCGTCGTCCGCGTCACCGGGGGGCACCCGTTGCTCACCCGCGTCACCGGCGGCGGCTGCGCGCTGGGCGCCGTGATGGCCGCCTTCCTCGGCGCTCGGAGCTCCGACGCACTCGGGGCCGCGGTCGCCGCGTCCGTCGTCTGGGGGCTCGCCGCCGAGCGCGCCGCCGAGACCGCCGCCGGCCCCGGCTCGTTCGCGGTCGGCCTCCTCGACGCCCTCGCCGCGCTCTCCGCCGACGAGGTCGAGAGCGGGGCGCGGATCGCATGATCGACCTCTCGCTCCAGCTCGTCACCGACACCCGCCTCTGCGGTCCGCGCGGAGTCCCGGCGGTCGTCGCCGCGGCCGTCGCCGGTGGCGTCCGCATCGTCCAGGTCCGCGACCACGAGGCGACCGCCGCCGAGCTCGTCGCCCTGACCTGCGCCGTCGCCGCCGTCCTCGACGAGCGCACGACCCTGCTGGTCGACGACCGCGTCGACGTCGTCCTCGCCGCCCGCCTGGCCGGAGCCCGCGTCGACGGCGTGCACGTCGGCCAGTCCGACCTGCCCGTCCTCGCCGCACGCAGCATCCTCGGCGCCGGCGCGGTGATCGGGCTCACCGCGAACACCCCGGCCCACCTCGCCGCCGCCCACGCCCTGCCCGCCGGCACCGTGGACTACCTCGGCGTCGGCGTGATCCGCGCAACGGCGACCAAGCCCGACCACCCGGTCCCGCTCGGGATCGACGGCTTCGCCGCCCTCGCCGCCGCGACGCCGCTCCCCTGCGTCGCCATCGGCGGCGTCACGGCCGGCGACGCCGCGGCCCTGCGCGCCGCCGGCGCGGCCGGTCTCGCGATCGTCTCCGCGATCTGCGCGGCCGACGATCCGGAGTCCGCGGCCCGCGCCTTCCGGGCGGAGTGGGACCGATGAGCGCCGCGCTCCCGCAGCCCCGCCCGATCCCCCGCGTCCTCAGCATCGCCGGCACCGACCCAAGCGGCGGCGCCGGCATCCAGGCCGATCTCAAGTCGATCGGCGCGCTCGGCGGCTACGGGATGGCCGTGGTCACCGCGCTCGTAGCGCAGAACACCCGCGGCGTGCGCTCGATCCACCTGCCGCCCGCCGAGTTCCTCCGCGAGCAGCTCGACGCGGTCAGCGACGACGTCGAGATCGACGCCGTGAAGATCGGCATGATCGCGAACGCCGAGCTGGGCGCGGTCATCGCCGCCTGGCTCGATGCCGTGCACCCGCCGCTCGTCGTCGTCGACCCGGTGATGGTCGCGACCAGCGGCCACCGCCTGCTCGACCCCGAGGCGGAGGAGGCGGTCCGCGCGCTCGTCCGCCGTGCCGGCCTGGTCACGCCCAACCTCCCCGAGCTGGCCGTGCTCGCCGGAGCGGAGCCGGCCGCCGACTGGTCCGCTGCGCTCGAGCAGGCCCGCTCCGTGGCCCGGGATCTCTCCACCGCGGTCCTGGTGAAGGGCGGGCATCTCGACGGCCCGGCGACGCCGGACGCGATCGTCACCCCGGACGGCGGCGTGCGCGAGGTGCCGGGCGAGCGCGTCGCCACCCGCAACACCCACGGCACCGGCTGCTCGCTCTCCTCCGCGATGGCGACGCTCCTCGCCGGTGGCGGGACGACTCCGGACACCCTCACTCAGGCGCTGATCGAGGCCAAGGACTGGCTGAACGGCGCCCTCCGCGGCGCCGACGCACTCCGGGTCGGCAGCGGCAACGGTCCGATCGACCACTTCCACCGCCTGCGCGCCCCCGCGTTCTGCGAGCGGATGTGGACCGAGACGGAGGAGCTCCGCGCCGAGATCGACGCCCTGCCGTTCGTGACGGCGCTCGGCGACGGCTCCCTCGACCGCGACGACTTCGAGTGGTACCTCGAGCAGGACGCGCTCTACCTCACCGAGTACGCCCGCGTCCTCGCGATTGCGGCGCAGCGCGCGCCGAGCACCGCCGAGCAGGTCTTCTGGGCGGAGTCCTCAGCCTCGGCTCTGGCGGCGGAGGCGCAGCTGCACCGCGACCGCCTCGGCGAGCGGACGGCGACGGCGTCCCCCGTCACCCGCGGCTACGTCGACCACCTGCTCGCGGTCGGCACGAGAGGGAGCTACGGCGAGATCGTCGCCGCGCTGCTGCCCTGCTTCTGGCTCTACGCGGACATCGGCGAGCGCCTCGCGGCGGCGAACCGGCCCGGGCACCCCTACGCGGACTGGCTCGTCACCTACGCGGATCCTGCCTTCGCCGTCGCGACCGAGCGCGCGATCGCGATCACCGAGACGGCCGCCGCTCGCGGCACGAACGCGGAACGCGCCGCCATGGGCGACGCGTTCCTGCGCTCGAGCCTCTTCGAGCGCGACTTCTTCGCGGCTCCGCTCAGCCGATCGCCTCTCGGAGGACGTGCATGAGCGCGTCCAGCTGAACCGTGTCGGCCGAGGCGACCTCGGCGTCCGCGCCGTCGAGCGCGCGGGCGGCGAGGCCGGCCTTCGCGTCGATCAGCTCGGCGATCTTGGCGTCGATCGTGTGCGCCGCGATGATGCGCCAGGCCGTGACCGGCTCCTCCTGGCCGATGCGGTGCACACGGTCGATCGCCTGCGTCTGCTCGGCCGAGGTCCAGGACAGCTCGGCCAGGACGACGTTGGACGAGGCCTGCAGGTTGACGCCGACGCCCGCCGCGGTGAGCGAGCAGACCGCGACCGAGACGTCGGGGTCCTCGTTGAAGGCGTCGATCTGCGACTGGCGGAACGTCGCCGACTGGTCGCCGCGGATCGAGACGGAGGTGAGCTCGCGCTTCTCGAAGGTCTCCTCCGCCTGGTCCATGACGTCGATGTGCTTGGCGAAGAAGACCACCTTGCCGACCGAGCGGGCCAGCTGCGAGGCGTAGTCGGCGGCGAGCGCCGCCTTGGCCTGGCCGATCCGGCGCACCATTGTGAAGACGTTCTCGCCGGTCTTGGCCGACTTCGACTCCTCGAGCTCGCTCTGCGCGACGATGCGGACGAAGCGCTCGCGCTCGTCGTCGTCGAGCTCGTGCGTGATCGACGCGGTGACGGCCTTGTAGCGCTGCAGCATCCGGGCGCCGAGCTCGCGCTCCGCCTTCTGGATCGAGCGGCCGAGGTCGTCGTCCAGCTCGACCGGCAGGTCGACGATCCGCTTCGAGGGCAGGTCCGCGGCGACGTCGATCTTCTTCCGCCGGACGATGCCGAGATCGATGACCGCCTCGCGCGCCTCCGGGTAGAAGCCGGTGTCCGCGGGGGTGAGGCCGGTGTCCTCGAGCAGGCTCATCAGCTCGGGTCCGGGCTTGGTCTCGTCGATCCAGCCGAGAAAGCGCCAGATCGCGCGGAAGTCGTCCACGTCGTTGATCAGCGGCGTTCCCGTGAGGGCGATCATCAGCGGGTCGTGGCCCGGCGTCGTCTCGCGGATCTTCGCGGCGAGCGCCAGCACGCTCTGCGAGCGCTGCGAGCGGAGGTTCTTGATGAAGTGCGCCTCGTCGACGACCATGCCGCGGAAGCCGAGGCTGCCGAGCCAGCCGATGTGCCGGTCGAGGATGTCGTAGTTGACGATCACGACGTCGGCGAACGCGTCGAGCGTGCCGCCGTCGCCGTGGATGACGGTGGCGCGGCGCTGCGGCGTCCAGCGCTCGACCTCGCGCGCCCAGTTCATCTTCACGACGTTGGGCACGACGGCCAGCAGCGGGTAGGAGCCGGTGACGGACGCGGCGAGGAGGCTCTGCGCCGTCTTGCCCAGGCCCGGCTCGTCGGCGAGCAGGAAGCTGCGGTGCCCCTCGCGCGCGCCCTCGATGAAGCGGGCCTGGTGCGGCATCAGGTCGCGCCCGCGGGGGGTCACCCGGTCGATCTTCGGCGGCTCGGGCAGCTCCATACTGGCGGCGCGGCCGCCGGCGCCGTACTCGAACGCCTTGAACAGCGGACCGAGCAGCTCCCAGTCGTCGAGGCGACGGCGGGCGGGGGTGGGCGCGCTGGCGATCGAGAAGTCCGGCGGGAGGAAGGGGTTGGCGAGCTGGCGCGCGCGCACCGACGGCGGCACCACCTGGTTGACCGGCACCTCCGGCTTGGGCTCCGGCTCGGTCACGATCAGCAGCTCGTCGGGGCTCAGCTCGGCGCCGGCCTCCAGCAGCCAGTCGCGGCGCAGCTTCTGCGCCGCCGCAGTGATGCCCGCCTCCGATTCGAGCAGGGCGATCAGGCTGGTGTCGCGCGCCGCGGTCTTCGCGAGGATCGTCGCGATGCCGTCGAGGCGCTTCATCTCCTCCGCGCGCTGCGAGTCGCTCAGCTCGGTGTCGGTCTTCACCCGCTTGCGCTCCTCGCGCATCAGCAGGGCGATGACGAGGAACTTCGTGCGATTGGTGGGCCCGACCTTGCCGGTCTGGGCCTTCGCCTCGACCTCGCGCACGCGACGGGCGAGGATCGGGATGATCCCGGAGTTGTCGACGCCACGCGGGCGCGACCGCGGGCGGGTGCCCGGGCTCGCGTTCGTCGAACGACGCGACTGACCGGACTGACGCTGGCCGCTGCGAGCCATGCTCCTCCTCGACGTGGACGGGGGCGGAGGAGGGGTTCCCGCGCTCTACCGTCGCATTGCACTGTGCGTGTCTTGCGTGCTGTGCGGGTCTTGCCTGCACTGCGTGTGTTGCACTGGCCGCGTCACGCCTGGGACGAGACGGGCACCGATGCGCCCGGTGGCCGTCGGGAGCTCCGAGCAACGGGTCTGAGACCCGGTCGCAGCATCCCCGGCGTGCGGGTGCGCGTCGAGTCTACTCCTCAGCGCCGGATCGGCGGCACCTCACGCCTGCGGGCGCGTTCAGCGGCCGCCGGATCACTCGGCGACGCGCACTCGGATGATCAGTCCCGCGGCGACCACGACGCCGACCGCGGCGAGGTGGAGCGAGGACCAGACGGCGTCCGGGAAGGAGAACGGGAACACCGGGTTCCAGAGCACGACGATCGGCGCGAGCCCGATCAGCCAGTAGGACGCCTTCGCCTGGATCGCGAACCAGCCGATCACGGCCGCGAGGATCGCCACCGGATACCGGACGAAGTCGTAGGCGTCACCGCCGACCAGTGCGAGCCCCGCGAGCAGGATGATCGCCGCGAGGATCCCCGGCGCCAGCGCCATCCGCGCGCTCGAGCGGGACGGGTAGCGGGCGGTCGTGCCGCCGCGCGGGGGGCCGGACTTCTTGGCGTTCACCCGTCGATCGTACGGGGCGGTCCCGACCGCTCCGCTCCGGACCCCGCACGGCCCGTGCGGCTCCGGCCCCGCGCGAACCGACCCGAACCGGGCGCACGCCCGCGCACGGGCACCAGTACGCGTCCACTCGCAGAGCCGCGCCTCCGTGCCGTCACGATCGGACCCGGATCGGGTCCGGACCCACCCGTAGGCCCCGACAGCTGTCTGTTCGACCTCCTCCTCCCGAGCGAGTCGACCCGGTCTGGGCTCGAGTGCGCCCGCAGACCCCATCGAGCGTCGACTCGAAGGAGTGCGGCCCCGCTCGTGCGCGCCCGGACGCGACGAGGGGCCGGACGGGCCGGCGCACCCCAGCACGGGTTCACTCGTGCGCGGCACCCCGATCGAGACGACTCGAAACGGGCGCCGACGCTGCTTTCACCAATCACAGCTCGCGTCCTCTCGCGGGCCGATACCCCCGCCGGGTATCGGCGTCGAGGCGTAAACTGGGCGGGTGATCGAGGATCTGAAGAAGCGCTCCCTGCACCGCGCCCGCATCCTGGCGGGCCAGATGCGCGGCCTCGAGAAGGCCATCGAGAACGAGGACTACTGCGTCGACATCGTCACGCAGTCGCTCGCCATCCAGAAGTCGCTCGGCTCGCTGAACAAGCTGATCGTCGAGAACCATCTGCGGACGCACGTGACCGCGATGTTCGACGAGGGCGGCGACGCGCGCGAGGCCGCGATCGCCGAGCTCGTGAAGATCTTCGAGTTGTCGAACAACCGCTCGTGACCGCGCTCACCGCCGTCCGCGGCGACATCACCCGCGAGCAGGTCGACGTGATCGTCAACGCCGCCAACTCGTCGCTGCTCGGCGGCGGCGGGGTCGACGGAGCGATCCACCGCGCGGGCGGCCCCGAGATCCTCGAGGAGTGCCGGCGCCTCCGGGCGGGCGAGCTGCGCGACGGACTCCCCGCCGGCTCCGCGGTCGCGACCACCGCCGGCCGCCTGCCCGCCCGCTGGGTCGTGCACACCGTCGGCCCCGTGTACTCGCGGAGCGACGACCGCTCCGCCGTCCTCGCCTCCGCCTACACCGAGTCGATCCGCGTCGCCCGCGCCCTCGGCGCCCGCACCGTCGCCTTCCCGGCCGTCTCCGCCGGCGTCTACGGCTGGCCGATGGCCAGCGCGGCGCGCATCGCCGTCGACTCCGTCCGACTCGCCGCCGCCGAGGACCGCCCGGGCGCCCTCGACGAGGTCCGCTTCGTGCTCTTCTCGGACGACGTCCTCGCCGCCTTCCGCGAGGCCCTCGGCTAGCTCGCCGTCCCGGTCGCGGCGCCGGTGCCCGAGTCGGTCCCGGTGCCCGAATCCGTCCCGGTGCCGCTCCCCTGTCCGCCGAACGACCCGGGCCCGCCGCCGCCGGGGAAGCCGCCGTCCGGCATCCCGCCGCGCTGCGACGGGTCGAACCCGCCGACGGTGGAGGACCCGACCGAGTTCCCGACGGCGTAGCCGATCCCGAAGCCGCCGCCCAGCAGCAGTAGACCGGCGAGGACGGCGAGCGCGATCCACCGGACGCGGCGCCGTCGCCAGAGCGGCTGACGCGGCGACACCGGCCCCGCCGCACTCGGTGCCGCGGTCCCCGCCGTCGGCGGCGGCCACTCCGCCGTCCCCGGTCCCTGGTTCTCGATCGTGCTGCTCATGCTGCGCCTCCGGCTCTCGTGCGCACCCGGCCGGGTGCACGATCGACAGTGCCGTCGCCGCCTATGCCTCGGGCAAGAACCGCCGATCCATCCCCGAAGAGCCGTGCCATCGGAACAAGACTCGCGGTAGCAGGAGAAAAGAGAACCAGCCCATGTCGTTTCGGCGACTCGAGAATCAGTGAGCGACAGCGGGGCTGGTATTTCTGCATCGAGGCTACGGGCCGCTACTGTCGTCCATCCACGATGGCGTGGGATATCGGACCACTAAGGCGCAATCCGCCGCTCTCGACAACGAGGAAGGGGAGCAGGACCAGACGGTCCCACTCCCCTTCGCCTCGAGGCGCTACGCCGTCTTCGGCCGCGCGAACTCGTCGTACGGCAGCGTGATCGGCCGGGTGCGCGGCGGCATCCGCAGCACCGAGTCGAGGGCCGGGCCGAGGGCGTCGCGCCAGGCGCCGTAGCCGGCCTCGTTGAGGTGAAGGCCGTCGGGCGAGTACTGCTCGAGCAGGGCACCGTCCTCGCCGGCGAGCACCGGCCAGAGGTCGAGGTAGCCGGCGTGCGCGGTGGGCGCGAACTGCCAGAGGTGGCGGTTGACCTCGCGGATCTGCGCGCCGAACTCGCGGGCGCGCGGCAGGATCGAGGTCACCAGGATCCGCACGTCGGGGAGGTCGCGGCGGAAGGTCGCGACGATGGTCTCGATGTTGCGCACGATGTGCTCGGTCGTGCGGTGGTAGGCCAGGTCGTTCGTCCCGACGAGCAGGACCACCGTGTCGGGCGCCCCCTCGACGAGCTCGGGCAGCCGCTCGACGACGTCGTCGCTGGTCGCTCCGCCGATGCCCTCGTCGACGACCGTCGACGCGGTCAACCACTCGTCCCAGGACCCGCCCTGGATGATGCTGTCGCCGATGAAGGCGACCTTTCCCAGCTGGAGATCGCGCCCCGCGTCCGTGTCCGATCGTTCGCTCATCGTGCTCCTCTCGTTCGCGTCCGAGGCGGCGTCGCCGCCCGCGGACCCCTCCATTGTCACCGCTGCGCCCCGCGCCCACCAGGGGAGCGCTCCTCGCCGGCGTCGGCGAGGTCGGTCGCGGTGGCCGTGATGCGGTTGGCCATCCCGTTGAAGATCACGCCGTGGAAGGGCAGCACGGCGAACCAGTAGAGCCGCCCACCGAGACCCTGCGGGAAGAAGACGGCGCGCTGGGTGTACACGGATCCGCCGTCCTCGCCGGGCTCCGCGCGCATCTCCAGCCACGCGCCGCCCGGCACCTTCATCTCGGCGCGCAGGCGCAGCAGCGTCGGCCGCTCGATCGCCTCGACGCGCCAGAAGTCCAGGGCGTCGCCGGCGTGCAGCCGCTCGGAGTCGCGGCGCCCGCGCTGCAGGCCCACTCCCCCGACGAGCTTGTCCATCCAACCGCGGATCGCCCACGCGAGCGGGAAGGAGTACCAGCCGTTGGTGCCGCCGATGCCCTCGATGACCCGCCAGAGCTTCGCCGGGTCGGCGTCCGTCCGGCGCACCTTGAGGTCGACGTAGACCGTGTGGCCGGCCCACTCCGGGTCGCTCGGCAGCGGGTCGCTGGGGGCGCCGACGACCTCGGCGTTCTGCCAGCTGGTCTCGATCTCGCCCGCCTGCATCTTGCCCAGCGCGAGCCGGACCGAGCGGCGGTACGGCGTCAGCCCGCCCTCGGGGTCCGGGATCAGCCCGCGGATGTCGTCCTCGCGCACGACGCAGTCGTACTGCAGCGAGGCGATGATCGGCACCGCGAGCGAGCGCGGGATGGGCGTCACCAGGTTGACCCACTGCGAGGCGAGCCACGGCGTGAACACCGGCAGCGACGCGATCGGCCGCTGCGCGAGCCCCGCCTCGACCGCGTAGCCGTTCATCATCTGGCCGTAACGGAGGACGTCCGGTCCGCCGATGTCGAAGGTGCGGTTCAGCGTCGCGTCCTCGAGGGCGGCGGCGCCGAGCAGGTAGTGCAGCACGTCGCGGACGGCGATCGGCTGGATGAAGTTGCGGACCCACTGCGGGGCGGGCATGTAGGGCAGGACGTCGGTGAGGTGGCGGACCATCTCGAACGAGGTCGAGCCGGAGCCGATGATGACGCCGGCCTGCAGCGCGATCGTCGGCACGCCGGACGCCATCAGGATGCGGCCGACCTCGGCCCGCGAGCGCAGGTGCGGCGACAGCTTCTCCACGTCGGGGTGCAGGCCGCCGAGGTAGACGATCCGGTCGACACCGGCCGCGAGCGCGGCCTCGGCGACGTTCCTGGCGGCGCGGCTCTCCACCTGCTCGAAGCGCGCGTGGTCGGCGCCCGAGCCCATCGAGTGCACGAGGTAGTAGAGGACGTCGACACCCTCGAACGCGGCCGACAGCGACTCCGGGTCGCTGAGATCGCCCTGCGCCACCTCGACCTCCTCGGCCCACGGGACCTCGGCGAGCTTCCGCGGGTCGCGGACCAGCACGCGGACCCGGTAGCCGGCCTCGAGCAGGCGCGGGGTGAGGCGGCCGCCGATGTAGCCGGTCGCTCCGGTGACGAGCGCCAGGGGGCGCGACGGGTCCGAGGGGCGCGACGGGGCGGGTGAGGATTCGCTCATGCGAGCCACGGTACGCCGCCGCCCCTGGGCGCTCTCCCGCTGGTGCACCGCTCCGGCCACTGCTAGGACCGCCGGAGCCGCCCCCGCGGAGTCCGAGAGCGTCAGCCGGCCGGTCGCTCCGCGCCGAGGATCGTGCGGACCTTCTCGACGTCGTCGTTCATCTGCCGGATCAGCGGCTCGACGCCCTCGTAGGCCACCTGGCCGCGGATGCGCGAGACGAAGGCCACGTCGACGACGCGGTCGTAGAGGTCGATCGTCTCGTCCAGCAGGTAGGCCTCGACCTGCTTGGGCGGCACGCCGACGAAGGTCGGGTTGCTGCCGACGGAGATCGCGGCCGGGTAGCTGCGGCCCTCGGTGACGAAGCGGCCGGCGTAGACACCGTCGGCGGGGATCAGGCCCTGCGACTCGGGCGAGAGGTTCGCGGTCGGGAAGCCGAGCTCGCGGCCGCGCTTCGCGCCGTGCACGACGACGCCGCGCACCACCGGCTCGTGTCCGAGCAGCCAGGTCGCATGCTCGACGTCGCCCTCGGCGAGCAGCTCGCGGATCCAGGTGGAGGAGACGCGGCGGCCGTGCTCGGGACGCACGTCGTCGATCAGCTCGACCTCGAAGCCGTGGGTCTCCCCCAGCTCCCGCAGCATCGCGACGCCGCCGGCGCCGTGGGCACCGAAGCGGAAGTCCGAGCCGACCAGCACCACGCGCGCCTCGAGGGCGTCGACGAGCACCTGCTGCACGAACTCCTCGGCCGTGAGCGAGCGGAACCGCTCGTCGAACGCCAGGAGCAGCGTCGCGTCGATCCCCGTCCCGGCCAGCAGCTCGAGCTTCTGCTCGTTGCCGACCAGGGCCGGCGGGCACTTCTCCGGGGCGATCACGCTGAGCGGGTTGCGGTCGAAGGTGACGACGACCGCGGCCAGCCCGCGCTCGCGGGCCCGGGCGTGCAGGGTGTCGATCACGGCCCGGTGGCCGGTGTGCACGCCGTCGAACTTCCCGATGGTGACCGCGGACGGGCCGATGCCGGTGAGGTCGGCGGGGCGCTGCTCGACGCGCATCAGGCCGCCGTTCCCGCGGAGGAGCGCCGGCCCTGCACCCGCAGCCACCAGAGCCCGAGCACCGGCAGCACCAGCGGTATGAGCAGGTAGCCCGCGCCGAACGCCGCCCAGACCGTCGACTGCCGGCCGAACGGATCCGCGCTCGAGAGCCCGAGCAGCTGCGGGGCCAGCACGCTGATCGCGCCGACGACGAGCACGCCGACCAGCTCGAAGGTGATGGTCACGAAGGCGATGCGCTGCCAGACCCGGCCGGGCGCCACGAGGGCGATGGTCGCGAGGATGTAGACGACAGCCGAGAGCGCCGAGAGCGAGAACGCGAGCGGCGCCTCGTCGAAGCGGTCGATGATCTGGAAGACCGAGCGGCCCGTCGCGGCGAGCGCGAGGATGCCGTAGACGACGACGAGGAGGCTGCCGATCCCCCGGGATCGCGCCGAGCGGGCGGGTCGCTGATCCTGGTTCGGCAGAGCTGGGTCGTGGGCCGCCCGTCCGGGCGCATCGCTGGGTTGGTTCGACATCGCAGGGTCAATGGTAGGCGCTCGATGCACCCTCTCCCCCTCGGCCGGGGATCGGGAGCGTCAGGCGGCCTGGAAGAACCAGATCTGGTGCATCCGGTAGACCATCACGGCGATCGCGAGGCAGACGACGCCGAGGATGACCGTGCTCCACCGGCTGCGCTCGATCAGCGCCCAGAAGCCGGCGGCGAGCGGCAGGATCAGCGCCGAGACCAGGTAGATGTAGAACTCGGGCAGGCTGCCGGTGGGGCGGTTGCCGACCAGGGGCGAGACGATGGCGACGGCGAGCTGGACGATCAGCAGCAGCTCGACGATCGCGGTGGCGCCGACCGTGACGTCGGAGGGGCGCCGGCCGATCATGCCGAGCACCAGGCAGAGCAGGCCCGCCGCCACGGCGATGCCGACCTGGAGGGTGGTGAACCAGTCGATCACGACGCGCCCACCCGGAGCTCCTCGGTGGGGAAGTTGACGACGCTCTTCAGCGCGGCGCCACGGCGCTCGGCGAGGCCGACCAGGCGCTCCCCCGGACCGACGGCCGCGAGCAGGCCCTTGGCTCCCGCGAACGCCTCGGGCACCGGGATCCGCTTGCCGTTCGCGAGGTCGACCGCCTCGCCGGCGTCCAGGTGCAGCAGCGGGAACAGCTCGCCCGCGACCGCGGTCGGCGTGAGCAGGGCGGCGGGGACGTCGAGCTCGTCGATGACGCCGGCCCCGGCGACCCGGAACGGGCCGACGGCGGTGCGGCGGAGCACGGTGAGGTGCCCGCCGACGCCGAGCGCGGCGCCGAGATCGCGCGCGAGTGCGCGGATGTAGGTGCCGGAGGAGCAGGTGACGCGGACGTCGAGGTCGAGGAAGCCGTCGGCCTCGCGGCGCTCGAGCACGTCGAAGGCGCTCACGGTGACGGGTCGCGCCGGCAGCACGACCTCCTCGCCGTCGCGGACCCGGGCGTAGGCGCGGCGGCCGTCCACCTTGATGGCGCTGACCGCGCTCGGGATCTGCTCGATCGCGCCGGTGAGGGTCGCCACGACGGCGTCGACCGCCTCGGCGGTGAGGGCCGCCACGGCGCCGGGCTCGGCGGTCGTGAGCGTCTCGCCCTCGCGGTCGTCGGTGCTCGTGGCGGCGCCGAGGCGGATCGTGGCCTCGTACTCCTTGTCGAGACCGACCAGGTAGGTGAGGAGCCGGGTCGAGGGGCCGAGGCCGAGGATCATCAGCCCGGTCGCCATCGGATCGAGCGTCCCGGCGTGTCCGACCTTGCGCGTCCCGGCGCGGCGACGGGTCCGCGAGACGAGGTCGTGGCTGGTGATGCCGCCCGGCTTGTCCAGCAGGAGGATCCCGTTCGGAGCCGCCGCAGAAGGGCTGGGAGTCTCGAGCACGGGTGCGAGGATACACGCGCAGTTCGGGAGTCGGCCGCGCGGAGCCCGCGCCCGGCACGGCCGCCGCCCGCCGCGGTTCTAGGCTGTCCGGATGAGGATCGCCGTACTCGGAGCGGGCGCCGTCGGCGGCACCGTCGCCGCTCTCCTGGACCGCGCAGGACACGACGTCGAGGTGACCGCCCGCGGCGAGAACCTCACGGCGATCCGGCGGCAGGGCCTCCGCCTCGACGGCGCCTGGGGCGAGCACACCGCCTGGGTGCGCTGCGGCGAGACGCTCGACCTCGTTCCCGATCTGGCCGTGCTCTGCACGAAGGCGCAGGACGCCGAGGACGCGCTCCGCGCCAACCGCCGCACGGTCGACGGCACGCTCCTGGTCGTGGTGCAGAACGGGCTCGACGGCCTGGACGCCGCCGCCCGCCAGGTCCGCGACGCCCGCCTCGTCGGCGCGCTCGCCCTCTTCGCGGCCAGCCACCTCGAGCCCGGCCGCGTCACGGTGACCGCCCCGGCGACGACGACTCTCGGCGTCCCCGGCCGCCCCGCCGACGACGACGTCCGCCGGGCCGCCGCGATCCTCGGCGAGGCGGTGCCCACGGCCACCACCGACGACTTCCTCGGGGCGCAGTGGACGAAGCTGCTGATCAACGAGGTCAACGCACTGCCCGCGATCACCGGGCTCTCCGTGCAGGAGACGATCGCGCACCCGGGCCTGCGCCGGCTGCTCGCGCGGGCGATGCGGGAGGCGGCGCGGACCGGCCTGGCCGCCGGCGTCCGCTTCGGCGCACTGCAGGGCCTCTCCGGCGCCCGGATCCGCGCGCTCGCGGCCGCGCCGCTGCCGGTCGTCGAGCTGCTGCCGCGGCGGATGGCGACCCGGATGGGCGACGTGCCGAACCCGGGGTCCACGCTGCAGAGCGTGCGGCGCGGAGTCCCGAGCGAGATCGACCATCTGGCCGGCGCGGTCGTCCGCACGGCGCACCGCCTCGGGCGCGAGGCGCCGGTCAACCAGCTGCTCGTCGACCTCGTGCACGAGGTCGAGCGCTCGGGCGCCTTCCTGCCCGCGGACGACGTGGTCCGGCGGGCGTCCTCCGTCTAGCGGAGGAGCGCGGGACGACTCAGCAGGAGTCGGCGAAGAGCCGGCGCGGGTGCTCCGGGTCGCGGACGTCCACCAGGATGCCCGCGATCCGCTTCGGATCCGTGCTCGCCCGATAGGCCTCGTCGACCGGCGGCTCCTGGGTGTCGAGCCGGATCGACGTGCTCCACGCTCCGCGGAGCTCGGGGCGCAGGGCGAACGGCCCGTCGACGAGCAGCACGGCGTCGCGGCCGGCGGTGCGCCAGCGCGCCTGCCGCGCCTCGTCGCGCACGCCGTCGTAGCCGGCCAGGACGAAGCCGGTGCTGCCGCCCAGCTTGAACGGATCGAGCAGCACGCGCCGCAGCAGCTCGTAGTCGTAGCCCGCGAGGTAGGCGCGCTGCGCCTCCGGGATCGACGGATCCTCCCGCTCGGCCCGCGGACGGCGGAAGTCGGCGAGGTGCGCGACCACCGTGTCCCGGCCCGCCCGGCGCATCGCCTCGGCCAGCGCGAGCGCGGTCTCACCGGACACCTCCGGGTCGTCGCCGTCGATCCCGACCGCCACGCGGCCGTGCCCGTAGTTGTGCAGCACCTCCGCCGCGAGAGCGTCGAGCACATCGGCCTTCTGCGGAGCCCACTTGGTCATTCGGCCACGATACGCGGCACGGCCTAGGGTGACCTGATGCCCACCGGATCGACGCCCGCCGCATCGATGCCCGCCGCATCGATGCCCGCACTTTCCGCCGCGATCGTCGACTGGTTCCGCGAGAACGCCCGCGACCTGCCCTGGCGCCGCGAGGGCTTCCCCGCCTGGGGCACCCTCGTCAGCGAGTTCATGCTCCAGCAGACGCCGGTCGTCCGAGTGATCCCGCGGCTCGCCGAGTGGCTCGAGCGCTGGCCGACCCCGGCCGATCTGGCGGCCGTCCCTCCGGGTGAGGCGGTGCGCGCCTGGCAGTCGCTCGGCTACCCGCGCCGGGCGCTGCGCCTGCACGCCTGCGCCGTCGCGATCACCGAGCAGCACGGCGGTGTCGTCCCGCACGACGTCGACACGCTCCTCGCCCTCCCCGGCATCGGCGACTACACGGCGCGCGCGATCGCCGTCTTCTCCTTCGGCCACCGGCACCCCGTCGTCGACACCAACGTCCGGCGGGTGATCGCCCGCGCCATCGACGGCGCGGCCGAGCCCGGGCCACCGCGCGCGAAGACCGACCTCGCCGCGATGGCGGCGCTCCTCCCCGACGACCTCGCCGACGCCGCCGCCTTCAACGCGGGCGCGATGGAGCTCGGCGCGATCGTCTGCACCGCACGTGCTCCCCGCTGCGACGGCTGCCCGATCCGGGACGCCTGCGCCTGGCGGGCCGCCGGCTACCCGGCCTACGACGGCCCGGTCAAGGCGCGACAGAAGAAGTACGAGGGCTCCGACCGGCAGGTCCGCGGCCTCGTCCTCGCCGAGCTGCGCGCCGCGCACGGCCCGGTGACCGCCGCCGAGATCGCCTCGCTCTGGCCGGACGCCGAGCAGCGCGACCGCGCCCTCGCCGGACTCCTCGCCGACGGCCTCGCCACGGGCACGCCGGACGACGGCTACCTGCTCCCCCACTCCTGAGCGGCGCTCCAGTGTCGGAGGAGGCGGGTAGCGTGGCGCCGTGACCGGTCGCCGACTCCGACTCCCCCGCCCCGACGCCGAGCTCGACAGCGCGCTCGCCGCCGTCCGCACCGCGAACGACCTGCCGGGCGCCTTCCCGCCGGACGCCCTCGCCGAGGCCGAGCAGGCCGACCGCACGGCGGACGACACGGGCCGGATCGACCTCACGCGCGTCCCCTTCGTCACGATCGACCCGCCCGGCTCCCTCGACCTCGACCAGGCCGTGCACCTCGAGCGCCGCGGATCCGGAGTCGTGCTCCGCTACGCCATCGCCGACGTACCGGCCGTCGTCCGCCCCGGCGGGGCCCTCGACGCCGAGACCCGCCGCCGCGGCCAGACCTACTACCTCCCCGACGGCCGCGTCCCGCTGCACCCGCCGGTCCTCTCCGAGGGCACCGCCTCGCTGCTCCCCGACCTCGAGCGACGCGCCCTGGTCTGGACCCTCGAGCTCGACGACGCCGCCGAACCGACAGACGTCCGCCTCGAGCGCGCCCTCGTCCGCAGCACCGCCCGACTCGACTACGACGGCGTCCAGCGCAGCGTCTACGCCGGCGAGCCGCACCCGTCGATCGCGCTCCTTCCCTGGTTCGGCGCCGAGCGCCTCGCCCGCGAGGCCGAGCGCGGCGGAGCGAGCCTCGCCCTCCCCGAGGAGGAGATCGTCGCCGTCGACGGCGGCTACCGGATCGAGCGCCGGGCACCCCTCGCGTCCGAGGGCTGGAACGCCCAGGTCTCGCTGCTCACCGGCATGGCGGCCGCGACGATGATGCTCGACGCGGGCGTCGGCGTCCTCCGCACCATGCCTGCAGTCGACGAGGACACCGTCGCCGCCTTCCGCGCCCGCACCGAGGCCCTCGGCGTCCCCTGGGGCGCCGACGAGCTCTACGGCGCCTACCTCCGCCGCCTCGACACCGCCGACCCGGCGCAGCTCGCGATCATGTCCGCCGCGGCGACGCTCTTCCGCGGCGCCGGCTACACCGCCTTCGACGGCGTCGCCCCGGATCAGCCCGAGCAGTCCGCCCTCGCCGCCCCGTACGCGCACGTCACGGCCCCGCTCCGCCGCCTGGTCGATCGCTTCGGCCTGGCCACCTGCCTGGCGATCTCGACCGGAGCGGAGCTCCCGGCCTGGCTCCGCACGGCCCTGCCCGAGCTGCCCGCCCTGATGACCGCGAGCGACCGCCGCTCCGGAGCCGCCTCGCGCGCCGCGACCGACGTCGTCGAGGCCGCCATCCTCCGCGGCCGCGAGGGCTCCTCCTTCGAGGGCGTCGTCGTCTCCTCCGCGAGGACCCGCTCGCAGGTCCAGCTGCTCGACCCCGAGATGACCGTCGACGTCCCGGTGCCGCAGACGCCGGGAGCCCGTGTCGTCGTCGTCCTGGAATCGGTCGACGTCGCCACGGGCTCCGCGGTGTTCAGGCCTGCTGCCTAGTCCTCGTCCTCGTCCTCGCGCGGCTTCACGTAGGGGTCCGCGTCGCCGGCGTAGTCCGCCTTCGCGGCGAGCGACTGCACCTGAGTGTCCTGGTTGCGCGCCGTCGCGAGGAGGTCCTCGATGTGCTTCGCGTTCTCCGGGATCGCGTCGAGGATGAACTCGAGCGACGGCGTCAGCCGCGCCGTGATGTTCTTGCCGACCTCCGTGCGGAGCATGCCGGTCGCCGCCTTCAGAGCGAGTGCCGAGTCGGCGCGCTCCTCGTCGGTGCCGTAGACCGTGTAGAACACGGAGGCGTGCTGCAGGTCACCGGTCACCTGCACATCGGTGATGGTGACGAAGCCGAGTCGGGGGTCGCGGAGTCCGCGCTCGAGCCGCTTGGCGACGATCACCTGAATCCGTTCGGCGAGCTTCCTCGCCCGTGCCGGATCTGCCATGGCTGGTCCTCATCTCTCTCGACGAACCGTTCGGCTCGCCATCTAACCACTCCCCGGCAGTCCTGCCGGGGGCTTGCTCTGTGCTCGACGGTTCTGCGCGGCGCTGCCGGCGCGGGTGGGGTGCCTCGCCGCGTCTCCTTCCCGCGCGGCTGCGCCGCGCCCGCCAGACCCGAGCCAGGAGCCGCGACGAGACACCCCACCCGCACCTCACGTCAATACAGGCGGAAGTCCGTACTCCCGGTCCCCCTCCCGCGCAGGCGCCCCACCCCACGTGCTGGTGCCGGTACCCGACGCGACATGCCTCGGAGACCGGGCCCCCTCTGCACGTGCTGGCGAATCGATCCTCCCGCAGGGAGGGAGGCCACTCCTGCCCTCGCGCGACAGGCTCGGGTCTGGCGGGCGGGCCGCAGGCCCGCGGGAAGTCGCGCGAGGGCAGGAGTGGCCTCCCGATCCCTCGTCAGACCGGGGGCCGAAAGCCGGAAGCCAGGACCCCCTGGAACGCCGGAAGGCCCGGGCGGACCCGGGCCTTCCAGTGGGATTCAGGGTCAGCCTCGCGGCTTCTCCTTCATCTCGATCGTCTCGATCTCATCGCCGATCTGGATGTCGTTGTACTTGCCGAGACCGATACCGGCCTCGTAGTCCGTACGGACCTCCGTGACGTCGTCCTTGAAGCGACGCAGCGACTCGATGGCGAGGTTGTCCCCGACGACGACGCCGTCGCGGATGACGCGCGCCTTCGAGTTGCGGGTGATCGTGCCGGAGCGGACGATGACACCCGCGATGTTGCCGACCTTCGAGGAGCGGAACACCTCGCGGATCTCGGCGACACCGGACTGGACCTCCTCGTACTCGGGCTTGAGCATGCCCGTGAGCGAGTTCTCGACCTCTTCGATCGCGTTGTAGATGACCGAGTAGAAGCGGATGTCCACTCCCTCTCGAGCAGCGCGCTCGCGGGCCTTCGGGTCGGGGCGGACGTTGAAGCCCACGATGATCGCGTTGTCGATCGTCGCGAGGTTGACGTCCGACTCCGTGATCGCACCGACACCGCGGTGGATGATGCGCAGCTGCACCGAGTCGTCGACCTCGATCTTGACGAGCGACTCCTCCAGCGCCTCGACGGCACCGGACACGTCGCCCTTGATGATGAGGTTGAGCGACTCGACCTTGCCCTCCTCGAGAGCACGGGTGAAGTCCTCGAGCGAGATGCGCTTGCGGGCCTTGGCCAGCAGGGCGTTGCGCTGAGCGGCTTCGCGCTTCTCGGCGATCTGACGGGCGGTGCGGTCCTCCTCGGTGACGAGGAAGGTGTCGCCGGCGCGGGGCACGGACGAGAGTCCCTGCACCTGCACCGGTCGCGACGGCACGGCCTCGAGCACGGCCACGCCGTTCTCGTCGGCCATCGCACGGACGCGGCCGTAGGCCGTTCCCGCGACGATCGCATCGCCGACCCGCAGCGTTCCCGACTGGATGAGCACCGTCGCGACGGCACCGCGTCCCTTGTCGAGCTTCGCCTCGATCGCGACTCCGCGGGCCTCCTTGTCGGGGTTGGCACGCAGGTCGAGACCGGCGTCCGCGGTGAGCAGCACGGCGTCCAGGAGGTCCTGGATGCCGGTGTTGGCGCGGGCCGACACGTCGACGAACATGACGTCTCCGCCGTACTCCTCGGCGACGAGGCCGAACTCGGTCAGCTGCTGGCGCACCTTGGCCGGGTTGGCGTCGGGCTTGTCCACCTTGTTGACCGCGACCACGATCGGCACGTTGGCCGCCTGGGCGTGGTTCAGCGCCTCGATGGTCTGCGGCATGATGCCGTCGTCCGCCGCGACCACGAGGATCGCGATGTCCGTGACCTGGGCACCGCGGGCTCGCATGGCGGTGAACGCCTCGTGACCCGGGGTGTCGATGAAGGTGATCGGGCGCTCGATGCCCTCGTGCTCCGCGACGACCTGGTACGCACCGATGTGCTGCGTGATGCCGCCCGCCTCGCCGGCGACGACGTTGGCGTTGCGGATCGCGTCGAGCAGGCGCGTCTTTCCGTGGTCGACGTGACCCATGACGGTGACGACGGGGGGACGGATCTGGAGGTCCTCGTCCGTCTCGTCCTCGAGCTCCTGCTCGAGGTCGAGGCCGAAGCCCTCGAGGAGCTCCTTGTCCTCGTCCTCGGGCGAGACGACCTGGATCTTGAAGCCGAGCTCACCGCCGAGCACCTCGAAGGTGGCCTCGTCGAGCGACTCGGTCGCCGTCGCCATCTCGCCGAGGGCGAAGAGGACGGTGACCAGGTTGCCGGGGGGCACCGGCACGCCGGTCATGGCCTCGATCTTGTCGGCGAAGTCCGAGATCGACGCGCCGCGGCGCAGACGGATGACCGTCTTGCCGTCGCCGCGGGGGACGCTGACGCCGCCGAGCGACGGGGCCTCCCTGAGCTCGAACTCCTGACGCTTCGTGCGCTTCGACTTGCGGGCCTTGCTCTTGCCGCCACCGCGACCGAAGGCACCAGCGGTGCCACCGCCGGGACCGCGACCACGACCGCCGCCGCCACCGGGACGAGGGGCGAAGCCGCCACCCGCTCCGGGAGCGCCGCCGGGGCGCTGGAAGCCGCCGCCGGCCGGACGGCCGGGGCCGCCGGGACGACCGGCTCCGCCACCGGGACCGCCGGGACGCTGGCCGAAGCCGGCGGGGCGCTGGCCCATGCCGGGCCCACCGGGTCGGGGCGCACCGGGGCGGGGAGCCGCGGGACGGGGGATGTTGCTGGGCGTCGGGCGCGAGCCCATGCCCTGCGAGCTGGCGAACGGGTTGTTGCCCGGGCGCGGGGGCGTCGCGGGACGCTGGCCCATGCCCTGGTTGCTCGCGAAGGGGTTGTTGCCCGGACGCGGGGCGCCACCGGGACGGCTGGAGCCGCCGGGAGCGGAGCTGCCGCCGGACTTCGGCGGGGCTGCCGCCGGGGCCGGACGCGGGGTCGCCGGCTTCGGTCCGCCGGGGGTGGCGGGCGAGGCGGCGGGGGTCGCTGCGGCGGGCTTCTCGGCCGCGGGCGCCGGAGCGGCGGCCTCGGTCGGAGCCGGAGCGGCGGGAGCGTTCGCAGCGGCCTGGGCGCGAGCCGCGGCAGCGGCCTCCTGGGCGGCCTGAGCGGCCGCCTGACGCTCGGCGACCGACATCGGCGGAGCCGGCGCCGGAGCGGGCGGCTTGGCCGGGCCGGGCATCGGCGCGGAGGGGCGGGCACCCGAGGGGCGAGGAGCCCCGGGACGGGCGGTGCCGGCGGTGGGTGCCGACGGGGTCGACGACGCACCCGTGCTCGCGCTGCCCTGGAGGGCCTGGCGGAGCTTGCGGGCGACGGGGGGTTCGATGCTGGAGGACGGTCCCTTGACGAACTCGCCCAGTTCTTTCAACTTCGCAAGTGCGACCTTGCTGTCGACGCCGAGTTCGGCGGCGATCTCGTGCACGCGTGGTTTAGCCACTTCTCTCCTGTCTCGGACCTGCGCCCAAGACGGGGCAGGCCATCACAAACGGACGGATCTCATTTCGAGCCGCTCATCAGTCGTTGCTCATGATCAGTTCACGGGCCGTTCTGCCTGTTCTCTCTGCGGTGTGATCGTTCGCCTGGCCGGTTCCTCAGGGTGAGGAGCCGAGCCGGTCAGGTCACGGGTGACGTACTGCTCCACGGCGCTCGCGTCCACGCTCTCGCGCGTCCGGAACGCCCTGCTGAACGCGCGGCGCTTCACCGCGAGCTCGTAGCAGTCGTACGCGTCGTGCAGCCACGCTCCCCGCCCAGCACGGACACCCCGCGGATCTACCACGAGGACGTTCGAGGGGAGGACGAGCCTCAGAAGTGAGGCCCTTGGGGCGCGCAGACGGCAGCCGACGCACGTTCTGACGGGTTCCACTGTACTCCCTCGTTCCCGGGAGCGCTTCCCCGCACCGCCGACAGCGGGGATCACTCCCCGTCCATCACCGAATCGGGCTGGATGTCGATCTTGGCGCCGGTGAGCTTGGCGGCGAGTCGGGCGTTCTGGCCCTCCTTGCCGATCGCGAGCGAGAGCTGGTAGTCCGGCACGAGGGCGCGGACGGCCTTGAGGCTCTGGTCGATCACGAAGGCGCTGGTCACCTTGGCGGGCGAGAGCGCGCTGGCGACGAAGGTCGGCAGGTCGGAGGAGTAGTCGACGATGTCGATCTTCTCGTTGTTGAGCTCCGCGGTCACCGCGCGCACGCGCTGGCCGAGCTCGCCGATGCACGCGCCCTTGGCGTTGACGCCGGGCTCGGTCGCCCGCACGGCGATCTTGGTGCGGTGGCCGGCCTCGCGGGCGAGCGAGACGATCTCGACGACGCCGGAGGCGATCTCCGGGACCTCGAGGGCGAAGAGCTTGCGGACGAGCGACGGGTGCGTCCGCGAGACCTGGACCGACGGGCCCTTGGGGCCCCGGCTGACGCTCGTCACGTAGACGCGGATGCGGCGGCCGTGGCTGTAGTCCTCGCCGGGCACCTGCTCCTCGGGCGAGAGGATCGCCTCGATCGAGCCGAGGTCGACGTGGATCATCTTCGGGTTGGGGCCCTGCTGGATGACGCCGGCGACGATGTCGCCCTCGCGGCCCTTGAACTCGCCGAGGACCTTCTCGTCGCCGATGTCGCGCAGCCGCTGGTTGATGACCTGCTTGGCGGCGAAGGCCGCGATGCGGCCGAAGTCGCGCGGCGAGTCCTCGGACTCGCCGACGACGGCGCCCTCCTCGTCGATCTCGGGCACGAACACGCTGACGTGCCCGGTCTTGCGGTCGAGGTGCACGCGGGCGTCCACAGCGGTGGCCTTGTCGGCGTCGTCCGCCTGGCCGATGTGCTTGAGGTAGGCGGTGAGGATCGCCTGCTCGATGATCTGCACGAGTTCCTCGAAGGGGATCTCGCGCTCGCGCTCCAGCAGGCGCAGAACGCTCAGGTCGATGTCCATGGGCGGGCCTTTCTCTCTATTCACTTGGGGCGTGGCGGCGCAGCGCGACCACGTCGAAAACCGGTCCGACGCCGGCGGCGCCACGGCCGGAGCCGGGCCCGCGCGTCGGGACCATTGAGCATAACCGACCGCGCTGAGGGCGGACGGGACGGAGGGACCGGAGCCGCTCAGGCTCCGAGGCGGGCGAGCGCCTCGGCGGCGGGCAGCTGCTCGCGCTCGCCGGTGCGCCGGTCCCAGAGCTCGACGATGCCGTCGGCGGCGTTGCGGCCTGCGATGACGATCAGCGGCACGCCGATCAGCTCGGCGTCGCCGAACTTGACGCCCGGCGAGACCTTGGGCCGGTCGTCGATCAGCACGTCGCGGCCCGCGGCCTCGAGCGAGGCGCCGACCGACTCCGCGAGCGCGAGCGCCGCAGGGTCCTTGCCGGTCGCGATCACGTGCACGTCGAACGGCGCGACGTTCTCGGGCCAGATGAGTCCGCGGTCGTCGTGGTTGCTCTCGGCGATGATCGCGAGGATCCGGGTCACGCCGATGCCGTAGGAGCCCATCGTGACGGTGACGAGCTTGCCGTTCTCATCGAGGACCTTGAGGCCGAGGACGTCCGCGTACTTCCGGCCGAGCTGGAAGACGTGGCCGATCTCCATGCCGCGGGCGGTCTCGATCGGGCCGGAGCCGTCGGGAGCGGGGTCGCCACTGCGGACGTCGGCGACCTCGACGACGCCGTCGCCGGAGAAGTCGCGGCCGGCGACGAGGTCGAGCACGTGCTTCCCGGCGACGTTCGCCCCGGTGATCCAGGAGGTGCCCTCGACGACGCGGGGGTCGAGCAGGAAGCGGATGCCGCTCGCGGACTCCTCCCCCAGGACGGCGCCCTCGGCCGACCACGGGCCGATGTAGCCCTTGACCAGCGCGGGATGCTTCGCGAAGTCCTCCTCGGTCGCGGCCTCGACCTCGGCGGGGGCGAAGGCGACCTCGGCGCGCTTGAGGTCGACGTCCCGGTCGCCGGGCAGCCCGACGACGACGAGCTCGCGGGTTCCGTCGAGCGCGGTGAGCGCGAGGACGACGTTCTTGAGCGTGTCGCCGGCGGTCCAGGCGCGGCCGTCGGCGCGCGGCTCCTGGGCATTGGCGAGGTCGACGAGCGTCTGGATGGTCGGGGTGCCGGGCGAGTCGAAGACGCGCGCCTCGGCGAGTCCGTCCACGGGCAGCGCCTCGGGGACGGGCGTCCGGTACGCCTCGACGTTGGCCGCGTAGCCGCCGGCCGAGCGCACGAAGGTGTCCTCGCCGACCGGGGTCGGGTGCAGGAACTCCTCGCTGCGCGAGCCGCCCATCGCACCGGCGTCGGCCTGCACGATCACGTACTCGAGGCCGAGGCGCGCGAAGATCCGCTCGTAGGCGTCGCGCTGCACCTGGTAGCTCGCGTCGAGACCGGCGTCGGTGTAGTCGAAGGAGTAGGCGTCCTTCATGGTGAACTCGCGACCGCGCAGGAGGCCTGCCCGGGGTCGCGCCTCGTCGCGGTACTTGTCCTGGATCTGGTAGAGCGAGAGCGGCAGGTCCTTGTAGGACGAGTAGAGGTCCTTGACCAGGAGGGTGAAGAACTCCTCGTGCGTCGGCGCCAGCATGTAGTCCGCGTCCTTACGGTCCTTCAGGCGGAAGACGCCGTCGCCGTACTCGGTCCAGCGGCCGGAGAGCTCGTAGGGCTCGCGGGGCAGCAGCCCGGGGAAGTGGACCTCCTGCGCACCGGCGGCCGCCATCTCGGCGTGGATGATCGCCTCGATGCGGCGCTTGACCTTCAGACCGAGGGGCAGCCAGGCGAAGACGCCGGGGGCCTGACGGCGGATGTAGCCGGCCCGGACCAGGAGGCGGTGGCTCGCGACCTCGGCGTCGGCCGGATCCTCTCGGAGGGTGCGGACGAACAGGTGCGAGAGACGGGTAACCACGAGGGACGATCCTATCCGGAGTCCGCGGCGGGGTGTCCCGCGCGGTCCGGGGTGGCGGCGGACCGGGCGCGTGCCGGTCCGCCGCCCGCGGTCACTTCGAGACGACGACCACCGGGGAGCCGGTCGACGTGTCGTCGGCGGGCATCTCGGCGGCCAGGCGGTTGGCCTCCTCGATGAGCGTCTTGACGATCTCGGACTCGGGGACGGTTTTGATGACCTCGCCCTTGACGAAGATCTGGCCCTTGCCGTTGCCGGAGGCGACGCCGAGGTCGGCCTCGCGGGCCTCGCCCGGTCCGTTGACGACGCAGCCCATGACGGCCACGCGGAGCGGGACGCTCATGCCCTCGAGGCCGGCGGTCACGTCGTTCGCGAGCGTGTAGACGTCGACCTGCGCACGGCCGCAGCTCGGGCAGGAGACGATCTCGAGCTTGCGCTCGCGGAGGTTGAGCGACTGCAGGATCTGCAGGCCGACCTTGACCTCCTGCGCGGGCGGCGCGGAGAGCGAGACGCGGATGGTGTCGCCGATGCCCTCGCCGAGCAGGATGCCGAACGCCGTCGCCGACTTGATCGTGCCCTGGAACTCGGGGCCGGCCTCGGTGACGCCGAGGTGCAGCGGCCAGTCGCCGCGCTCGGCGAGCTGGCGGTAGGCCTGGACCATGATCACCGGGTCGTTGTGCTTGACCGAGATCTTGAAGTCGTGGAAGTCGTGCTCCTCGAAGAGGCTCGCCTCCCAGACGGCGCTCTCGACGAGCGCCTCGGGGGTGGCCTTGCCGTACTTCTGCAGCAGGCTGGGCTCGAGCGAGCCCGCGTTGACGCCGATGCGGATGGAGACGCCCGCGGCCTTCGCGGCGGCGGCGATCTTGCCGACCTGGTCGTCGAACTTGCGGATGTTGCCCGGGTTCACCCGGACGGCCGCGCAGCCCGCGTCGATCGCGGCGTAGACGTAGTTCGGCTGGAAGTGGATGTCCGCGATGACCGGGATCTGGCTCTTCTTCGCGATGATCGGCAGCGCCTCCGCGTCGTCGCGGCTCGGCACGGCGACGCGCACGATGTCGCAGCCGGAGGCGGTCAGCTCGGCGATCTGCTGGAGTGTCGCGTTGATGTTCGTGGTCGGCGTGGTGCACATCGACTGCACGCTGACCGGGGCGTCACCGCCGACCAGCACCTTCCCGACCTTGATCTGACGGGTCTTCCGGCGGGGGGCGAGGGTCACGGGGACCTTGGGCAAACCCAGATTCACAGCAGGCACGAGCCCCATCGTACGCGCGCCGCGCTGCCGGACGCCGCCGCTCCCCCGGTTCCCAGGTCCCGCCGATCTGCGCCGTCCGCGCGGGCCCCGCCTCCCCGAGCGAGCGACCCGCCGACGTCCGATCCGCAGGCGATCCCCGCCCGCCACGCGTCCACACCTGTCCCCTCGACTCCCCCCGGCCCCCTCGCCTGCAGATCAGACCGACCTCTCGCGGCGAGCCGGGCAGGGACCGGCGCCACCTTCAAGGCGAACGCGCGAATCGCGTGCCAGCGATTCGCGATAGCCGACCGCAACCCGCTCCTCCCCACGCCACCCGTCGCGAAGCCGACCGCGGCACGCCGGGCAGGGACCGGCGTGGAACAAGCACAGCCCGACCGCGGCGAGCCGGGCGAGGACCGGTGCCACCTGCGAGGCGAACGCGCGAATCGCGTGCCAGCGATTCGCGATAGCCGACCGCAACACGCTCCTCCCAACACCACCCGTCGAGAAGCCGACCGCGGCGAGCCGGGCAGGGACCGGCTCGCAAGACGACTCAGAACAGCGTGATCGGCTTGACGATGTCCGCGTAGATCAGCAGCGCGCTCATTCCGCCGAGGAGCAGGACGACCGCGTAGGTCAGCGGGAGGAGCTTGGCGATGTCGACGGGGCCGGGGTCGCGGCGGCCGAAGAGCTTGGCGATGCGGCGGCGCAGGCCCTCCCAGAGGGCGCCGGCGATGTGGCCGCCGTCCATCGGGAGGAGGGGGACGAGGTTGAAGACGAAGAGCGCGACGTTGAGGGAGGCGAGGACGCCGACCATCGTCTGCACCTTGGAGACGACGGGCAGCTGGTCGGAGGCGGCGATCTCGCCGGCGATGCGGCCGACGCCGACGACGCTAATCGGTCCGTTGGCGTCACGGGCCTCGGTGCCGAAGGCGGCCTGCGCGACGTCGATGAGGCGCTGCGGCAGGTTGAGGATGACCCCCGCGACGCTCCTGATGTTCTCGCCGACGGTGCCGGGGACCGCGGTGATCGGCTGCTGCACGAGGGCCTGGGTCGGCGAGATGCCGATGAAGCCGACGGTCTGCGTCTCGACCGCGCCGGCGGAGTCGAGCACCGCGTTCCCCGCGGCGTCGGTGACGGCCACCTCGTTCTCGGCCGGGGTGATCGTCAGGGTGAGGGGCTGGCCGTCGCGGTCGACGGCGACGCTGAGCGGCACACCGGCGGACGCGCGGATGATCGGGGTGAGGTCGTTCCAGGAGGAGACGGGCGTGCCGTCGATCGCGGTGATGGTGTCACCGGGCAGGATGCCGGCCGCGGCGCCGGGCGCGAGCGGGTCGTCGGCGGAGCAGCTCTCGGTGGTGGTGTCGCTCGCCGGGACCACGCACTGCGAGACCGTGGAGATGGTCGACGTGTTCTGGGCGACGCCGATGCCGCAGAGCAGCACCGCGAAGAGGACGGTGGCGATCACGAGGTTCATGAACGGGCCGCCGAACATCACGATGACGCGCTTCCAGACCGCGAGCCGGTAGAAGGCGCGGTGGTCCTCGCCCTCGCCGATCGTCTCGGCGCTGGCGGCGCGGGCCTCGTCGATCATGGTCGCGTAGCCGCCGCGGCGGGGCTCGGGGTCGGGCGCCGACTCGTTGCCGTTCAGTCCGTTGAAGAAGCCCGTGCTCGACTCGCCGACGCGGTCGCCCGGGTGCTTGGGCGGGTACATCCCGATCATCGCGATGTAGCCGCCGAGCGGCAGCGCCTTGACGCCGTACTCCGTCTCGCCGCGGCGGACGGAGAAGACCGTCCGGCCGAAGCCGATCATGTACTGCGTGACCTTGACCCCGAAGAGCTTCGCCGGAACGAGGTGCCCGACCTCGTGCAGCGCGATCGACAGGGCGACGCCCACGGCGATGATGACGACGCCGAGGACGAAGAGCAGCACGGATTCCACTCGGTCACTGTAGGCCGCGGGGTGACCCCTCGGCTGGAGAGGCGCTGGAGGATCGCGATGAGGGCGCGATCAGCCCCTCGAGGCCGGCGACCAGATCGAGCTGCTCTTGCGCCCGAAGCGCGCCGAGCTGCCGACCTGCGGTCCTCCTTCGAGCGCGCGCTCGCCTGAGGTTGGACCGCTGGACCGGCTCGAGCATGCTGATCGAGTAGCCCTCGGAGAGGGCGTATCGAGATCCACCGTCGTCCGGTGGGTGGGTCTCGATACGCCGCTCCGCGGCTACTCGACCAGCATGGTGCGGCTGCTGCCCTGCTATTCGACCAGCATGGGCTGCTGCCCGGCTACTCGACCAGCGTGGGCGGCCTCTGCCCGGCTGAGCGACCGCCTTGGTGGCCGCTGCGGAGCCGTCCTGCCAGCATGATGGGGCGTTGCAGGTTCGCGGGCCCGGCATTAGCACGCTGATCGAGTAGCCCGCCGGAGCGCATCCTTCCTCCCCATGCGCCGATCCGTCAGGAGTGGTCGCCGCCGGGTGCGCGAGAGGACCGTTCGTGACGGATCGACGGTGCGGCTCGGTGTCGGGATGCCGCAGCCGTCCCGTCGCGCTCAGGCGGCGGCGATCCGCTCATCGGCCGTGCGGCGCGCCCAGGCCTCGGCCTCGGCCAGCGACCCGCGGGTCAGCTCGCCGTCCACGGTGTGCGCGTCGACGACGGCCTCGACCGTCGCGAGGATGTCCAGGTAGCCGATCCGCCCGGCGTGGAACGCCTGCACGGCCTGCTCGTTCGCGGCGTTGAAGACGGCCGGGTAGGAGGCCCCCGCGACTCCGACCTTCTTCGCGAGCCGGACGGAGGGGAACGCCTCCTCGTCGAGCGGCTCGAACGTCCAGGACTGCGCGCGGGTCCAGTCCAGCGGTACGCCGACGCCGGCGACGCGGTGCGGCCAGTCGAGGCCGAGCGAGATCGGCAGCCGCATGTCGGGCGGCGACGCCTGGGCGATCGTGGAGCCGTCGACGAACTCGACCATCGAGTGGACGATCGACTGCGGGTGCACGGTCACGTCGATCCGGTCGTAGGGCACGTCGAAGAGCAGGTGCGCCTCGATCACCTCGAGGCCCTTGTTGACGAGCGTGGACGAGTTGGTCGTGACGACCAGGCCCATGTCCCAGGTCGGGTGCGCGAGCGCCTCCGCCGGGGTGACGTCGCGGAGGGAGGCGCGGTCCCGCCCACGGAAGGGACCGCCCGACGCGGTGAGCACCAGCCGTCGGACCTCGCGGTGCTCCCCCGCGAGCAGCGCCTGCGCGATCGCCGAGTGCTCGGAGTCGACGGGCACGATCTGACCGGGAGCGGCGAGCGAGGTGACCAGCTCGCCGCCGACGATCAGCGACTCCTTGTTCGCGAGGGCGAGGGTGCGGCCCTCCTCGAGCGCCGCGAGCGTCGGGCCGAGGCCGACCGAGCCGGTGATGCCGTTCAGGACGACGTCGGCGTCGACCGAGCGGATGAGCTGCTCGGCCTCCGCGGCACCGAAGGCGGTGTGCTCGACGCCGAAGTCGCGCGCCTGCCGGGCGACGACCTCGCGGTTGGAGCCGGCGCCCAGGCCGACCACCTCGAAGCGGTCGCGGTTCGCGCCGATGACGTCGAGGGCCTGCGTGCCGATGGACCCGGTCGAGCCGAGGATGATGACCCTGCGCATCCGCCCATCCTGGCACGGCGGTCCGCGGCCCTCCCGGGCCGGGAGCCCCAGCGGGTCAGCTCACCGCGAGGATGTCCACCACGAAGACGAGGGTGTCCGTGCCGCTGATGCCCGCGTTCGCGTTGCCCGCCTCGCCGTAGCCCTTGTCCGGCGGGATGACCACGAGCACCTGCGAGCCGACGGTCTGGCCGACCACCGCCTCCTTGAAGCCCTCGATCACGTCGCCCGTGCCGAAGGACGCGGGCGTGCCCTTGCCCCAGCTCTGGTCGAAGACCTCGCCGGTGCCCCAGACCACGCCCTGGTACTGGACGATCAGCGAGTCGCCGTCGGCCACGGTCTGCCCGTCGCCCTTCTTGAGCACCTCGAGCTGCAGCTCGGCCGGCGGGTCGGTCGCGGGGATCGTCACCGTCGGGGCGCCGTCCTCGGCGAGCGCCACCGTCGGCAGCCCGTCGACCGGGGCCTGCGGCTCGCCGGTCGCGGCCGAGGGGACGACGCCCTCGACGTCGATGACCATCACGATGGAGTCGTCCGCGGCGATCCCGAGGTCGGTGCTGCCGGCGTCGCCGAAGGCGTCGGCGGGCGGGACGACCGCGACGACGCGCGAGCCCACGGTGGCGCAGTTGACCGCCTTCACCAGGCCGGCCAGGTACTGCTCGGTGTCGACCTCGAAGGCCGCGCGGCCCCCGGAGGCGTAGCTGCTCGCCGAGAACTCGGCTCCGCTCGTGCCGTTGTACAGGGTGTAGTCGACGAGGACGGTGTCGCCCTCGGCGACCGTCTCGCCGGTGCCGTCGATGACGGTGGTGCCCTCGGTCGCGTCGACGCTCATCGGAGTGGGGAAGACGGTGACCGGCTTGGTCCCGAAGTCGCCTGCCGCATCCACCGCCTCGGACGCGTCTCCGGAGGAGATGCAGGAGAGCGGGGTCGGGGTCGCACTCGGGATGGCCTCCGGGGCACCGCCCGTGCAGGCCGCGAGGCCGAGGGAGGCGCCGAGGACGGCGAGGATCGCGAGGGTTCTGCGCACGGGTGCACCTTTCCTGCCCGGCAGGGAGCGGGACGACGTCGGGGGGATCGGTCCATCCTGCGGGCTGCGCCTCTGCCCCGGCTGAACGATCCCTCCACGGCGCCCACCCGGTCGCGCCGCCCCGGAGCGTCCCCGGCCCCCTCCCCGGGAGCCGCGCCTAGCATGGAGGAATGCGTGAATTCTCGGTCCCCCAGTCCCGCGCGCTCGTCACCGAGCTCCCCGGCCCCCGCTCGATCGCGCTGCAGGAGCGCCGCGTCGCCAGCGTCTCCCGCGGCGCCGGAACCCTCGCGAACATCTACATGGACCACGCCTCGGGCGCCGTCCTGGTCGACGTCGACGGCAACCGCCTGATCGACCTCGGCTGCGGCATCGGCGTCACCACCATCGGCCACGCGCACCCCGCGGTCGCCGCCGCCGCCGCCGCCCAGGCCGAGAAGCTGACCCACACCCTCTTCACCGTCACCCCGTACGAGAACTACGTCCGGGTGGCCGAGAAGCTCGGCGAGATCACCCCCGGCGACTTCGAGAAGCACTCGATCCTCGTGAACTCCGGCGCCGAGGCGGTCGAGAACGCGGTCAAGATCGCCCGCAAGCACACCGGTCGCCGCGCGATCGCCTCGCTCGACCACGCCTTCCACGGCCGCACCAACCTCACGATGGCGATGACCTACCGCCCCTGGCCCGAGCGGGCCGGCATGGGCCCGTTCCCCGGTGAGATCTACAGCCTCCCGATGAGCTACCCGTTCCGCGACCCCGAGGGCATGACGGGCGAGGAGGCGGCCGAGCGCTCGATCGACTACATCCGCACCCACATCGGCGCCGAGGAGCTGGCGGCGCTGTTCGTCGAGCCGATCCAGGGCGACGGCGGCATCATCATCCCGGCGGCCGGCTACTTCGAGCGGCTGTCGGAGTTCTGCACCGAGAACGGCATCGTCTTCGTCGCCGACGAGATCCAGGCCGGCATCGCCCGGACCGGCGCCTGGTACTCGATCGAGCACTTCGGCGTCGTCCCGGACCTGATCACCACCGCCAAGGGCATCGCCGGCGGCTTCCCGCTCGCCGCGGTCACCGGCCGCGCGGAGATCATGGACGCCGTCCAGCCCGGCGGCATCGGCGGCACCTTCGGCGGCAACCCCGTCTCGACCGCCGCCGCGCTCGCCACCTTCGAGGCCATCGAGTCCGAGGGCCTGATCGCCGAGGCGCAGCGCGTCGAGCGCGCCCTGCAGGCCCGCATCGGTGACTGGGCCGAGCGCTTCGCCGTGGTCGGCGAGGTCCGCGGCAAGGGCGCGATGTTCGGCGTCGAGCTCGTGCACCCCGGTACCAAGAAGCAGAACCCGGAGGCGCTCTCCGCCGTCCTGAAGCACGTCACGACGAACGGCGTCATCGCTCTGGACGCCGGCAGCTGGGACAGCGTCCTGCGCATCATGCCGAGCGTGGTCATCAGCGAGGAGCTGATCGACGACGCCGCGGGTGTCATCGAGGAGGCGCTCGCCACCTTCGGCTGAGCCACTCCCTCTGCGTCGATCTGCGGGCCGCTCCTCGTCACGAGGGGCGGCCCGCGGTCGTCCACCCCGGCCCGCGAGAAGGGCCCGGCGGAGCGGTCGGCGGAGCATGACCCGAGCGGCATGCACCCGCCGGTAGCGTCGGGCGAATGCCGACCGACGACGCTCCCGCACCGCCGACACCCCCGGGGATCGGCGTCTCCGCGCGCGTGGCCCGCTTCACGATGAGCCGCCTCGGCCGGATGATCTACCGCCCGATCGTCGAGGGCCGCGACAACGTGCCGCGCACCGGCCGCGTCATCCTCGCCAGCAACCACCTGTCGTTCATCGACTCCCCCGTGCTGACGCTGCTGGCGCCGCGGCCGGTGCAGTTCCTCGCCAAGGCCGACTACTTCACCGGCACCGGCGCGCGCGGCGCCGCGTCGCGCTCGTTCTTCACGGCGGTCGGAGCGGTGCCCGTCGAGCGCGGCGCCGGCCAGGCCGCGCAGGAGGCGCTCGATCTCGGGCGCGCGATCCTCGAGCGCGACGAGGCGTTCGCGGTCTATCCGGAAGGCACGCGCTCGCGCGACGGCCGCCTCTACCGCGGCCGCACCGGCGTGGCCTGGCTCGCGCTCACCACCGGCGCACCCGTCGTCCCGGTCGGCCTCGTCGGCACCCAGGAGCTGCAGCCCGTCGGCTCGAAGATCCCCCGCCTGCACCGGATCACCGTGCGCTTCGGCGATCCGCTCGACCTCTCCCGGCACGGCTCCGCCGACTCGGGCCGCGCGCGCCGGCATGCGACCGACGAGGTGATGGCTGCGATCCACGCGCTCTCGGGTCAGGAGGCGGCGGGCGTGTACAACGAGTCGCCGCCGGTCACGACGGTCGAGAAGATCAAGCGCGCGCTGCCGCACGAGCGGCGCTGACGACTCACGCCGCCGCACCCGACGCGCTCGCCGCGGATCAGTGCGCGTCGGCCGCCGAGGTCTGCGGCTCGTGCCCGACCGGGAAGTTCACCGAGTTCGCGATGAAGCACAGCCGCGACGCCTCGCCGTGCAGCGACTGCGCGAGCTCGACCATCGACTCGTGCGCGACGCGGACCCGCGGCCGGAGGGTCACCGAGACGAAGCGCCCGCCCTCGCCCTCCTGCACCATCCGCCCGGCGGCGTCGTCGACGTACTCGGTCACGACGACGCCGTTCTTCACCGCGACGTGCAGGAAGGAGAGCAGGTGGCACTGCGCGAGCGCGGCGAGCAGCAGCTGCTCGGGGTTCCAGCGGTCCGGGTCGCCGCGGAAGGGCTTGTCGGCCGAGGCGAGGATGGGCGGCGGGCCCTCGGCGACGAGGACGTTCTGGCGCCCGTAGTCCCGGTAGCCGCTGGTGCCGGTACCGCGGTTGCCCTCCCAGACGACGGATACGGCGTAATCGTGCTCCGCTTGCATCGGAATCCTCCTTCTCGGCCGTGGTTCAGGCCGGTCTCGACGGTCTGGACCCCTGCTGCTCCGAGGCCCGCGGGTACACTCGGGGGACCATGACAGACACGCTCGCCCCCCAGGTTCCCACGTCGGCCGTCCCCCAGGAGCGTCGCGTCGCGACCGAGATCCCGGGGCCGCGATCGAGGGCTCTGCACGAGCGCCGCCTCGCCGTCGTCCCCACCGGAGTGGGCACCGCGCTCCCCGTCTACATCGACCGCGCGCACGGCGCGATCCTCGTCGACGTCGACGGCAACCAGTTCATCGACCTCGGCGCCGGCATCGGCGTGACGACGATCGGCCACACCGACGACGCGGTCGTCGCCGCCGCCACCGCGCAGCTCGGCCGTCTCACCCACACGCTCTTCACCGTCACGCCCTACGAGCCGTACATCCGCGTCGCGGAGCTGCTCGGCGAGCACACCCCCGGCGACCACGCGAAGAAGACCGTGCTGGTCAACTCCGGCGCCGAAGCCGTCGAGAACGCGGTCAAGATCGCCCGCAAGCACACCGGCCGCCCCGGCGTCGCGGTGCTCGACCACGCCTATCACGGCCGCACGAACCTGACGATGGCGATGAACTTCAAGGCACTCCCCTACGGACTCGGCTTCGGCCCGTTCGCGAGCGACGTCCACCGCGCGCCGAGCTCGTACCCCTACCACGACGGCCTCTCGGGCGCCGAGGCGGCCGAGCAGACGATCGCGTACCTCGAGAAGACGGTCGGCGCGTCCGCGCTGGCCTGCCTCGTCGTCGAGCCCGTCCAGGGCGAGGGCGGCTTCATGGTCCCGGCGCAGGGCTTCCTCCCCGCGCTGCAGGAGTGGTGCACCGCCAACGGCATCGTCTTCGTCGCCGACGAGATCCAGTCGGGCATGGCCCGCACCGGCGCCTGGTTCGCCAGCGAGCACTTCGGCCTCGTCCCGGACCTGGTGCTGTCGGCCAAGGGCATCGCGGGCGGTCTGCCGCTCGCGGGCGTCACCGGTCGCGCCGAGATCATGGACTCCGCGCAGGCCGGCGGCCTCGGCGGCACCTTCGGCGGCAACCCCGTCGCGGCGGCCGCCGCCGTCGCGGTCTTCGAGCGGATCGAGCAGGACGGCCTCCTCTCCGAGGCCGACCGGATCGGCGCCCGCCTCGGTGCCGCGCTGCACGCCCTGCAGGAGCGCTACGACATCATCGGCGACGTGCGCGGCATCGGCGCGATGATGGCGATCGAACTCGTCGAGCCGGGGACCGCGCAGACGACCAAGCGGCCGAACACCGCGGCGGTCGGCGCGATCATCGACTACGCCGCCAAGCACGGCGTGCTCGTGCTCAGCGCCGGCACCTACGGCAACGTGGTGCGCTTCCTCCCCAGCCTCGCCCTCACGGACGAGCTGCTGGACGAGGCCGTGGCCGTCCTCGGCGAGGCGTTCGCGACCCTTTGAGCCCCGCTCCCACCGACGACGGCCCGGCCCCTCCGCTCAGGAGGCGCCGGGCCGTCGGGCAAGATGGGGGGATGTCCGCAGGTACCTTCACCCTCGCCGAGTCCGTCGAACTGGCGGTGGTCGAGCGATCCGGCTTCGTCGAGTCGCGCCACGCCGGATCGGCCGTGCTCCTCGACTCCGACGGCCGCGTCGCCCGCACCCTGGGCACCCCGACGGCGCCTGTCCTCCCCCGCTCCTGCCTGAAGCCCTTCCAGGCCCTCGCCGTGATGACCGCCGGCGTCGAGTTGAGCGGGGCGGAGGCGGTGATCGCGACCGCGAGCCACGCCGGCATCCCGCAGCACGTCGCCCTGGTGCAGAACCTGCTCTTCCGCGCGGGCCTCGACCACACCGCCCTGCAGTGCCCGGCCGACTGGCCGAGCGACTCGGCCTCGCGCACCAAGCTGCTGCGCGCCGGCGCGAGCGCGGATCCGCTCTACATGAACTGCTCCGGCAAGCACGCGGCGATGCTGCTCGCCTGCGTGCAGAACGGCTGGAGCACCGACGACTACCTCGAGCGCTCGCACCCGCTGCAGCAGCACATCGTGGACACGATCGAGCGCCTGACCGGCGAGCGGATCGCGGGCTCGGCCGTCGACGGCTGCGGCGCACCGGTGCACGCACTGCCGCTGACCGCGCTCGCGAAGGGGATCTCGCGGATCGTCTCCTCCTCCCCCGCCTCGCCGTTCGGGCTCTACCGGCAGGCCGGAGTCCTGACCGAGGCGATCCTCGAGAACGCCTGGGCCCTGGACGGGCCGGGTCGCGACAACACCGTCGTGATCGAGCGCCTCGGCCTGGTCGCGAAGCTCGGCGCGGAGGGCGTGCTCGTGATGGCGTCGCCCGATGGCACGACGGTCGCCCTGAAGATCCTCGACGGCAGCCTGCGCGCCGCCACTGTGGTGGCGCTCAAGCTGCTGGTGGAGGCGGGCACCGTCGATCGCGCCGCGGCGAACGAGGTGCTGGTGCGGCTCAATCCGGTGGTCACCGGCGGCGGGAAGCCGGTCGGCGCGGTCCGCGCCTCCTACGTCTGAGGCGCCGGGGCGCCGCCGGAGCGGCCGGTCGCGCCGCTACTGCGTGCGCGCCAGCCGCTTCGCCCGGGCCGCCGCCGACACCTGCGTGACGACGACGATCAGGATCGCCAGGACGAACACCGCCGAGGCGATCACGTTCGCCTCGGCGGGGATGCCGCGGGCCGCCGCGATGTAGATGTACTTCGGGAACGTGGTGACGGAGCCGGAGTTGAAGTTCGTGATGATGAAGTCGTCGAAGCTCAGCGCGAACGAGAGCAGAGCCGCCGCGAGGATGCCGGGCAGCAGCAGCGGGAAGGTGATCCGCCAGAAGACCTGGCCCGGGGAGGCGTAGAGGTCGCGCCCCGCCTCCTCGAGTCGCGGGTCGAGGCTCGCGACGCGCGCCTTCACCGTCACCACGACGAAGCTGATGCAGAACATCGTGTGCGCCAGGATGATCGTGACCAGGCCCTTCTCGGTCCCGAGCGCGAGGAACTGGGCGGCCAGACCGGCGCCGAGCACCACCTCCGGGGTGGCCATCGGCAGGAACAGCAGCAGGCTGATCGCCGAGCGGAACCGGAAGCGGAACCGCACGAGTGCGATGGCGATCATCGTCCCGAGTGCGGTGGCCAGCACGGTCGCCACGACGCCGACCAGCAGGCTGTTGCCGAACGCCGTCATCACCTCCTCGCTCGTCCACGCCGACACCCACTTGTCGAAGGTGAAGCCCCGCCAGGCGAGATTGCTCTTGCCCGAGTCGTTGAACGAGTAGACGAAGGTGTAGCCGATCGGGATCAGCAGGAAGATCAGGGCGAGGGCCGTGTAGATCCCGAGCCCGAGGCCCTTGAAGCGGCGCGGGCCGCGCACCGGCGCCGGAGCGGGTGCCCCCAGCGCCTCCTGAGCACTCGCGACGGGGCGGTCGGCGGTGGCGGTCACAGGAGGTCCTCCGTTCCACTGCGCTTCACGTAGAAGCCGACGATGACCAGGATCACGGCCATCAGCACGATCGACAGCGCGGCGGCGGCCGGGTAGTTCTCGAGGGTCAGGAAGTTCGCCTCGATCGCGTTGCCCACCATCGAGGTCTGCGACGAGCCGAGGAAGTCGCGGCTCGCGTTGATGTAGTCGCCCGCGGCCGGGATGAAGGTGAGCAGCGTCCCCGAGACGATGCCGGGCATCGAGAGCGGCACGGTGACCTTCCAGAAGACCGAGGCGGGGTGCGCGTAGAGGTCGGAGCCGGCCTCGAGCAGCCGGGTGTCCAGCCGCTCGAGCGTCGTGTAGAGCGGCAGCGTCATGAACGGGATGAAGTTGTAGGTGATGCCGAAGACGACGGCGATCGGGGTCCCCGTGAGGTGGCCGTCGGAGGGCAGGATCGCGACGGTCTTGAGGGCCTGCACGAGTGGGCTCTCGTCGGCGAGGATCTGCTTCCAGGCCAGGGTGCGAAGCAGGAAGCTGATGAAGAACGGCGCGATCACCAGCGTCAGCAGCAGGTTCTGCAGCAGCGGCCACGGCCGCGCCTTGACGCCGATGAAGTAGGCGAGCGGGTAGCTGATGACGAGCGCGAGCACCGTGGCGATCAGCGCGTAGCCGAAGGAGCGGATCGCGTGCGGCCAGTAGTCGGCCATCACGACGAGGTAGTTCTGCCAGGCGAAGCCCGGCGCGTACTCGCCGATGTCGCCGTCCGGCACCTCGACCTGGAACGAGGTCAGCACGAGCGAGATCAGCGGCGTCAGGAAGAACAGCAGCATGTAGACGATGCCCGGTAGCAGGAGCACCAGGGCGATCGTCGACCGCCGGCGGACCGGCGGATCGAGCGTGTCGGCCGAGCCGGTCGCGAACGCGGCGAAGGCCATGCCTACGCCCCTCCGGAGCGTCCGGCGAGCAGCCCGCGCTTCTGCAGGGCGATCGAGCGGGTGGAGTCGTCGGCGGCGAAGCGGGGCACGGTGCCCGGCTCGTCGGCCAGACCGAAGCCGTGCTCGATGCTCCAGCTGACCCAGACCTGCGCGCCCTCGCCGACGACCGGCCCGAAGACCATGTTCTGCGCGAAGACGACGATCGAGCCGAGCGTCGGGATCTCGATCGTGTACTGGGTGCTGACGCCGCTGAAGGAGACGTCGACCACGCGGCCCGGTCCGAGCACGTTGCGGTCCGGAGTGTCGGCCGGCGCCTCGGTGAGCAGGAGGAGCTTCTCGGGGCGGACGCCGATGGTCATCTCCCCGGACTCGCGAGCGGCACGGGCGGTGGGCACGACGATCCGGGCGTCGCCGGCCGCGATCGTCAGCGCCGTGGCGGTCGAGCCGACGACCTCGCCGGTGAAGAGGTTCGACTGGCCGAGGAAGTTCGCGACGAAGACCGTCCGCGGGAGCTCGTAGAGCGCCTCGGGGGCGCCCATCTGCTCGATCCGGCCCTTGTTCATCACCGCGACGGTGTCGGCCATGGTCATGGCCTCCTCCTGGTCGTGCGTGACGTGCAGGAAGGTGAGGCCGACCTCCTCTTGAATCGACTTCAGCTCGAGCTGCATCTGGCGGCGGAGCTTGAGGTCGAGCGCGCCGAGGGGCTCGTCGAGGAGCAGCAGCGCGGGCCGGTTGACGATGGCGCGGGCGAGGGCGACCCGCTGCTGCTGACCGCCGGAGAGCTGGGCCGGGCGGCGCTGGGCCAGGTGGTCGAGCTCGACCAGCCGGAGCGCCTCGTGCGCCTTGCCCACCGGGTCGTCGATCCGGCGGCGCTTGAGGCCGAAGGCGACGTTCTCGAGGATCGACATGTGCGGGAACAGCGCGTAGGACTGGAAGACCGTGTTGACCGGGCGCTGGAAGGTCTTGGTGGCTGTGACGTCCTTCCCGCCGATGAGGATCCGGCCGGCGCTGGGCTCCTCGAGGCCCGCGACGAGGCGCAGGGTGGTCGTCTTCCCGCAGCCGGAGGGCCCGAGGAGGGCGAAGAAGGAGCCCGCGGGGATCGTCAGATCCAGCGAGTCGATGGCGGTGAAGCCCGGGTACTGCTTGCTGATCCCGACCAGCTCGAGGTCGGCGCCGCGCTCGGCGAAGGTTCCCATCGCCATCAGATGCCCAGCAGCACTTTCTGGAACTCGGCCTGGTAGTCCTTCTCCTCGTCCGCGGTGAGCGTCCGGAAGATGTGGGACTGCGCGAGCGTGTCCTCGTCGGGGAAGATCAGCTGGTTCTCGGCCAGCTCCGGGTCGATGCTCTCCATGGCGTCCTTCGCTCCGTCGACGGGGGTGATGTAGTTGACCCAGGCGGCCACCTCGGCGGCGACCTCCGGCTCGTAGTAGTAGTTCATCAGCGCTTCCGCGTTGGCTTTGCGCTGGGAGCCCATCGGCACGACGAACGTGTCGTTCCACAGGGTGCCGCCCGAGTCGGGGAGCGCGAACTCCCACTTGTCGCCGGCCTCGGTGTTGATCAGCGTGATGTCGCCCGACCAGCAGATCGCCGCGAGGGTGTCCTCGTTCTGCAGGTCGTTGAGGTACGCGTTGCCCTTGATGTTGCGGATCTGGCCCTCGTCGACCTGCTTCCGGAAGACGTCGATCGCGTTCATGAACTCGTCGTCCCCCCAGGAGCCGGCGATGTCGGTGCCCTGGGCGAGCATGATCAGCCCGATGGTGTCGCGCATCTCGCTGAGCACGCCGACCCGGCCGCGCAGTGCCGGATCCCAGAGGTCCTCCACGCTCGCGAGTCCGTTCGGCAGCTTCTCCTTGTTCCAGCAGATCCCGGCGAAGCCGGCCTGGAACGGGAGGGAGCGGTGGCGGCCCGGATCGAAGTCCGGGTTCGCGAGCGAGGGGGTGAGGTTCGCGATGTTCGGGATGTTGGCGTGGTCGAGCTCCTGGATGTAGCCGCGCCGGGCCAGCCGAGAGACCATCCACTCGGTCAGGCAGACGGTGTCGGCGCCGATGTACTGGCCGAGCGCGAGCTGGTCCTTGACCTTGCCGTAGTAGGAGTTGTTGTCGTCGACCGCGACGTTGTAGGTGACGGAGATGCCGGACTGCTCCTCGAACGCCGCCAGAGTCGGGTATCCGCCGTCGTCGTCCTCGTCGAGGTACGCCGGCCAGTTGTCCCAGACCAGTCTCGGATCGGAGGCGGACTCGTCGACCGCGGCGGTGGGGGCGGCCCGCGAGACCGGGGCGCAGCCGGCGAGCGCCAGCGCGCCGACGCCGAGCCCGAGGCCGCCGAGGACCGCGCGCCGCGAGAGCATCGCGCGCCTCTCCCGCTCGCGGGATCGTGCGACGGCGATGGCCTCGCGGAGGACGGGGTCCCTCGGGAGAGGACGGGTCATGGCTGCGGCTCCTGACTGCGTCGGTGCTCGGGCCCACCGGCGTGAACGTGGGGAAATACTGGCACAGTGCTCGGACGTCTGTCGATGACGGACGGAGGAGATCGGTGATCTGGAAACATGATTGTCACGAAATCCGCGCTCCGAGGGCTCTCCGACCACGGATTCCTCCTGTTCGGCGCCGGTGGTCAGGACGCCGGGGCGTCCGGCCAGCGCGCACGACGGAGACGGTCGTCCACCAGGAGCAACACCCTGTCGCCCGCGCAGAGAGGTGCCGGCGGGAGCGGACCCAGCACGACCCGCGCCTCGGCCGGGGGGAGGTCGAGCACGACGGGAGCGCTCGCGCGGAGGCGGGCGAGGAGCGCCCTCGCCACGGACCACTCCGCGACCGACCCGAGGATCGCCGCGCCGGCCGGAGGCAGCCCGTCCGCCACCGCCGGGACCGGGAGCGCGGGGACGCCGGCCGCGGTGAGCCTCGCCCTCAGCGCCCCCGCGCGATTCGTCAGGACCGCGAAGGGCTTCTCGCCCCTCGGCACGACCGGCACGGCCGCCGGACGCCTGCCCGGCGGCGACGGCGGCGGCGCGAAGACCTGGATCCGCTCCCCGCGCCACCAGCCGCCGCCCGGGGGCAGGTCGCCGCGGTACTGCTCGCCGTGCAGCGCGAGCAGCTGGTGCTCCTGCCGGTGTGCGGCGCGCAGCAGCAGGACGTCGTCGAAGGCGTCCCGGAGGCCGGCGAGCCCGTCGGTCGCCCGGCGGGCGGTGGCGACGATCGGCTCCCCGCCGGAGCGGAGCGCCGTCTGCAGGGCGTCGAGGAGTCGCCGGCGCTCGTCCTCGGTGCAGCGCCGCAGCAGCAGATCCAGATCGTCGAGCAGGAGCGCACCGGCAGGTCCGTCCTCGGCGACGACCGCGTCCCAGGCCTCCTCGGCGTCGAGCGGGCCGACCGTGCGAGCGCCGCCGAGCTGCGCGGCGACCGTGCGGAGCGCGCCGCTGCGACCGGAGCCCGCTGCTCCGAGGACGAGGAGGGAGCGGTGAGCGAGGTGGACGACGTCCTGGCGCTGCTCGGCCGGGCGGTCGACGACGCCGAGCGCGATCCCGCCCGTCCGCCGGTGCTCCGGCAGGGGGATCCGGTCGGGCAGCGGGTCGAGCCAGGGCCGGTGCGCCGGGGCCGACCCGGCGCCGCTCCGCCTCGCCCTGGCGATGTCGTCCTCCTGCGCGAGGGCCGCCTGGACCAGCTGCCCGCGTCCGCCGATCGACACGACGCACCGGCCCGCCGCGCGGTGCGGGATCCGCGCGGCGGCGTCCGAGCCGATCAGCGCTCGCGAGTCGGCGGCGTCGTGCACCCGGAGTGCGATCCGGAGGCCGCAGTTCGCCGCGACCGCGTCGCGGACGACGCCGACCGGCCGCTGGGTGCAGAGCACGAGGTGGACGCCGAGCGAGCGCCCGCGCGCGGCGATGTCGGCGAAGGTGCGGTGCAGCTCCGGTGCGCGCTCCAGCACGACCGCGCACTCGTCGACGACGACGACCAGCCGCGCGAGCACGCCGGGTGCCAGCCGGGCGATGTCCGGAACGCCGCGCTCCGCGAGGACCACCTCGCGACGGCGCAGCTCGGCGGCGATGCTGGTGAAGGCGCGGAGAGCCCCCTCGGTGTCGAGATCGGTGATCACCCCGGTCACGTGCGGGAGGGACCGGAGCGCGCCGAATCCCGCGCCGCCCTTGAAGTCCGCGAGCAGGAACGTCACGGCGGTCGGCGGGTGCCGGATCGCCAGTCCCACGGCCCAGGCGATCAGGAGCTCGCTCTTGCCGCTCCCCGTCGTCCCGCCGACGACGGCGTGCGGACCGTCGCGGACCAGATCGATCTCGATCGGGCCGCTCGGCGTCCGCCCCAGCAGCACCGGGAGGCCGGTGCCGTCGTCGGGTCCGTCCCGGCCGCCGAGGTCGGAGAGCAGCACGGTCCCCGGGAGCTCCGCCGGCCCTGCGCCGCGGGCGGCGGCGAGCGACTCGGCGTAGCCGCGCGCCTGCTCCGCGGCCACGAAGTCGACGACCAGCGGCTCGGTGGTGCCGGGCCCTCTCCGGCCGACGACGCTCGCGACGCCGGCTCCGCCGAGCTGGACGATGCAGCGGCACCGCTTCGGCAGCTCGGCCGCTGTGCCGGCGAGGGCGAGGACGGCGTCCGCCTCGGTCGCCGCGTCCGCCTCCAGGACGGCGAGGGCGTGCGGCGCGCCGGCCGACCGCGTGTGCGGAAGAGCGCGGAGGCAGCGCCAGCCGCTTCCGTCCGGCAGCTCGATGCGGAGGGCTTCCGGCGCGACGAGCTCCGCGATCTGCACCAGGAGCCCCCGCACCAGCGCGCGAGTGAGGACGGCGGGGCCGACGACGCCGATCCCCGAGGACATCGCCGCCAGCAGCACCTCCCCGTCCTCCCGGGCCCCCTCCCCGGTCTCCCTCGTTCGACCGAGCACGACCTCGAGTCCCTCCGCCGGCCGGCGCCAGCGGGCGTCCGCCGGGACGCGCTGCTCGAGGACGTCGAGCGGGAGCGGCGACGCTCGGCGGAGGGCGGCGAGCTCCTCCGCCCGCGCCTTCGCCGTCGCGGCGGTGTGCTCCGCGAGCTCCCGGGAGTAGCGCTCCGCCTCCCGCCGCGCGGTGCGGCGGCGGAGACGAGCCGCGTCGAGGAAGGAGGCGAGCGCGACCACCGGTCCGAGAGCGGCGAGGGCCAGCGTGTACGGCGACGAGGTCAGCGCGTAGAGCACCAGGGACGACAGCACCGGGGTCAGCGCCGCGATCCACGGGAACGGCGGCCGCGGCGGCGTGCTCGGCGGAGTGGGCGGCAGGAGCCGTGCCCGGGGGTGCTGGATCGTCATCCGACCAGCGAAGCGGACGCCGGCCGCGCGCGGTGGGTCAGCGGGTGATCGGTGGACGGTTCGAGGCTGTGGAGGAGCCGTCGACCCGCTCCACCGCCATCTCGACCGCGGACAGCAGGAGCCTGCTGCCGATCTTCGCGCGGTAGCGGCGGCCCGCTTCGAGCGGGAGCGGGGCCTGCGTGGGGGCGACCAGCACGGTGCCGTTCGCGGACCATCGATCGCTGACCCACAGGCCGCCCTCGTCGAAGCCGAACTCGAGGTGCGTCTTCGACAGCGAGCGCGTCGGATCCGGGACCGCGAGGATGTGCCGGAAGGTCTCGCCCGCATCCGGCAGCGGCTGGCGGCCGATGAGACCGCTGCCGGTGACGATGGCGTGCTGCCCGGAGGCGAAGATCAGCTTCACGAGCCCCTGACTCGGCGGCGCCATGGGCGCCCCGGGAGCGGGCCGCCGGTGCCGGCCCGGTGCGAGACCGGGGAGCCAGGCACGGCGCGAGGGGTCGAGGACGGTGGTGTCGCCGGTCGACGCGGGGCGGGAGGCGCCGGGAGTCGCGTGCGAGGCCACCGAGGTGCCGCACTCTCCGCAGAGGATCGCCCCGGGATCGAGGGTGGAGCCACACGTGCTGCAGATCACCGAGACCACCCCTCCTCGACCCATGGTACCCGGGGCTCCGGCGGGCCTCCCGGGTCCTCGATCAGTCGCTCTCGCCGGTGACGGCGAGCACGTCGACGACGATCACCGTCACGTTGTCGCGTCCGCCGTTGCCGAGCGCCGCCTCGACCAGTCCGTCGGCGGCGTCCTGGGCCGTCTCCGCGGTGGAGAGCACGTGCTCGAGGCCCGCGTCCGTGAGCTCCTTGGTCAGGCCGTCCGAGCAGATCAGCAGCCGCGACGGGGCGATGACGGGAACGAGACGGTAGTCGGGGACGGGCGGCTCGTGGAAGCCGACCGCCCGGGTGATCACGTTGCTGTGCGGGTGCACGTCGGCCTCGTCCCGGGTGATCAGGCCCGCATCGACGAGCTCCTGGACGATCGAGTGGTCGACCGTCAGCTGGACCAGGGCGCCCTGGACGCAGAGGTAGACGCGCGAGTCGCCGATGTTGAAGACGGACCAGTAGGGCTCGCCGCCCACGGCGGTCAGTGCCGCTCCGGTGACGGTGGTCCCGGTCCCGCCGTCGGCGGTCTGCGACTGGCGGGCGATGTCGTCCACGGCCTCACGGAGCGCGCGGTCGATCTCCTCCGCTCCCACCGTGCTGCCGGTCGCGGCGAGGGAGAGCCGGGACACGACGGCGTCGCTCGCCACCTCTCCGGCCGCGTGGCCGCCCATCCCGTCGGCGACGGCGAAGAGCGGCGTCTTCGCGAGGTAGCTGTCCTCGTTGGCACTGCGCACCAGGCCGACCTCGGTGCGCGCCGCCCAGCCGAGGGTGACCTCCGCGGAGGGCGTGTCCGACGACCAGGCCGAGACGGGGACGGTCACCGACGCTCGGCTGCGGCCGATCTGCGTCATCGCGTCTCCTCGCCTCCGCCGGCTCCGCGCGCGCGGGCCGATCCCTCCGATGCTAGCGGCTGTGCGAGCACCGGAGACGCCCGCTCAGCGGCGCTCCGCAGCGCTCCCGCGAAGGATCGGACCGACCGTCGCCCGCATGGGCGAGAGCGCTTCCGCGACAGTGGATTCCGTCATCCGGGACGCCTCGCCGATGCGGATTCACTTGCCGGGCCCCGCCGAGGCTGCCAGGATCATCGCATGAGCCCCTCCCGCCCTCCTGCGCCGCGCCCGCTCCAGCTCGACGACGTGTCCAAGGCGATCATCGAGCAGCTGCAGGCCGACGGCCGGCGCTCCTACGCCGAGATCGGCAAGGCGGTCGGGCTCAGCGAGGCGGCCGTCCGCCAGCGGGTGCAGAAGCTGACCGAGTCGGGCGTGATGCAGATCGTCGCCGTGACGGACCCGATGCAGCTCGGCTTCTACCGGCAGGCGATGATCGGCGTCCGCGTCACGGGGGACACCAGGGTGGTCGCGGACAGCCTCGCGGCGATCCCCGCGGTGGACTACGTGGTGCTGACGGCCGGCACGTTCGACATCCTCGCCGAGGTCGTCTGCGAGAACGACGACGACCTGATCGCCCTGCTCAACCAGGAGATCCGGTCGCTTCCGGGGGTGCTCTCGACCGAGACCTTCGTCTATCTGAAACTCCACAAGCAGTTCTACAACTGGGGAACGCGGTAATCGATGACCACAGAGACAGCATTCTCGAGCCAGGGCCTCGCGTCCGGCGATCCGGTGAAGGGCGAGGACGCCCCGGCCGGCTTCGACGACGCAGCGCTGCAGAAGAAGGCCAAGGACCACCTCTGGATGCACTTCACCCGGCAGTCGGTGATGGACTCCGGCGCGGGCGTCCCCGTCATCACCCGGGGCGAGGGCCACCACATCTGGGACAGCACGGGCCGGAAGTACTTCGACGGGCTCTCCGGGCTCTTCGTCGTCAACGCGGGCCACGGCCGGCGGCGGCTCGCCGAGGCCGCGGCCAAGCAGGCGGCCGAGCTCTCGTTCTTCCCGCTCTGGTCCTACGCGACGCCCTCGGCGATCGAGCTCGCCGATCGTCTCGCGGATCACGCACCGGGCGACCTCAACCGCGTTTTCTTCTCGACCGGTGGCGGTGAGGCCGTCGAGACCGCCTTCAAGCTGGCGAAGCACTTCTGGAAGCTCCAGGGCAAGCCGGGCAAGCACAAGGTGATCTCGCGCGCGGTCGCCTACCACGGCACCCCGCAGGGCGCGCTGGCGATCACCGGCATCCCGGCGATGAAGGCGATGTTCGAGCCGATCGTGCCGGGCGGCTTCCGCGTGCCGAACACCAACTTCTACCGCGCGCCCCAGCACGGCGACGACCTGGAGGCCTTCGGCGTCTGGGCCGCGGACCGCATCGAGGAGATGATCGAGTTCGAGGGCCCCGAGACGGTCGCCGCCGTCTTCCTCGAGCCGGTGCAGAACTCCGGTGGCTGCTTCCCCCCGCCGCCCGGCTACTTCCAGCGGGTGCGCGAGATCTGCGACCGGCACGACGTGCTCCTCGTCTCGGACGAGGTGATCTGCGCCTTCGGGCGGATCGGCCACATGTTCGCCTGCGACGAGTACGGCTACGTGCCGGACATGATCACCTGCGCGAAGGGCATGACCAGCGGCTACTCCCCCATCGGCGCCACCATCGTCAGCGACCGCATCTACGAGCCCTTCCGGCACGGCGAGGTCTCCTTCCCGCACGGCTACACCTTCGGCGGGCATCCCGTCTCGGCCGCGGTCGCGCTGGAGAACCTCGACATCTTCGAGGAGGAGAAGCTCAACGAGAACGTGCGGGAGAACTCGCCGCTCTTCCGCTCCACGCTCGAGAAGCTGCTCGACCTGCCGATCGTCGGCGACGTCCGCGGCGCGGGCTACTTCTTCGGGATCGAGCTGGTCAAGGACAAGACGACCAAGGAGACCTTCGACGCGGAGGAGTCCGAGCGCCTGCTCCGCGGCTTCCTCTCGAAGGCACTGTTCGATGCCGGGCTGTACTGCCGGGCGGACGACCGCGGCGACCCCGTCGTGCAGCTCGCGCCGCCGCTGACGATCGGACCGAAGGAGTTCGACGAGATCGAGCAGATCCTCCGCTCGGTGCTGACGGAGGCCTGGGCGCGACTCTGACGCGCTCGTGCGCGCCGCCGGATCGAGTGGCGGCGCGCACGAATCCGCCGGACACGCCTCACGCGGCACGTCGCCCCTCGACGGCCCACGGGCACGGTCCGCCGCGATCGAGTGCCGCCAGGAGGAGCCGCGCATCGTGATCGTGCGGATCGAGGCGGACCGCCTCCCGCGCGAGGAGCTCCGCTGAGCGGGTCGACCCCGACGACCAGAGGAGCGTGGCGAGCAGGACCAGCAGCGGTCCCCGCTCGGTCCCCGGCGCCGCCGCGGTGGCGTGCGCGACGAGCCCGATGACGGACAGCGCAGCGGCGCGGTCGAGAGAAGCGACGAGTCGGATCACCCGCTCCCGGCCTTCCCGCCGCTGCGCGCCGACGATGAGCGCCGCGAGGGCGCGGGTCCGCGGCTGCCAGGGACGACCCGACGCCGCGCGCAGCAGGAGGGTCTCGACGTCGGTCATCACCGCCTCGGGGAGACGAGCGCGCGGGTGCCGGTCGAGCAGCGCGTCCACCTCCGCCGCGATCGCGAGCGCCTCCCCTCGGTCGACGACGGGCAGGAGTTCCGCCGAGGGGGTGTCGTCGGCCCTCCTGAGGATCGTCGTTCCGCTGCCCGGCCGAGTCGGGCGGCGTGCGCCGGAGGGGACGAGCACCTCCACGGCGAGTCCGACCTCCTGCGCTCGACTGCTCAGCGCGCCGAGGAGCGCACCGGCGGACGGGTCGCGCCGGCCGCTCGAGAACAGCGCGATCACCAGGCGCTCCACGCGCCCGAAGCGCCCGAGGGCCCCGATCCAGACCCGTGCTGCTCGTGTCGGATCGCCGACAGCGAGGTCGAAGCGGAGGGCACCGGTGGGCGTGCCGCCCCTCAGCGGAACGAGGACGACGCTCTCGTGCGGCGGATGGCCGAGCAGGCGAGGGATCGCCGCGAGCACGGCGCTGTGATCAACGGGACGGACCGGAGGCGATGCAGTGGATGTCATCCGGCAACGGTGGCGGGCCCGGCATCGCAGCGGGGCGGGCCCCTCGGCGACCGGAAGACAGATCGCCGGAACGCCACCTGTGGAGGACGCCCGCCGACGGCGCCCGGACGCGCGCCCACCTGCTGGTCGACCGGCCGCAGCCCATCGCGCGCGAGGACATGCTGGACGACCGACCGCAGGCGAACACGCGCGCGGACATGCTGGTCGAGTAGCCGCCGCAGGCGGCGTATCGAGACCCACCGTCTCTCGGTGGTTGGATCTCGATACGCCCGCTCCGCGGGCTACTCGATCAGCATGGGGGCCCGACGCTCCGCAGTCGGCACAGTCATGCTGGTCGAGTAGCCCCGCAGGGGCGTATCGAGACCCGCCCACCGTCAGCACGGCGGGACTGCGAGGTCAGTGGATCTCGACGCGCCCGTTGCGTCCTCCACAGGCCGCCGAGCTACGGAGCCGTCCACCGATGTCCGATTCCCGCCGGTCGGCCGCGGGTCCCGCGGATACTCTCGTGGCATGAGAACGACTCCCCTGCACGTGCGCCGCACCGTCAGCCCCCTCGGCCGGATCGAGGTCGGCAGCGACGGCGAGTCGATCGTCTCGCTCGCGATCGAGAAAGGCGGAACCCTCCCGCACGACCACCTGCCCGACGGCTCGCTCCCCGTCCTCTGCAGCGCGGTCGACCAGCTCGACGCGTACTTCGCCGGAGAGCGGCGCACCTTCGACCTGCCGCTGCTGCTGCGCGGGACGCCCTTCCAGCTGGAGATCTGGGGAGCGCTCCAGGGCATCGGCTTCGGCGAGATCACCTCCTACGGCGCCCTCGGGCAGGCGACGGGACGGCTCCGCTCCGGCCGGCCCATCGGCGGCGCCGTCGGCGCGAACCCGATCCCGATCCTCGTCGGCTGCCACCGGGTGCTGGCCGGAGACGGCCGGATCACCGGCTTCAGCGCCGGCGAGGGCGTCGCCACGAAGGCCTGGCTGCTCGATCACGAGGGGATCGCGCACCGATGACGGCCGAGGACGGGCTGATCACCGACGCGGACGGGACCGTCCGCTGCGGCTGGAGCGGCGACGACGTCGAGTACCGCCGCTACCACGACAAGGAGTGGGGCGTCCCCCTGCACGGGGACCGTCCGCTCTTCGAGAAGATCTGCCTCGAGGGCTTCCAGGCGGGGCTCTCTTGGATCACCATCCTCCGCAAGCGGCCTCGGTTCCGCGAGGTCTTCCACGGCTTCGATCTCGACGTCGTCGCAGCGATGGACGAGGACGACGTGGACCGCCTGATGGACGACGCCGGCATCATCCGCAGCCGCCCCAAGATCCTCGCGACCATCGGCAACGCGCAGGCTGCCGTCGCCCTGCGCGAGCGCGGCGGCGAAGGCGCGCTCGACCGCCTGGTCTGGTCGTTCGAGGAGGACACGCCGCCCGGCCGCGTCGTCCGCCCCACCGACGTCCCCACCTCGACGCCGGCGTCCCTCGCGCTCTCGAAGGCGCTGCGGAAGGCCGGCTTCCGCTTCGTCGGTGCGACGACCATGTACGCGCTGCTGCAGTCGGCCGGCGTCGTCGACGACCACCTCACCGGCTGCTTCCGCGCCCGCTCCTGACGCTCAGGCGGACCGCACGACGAGATCCAGCTCGCCGCTGCCGGCGTTCGGCGCCAGCTCGAACCCGCGGGACGCCGCCCACTGGATCAGCTCGGCGAGGGAGTCGGTCTCGACGCCGTCCTCCGCGAGCGCGCGGACGAAGAGACCCTTGCCCTGCTTGTTGAAGTGGTTGAGGTTGCGCAGTTGCCCCGACGCGTCGCGCGACCGCACCCGGACGAAGAAGCGCTCCTCCCCCGGCTGCAGCGGCCCGAGCGCCGCGTAGGACTCGCTGCGCAGGTCGAGGACGAGTCCCGGGAGCGCCGACAGCTCACGCCCCGCCCCGGCAGCCCACCAGCGCTTGAGCGGCATTCCGGGGATACGCGAGTCGTGCGACAGCCGGTACGCGGGGATGCCGTCGAGGCCCCGGACGGGACCCCAGAGCGCGGACTGCACCACGACGATCCGGCCGAGGACGCCGCGCGCCCCGGCCGAGAGCGACGCAGCATCGAGCGCATCGAACAGCACGCCGTCGAAGCGGTCCACCGCGGGCATCGCCGGCGCGGTCGGCAGTGCCGCGTTGCGCTCGATCTCGCCGAGCTGCCGGGGACCGAGCTTCAGTGCGCGGGCAGCCGCGTCCCGGTCGCCGGCGAGCGCGACCAGGGCGTCGCGCAGGGCGACTCGACGCTCGGTCAGCCCCGGGAACGACAGCTCCTCGACCCGGAACTCGGCCGAGCCGCCGTCGCGCTTGGTCTCGGACGGGGGAAGCAGGACGTGCACGGGACTCCTCGGGGAAGACGGCGCGCGAGAGCGCACGGGTGGAACGCGGCAAGGGGACGCCGCGCACGACGGAGGGGCCGGGCGATCGCGATGATCACCCGGCCCCTCCGGTCGCCGCCCGAGGCGGCGGGTCGTCAGACCAGCGCGGCCTCGCGGGCCACGACGGTGACGACGTCGTTCTCGACGGACAGGAAGCCGTCGTCCGCCTGAGCGGTGATCCGGCTGCCGTCCGCGGCCGTGACGCGGACCTCGCCCGAGGCGAGGATCGCGAGCATCGGCTCGTGACCGACCAGGATGCCGATCTCACCCTCGACGGTGCGGGCCGAGATCTGCTTGGCCTCACCCGCCCAGACCTCCGCGTTCGCGGAGACGACGCTGACCTTCAGGAACGCGGCCATGATCAGCCGTTCTCCTTCTGGATCTGAGCCCACTTCTCCTCGACGTCCGTGATCGGGCCGACGTTGAAGAACGCCTGCTCCGCCACGTGGTCGAACTCGCCACGGGCGATCGCGTCGAACGACTCGATGGTGTCCTTCAGCGGGACGGTCGAGCCCTCCACGCCGGTGAACTTCTTCGCCATGTACGTGTTCTGCGAGAGGAACTGCTGGATCCGGCGCGCACGCGACACCGTGATCTTGTCCTCCTCGGAGAGCTCGTCGACACCGAGGATCGCGATGATCTCCTGCAGCTCCTTGTTCTTCTGCAGGATCTGCTTGACGTTCGTGGCCACGCGGTAGTGGTCGGCACCCAGGTAGCGGGGGTCGAGGATGCGCGAGGTCGAGGTCAGCGGGTCGACGGCCGGGTAGAGGCCCTTCGACGCGATCTCACGGGAGAGCTCGGTCGTCGCGTCGAGGTGCGCGAACGTCGTGGCCGGCGCCGGGTCGGTGTAGTCGTCGGCGGGGACGTAGATCGCCTGCAGCGAGGTGATCGAGTGTCCGCGCGTCGAGGTGATGCGCTCCTGGAGCACGCCCATCTCGTCGGCGAGGTTCGGCTGGTAGCCCACCGCGGACGGCATGCGGCCCAGCAGGGTCGACACCTCCGAGCCGGCCTGCGTGAAGCGGAAGATGTTGTCGATGAAGAGCAGCACGTCCTGCTTCTGCACGTCGCGGAAGTACTCCGCCATCGTCAGCGCGGAGAGCGCGACGCGGAGGCGGGTTCCCGGCGGCTCGTCCATCTGGCCGAAGACGAGTGCGGTCTTGTCGAAGACGCCCGCCTCCTCCATCTCGGCGATGAGGTCGTTGCCCTCACGGGTGCGCTCGCCGACGCCGGCGAACACGGACACTCCGCCGTGGTCCTGCGCGACGCGCTGGATCATCTCCTGGATGAGGACGGTCTTGCCGACGCCCGCTCCGCCGAACAGGCCGATCTTGCCGCCCTGCACGTACGGGGTGAGGAGGTCGATGACCTTGATGCCGGTCTCGAAGAGCTCGGTCTTCGACTCGAGCTGGTCGAACGCCGGGGGCTTGCGGTGGATCGGCCAGCGCTCGGTGATCTCGAACGACTGTCCGTTGATCGTGCCGTCGGCGTCAGCGTTGAGCACCTCGCCGATCACGTTGAAGACCTTGCCCTTGGTCACGTCGCCGACGGGGACCGAGATCGGCAGGCCGGTGTCGTGGACCTCCTGGCCGCGGACGAGTCCGTCGGTCGGGTTGAGCGAGATGGCGCGGACGAGGTCGTCGCCCAGGTGCTGCGCGACCTCGAAGGTCAGCTTGGACGAGACGCCCTCGACCTCGACGTGCGTGTAGAGCGCGTTGTAGACCTCGGGGATCGCGTCGTGGGGGAACTCGATGTCAACGACGGGGCCGGTGACGCGGGCGATACGGCCGACGGCCCCGCCCGGAGTCCCGGTCGCCGCCTCAGGTGCGGTCAGTGTCATTGCTTCTTCCTTCTGTGGTCTCACCGCACCCGGAGGGCGGAGGCTTCGTGTCGGGGAGGTGCGCCGTCTACTTCGAGGACGACAGGGCGTCGGCGCCGCCGACGATCTCGGCGATCTGCTGCGTGATCTCGGTCTGGCGCGCGTTGTTGGCGAGCCGGGTGTACGTCTTGATGAGCGTGTCGGCGTTGTCGCTCGCCGACTTCATCGCCTTCTGGCGCGCCGCGTGCTCGGACGCCGCCGACTGCAGCATCGCGTTGAAGATGCGGCTCTCGACGTAGACCGGCAGGAGGCGGTCGAGGACCGTCTCGGGGTCGGGCTCGAACTCGTAGAGCGGGTACAGATCGGTGTTCTGATCCTCGGCGCCCTCGACGACCTCGAGCGGCAGGAGCCGGACGACGGTCGGCTGCTGGGTGACCATGCTGACGAAGCGGTTGTACACGAGGTGGATCTCGTCCACTCCGCCCTCTTCGTCGTCGAGGTTGTAGGAGTCGACGACAGCGTCGGCGATCTCCTTCGCCGTCTCGAACACCGGCTGGTCGGTGCCGCCCGTCCAGATGCGGACGCTCGGGCGCCGGCGGAACGAGAAGTACGCGTTCGCCTTGCGGCCGACCAGGTAGAAGACGACCTCCTTGCCCTCGCTGCGCAGCAGCGAGGCCAGCTCCTCCGCCTCCTTGAGCACGCTCGAGGAGAACGCGCCGGCGAGGCCGCGGTCGGAGGTGAAGATCACGATCGCGGCCGTATCGAGCTTCTCGCGCTCGGTCGTGAGCGGGTGCTCGACGTTCGAGTAGGTTGCGACGGCCGACACGGCGCGCGTGATGGCGTTCGAGTACGGCGCCGCGGCGGCGACGCGGTTCTGCGCCTTCTGGATGCGCGAGGCCGAGATCAGCTCCATGGCGCGGGTGATCTTCTTGGTCGTCTGGGCCGAGCGGATCTTCGACCGGTAGACCCGGAGTTGCGCTCCCATGTGTCTCCTGTAGTCCTTCTCTGAATCGTCAGGGGGCCGCTGTTAGCGACGGCCCTTGACGATCTTCTCCTGGCCGACCTCGTCGGCCGAGATCGCCTTGTGCTCCTCGCGCCCGACCGAGGCGAGCGGCTTGCCCTCACCGGTCTGGAACTCGAGCTTGAAGCCGTCGACGGCACGGTGCAGCTCGGCGACGGTGTCGTCGGAGAGCACGTTGGTGTCGCGCAGCGTGGAGAGGACCTGCGTGTTGCGGCCCAGGTAGTCGAGCAGCTCGCGCTCGAAGCGCAGCACGTCGGGGACGGGCACCTCGTCAAGCTTGCCGTTCGTTCCGGCCCAGATCGAGACGACCTGCTCCTCGACGGGGTACGGCGAGTACTGCGGCTGCTTGAGCAGCTCGGTGAGGCGGGCGCCGCGGGCGAGCTGACGACGCGAGGCGGCGTCGAGGTCCGAGGCGAACATCGCGAAGGCCTCGAGCGAGCGGTACTGCGCCAGCTCGAGCTTCAGCGTTCCGGAGACCTTCTTGATCGACTTGACCTGGGCGTCACCGCCGACTCGCGACACCGAGATGCCCACGTCGACCGCCGGACGCTGGTTGGCGTTGAAGAGGTCGGACTGGAGGAAGATCTGGCCGTCGGTGATCGAGATCACGTTGGTCGGGATGTACGCCGAGACGTCGTTCGCCTTGGTCTCGATGATCGGGAGGCCCGTCATCGAGCCGGCGCCGAGCTCGTCGGACAGCTTCGCGCAGCGCTCCAGCAGGCGGGAGTGCAGGTAGAAGACGTCGCCGGGGTACGCCTCGCGTCCCGGCGGGCGGCGCAGGAGGAGCGACACGGCGCGGTAGGCCTCGGCCTGCTTCGACAGGTCGTCGAAGATGATCAGGACGTGCTTGCCGCCGTACATCCAGTGCTGGCCGATGGCCGAGCCTGTGTAGGGGGCGAGGTACTTGAAGCCGGCGGGGTCCGAGGCGGGGGACGCGACGATCGTCGTGTACTCCATCGCTCCGGCGTCCTCGAGCGCGCCCTTCACCGAGGCGATGGTCGAGCCCTTCTGGCCGATGGCGACGTAGATGCAGCGGACCTGCTTGTTCGTGTCGCCGGACTCCCAGTTGGCCTTCTGGTTGATGATCGTGTCGATCGCGATGGCCGTCTTGCCGGTCTGGCGGTCGCCGATGATGAGCTGGCGCTGTCCGCGGCCGACGGGGATCATCGCGTCGATGGCCTTGATGCCGGTCTGCAGCGGCTCGTGGACCGACTTGCGCGACATGACGCCCGGGGCCTGGAGCTCGAGGGCGCGGCGGCCCTCGGAGGCGATGTCGCCGAGTCCGTCGATCGGGTTGCCGAGCGGGTCGACGACGCGGCCGAGGTAGCCGTCGCCGACGGGGACGGAGAGGACCTCGCCGGTGCGGGTGACCTCCATGCCCTCCTCGATGCCGGAGAACTCGCCGAGGACGACGACGCCGATCTCGTTCTCGTCGAGGTTCTGGGCGAGGCCCAGCACGCCGTTGGAGAAGCGGATCAGCTCGTTCGCCATGACGCCGGGGAGTCCCTCGACGTGGGCGATGCCGTCGGCGGCGTCGATGACGTAGCCGACCTCGGTGGTGGACGCCTTGCCCGGCTCGTACGACGAGACGAAGTCCTTCAGCGCGTCGCGGATCTCATCCGGGCTGATGGTGATATCTGCCATGGGAATTCCTATTCGTTGGGTCCGTGCGAGCCGAAGCGGTCGTCGGGGCCTGACCTGGGTGGTGCGGAGGTCGGAGGCGGCGCGAGCCGCTCCCTGAGGATACGTGCGTCCGTCAGGACGCGAGCTGGAGCTTCAGGTCGGACAGCCGCGCCGAGACGGAGCCGTCGATGACCTCGTCGCCCACGTGCAGTCGCATGCCGCCCAGGAGGGCGGGGTCGACCAGGACGTTGACGGAGACCGGGCGGCCGTACTGGCGCGTGAGCGCCGAGCGGAGCCGGTCGAGCTGCTCGGGGTGCAGCGGAGCCGCGACCGAGACCGTGGCGATGGTGAAGCCGCCCTGGTCCGCGACGACGCCCGCTGCGAAGCGGACGAGCTCGGGGATGCGGCGACCGCGCGGGTGCGCGATCAGCTGGCGGAGGATGGCGAGGGTCTCCGCGGCGGCCTTGCCCTCGAGGAGGCGCTGCACGAGCGCGACCTTCGAGTCCGCCGCGGCGAGCTTGCTGCCGAGCGCGAGCTCGAGCTGCGCGTCCGACGCCACGACGGCGCCGAAGGTCTGCAGCTCGGTCTCGAGCGAGACGCCCTCCGGGGTGGCGGACGCGATCGCACGGACCCCGACCTCCTCGATCCCGGCGATCAGATCGCTCGGGCTCGACCAGCGGTGGCCCACGACGACGGTGAGCAGGCGCTTGGCCGGCTCGCCGAAGGGCGCGAACACCCGGGCGACGAGAGCCTGGCGGCTGCCCGCGTCCGTGCTCGGGTCGGAGAGGACCGTGCGCAGCTGCGCCTGCCCGTCGATGACCCGGGCCGCTTCGAAGAGCTGCTGGGCCGTGTCGAGGGACGCCTGGCCGCCGAGGGCGGAGAGCTCCGCCTTCGCCGACGCGAGTGCCTGCCTGGACGCGCTGCCCATCAGCTGTTCGCCTTCTCCGAGGCCTCGAGGTCGGCGAGGAAGCGGTCCACGATCGCGGACGCCTTCGCGTCGTCGTTGAGGCTCTCGCCGATGACGCCGGAGGCGAGATCGATGGCGAGGGTTCCGACTTCGGAGCGCAGAGCGACGACGGCCGACTGGCGGTCCGCCTCGATCTGGGCGTGCGCGTTCTGGAGGATGCGCTCGGCCTCGACCTGCGCCTGCTCCTTCTTCGCCGCCACGATCGCGTTGCCGTCGGCGTTCGCCTTCTCGCGGATCACTCCGGCCTCGGCGCGGGCCTCGGCCAGCTGAGCGGTGTACTTCTCGAGTGCGATCTCAGCCTGTCGCTGGGCCTCGTCGGCCTTCGCGATGTTCCCCTCGATCGCGGCGGAGCGCGCGTCGAGCATCGTCTGGATGCGCGGCAGGACCAGCCTCCAGAAGAAGAACAGCAGGATGAGGAAGATCACCCCCGACCAGAAGAAGTCGTAGAACTCCGGGATCAGAATGACCGCGGGGACGTCACCTTCTTCCGCAGCGATGTTCACAGCGGTGCTGAACACGACTACGCCGCGAAGATGAAGTAGGTGGCGAGACCGATGAGCGCGAGCACCTCGGTGAACGCGATGCCGAGGAACATCGTGGTCTGGAGGCGGCCGGCCATCTCGGGCTGGCGCGCCATGGCCTCGACGGTCTTGCCCGCGACGATGCCGACACCGATGCCGGGGCCGATCGCTGCGAGGCCGTAACCGACCGTCGCGATGTTGCCGGTGAGTTCGGCGAGAACGGTGACTGAGTCCACGAGTGGGTCCTTTCAGTGGGGTGATCGTGTGAACGGGCGGGAGCCCGTGAGTAGTGGGGTCAGTGCTCCTCGGCGACGGCCAACTGGATGTAGACCGCTGCGAGGAGAGTGAAGATGTAGGCCTGCAGCACCGCGACCAGCAGCTCGAAGAGCGTGAAGGCGCCGCCGAAGGCGAAGGTCACGACACCGAAGAGCTTGAAGCCCGGGTCGATCTGCGAGCTGAAGAGGAAGAACTGCGTGGCCGAGAAGCACAGCACCAGGAGGAGGTGCCCGACGATCATGTTCATCACGAGCCGCAGCGCGAGCGAGAGCGGACGGATGATGAACGTCTGCAGCAGCTCGATGGGCGTGAGGATGAAGTAGATCAGGAACGGGGCTCCGGGCGGGAAGAGGGCGTTCTTGAAGAAGCCCATCCCCCGGTCCTTGATGCCGGCGTAGATGAAGGTGACGTACGCGACCAGCCCGAGGAAGAGGGGCATGCCCACGACCGACGTTCCCGCGATGTTCAGGAACGGGACGATGCCGGTGAGGTTCATCGCGATGATCGCGAAGAAGATCGTCACCAGGATCGGCAGGAAGCGGCGCGCGTCCTTCTCGCCGAGGATGTCCTTCGCGATCGTCACGCGGACGAAGTCGAAGGCCATCTCCACGACGCTCTGGAAGCGGCCCGGGACGATGCGCATCTTGCGCGTCCCGAGGTAGAAGAACAGCATCAGGGCGATGACCGCGATGAAGCGGACCAGCATGACGCGGTTGATCTCGAAAGGGGTTCCCTCGAAGAGGAAACCGGGCGGGAAGAACTCGGAGATCGACGGGGTGTGGAAGTCACTCTCACCGGTCGAGGACGAGACCAACAGGGTCACAGCGTTAGCAAACAGCGCTAGCTCCTGGAATTCGGGGCGTGGCACGTGGCAGACGAACGACGTGAATCGTTCGGACGCAACGCTCTCGCGACGACGAAAGGTGGGGTATTCCGCTCGGACGGCGTTCGCACTCGGCGGTCGACATCAACGATGAGACGACCTGAGGACGGGCACACGTCGCCTGCGGGGATTGGACCCTACTGTAGCAACAGAACGGCCTGAGAGCCGAATCGTGATCCTCTCAGACGCCACTCGGGGCGCGCTCATCGGGCGATGTCGCTGACGTTCGCCATGCGCGAGCGCGAGACGACGAGCACGTCGATGACGAGCGAGCCGAGGACCGCCGCGATGATCGTGACGAACATCGCGGTGCTGTTCAGCCACGGCTGGTCGCGCAGCACGAGGGCCGCGATCACGAAGAGGACGAACTTCGCGAGCCAGGTGCCGAGCACCACGGCGAAGAAGCCGCCGATGTCCATCCGGTTGGCGACGAGGATGCTGGCGGCGGTGAGCGCCACCATGACCCCGCCGACGACGGCGCCGATCAGGGCGCCGACGGCGCCCTCCCCGCCGGCGGCGAGGAATCCGACGACCGCGCCGACGACGGCGAGAGCGAGGACGAAGACGCCGCCGACGGCGAGCGTGCGCATGAGGACGGGCACCGAGGCGGGCTGGGGGCGGGGGGCGGCCGGGGAGGCTCCGGTCATGATGCTTCTTTCCGCGCCTGGTGCGGCGCTGTCGTGTCGCGACCGAGCGGCAGGCCGATCGGCGAACGGCTCGTGTCCGTCTCGGACGCGCGGTCGAGGGGGTCGAGGACGGGGGACGCCTCCGCCGACTGCGCCGCCGCCTCGAGCCGCTTGCGGCGGCTGAGCGGGAGGAGCGTGACGACGGTGCAGGCGAGCAGTCCGATCGCGAGGAAGGCGAGCGGCACCCAGAGCACGTCGACGACGAACATCAGCAGGCAGCTGAAGGCGACGACGGCCGTCCAGGCGTAGAAGATCAGCACGGCGTGCAGGTGCGAGTGCCCCATATCGAGCAGCCGGTGGTGCAGGTGCTTGCGGTCGGCGCTGAACGGCGACTTGCCCGCGCGCAGCCGCCGGATCACCGCGAGGCCGAAGTCCATCAGCGGGACGACCAGGATCGCGAAAGGCAGGATGATCGGGATGAACGCGGGCAGCAGCTCCTTCGCCGCGAGCTGCGAGGGGTCGATCTGGCCGGTGACGGCGATGGCCGACGTCGCCATCAGCATGCCGACGAGCAGCGCTCCCCCATCGCCCATGAACATCTTCGCCGGGCGCCAGTTGATCGGCAGGAAGCCCGCGCAGGCGCCGACGAGGACGACCGCGATCAGCGAGGCGAGGTTGAAGTAGTCGGTCGGCGACGTCTGCTGCACCAGCAGGTAGCTGTAGAGGAAGAACACGCCGTTGGCGATCAGCGCGACGCCGGCGACGAGGCCGTCGAGGCCGTCGATGAAGTTCAGCGCGTTGGTCACCAGCACGATCGCCAGCACGGTGATGATCAGCGACATCCAGGGCGAGCCGACGGTGAGGCCGCCGATCGGCAGCGAGACGATCTGCACGCCCTTCCAGGCGATCAGCCCCGCGGCGATCATCTGCCCGGCGAGCTTCGTCGTCCAGTCGAGGTCCCAGATGTCGTCGGCGACGCCGATCAGGACGATCAGGAGGCTCGCGCCGAGGATCGCGAGGATCGGCTCGGGATTGGCGAACACCAGCCTGAAGTAGGGCAGCTGCGAGGCGATGCCGAAGCCGACGAGGATCCCGAGGAACATGGCGATGCCGCCCAGGCGCGGGGTCGGCCGGGTGTGCATGTCGCGCACCCGGATCGCCGGGTAGAGCCGGTACCGCAGGCTCAGCTTCCAGATGACCCACGACAGCCCGCAGGTCACGACCGCGACCGCGAGCGAGACCAGGACGAAGGTGATCATCGGCTACTCACCCGGGGTGGAGTCGGGGCGCGCGGTGCCGCTCGCCGCCGGCTCGTCCTGCACCTGAGCGCGCGACGCCCAGTCCGGTCGCGCCGTGGGAGCGGGCTGCTCCTCGGCGGCGACGGGCTCGTCGTCCTCGACGGTCGGGTCGCTGAGCTCGGTGGAGGCGTCGTAGGACGCGACCGGCGCGGGGGCCTCGGGCTCCTCGGACGTGGCGACGCCGTCGAGGAGGAGGTCGCCGACGACCTCGCGGATGCGCCCGGCCGAGACGACGCCCTGGCGGAGGATGCGCAGGGTGCCGCCCTCGAAGCTGAGCGCGGTCGCGTCGACGATGGTGGAGGACTCGCTCGCACCGACCGGCCGGTCGCTGTAGCGGCTGCCGGCGGTGCCCGCGTCGAGGTAGACGTCGACGGAGTCGCCGAGCTGGTCGAGCGCCTCCTGGGCGGTGGTGGCGGACGGGCGGCCGGTGCGGTTGGCCGAGGAGACCGCGAGCGGCCCCGTCTCGGCGAGGAGCTCGAGGGTGACCGGGTTGTCGGGCATCCGGAGGGCGACCGTGCCCCGGGTCTCGCCCAGGTCCCAGACGAGGGAGGGCTGCGCGTGCAGCACGATCGTGAGCCCACCCGGCCAGAAGGCCTTCGCCAGCTCGCGGACGGCCTCGGGCACGTTCTCCGCGAGGGCGTCGAGCGCGGCCACGTCGCCGATCAGCACGGGCGGCGGCGACTGCCGGGTGCGCCCCTTCGCGTCGAGCAGGCGCTGCACCGCCGCGGCGTCGAACGCGTTGGCCGCGATCCCGTAGACCGTGTCGGTCGGCAGGACGACGAGCTCGCCCCGGCCGATCGCGGTGCGCGCGAGACGGGTGCCGGTCAGGAGGTCCGTGTCGACGGAGCAGTCGTAGATGCGTGACATAACGCCGCAATGATACGGGACCACCGGTGGTGACCACCCGGAGGGCGCGCACCGCTCCGGCGGACGGCTCCTGTGCCGAGGGACCGCACCGAGACGGGGCCCGCTGCACGGAAGCAGGCGATCCGCGCCCCGGGACGCGCCACGCGAGGCGAGGAGGAACGGGGGCGTCCTACCGTGTCCCGGCGGCTCGCCTGCCGTCGTGATCCCCGATCGGGAGGCTCCCTCGATGGACCGGACGTCCTGCTGCGCGCCGGAGTGCCGGGTTCGCCGCCCCGGAGCTCGATGATCCACCGCGTCGCCGCACTGCTGCGCTCTCCGACAGCGCGGAACTCCTCGAACGCCGCCCTCGAACGGCTCGTCTCCCGCGGCACGAGCGCGGTCGTCGGCCTCGTCGTCGCCGTCCACGTGTCACCCGCGGAAGCAGGCGTCTACGCGATGGCGTTCCTCGTGCTCTCCCTCCTGCAGGAGATCGGCGAGAACACGGTGCGCCCGCTCGGCGTCGCGATGTGGCGGAGGGAGGGAGGCGCGCGCCGGCTCCGGCGCGCCGCGGCCGTCGTCTCCGTCGGCGGGGCGACGGCGATGGCGGTCGCGATCGGTGTGCTCTGGGCCCTGTCGGCGGCGTCCGCCGCGCAGGCCGCCGCCCTCCTGCCGTTCGTCGCCGTCGCGGCGCTCCACGGAGCGATCCTGCCCGCACTGACCAGGGCGCAGTACCACGGTCGCTGGGCCTCGATCGCGCGGGGCCAGGCCCTCGGCAGCATCGCCTCGATCGTCGTCTGCGTCCCACTCGCTCCCGTCCTCGGCATCGCGGCCGGATCCCTCCAGACCGGGGTGACCGAGGGGATGCTCCTCCTCCTGCTCTCGAGACGGGGGACGCTGCCGACTCCCGACCTGCCACGTCGGCCGATACTCAGGGACTACGTGATCCCCACCCTGCAGAGCAACGTCTTCGGCTGGTTGCAGGGCCAGTCCGAGCGGATCGTCCTCTCCGCTCTCGGTGGAGCCACGACGCTCGGTCTCTACTCGATCGCGAGTCAGATCGCGCGCGCCGTCTCGGACGCCGTCGTCCTCGGACTCACCAACGTCCTCCGCGCCCGGGTGGCCACCTCCCGGACGGACGAGGAGCGGCGCGCCGTGCTCCGCTCCGTGATGATGCAGGCAGCGGTCGGCGCCCTGGTCGTCCAGGCGACGATGGTCGCCCTGGATCTCCTCGTCCTCGGCCGCGTCCTCGACTCCTCCTGGCATCCCGCCCTGCTGATCGTGCCGATCCTCTCCATCTCCTCCGCGCCGATCGCCTGCATGTGGTGCGCCTCCTCGTTCCTGATCGTGCAGGGCCGCGCGAGCGTGCTCGTGCCGTGGCACTGGATCGGCGTCGCTCTCAGCGTCGGAGCCGGATTCGCCGTCGCCGCCGATCTGCTCGCGGGCGCGTGCGCCGCCGTCCTCCGCGACGCCGTCGCCCTCGCCGGTCGCCTGCCGCACGTCGCGCAGGACATCGGCCGCGCCGACGTCCTGCGCGTCTACGGCTGCCTCTCGGCCGGCCTGCTCATCGGCGCCGCAGGCTTCTGCGCGGCGCTCCTCCCCTACAGCTGACCACCCCTGCCCCCACCCCCGACCTCTGAGGCGACCCGCCATGACACCACCTCCCACCGGCTCGCACCGGCGTTCGCTCGCGCGGTCTCCACGACGACTGCCGCCACCGCCCGGTCAGCCGGAGTCCCCGCGCCCGGGCAGAGCGCCCGCGCAGCGCTCGAACGCCGTCTGGCTTCCCGCCCTCGCGGTCCTCCTGCTCGGCGCCGCGGTGGTCGCCGTCGTCACCGGCGAGCTCCGGATCCCGGCGCTCGCCGCCGCGGCGGCCTGCGTGCTGATCGTCGCCCGCCTGCTCCCGCCGGCCGCCGCCCTGACGCTCGTCCTCGCCCTCTACGCGGTCGTCCCGTTCGACTACCTGGCACTGCCCGCGCCGTTCCCGATCCTCAGTCCGATCATCGTCTTCGCGGCACTCCTGGCGATCGCCACCGGAGCTCCACCACCGCCCTGGCTCCGCAGGACCCGGCTGGTGGCGCCGATCGCGTTCACGGTCTACGCACTGGTGATCCCCGTCCTCCGGCCGCAGGGGCAGATCGAGACGATCGCCTCCTGGACGGTCGTCGTCGTCATCGCGCTGATCGCCCTTCCACTGTGGATGAGCGACCCCTCGGTCTTCCGGCCGCTGACCACCGCCCTCCTCCTCGTGTCGGTCGTCCTCGCGATCGTCGGGACGGTCGAGTTCACGACGCGGTCGAACCTGTACGCCGAGATCTTCGCCTCCGCTCCGTTCCCGCTCACGCAGAAGTGGAGCGTGTACCGGATCCTGACGACGCTCGGGCACCCCCTGGTGAACGGCACCTTCTTCGCCTCGGTCGGGTCCCTCGCGTTCGGGCTGTTCCTCAAGGGCAGACGGCCGGGTGCCCTCCTCGGCTTCGCGGCCTGCTGCGCAGGCGTGCTGCTCTCCGGATCACGCAGCGCCGTGATCGCGATCGCGGTCGGCGTCCTGGTGGCGGGCGGCGTGACCGTCGTCCGCCTCACGGGCAACCGGCTCGTCCGACTGATCCTCGCGTTCGCCCCTCTCCTCGTGATCGTGTCGACCGTGGGTGCGCAGGCCCTCGACCCCCGCTCCGAGACGGAGGAGGGCGCCCGGTCCGCGGACGTCCGCGACCTGGTCCTCCGGATCGGTCTGAAGGTGCTGCCGACGGAGTCGGGCGTCTTCGGCTCCGGCGGAGGACTGTCGGGCGTCGTCTTCGCGCAGAACGGCGGGGGGAACTACGTCCTCGAGAGCAGCCTGTGGCAAACGGTCTTCAGCTACGGGCTCATCGGCACGACGCTCCTGCTGGCCCACCTCCTGATCGTCCTGATCTGCTCGATCGCCCGGGGTGCCGTGGCCGGTCCCGCGATGCTGGTCGCCTACCTGGTGGCGGCGTCGGCCTTCAACCTCCTCGAGTCGGCGCCGGCCTCTCTGATCATCCCGGCGCTCGCCCTCCTGCTGACCATCGCGGAGGCCCGGTCGGAACCGGCACCGCCGCGCGCACTCCCACCCGTCCCTCCGCGCCGCGTCCGCCCCGGCGAGCGCTCCGCACGGAGCACGGACCCTCACGGCGCCAGCGGCGCAGGACGGGCGCGCCGGAGCAGCCGGACCGGCGACAAGCCGGGTCGTTCCGGCCGCGCCGCGCCAAGAGCCCCGGAGTCCGCGCCGCACGCCGCAGTGCCGGCGAGCGTCTTGGTAGCGTCCCGCGAGCCGCTGGACATCCCGCCCCCGGCGGACACCGAGGAGTGCTGATGACATCGACGCGGCGCTGGCTGGTCGCCACCACGGAGTACGCGGGGCTGACGCCCTACACCGGCGGAATCGGGCGCGGCTTCGCCTCGCTGCTGCCGGCACTGGTGAGGGCGGGCGTCGAGGTCGACCTCGTCGTCCTCTGCTGCGACCCGCCTCTCGACGGCTTCGATCCCGAGGGCGTGCGGATCCTCGAGTACGTCCGTCTGCGCCGTCGGCCCGCCATCGGCCGGCTCCTGCAGCGGGCGCTCCACCTGCGCGCGCTCGTCCGCCGCACCCGCTACGACGCGATCTTCCTCGCCGAGTGGGAGGGCCTGGGCGCGCTGCTCCCGCGGCACGCCCCGCTCGTGACGAACCTCGCGTCCGGCTACCGCATCGCGGACTGGATCGCGGGCGGGTCGGCGAGAGGGCGCCCCCTCCGCACGCGCCTCCTGATCGGGCTCCAGAAACGCCTCGAGACCCGCCAGATGAGACGGTCGCGCGGACTCGTCCCGATCTCCCGCGCGGTCCGGGACTGGTACTCGACGCGGATCCCCGAGCTTCCGCCCTCGATCGTCGTCCGCAACTGCATCGACGTTCCGATGGTGCAGCAGAGTGCGCGGTCCGGCGACCTCCCGGACGGCTGGCCGCCGGGCCCGGGTCCCGTGGTGCTCTTCCTCAGCCGCATCGAGCGGCGCAAGGGCGTCGAGACCGCGATGCACGCCTTCGAGGCACTGGCCCGGACCCGTCCGGACGTCTCCTTCGTCTTCGCGGGAGCCTTCTGCTTCCTCGAGCCGACGGAGGCCGAGCTCCTCGGCACGGTCGCCGACGAGCACCGCGACAGGTTCACGTTCCTCGGCCACGTCGGTGGTGACGAGGTGTTCGCCGCGATCAGGGCCGCCACCGTGGTGACCTGTCCCTCGCGCTGGGAGGGCTTCGGGAACGCGGCGCTCGAGGTCAAGGCGGTGGGAACCCCGCTCGTCGCCACCACCGGCAGCGGCTTCGACGACTTCTGCGAGGACGGCGTGGATGCGCTGATGGTGCCTCGGGACGACCGCTCGGCGCTCAGCGAGGCGATCGGACGACTGCTCGACGAGCCGGAGCTCAGGCAGCGCCTCATCGATCGCGCTGCGCGCGGGATCCACGCCTTCACCGCGGACGCGGTGGCACCGGACCTGCTCGCGGCCGCCCAGCAGCTGCTCGAGGGCGACGGCCGGGCGATCGGCGGGGCGAGCGCCTCGAACGGGCACCGATGACCCGCCCGAGCACGGCGCGTCCCCGCTCGGTCACGATCGGCGTCCCGGTCCACGGGGTCTCCGCGTACGTCGAGTGCTGCCTCTCCTCGCTGTGGGCGCTCGCGCTGCCGACCGGATGCGCGGTGGAGGTGATCATCGTGGACGACGCGAGCCCCGACGACTCGATGGTGAAGGTCCGCGCGTCGATCGCGGACGCGCCTTCGTCGTTCTCGGTGCTGGTGGTGACGCACGAGTCGAATCTCGGGCTCGCCGAGGTGCGGAACACGATCCTCGAGCGCGCCTCCGGAGACGCCGTCTGGTTCGTCGACTCCGACGACCACGTCCATCGGGACATGCTCGCCGCGATGGTCGACGCGATGTCCGGTGAGGTGGACGTCGTCGTCACCAATCTCGTCGCCGTCGGCGAGTCGGGCGAGCGGCTCGCCGTCGGTGCGATGCCGTACACCGGGGACCGCCTCTGGACGGGATGCGACGCCGCGGTCGAGCTCTTCGAGTTCCGGCTCTGGGCCTTCCTCTGGAACAAGCTCGTCCGACGCGAGCTCTACGACGGCCTCCGCTTCCCCGGCTCCCGCTCCTACGAGGACACGGCGCTGATGGCCGTCCTGCTCGCGCGTGCGCGCACGGTCTCCTTCGTCGATCGCGAGCTCTACGTCTACTCCGTCCGCCCCGGCGCGATCACCGACGGCCTGCGGGTCGACCTCCTGGACCTCTCGAGGAACGTCCGTCACGCCGTGCGCCTGCTCGAGGCGGACTTCCCCCGACTCGCCGCGCACCCCTCGGTCAGCTCCTACACGGCGCGGGTCGCCCACCTGTCGGCGCTGCACCACGTCGCCGAGCACCCCTCCGCCGGCGACGTCGGCCGCACGATCGAGCGGGAAGTCTCGGCCGACGTCCGAGCGAGCGACGTCCTCCGCACCGCCCGCGACGGGCACCTCGCCGTCGCGGGCGCACTCGCCCTCATCGCCGTGTCGCCGAGCACCTACGTCGGTCTGCGCCGCCGGTCGACGATGACGTGCATCCTGCGCCACCTGCGCCGATTCCGGCGCGTCTGACGCGGTCCGAGCGGTGCTGCGCGCCAGTCCCCCGACGAACACGTCCCTCCGGGTCGACGCTCGGTCCCGCGCGAATAGCGTCCCCGCCATGCCAAGATCCCTCGCCGTCCTCGGCACGCGCGGCTACCCCAGCTACTACGGCGGCTTCGAGACTGCGGTCCGCCGGCTCGCCCCCCACCTCGTCGACGCGGGCTGGGACGTCACCGTCTACGGGCGCCCAGGAGCGACCGTCGACGACGCCGAGGGACGGGACCCGCGCGTCCGCACCGTGGTCACCTCCGGCTGGGACTCCCGGTCGCTGAGCACGCTGAGTCACGGGCTGAGCGCGACCCGCGACGCGGTGCGACGCGCCCCCGACGTCGCACTCGTCATGAACGCCGCGAACGGCCTCTTCCTCCCGCTGCTCGAGCGAGCCGGCATCCCCACCCTCGTCAACGTGGACGGCATGGAGTGGGAGCGGGAGAAGTGGGGGCCTCTCGCGCGATCCGTCTTCCGGAGGGGCGCGCGGATGACCGCGGCGCACGCCACCGAGCTCGCCTTCGACTCGCACGAGATCGCCCGGCGCTGGGGCGCCGACTTCCAGCGCGACGGCGTCTTCCTGCCGTACGGCGGCGACGTCCCGCCGGCCCTGCCCGTCGAGCCCGGGCTCCGGCACCGGTCGTACGCCCTCCTCGTCTCGCGGTTCGTTCCCGAGAACACCGTCGAGGAGTTCTTCGCCGCCGCTCCCGCGATCGCGCGCACCCACGACGTCGTCATCGTCGGCTCCACCGGCTGCGGCGGCGCGCTGGATCAGCGGGCGGCTCGTCTGGCGGCGTCCCACGAGCGCATCCACCACCTCGGTCACCTCCGCGACGACGCCCGGCTCTTCTCGCTCTGGCAGCACGCCGGCGCCTACTTCCACGGTCACAGCGTCGGCGGCACCAACCCCGCGCTGGTCCAGGCCATGGCCTGCGGCGCTCCGACGGTCGCTCGCGACACCGTCTACAACCGGGAGGTGCTCGGGGAGGGCGGCGTGTTCGTCGCACCGGACGCCCCGTCGATCGCCGCGGCGGTCCGGCGGATGCTCCTCTCCCCCGACGAGCAGTGCGCCGCGAGCGACGCGGCCCGCGAGCGCGCCCGCGAGCACTACACCTGGAACGCCGTCTGCACCGCCTACGAGGAGACCCTCGCAGGGCTGGTGGACGGCGCCTCGGCACGGTCGCCACATCCGCGCGCCCACCGCCGCCCGCTGGTGAGCCGGTGAGCGGGTCCGCCGGCCGGCGACGCCGTCCCCGCCTTCCGGCCGCGGCGTCCTGCCCGCGGACGATCCTGTTCCTCCATCCCTCCGACGAGACCTACGGCGCCGATCGGGTCCTCCTCGAGGCGCTGCGAGCGGTCCCCGAGGACGTGACGGCCGAGGTCTGGCTCCCGGACGACCTGGACTACCCCGCTCGCCCCCTCACCCGCCTGCTCGAGGAACGCGGTGTCACCGTGCGCCGCATGCCGCTGCCCGTGCTCCGGCGCGCCTACCTCCGCCCGCGCCACCTGCTCTCCTTCCTGCGGCGGATCAGGGCGACCGGCCGGGCGATCCGCGAGCTCGGTCCGGCGCTCGTCTACGTGAACACCGCCGCGCTCGCGCTCGTGCTGCCCGTCGCCCGCCTCCTCGGTGCACCGACCCTCCTGCATCTGCACGAGCACAGTCGAGGGATCGAGCGGTGGGTCCTCTGCCTGCTGTTCCGCTCGGCGGACCGCCTCGTCGTCGTGAGCCGAGCGGTCGCGGACACGCTGACCGCCTCGAACCGGAGACGGTCGACCGTCGTCCACAACGGATTCGAGAGCGCGCCGCCGGTCCCGCTCCCGCAGGGAGACGAACTCGTCTTCGTCCTGGCGAGCCGGTGGAACGCGTGGAAGGGCCACGAGCACTTCCTCCGGGTGTGGAGTCGCCTCGAGCGCCGGGACGTGCGGCTGATCGTCCTCGGCGGGCCTCCGGTCTGCGGGACCGGAGTGGACGTCCCCGGCATCGTGGCGGGCATGCGGAACGGCGAGTCCGTCGAGGTGCGCGGCGAGTGCGAGGACGTGCGGCGAGTGCTCGACGCGGCTCACGTCGTCGTCGTGCCGAGCACGTCGCCGGATCCCCTGCCGACGATCGCCCTGGAGGCCGCCGCAGCCGGACGAGCAGCCCTCGTCAGCCGCTCCGGCGGGCTCCCCGAGATCGTGCTGGACGGAGTGACCGGACGCACTCTCGCTCCCGGCGCGGTGGAGGAGTGGGTCGCGGTCCTCGAGGGGCTGGATCGGGCTGCCGTCGAGTCGTTCGGCAGGGCCGCGCACGAGCACTCCAAGGCGGCGTTCTCGCGGACCGAGTTCGTGCGCCGCATCGGCGAGGAGCTCCGGGCGATGCTGCGATGACGCGGCCGAGACGTGCACTCGTCGTCGCGAGCCCGTACTCCGAGGGGGCGGCCAGGGCCCTGATCGCCGGCGCCGCGTCCCGCGGGGCTCTGGCCGCGGAGATCCTCCCGCGGACGAGGCTGGTCGCTCTCGCCGCGTCGCTCCCCCTCCCGTCCGCTGCAGCCCGCACGACCTTCGGGCGGCGGATGCGCGTCCTCCGGGACGGCTACGCCGCCTCCCGTCCCCACCGGGTCGAGCGGGTGTCGCATCTGGCCGAGATGGTGCTCCGCGCGGGTCTCCGGCTGCCCTGTCCCGGTCTCGCGCTGCGGGCGTCCTACCTCTCCAAGGTCCTCTTCGACCGGGCGGCGGCGGCTGTCGAGCTCCCCGAGGGCGCGGTCGTGCTGGGCTTCCCGGGCGCCTGCCTCGCGCTCTTCCGCGCCCACCCCGACGCCCGGCGGGTCCTCCACGCCGTCGACGCGCATCCGCGAGCGCACAACGGCGAGCTCCTCCGGCACTTCTCCCGCCGCCGGACCTGGGACGAGCGCTACCCCGGGCGACTCGTGCGCCGGATCGAGAAGGAGCTCAGGCTCGCCGACATCGTCCTCACCCCCTCGGCGCTCGTCTCGGAGCAGATGGCCCGGTACGGCGTCGATCGCGCGAAGATCGTGCAGATCCCCTACGGCGTGAGCCTGACGGGCTTCACCCCGGACGGACCGTCCGTCGATCGGGACCCCGAGCGGCGACGACTCGTCTGCGCGGCCCACCTCTCGCATCGCAAAGGGATCCCCCAGCTCCTGGACGCCGTTCGAGGGCTGCCGGTCGACCTCGTCCTGGCCGGCGGGGTCTTCGATCGGCGCCTCCTGCGCGGTGCCCCGCCGAACGTGATCGTCACCGGCCCGCTCTCCGCGGAGGAGCTCGCGCGGGAGTTCCGGGCCGCCGACGCCTTCGTCCTCCCGACGCTGGAGGACGCCTGCTCCCTGGTCGTCGCCGAAGCCGCGGCCTCCGGGCTCCCGGTCATCACGACCGACGCCAACGGCGCCTCCGCCCTTCTCGACCCGCTGCACAGCACGGTCCTGCCCGCGGGAGACGTCCGGGGGCTCCGAGACGTGCTCGGCCGGGTGCAGCCGCTCGATCGGGCGACCCGGCTGGCGATCGCGGACTCGGCGCGCGCCGCGGCGACGTCGATCACCGACTGGACCACCTACGCGGAGCGGGTGCTCGACGTCGTCCTCGCCGAAGAGGGGAGACAGGGGACGGACGCTCGGGCGGGCAGCGGTCCGCGACGCGAGCGGAACTGAGAGAATCTCCCCCAATAGCGAGCGCACCTCATTTTCTCGTGTACGGTGCTGTTCCTGTCCTCCTCGCTCGAGGCGGCGCCGCTTCCGGCGCCCGCCTCCCGCTCCCGCCCCTCATCGAAGAAGAGACCACCGCCATGCTCCGACGCCTCGACGGCACCGAACCCCGGGTCATCGCCGTGATCGTGACCACCGGAAAGCGCACGACGACACTCGCCCGCGTCGTCGAGGCGGCTCTGCAGGCCGGCGCCGACTCGGTGCACGTCGTCTTCAGCGGCAACGGCGGCCAGGAGCGCGTGCTGCGCGGACTGCTCCCGGCGGGCGTCGACGCCCGAGTGAGCTCCACGGTCCTTCCGAACGATCTCGGCACCGCCGGCGGCTTCCGGGCCGCGATCGAGCACTGTCGCACGCAGGAGCTGGACTACGCCTGGCTCCTCGAGGACGACACCGCGCCGCGGCCGGACGCGCTCGCCGTGCTGCTGGCCTCTCCCCTGGCGCTCGATCCGCGGGCCTGCCACGCGAGTCTGCGCGAGACCGACTTCTACCAGTCCCAGCTCGTCACGGGTCGGCCCACCGCCGAGGTGTTCCCGAGCCCCGGCCGGTTCCTGGACACCGACGTGCGCCGGCTGCTGAAGCGCGGAGCCGGAGGCCGGTGCGGGGCGCGGCCGCAGGACCCGATCGTGGTCCCGATCGCACCCTACGGCGGCCTGCTGATCTCTCGCGCCGCGCTCGTCGAGGTGGAACCGCCGCGTCAGGAGTTCGTGCTCCAGGGCGACGACCGGGAGTGGACGCGGCGGATCACGCAGGCCGGCTTCACGATCACTCTCCACCCCCTCAGCCGGATCGACGATCTCGACCGGTGCCGGAGCGCGGCCGAGCGCGCGTCGGCGACCGACGTGCTCCTGCACTCCTCGAACTCCCGCGAGCTCTATCTCGCCGTCCGGAACCGGACCGCCCTCGACCTCGAGCTGGCCCGGACGGAGGGGCGCCGCGGCGGCAGCGTCTTCGCTCTGAACCGCGGAATCTACTGCGCCGCGCTGGCGGCCCGGGGCCTGCGATGGGGCCGGACCGCGACGACCCGCACGATCCTCCGCGGCGTCGTCGCGGGCAGCCGAGGGCGCTTCCTCTCCGTGCGCTGAGTCGTCGCCGGACCTCCGGGCCGGGCCGTCGATCCCCCGGGTGGGCCGTCGGCTCCTCGGGCCGGATCGCCGGGTCCGGGGTCAGGCCGCCAGGAGGCCGAGCTCGACGAGCTCGTCGAGGAGCTGCTCGATCTCCGCCCGACGGCCGTCGTCGAGCACGTCGCCGAGATCGTCCGCGGCGCGCACCACCGCGGCGGCCCCTGCCCGCGAGCGCGCGTCCTGAGCGGAGAACCGCTCCCAGAGCAGCCGAGCAGACCCCTGCAGCACGACCGGCTGCGCGCTCGCGGAGGCACCGAGGGGCAGGAGGTAGAGGCCGTGCGGGGTCGCCATCGCCGCCACGCGGGCCCCCGTCGCGGACGGCCGGCCGGACGTCCGCGCGGCGTCCACGACCGACCCTGCCGCCGGAGATGTCCGCTCGATGCCGGACGTCGGCGCGGGAGCTCCGCCGACGGGAGTGGTCCTCCCGGGCGCGAGTCGCGGAGCAGCGATCGGGTCGGCGCCCCCCGGAGAGGCACGGCGCACGGCCACGAGGTCCTGGATCGCGGGCAGGAGCGCACGCGTCGCGGCGATGAAGCGCCGGGCACGGATCGCCAGGCGGGCGGAGGCGGTCGGCGGGAGCAGCGGGTGGTCGATCACGAGGTCCCGGCCGGTGGGGTGGAGCGCTCGCCGGAGCACGACGAGACGCTCCGCGAGTGTCGGCGCCTGGACGATCGCCAGCAGCCAGTCGGCCGTCCTGCTCGGCCGGCGCGTGCGCAGCCGCCAGAGCGCGTACTGGCGACTCGGCCGGGCGGGCAGTGCGACGGTCCTGCCGATCCGCGCGAGGAAGGGGGCGATCGGCTCCAGGCAGCCGAGCTCCGCGGCTCGAGCGACCACCGCCTCCTCCCGGCTCTGTGCCGCCACGACTGCGACGAGCTCCTCGAACTCCTCCTCGCTGCGCTGCTGATACGGCGAGCGCAGGCTGTGCAGGGCGGAGACCACGACGGACGTGTCGAAGCCGATCGCCCGCACCGGAACGCCGGCGACGACGATCTCGCAGCGGGTCCGCCAGAGCACCTCGAAGGCGAGCTGCGGATCGACGAAGAAGCCGGGCCAGCTGGTGTGCACGTCGATGTCGCAGGGCCAGGAGGGGTGGAGGAGGGTGATCGAGTGGGTCACGAACGCCCGGTGCGCGGCGGATCCCGGCCGGACCGACCAGCCGCGCTCTCCGAGCAGGGTGAGGAGCCGGTCCGCGTCGCCCGGGGCGACGAGGACGTCCGCGTCGCTGGAGGGATGAGGACGGCGGATCCGGTGCGCGTCGGCGATCGGGCCCTTCAGGAACAGGGTGCGGATCCCCGCGCCGCGGGCGAGGTCGTCCACCAGAGCGTGGACCAGGCCGACGGCGGCGGCGAGTGGGAGGTCGACGACGGGTCGCATGGTGACTACTGCCCCTCTCACTCGGTGGCACGAATCCGCACCGCAGAACACCGTAGGAGCCGTTGGTAGGAGAACTTCGCCTCGGCGCATTAAGCGGTCAATTGTGGTCGCGGAACATCACCCGGACGGGGGGAAACCACCTTCTCGAGAGCGTGCGGGACCGTCCGACTGCCCGCCCGGCGTGCGGTAACGTCCCAAAGGGAAGCCCCTGTCCCCCCTTTTCTCCCCACTCACAACAGGAGCACTCGTGCGAATTCTCGTCACCGGCGGAGCCGGCTTCATCGGCTGCAACTTCGTCCACCTGACTCTCCGGGAGCGCCCTGACGCGCAGATCACCGTGCTGGACAAACTCACGTATGCGGGCAATCGCGCCTCCCTCGCCCCGGTCGCCGACCGGATCACGTTCGTCGAGGGCGACATCGCCGACGCCGAGCTGGTCGACCGCCTGGTCGCCGACGCGGACCTGGTCGTGCACTTCGCCGCGGAGTCGCACAACGACAACTCGCTGAACGACCCGACGCCGTTCCTCGAGACCAACATCATCGGCACCTTCACGCTGCTGCAGGCGGTGCGGAAGCACGACGTCCGCTACCACCACATCTCGACCGACGAGGTCTACGGCGACCTCGAGCTCGACGACCCGGCGAAGTTCACGGAGCAGACGCCGTACAACCCCTCCAGCCCCTACTCCTCGACCAAGGCCGGCAGCGACCTGCTGGTGCGCGCGTGGGTCCGCTCCTTCGGCGTGAAGGCGACGATCTCGAACTGCTCGAACAACTACGGGCCGTACCAGCACGTCGAGAAGTTCATCCCCCGGCAGATCACGAATGTGATCGACGGCGTCCGGCCCAAGCTCTACGGTGCCGGCGAGAACGTCCGCGACTGGATCCACGTCGACGACCACAACAGTGGCGTCTGGGCGATCATCGAGCGCGGAGCGCTCGGCGAGACCTACTTGATCGGCGCGGACGGCGAGAAGAACAACCTCGAGGTCGTGACCCTGATCCTGAAGGAGTTCGGCCGGGGCGCCGACGCCTTCGACCACGTCACCGACCGGCCCGGCCACGACCTCCGCTACGCGATCGACTCCACGCGCCTGCGCACGGAGCTGGGCTGGGAGCCGCGCTACACGGACTTCGAATCGGGCCTCGCCGCGACGGTGCAGTGGTACCGGGAGAACGAGGACTGGTGGCGTCCGCAGAAGGCGGCGACCGAGGCGAAGTATTCGGCACAGACCGGTGCCTCTTCGTGACAAGGTCCGTCGCGATCATCGGCACTCGTGGATACCCTAGCTACTACGGCGGATTTGAAACTGCCGTGCGACGGATCGCTCCGTATCTCGCAGAAAGCGGTTGGGATGTCACCGTCTACGGCAGACCCGGATCGACCAAAGCCGATGATGTCGATAGAGATCCGCGGGTAATCAGCCGAGAAACTCGCGGCATCGAGTCCAAATCGCTGAGCACGCTCACCTACGGCCTTTCTTCCTGCCTCGATGCAGCGCGCCGCAAGCCAGACGTCGCCCTTGTGATGAATGTAGCGAACGGGTTTTGGCTTCCCGCACTCAAAGCGCGAGGCATACCCTCGCTCGTGAATGTGGACGGCATCGAGTGGGACCGTGCCAAGTGGGGGCGGGCCGCCAAAGCGATGTTCCGAGCCGGCGCGAAAATGACCGCCCTCACAGCCGATCAGCTCCTGTTCGACGCCGAGGCGATTGGGGCACGCTGGCGTCGCGATTTTCATCGCGACGGCGTGTTCGTCCCGTACGGCGGCGACGTGCCGCCAACGCTTCCCGTGCAGGAAGGTCTCACGCACCGGGGCTACGTGCTGGTGGTCGCACGGTTCGTACCCGAGAACTCGATCGGCGAGTTCCTAAGCGCCGCTGTTCTCCTCAGTGAGCGCTGGCCTGTAGTCATCGTCGGATCGACCGGATACGGAGGAGAGTTCGACGTCCGGGCTAAGAGCCTCAGTGACGAGAATGCGAACATTCAATGGCTCGGTCACGTCAGCGACGACCGACGACTTCTCTCCCTTTGGCAACACTGCGGCGTCTACTTCCACGGCCACAGTGTCGGTGGCACCAACCCGGCTCTGGTGCAGGCGATGGCGTGCGGAATCCCGATCGTCGCACGAGACACAATCTACAACCGCGAGGTTCTGAGTGATAAGGCCGTCTTCACGTCGCCTGACCCGCTGAGCATTGCTAGAAATATCGATCGCCTGATGTCTGATCGAGAACTACAGTCCAGTCTGGCGGCGGCGGTCCAAGAGCGAGCGAGTACTGACTATTCCTGGAACTCCGTATGCGAACGCTACGAAGAAGCTCTGCTGAAGCTCATCGGCGAGACCGTCTCGGCTTGAGACAGCCGCGAGCTCAACAGGCTTGCGACTTTAAGGAAACGAGGAGACACCCTCGTTCGATCCACGCCTGCTCGTTCGCTTACTTCAAGTGGACAGCCGCACTATGTCGGTTCAAACGTGTTGACCCCTGTAGCGGGATGACGCCGTCCCGGTACGACGTGGACCTGCGAAGTTCCTTCCGGCCCTGCGCCCGAGGCCTGGGGTGTCTTCAACCACGAGGGCGCTACTTCTCGCGAATACACCCGTGAGCCCGACGCCGACCAACAGCCAGATCAAGAAGCTGACCGCGCCCTCCTGGAAGGTAGGAAGGACCATCTGGCTGACCATGGTCGCTGAGAGCACGGCAATCGGGAGGAACGCAACTCCGTCGCTACCTGCGCGTAGAGACACTCGCGAGATCCTCCACATCAGGGCGATATAAATGACCAGGACTGCGACGCCCGATTCTAGTGCCAGGAGTAGAAGAAAACTCTCGACGTGGTAGGAATCCTCGTACTGCGCTGCACGAGGTCCCACCACTCCAAGCCCTAGTCCAAGCGGATTCTCGAGCAGGGTTCGAATCCCTGCCTCCAAGCTCAGCGAATGCCCTCCCACTGACGGGTCACCGGCGTCTCCGAGTCGGTTCGAAATATAGAGAAAGGCGCCCGCGAATACTCCAACGACGGCGATCACGACAAAGGCGCCTGTGAGCAAGGGAGAGCGTCGATGAATGCCTCGTGCGGCGAGTACGCAAAGAACGACCACAAGACCGAGAATTCCACTTCGCGACTCCGACAGCATTACGGCGACCATCGGCAGCACCGTTAGCAGGAGACGATGCGACGTCCTCAGGCGCGGTATCAGCCAGACCACGGCAATGGTAGCCGCCATCACGACAGCCATCTCGTTGGGCGCCACAAACGGGCTGAACGCGCGTGGTCGGTCGCTACCAGACGAGAAAAGCGACGTCGGAAAATCATCCCTGTTTGCAACCGGGAGGCGGCCGATCTCTGTGAGCCAGGGAAGACCCCGATTCCACGTGATCACAGCCGTTGCCGCGGCAATTTCCATCACCGCAACGAAGGTGGCGAGGAGCCGCGGTATGGAGCGCGATTCGATCAATGCCGGCACGACAAGCAGCATGAGCAACGGCTCGTAGTCATTGCGCCAGCCATAGCTCGCTTGTCCAACTGAAGGTGAGAAGACAGCCGAGATCAAGGGCACTGTTACCATGAGCGCGACAAGCGCGAGGAGCCAGCCGGGCACTCGCCTGATCTTCCCTGACACGATTGCGACGACCAGCAGACCGAGAAGGATCGCATCCTTCGAAGCGCCGTACGCCGTGCCGATCGCATTCCCTTCGGCCAACTGCGTAATAAGTCCATTGAATGGCACAAGCACGATGAGAAGATAGAGACCGAGCGTCGGAAATCGCAGGAGAAGAAGAACTGCCACGAGGCCGCACAGCCCGAGAAGTGTAAACCCCGGTCCAAGGACGAACATCGCGATCGAGAAGACCGCCGCCAATCCCGCAACAGCAAAAGCCCCCTTCGCGAGAATCTTTCCCATCACAGTCTGCATCTCTCGCTCGGCAGCGAACCTTCAGGAAGGGACCATCTCGTCCGGATCATTCTGCAGCGCCCCCTCAGTGATACCTCAGCAGATTGTACGGGATTTCGAACCGAACAATTTTTCCGACCATTCCTCACTATGGGCAGCTCCGCCCCAAGGCGGGAGACATGAAGATTATGGCAACTTGAATTCACCCGTTTGGGGTGGCCACGACCGATCCGATTCGGACGATGCCTACGCCTACTAGACTGAGAGCGTTCTGCCGCGGCGGCCAATGATGTCTCGGCTCGGCCTCGATCTCGCTGATCCGCCGGGTGCATCCCGTCGGAAGAAGGTAGATGCGATGAAGGTTCTCTTCTGCCACCCGGGCAGCGAACTGTATGGGAGCGACCGCATGGCCGCCGCAACGGTGAAGGCACTGGCAGATGCCGGCCATGTGGTGACCGTTGTGCTTCCGGAGATCGGTCCCCTCGAAGGGCTGCTGACGTCCTCCGGCGCTGACGGTGTGCACACTCTCGATCTCCCCGTTCTGCGCAAGGCGCTTCTGAAACCCGTTCCCTTCACGCGCCTCGTGCTCTCCCTGCCGCTCACCATCGCCCGCTGCATCAGGGCACTCAGGCGAACCCAGGCGGATTTGGTGATTGCGAATACAATTACGCAGCCGTGGTGGATCCTGGCGGCGCGCGCACTCGGCCTCCCGAGCGTGGTCCACGTGCGCGAGGCCGAGACGGAGATCCCCGTGATCGCACAGAGGGTACTGCTCGCGCCTCTCGCGCTCGCCGATCGGGCCGTTGCGAACTCGCGCGCCACCCAAGAGCACGTGGTGCTTCGTGGGTTGCGAATGGAGGGGAAGACATCGGTCGTCTACAACGGGAAGAACTGGGATCCCTACTTCCGTTCTTCGTTCGCAGGAGTGTCAAGCCGACCGCATCTCGTGCTGGTCGGCCGGCTGAATCCTCGAAAGGGGCCCGACGTCGCGATTCGCGGTCTGAGTGCACTGGTCGCTAGAGGGCACGACGCCTCGCTCACCCTGGTCGGCTCAATCTTCCCTGGGTACGAGTGGTACTGGGCCGAACTACACACGCTCGTTTCAGCGCTCGGGCTGGAAGACCGCGTCGTTTTCGCAGGTTTCCAGGAGGACACGACCGGATACCTCGAGCGCGCCGACATCGTCCTCGCTCCGTCAAGGAGCGAACCTTTCGGCACCATCGCGGCGGAGGGCATGGCCGCCGAACGGCCGGTCGTAGTTTCGAATGTGCAGGGGTTAGTCGAGATCGTGAACGGACCGTCGGTCGGCCGGGTGTTCAACTCCGAGGACTTCGGAGCGCTTGCCGAGATCTGCGAGGAGCTCATCGCAAGCCCGGAGGAGGCGGTCCGGATGGCCAGAGAAGGCCGCGCAACCGTGTTGGAACGCTTCTCCGAGCACCGCTACGAACGTGAAATGGTCGCAATCGTCGAAGATACTCGCGCAGGACGCCGTGCGCGGCACATGAGAGGGACTCAGCGATGACCGTCTCCCAGTTCGAGACATCCGTTGTAATAGTCACTTTCAATTCTCGCGACGATATCGTGACGTGCATCTCTCGACTTGATTCGTCGCACGCAACCGAGATTGTCGTGGTCGACAACGCTTCCAGCGACGGTTCAGAGGCCGTGCTGCAACAGTTGCACGAGGACGGCTTAATCAACACCCTCATCCTTTCCGACCATAACGAAGGCTTCGCGAAGGCGGTGAACGCCGGCATTCGAGCGTCCCATGGTGCAGACATCTTCTTGTTGAACCCCGACGCTCAGATCTCGGGTGCCGCACTGGACGAGCTCCGCGCCGCCGCGCGGATGGATGCAACCATCGGCATTATCGCACCGCTCGTCGAGAGCGGCCCCGGCGTTGCGGTAATGGCCGCTGGGCGCCAGCCGACACTGTGGCCCATATTCACGCACTTCACCGGCCTCGCGCGCGCATTCCCTCGGGTCCGATTCCTCAGAGGCCGACATCTGTACATGGCCGCTCACTCCTCTGACGTGCAGGAGGTGGAGTGGGTGTCGGGGTGCGCTCTCTACCTCACAGCCGTCGCGCGTTCCAGAGTTGGACTTCTCTCCGAGCGATGGTTCATGTACGGGGAAGACATCGAGCTTGCCCATCGAGTGCAACTCGCCGGACTACGGGTGATCGTGACGCCCCATGTGCGCGCATTCCACGCAATCGGCTCGTCCGTAAACAAGGCGGGCGGGCGGGTGTCGACAATGTGGGCAGAGAATACCTTCGATTATTACGTCCAAGAATTCCGTCCCGGACTGCTCCGCCGGACGCTTTGGCGAATCATCTTTTCAGGCGGCCTACTCTCGCGCGCCCTGCTGATCCGCACGAAGGCCGCACGCGCGACCTCTGAGCGGGATGAATTGAACGGGCGCGCCACCCGCTTCGAACACTTCGCCTTTGCAGTGTGGAAGCGTCGTCATGGCCGCTAAACCTCCGCCTCACAAGGATGCTGGACCTCCGTCCATCCCGGCTAGCTGTTCTGACGGCGAAGAGAGCTCTGGCGGACATACCCGTCGGACGCTACTCAGCTCGCTGCCTCTGAGCGTGCTCGCGGGAGGGGTGGCCGGCGCTGGCGCGGGCCACCTCACCGATCTGCTCCATCCGGAACCGCGCGCCTCATCCGCTGCACCGTTACAGCTTCCGACTGCTACCACGGACGGCACCGACACCAGGGCTGAGTCGAATGGCTCATCGGACACGGTCGGCCTGATCGCAGACGGAATCACGGACAACTCAGGGCTGCTCAACAAAATCCTCGAGGGCTCGGCACCAGGTTCAGAGATCCGGTTGCCCGCTGGCGTCCTCGTCATCGCGGCCCGGCTCCGTCTGCCCTCCAACATCACCCTGAGCGGGGCAGAGGGCCGATCGACGACGATCCGCCTCGCCGACGGAGCCGATGCACCCTTCGTCCTCGCGAAGGATCTGGACGGCGTCACCATCAGGAATTTGACCCTCGACGGCGGTGTCCAGAACACCAGCCCGGTCTCCCTTCAGATCGACAGCTGCTCGAAGGTGCTGGTGGAGGAGTGCAATTTCGTGCGGATGAGCCATGCAGTACATGTCTACGGCAGCGAACACGCCGACTCCGAGTCGATCATAATCCGACGGAACTCCTTCTCCCAGATCGATGACTTCGCCGTACGGGTGAGCGAGGGAAGCAACTCCGTGACTATACGAGAAAACATAGTCACCGACGTCAAGAAAGTCTCGGCACCGAGCCCCGCAGCCTTCTATATCGTTGGTCGCGGTGTAAGCGTGATCGGCAATACAGTGTTGAGTTCCGAGGACACCGGTGTCCTGATTGCCGGCGAAGGGGCCCAGGACATCTCCGTCTCAGAGAACGTGATGTCGACGATGCTCGTATCAGTTTTCGCAGGAAGCGGCGCTCGTCGGGTGAGGATCAGCGGCAATCGACTCATCTCTGAGCGTGATTTTGGAATCCATCTTTTCGATCGCGAGGCGCGAGCATTGGCGGCCGTTGTTATCGGAAACCAGATAATTTCCTCCGGGAAATCCGGCATTCAGGTTGAGGGTGTGTCGGAAATCACGATCACCGCCAATGCGATTACTGACCCTGGAACGCGCTACGGCATGAAGACGACCTGGCGTGGGGGAATTGTCGTCGAGAAGACCGAGGGCGGTACCGCGAACTCTTTGACGATCAGCGGAAACGTGATTGCCAGCAGCGGAGAATCTTCCCAGATGTCAACTGGCATCCTGGTCGCTGACGCAAGCGAGAACGTGCACGTCCAAGGCAACTCGATCAGTGGGTCACGCGGTGCGGATGTTTCAGTTGATAAATCGATTCGCGCGCCGTATTACGTCGAGACGAAGACGAAAATCTTCTCCTCCCGATCGGCATCTGAACGCTGAAGGGTTGGCACCCCGCCGCACTGCACCCGGCGGACGTGCGACAGATGCCGCCAGACTACCCACCACCCTCGAGAACCTGCCCAAAAAGGACAGAACGCGAGGCCAACGACAGCCGCAGCGCGATGTCCTCAAGTCAGCCTGAAGGGTTGCTCAATGCTCGCGTCTCCATTGGGCCCCGTCGTCGTGACCCTGAAGTAATAGGAGCCGGCTGCGGGCGCCGCCCCGTTTGACCGACGACCGTCCCACTGCACTGTTCGAGGACCCGATTGGAACTTCTGCCCGTCGATCAGCGTCCTGACGACCGTTCCGTCGGCCGCGAAGACGCGGACGGTCAGAACCGTTCGATCTCCAGTCACCAAGGAAAGCCCGACGGGATCACCCCGCGTCGCGACCGCCGGACGTACGTCCGGGTCCGACACGACGAAGACGGGATCCGGCGACAGCGAGACCGAAGCCAGACCGTTTTCAACCGGGAGCACCGCCATTGAGCCAGCGTCGTTGATCCAAGCAGCGGCGCCAGGCACAGAAAGTGACACCTGGTCCTGGGCGAGAGCATAGACCGCTTGCGTGACGGCACCGTCGCCCATGAACACCACTCCACGAGTCGCCCCGCCGTAATGAGCGGTGAGATCATCCAGAATCAATCGTCCGCTGCTCGGCCCAGCGGTGGACTTGTAGATATGCACATTCGTCACGACAATGGGGTAATCGACTATATTGTCATTGTTCCCACCCGAACTGGTACTGTTTGGATTGCCGTTGTCAAGATAGAATACCAGCCTAGACCAGTTAGCCCCACCGACGGCACCGATCTTCGACTCAAAGGATTCGCCCGTGGCATCCCTGACCTTCAAGAAGATCGTGGCATTGCTATTGTTACCATAGGCCCAAATGGAAAGCGCTGTCGGAGCACCTTGAACCGACTTATTCATCGTGAGAACGCCGCCTTTCGCGGCGCTGGAGGAGTAGTTGTAATCTACCGCCAGCGCTCCAGCTCCGGACATGCGACTCGTTGTCGTCTGCAGTGATGTCGAGCCGCCCGACCCCAGTGATGAGCGAGTGATTCCCGTCGTGGATGCCAGATCATCGATAATAGTCGTAGACCCATCCGAGCTGGGATTTGCATGGCCGATCGGAACCGATCGTGCCGTCGCTCGTCCGAACTGCGCGAACGTTTGGTAAGCGGGCTTCGCCCGACCGTTCCTCTCGACGAGGCCATAGTTGTCGATCGAATTCGTCGAGGTGCCGAGTTCGCGGAGATTGAACCACACAACTCCCTTGACCCCCTGACCAGCCGCGTCGATCGCTAGCCGCGAGAGGAACTGGGCCTGCTGCTGCTCCGTGACCCGAGCGGAGCATTCTCCGCAGGTCGTCCAACCGAACTCCGTCAACCACAGGGAGCGTCCCGGAACGTTGCGCGCTACCCAGGTCTGAGCCGAGTTGAACCAGGTGTCGATAATGCTCGGCTCGGGCGCACCCGTGACGTACATGTGCAAGGCGATCCCGTCATACGAGTCGCCTGCCCCGTTCGCAGCAACGCCGTCCATGAACGACTCCGAGAAACCGCCCGCGAGACCTCCCACCAGAACCGTCGCCGACGGATCTATCGCCTTGATGGTGGTCGAGCTAGCGCGCAGCAGCGACGCGTACCCAGCGGGATCAGGCGCCGGTGCCCAATACTTGTCAATATTTGGCTCGTTCCACACTTCCCATACTGAGACACGTCCCGCGTACCGATGGACCGTCGCACCGACGTAGTCGCGCCATGCATCCAAGTCCGACGGCGGATAGTAACGGGCCGCAGCACTGGGAGTTCCGATGGGGGCACTAGATGCCCAGTCCGCCGAGTACACAAGCTTCCCTACGATTTGAAGGTTGCGCGCCTCGGCGACTGCGACCATCTGATCGAACTTCGCCCAATCAAAATAGCCATCACGAGGCTCGACGCGGTTCCACTCAAACTCTTCGCGGGCATATTTGACGTAGGCATCCTCCATCCACTTTGCCTCGGTATCGGCCGCGCCGATCGTTTCATAGGTCGACATCGAACTATTGACGCCGAGAACTGCTGAGCTGGTGTCATCGGCTGGCCTCGCGGAGATGCCGGCGAAGTACGGCACTCCCTGCGTAGTTGTTTTCGTCATGCCTTCTATCGGGCCGTACGAGAGAATTGCCGAGATGTTGCCACGCAAGCCCTGCCCTGAGTCTGAGAGGCCGTCCCAGGTGACGGTTTGCGAGCCTGCCGCGGGCGCGCTGCCAGCGAGCGTGCGCCGCAGTCCGGTTGAATCAATAAGTACCACCCGCCAAGGACCGGCTCCCCCTGCATTCACAGTCACAGAGGTGAAGCCTCCCGCGGTGAACAACTTCGGGGTCGCGGTCTGAAGTGTCCAGCCATCATCGACAGTTCTGAGGTTATCGACGGCGACTGAGCCCGATGAGGGCTGCGTTCCGTTCCGGACGACCGCGAGGCGATAGACCGAGACCGGCGCATCTAGGACGCTGTTCCCATTGCCACCGCTTGCTGCTGCTGGCGACATCAGATCGATGGTACCCGTCGTCCACGTTGTTTTGTTCAGGGTACCGACCCTGTAATAAAGGACCTCTCCGGTGGCGTCCCGGAGACGCAAGTAGAGTGTGTTGTAAGTACCATCACCTCGATAGTCAAGCTTGAGCGCTCTGTAGGCCTTCGACTCGAGCTCGGCGGGAGTTCGCGTTCGTCCGACCTCGAAAGCGCGTGCGCTCACGTCGTACCCAAGGAGGAGGGCCGTCCTCCCTTCGCTCGGCGCGGATGAATCGCTCCCCGAGGTACCGGTGCCGAGAACAGGCATCCAGGACGATCCACCGTCCTCGAATGACTCGACCACGGACTCGGTCGCCGCCGCCGACGCGTGCTGACCAGGCCCAGCCAACGTCGCGATCAATGAACCGACGAACACCGCGGAGACGAAGGCTACGGCTGACAAGCGCGATCTGGGCATTTCCCCTCCAGATGACCGTTCCTGATCCCCCGCCCCGTTGCGAGGAACAGCGTCAGTGACGACTCGGAATCGACGCTATGTAGCGTTGGTCAGCCGCCGTCTCAAATGAGGCTTCTTTTCCGCTCGACACCCCCGGTAGAGGGGCGTCAACCACTCGATCGTACGGTGGGAGAAACGTTCATCGTCAGCAGCCCGCCTACTTTCACCGTCCTCGAGGATATCTGGTGGCGATTCACTAGGATTTAGTAAAGGACCCGCGGGAGCGACGCGGGCGAGGACTCGATGAACTTGGAGCAATTGCGTGAGCAGACCGACCGTTACCGTGGTAATCCCCACCATCGGACGGCCAGAGGTCGAGCGCGCAGTCCTCTCAGTCCTCGCGCAGACCTCGGCGGTCACCGAGATCCTCGTCGTCGCCGACACCCTCGACGAGTTTCAGCTTCCAGAGGACGGACGGGTCAAGATCCTTCGTGTTGGTCCGGGAGCCGGCGGAAACGGCGCACGTCAGGCCGGAGTCGAGGCTGCGTCAGGTGAACTGATCGCGCTCCTCGACGACGATGATGAGTGGCTCCCCGAGAAGCTGGAGAGGCAGCTCTCTTTGATCGGTGACGAGCGGTCGGGTACGTGGGTCTGTACCTCACGCGTAGTGATGATCCGACCGGGGGGCGACCGTCAAGTGCAGCCGCGGTTCCCGTTCGAGGCGGGGAGCGACCTTCTCCACTATATGTTCCGCAAAACCAGTCCTCTATCCGGTCACGGCTTCATCCAGGCCTCCACGTTGGTCTTTCCACGCGCCCTCGCGCTGGAGGTGCCGTTCGATACATCCCTGCGATTCCACCAGGACATCAGCTGGCTGGTCGACGTCTATCGGGCCCACTCGGATATCACGGTGATTCAAGCCTGGGCTCCGCTGGCCGCCTACCATTCCACCGTTGGCTCCGTCTCGAAGCGTATCGACCCGCGCGCCTCCATCGAATGGGCGAGAAAGCGGCTCGCTGCCGACCCGCGCACGATGGGCGACTTCATTCTCACGCAGTCGCTGGGCTTCGCACGGAGGTCTTCCTCGCCTTTGCGGATGATCCAGGTTCTAGGCGCGGGAGTGAGACACGGGCGTCCGGGCCCAAGTGCCGTCGTCTATGCGGCTGGCGCCATTGCCAAAACGGCGGTCGGCCGATGAACCGCGAGATCGTGATCACCGTTGCCACGTACAAGCGACCAGATCTGCTCAGCGAGTTGCTCAGGTCCTTAGAAAAAGAGCATCGACGCACGGCATTCACTGTCATCGTCATCGATAACGACGCCTCCGGCTCCGGCGAAGCCGTCGTAGCGTCATCGGATCTGCCGATCACCTACGCGATCGAGCCGGTGCCGGGGATCGTCGCCGCGCGTAATGCCGCACTGGACCGCCTTCCGGCCACTGCGACTCACGTAGTTTTCGTCGACGACGACGAGACGGTGAGCGAGGGATGGCTCGATGAGCTGCTCCGCGCCGAGGAGCGTTACGGTGCGGATGTCGTGTGCGGCCCCGTGCTTTCGGTCTTCCCTGACGATAGCCCCAGATGGATTCGCGATGGCGGCTACATTCAGCGATCGAACGAGTCCGAGGGAGTCACCAACCGAGTGCCCGCTACGAATAACACGCTTGTCACGACAGCCCTTCTCCACCGAGCCGGCGATCCCCGTTTCGACGAGGCCTTTTCGCACACCGGAGGCAGCGATACCGCGTTCTTCACCCCCCTCATCGCTGGCGGTGCGCGCGTCGCGTGGGCACCCTCCGCCCTCGTCTCCGAAAGGGTGCCCTCGAACCGTCTCACGTTCAAGTGGGTCATGCGCCGATATATCCGGGTCAACAATGTCTCCGGACGGATGATGCTCGCCACGACCTCGCGCCCTGTATTGCTGAGCAAGGCGCTGGCGAGTATCGCGTACGGCGTGGCGAAGACGACCTTCGCGGTGGTCCGTGGAAAGGGCCTGCGCCTGGTCGACACACGCTACGTCACCCGCGGCCTCGGCTGGCTCGGTGCGGTATCAGATCGACTGGTGCAGGAGTACTCGCGCCCCGGCAAGGACGGTTAAGCGACCGAGCATTGGACCATCGGCTCGGCGTCAGGAGGCGGAGCCACCCCGACGGCGAGCGAGGATCATCCTGATGATCGCGATCTGCGCTCGATAAGCGGGTACCGATGCGACGATGACTGCCGTGTAGAGCGCGACCAGGACCGAAGCGACCACCAGCGCCGCGATTGCACCGGGTACGAGCGCTGTGATGAGGAGGCCAGCGCACGCGGCCGGCACTCCGAGGACTGCCACGATTCCGAGTCCGGACAAGATCAGCGGTCCGGTACTCACAGGCGAGCTACGACCAGCCCACCACATCTGAATGAACCAGAACAGCAGGTATCCGATTGAGCTGCCGATCGCCACACCCAGCCCGCCCCACGGGACTCCAATGAGAATCGCCAGAACCACGACGGGCTGCGAGATCAGATAGATGGTGAATTGCTTCCCGGTCAGCCCGAGAGAAACAAAAATCCAATATGGAACCTGGCCCATCGCACGGAAGATTCCGGAGACTGCAAGGGCCTGCAAGATCGGTACGACCGGCATCCACTTCTCTCCGAGTATCACCTGCACGAGGGGACTCGCAAGGCCTACCATGCTCGAGTAAAAGATTGACGCAAGTGCGACAGTGAAGAACTGGCCGGAGCGCAGGAAGCGGAGGAACTGCACTCTGTCGTCTTGCACACGCGACAAGATGGGGATCGCAACCCGCGAGAGGGGTGCCGTCAACTGGTTCAGCGGAAGGACAATCAGCTGATAAGCCCGGCTGTAGTGGCCGAGTGAGCCCGCGCCGTAGAAAATTCCGAGCATCACGTTGTCGATGTTCTTGGCAACGTAAGCGAGGCCCTGCGTTCCTGCGAGCGCACCCCCGAACCGTAGAAATCGGCTGATTGAAGTGTGAAAGCGAGGAAGGCCAGGAAACCATCGCGCGAAAAACACGTCGAGCGCGAGTGCGGAGATGGAAACGCTAAGCGCTTGGACGACCAGCGCCCAGTATCCGCCCCCTGAGGCGGCAACCAAGATCGCAAGAGCAAGACCCAGCGCTTGCGGAAGCGCTTCTGAGAGCCCCAACGTCATGAAACGGAGATCTCGGTTGATCTGCGCCTTGAATTGAGACGCGACACCGTTGACCAAAAAAGTCGTCGCGAGTACCTGTGTGATCTGGACGAGACGTGGCTCGTTATATAGCGCAGCGAGCCCCCAAGAGGAGAAAAAGACAATCGTTGCGAGGATGAGACCCGCAGCAGTATTCGCCCAGAAGAGATTCGTCTTCTCGGCGGATTCGAGCTTCTTCGCCTGTACCGCTGCAACGGAAAGCCCGAGATCCCGCAGTAGTTCACCGACGCCGATCACGGCGGTAACCATGGCGAGCAGACCGTAGTCGGCCGGAGCGAGAAGCCGCGCGAGGATGACGATGGAGAGGCCGAGGAGGCCTATCCGAATACCTTGCCAAAGCAGCGTGGCCCCGACTCCGTTGAGCGCCCGACCACCGAGGGAACCAGTCATAGACCGACGCCCACGTGGAGGGCCCGACGCGTTATCCTTTCGATCGCCTCATCGGCGACCTCGAGAGCGCGATCGAGTTCTGCACGGCGGAGTAGCTGTCGTGCCAGCGCGTCGGCTACGGCGTCGGCCGAAAGATCTTCCGAAAGTACCGTCACTCCGCGGTATTCGATCGCATCGAAGTGGCGAGCGACCTTGGGGTCCTTCTCATCGACGAGGTTGACGGGAACGGCTCCCTCGGTCGCACCGACGATCAGCACATGCAGGCGGTCGCTGACGACAAGAGCCGCGCTACGGTAGACCTCACGAAGACGTTCCTCCTGCTCGGCGTGCGGGACTCCGTCGTCCCAGAGCAACGCAGCGCTTCCGAGAGTCTTCGCGAGCTCGCGGGTGCGCTCGTTGTCCCGCCCTACCTGGGTGCACACGATGACCGAGAGTTGAGCCCGCTCAGCAAATCGGCGGATCCCTTCCAGTGTGGGAGCGGCCAATATTGTCCGGTCACTGCGATATGAGAGCACGATCGATCCACGATCCGCCTGGGATCGGTCACTTCCGACCGCAGCGAAACCCCAATCCGGCATGACCTCGCCGATCCCGAAGGCGGCTGCGCTCTCCGGGTCCCGCCATGCCACGAGGTTTGAAAGCCGGTACAAACGGCGGAACATCGGCACAACCGCGGGATTAGCGACTCGTTGGCCGATGCCGAGTCGCAGGACTCGGCCTCCGGTCACTCGTACTGCGGCGATGAGTGGCAGCAGGCTGCGTTGACCGAGGTAGATGTCTCGTGTGACGAGAACTTCCCCGGGCTTGTCTACAAACCAGGTAGAGCCGCGCACTGCGGACGCGATAGCCGCCCTTTTCCACGTCTTCATATCAGAATATACGACATCTCCAGATTCAAGAGCCAGAGCCTCGATGAAGTTTTTAGAGGCATCTCCGAGGAAGAGGTGTAGCGCACCTACTGCTCTAAGTCGATCAAACAACTCGCGCCGCAGGACGACATCCCCGATGTTGTCCTCTTGACCAGTACCTCGAACGAAAACACTTCTTGTCACGCACTCACTGCTTTCTCGCGTCGCTTCGTCGTTCTGTCCGGCAACTCGTCGCGGCTCGGAGCCCCGGCGCTCGCCCAGGCTAGTCCACGTCAAAGGCGCCGCTGACCTCGCGGGGAACCAGTAACGCGGGATCAGCCTTCGCCCAGGCATTTCTGACGAGCTGTACCGCGGATTCACCCCGGAAGGGGGTCCGAGCCCACCTCCTCAAGCAATCCGAGCGAAACGAGCCGGTCCACGAACGCCTCGACGTCAGAACGCACGGCGGAGTCTCGCAGACCGTAGTTCGCGCACAAAGTCTGAATGATCTCGTTCGTCGAGTGGGGAGAGCTGAACCCCTCCCAGATCGCGAGCGCGCTCGACACCAGTTCCAGCGGGAGGAACTGATGTTGTATCGGCTCGGCCAGTAGATAGAGGCTGTCTCCGCTGGTCATCGAGATGGTTCCCGACGCTTGCTCATAGAGACGAGACACGATCCTCCTCGTGGGCCGCGGGATGCGTTCCCGCTGCAGGGCGTCAGCCACAGACGCTAGAGTGGCTGTCCGTGCAGCCGAGTACGAGGTTACCGCTCAACGTCGCCACCGCTTTCGCACACGCGATGGTCTCAAAAGAGGCGGAGGGCGCGGGGATCCGGTTGATCTCGATCAAAGGCCCGGTCAATCTGCATTACGGTCTGCGAACGAACTACACGCCCAGCGATGCCGACTTCCTCGTCGACCCGGCGCGTTTCGACGAGCTCCTGCAGATGCTCCAGACGAACAACTGGCGGATCCGTCCTGTCGTCGGTCATCCACGTATGGTTGAACTTCACTCGGTCACTCTCATCCATCCTGATTGGCCGTGCGATCTGGACGTCCACCGATTTTTCCCGGGCTTCCTCGTCGATCGTCAGGACGTCTTCGATTTGGTATGGGCCGATCGCCACACGATGACGATCGCCGGACGAGAATGCTCGATCCCCTCGTTGCCGATGGCCTGGGCTATCACTGCGCTTCACGCTCACCGTGACGAGATCCGAGAGGGTGGACGGCGGCAGCTCCGGCGGTTGGAGTTGTTCGCCTCACAGCGCCTCGCGGAGGGCGAGCTCGCGGACCTTGGGCAATTCTTGAACGACTCAGGCGCCATGGAGACGTTGCGAAGCTCGATCGAGCCGCTGGGAATCTACTCGAGGACCGCATCGGCCAACTCCCCCGAGCTCGTCGCGTGGAATATTCGGCGCTTCGCAGGGATGCACCCGGCCGTCGCCCTCATCGATGCCCTCCGCTCACGCCGCTACCGCGAAGTAGCTCGAATGGCACGATCGATTCTCATGGAGGGCCGCCCCGAACGCCACGACACCGGCTTACGCGCACTCATAGCGCAGACCGCCTTCTTCTGGTTGCAGCTCCGGCGAGTGATCGCAGCAGTTCCGTCGATACCTCGCTGGTACCGAGTAGTCCGGGATGCACGTCGCGGTCGGCCCGTGCGCTGACAAGCGCTGTTCGGCCCCTCAGCGCACCGCCACCGTCGACCGATCGCGCCCGGTCAGATCCCGCTGCGTCGTCGCCCCGCGCCAGCCGTCCGCGGTCAGCAGCGCGCGGATCTCCGCCCCCTGCAGCTCGCCGTGCTCGATGACGAGCACTCCCCCGGCCCGGAGCAGCCGGAGCGCCGTCCGCGAGAGCGAGCGCACGACGTCGAGCCCGTCCTCGCCGCCGTAGAGCGCGGCCGGCGGGTCGTAGCGCTGCACCTCGATGTCGCGCGGGATCGCCGCCGACGGGATGTACGGCGGGTTGGAGACGACGACGGAGACCGTGCCGTCGAGCTCGGGCAGCGCGTCCGCGAGGTCGACGAAGACGATGCGGGCGTTCTCCAGGCCCAGGCGGTCGCGGTTGCCGCGCGCCCAGAGGAAGGCGTCGACGGAGTTCTCGACGCCGATCACCCGCGCGTGCGGGACTTCGTGCGCGAGCGCGAGTGCCAGAGCTCCGCTGCCGGTGCCGAGGTCGACGGCGATGGGCGACTCGTCGGGAACGGCACGGAGGGCGTCGATGGCGAGCTGCGCCACTCCCTCCGTCTCGGGCCGCGGCACGAAGACGCCGGGGCCGACCGCGAGCTCGAGCGAGCGGAAGGGCGCGACGCCGGTGATGTGCTGGAGGGGCTCGCGCGAGGCCCGGCGCTCGATCGCGAGATCGTAGGCGTCGCGGGTCGTCTCATCGAGCGGGAGTCCGGTGATCAGCCACGCCTGGAGCGACCCGCGGCCGAGGCCGAGCAGGTGGCCGAGCAGCAGCTCGGCGTCGACGTCCGGGGTGGGCACGCGCGCCGCGGTCAGCCGGGCGACGGCGTCCGCGAGGAGCGCACGCGCGTCGAGGTCCATCGTCACCGTGCTCACGACTCGTCGGAGCCGATGTCGGCCAGGCGGGCCTCCTCGTCGAACTGAATCGCGCTCTCGACCACGGGGTCGAGCGCTCCGTTCATCACGCCGTCGAGGTTGTAGGCCTTGTAGCCGGTGCGGTGGTCCGCGATGCGGTTCTCGGGGAAGTTGTAGGTGCGGATGCGCTCGGAGCGGTCCATCGTGCGGATCTGCGTCTTGCGCGCGTCCGAGGCGGCGGCGGCGATCTCCTCCTGCTGGCGCGCGAGGATGCGGGCGCGCAGGACGCGCATGCCGGCCTCGCGGTTCTGCAGCTGGCTCTTCTCGTTCTGCATCGAGACGACGATGCCGGTCGGGAGGTGGGTGATCCGCACCGCGGAGTCGGTGGTGTTGACCGACTGGCCGCCGGGTCCCGACGAGCGGTAGACGTCGATCTTGAGGTCGTTCTGGTTGATCGCGACCTCCTCCGGGGCGTCGACCTCGGGGAAGACGAGCACGCCGGTCGTCGAGGTGTGGATGCGGCCCTGCGACTCCGTCACGGGGACGCGCTGCACGCGGTGCACGCCGCCCTCGTACTTCAGGTGCGCCCAGACGCCCTGCGACGGGTCGGTCGCGTTGCTCTTGATGGCGACCTGGACGTTCTTGTAGCCGCCGAGGTCGGACTCGTCGCGGTCGAGGATCTCGGTCTTCCAGCCCTTCGCCTCGGCGTAGTGCAGGTACATCCGGAGCAGGTCCGCCGCGAACAGCGCGCTCTCGGCGCCGCCCTCGCCGCCCTTGATCTCCATGATCACGTCGCGGCCATCGTCGGGGTCGCGCGGGATGAGCAGGCGGCGCAGCTTCTCCTGCGCGACGCGCAGGGACTCCTCGAGCTCCGGCACCTCCTCGGCGAAGGCGTCGTCCTCGCGGGCGAGCTCGCGCGCGGCCTCGAGGTCCTCGCCGGCCTGGATCCAGGCGGCGTGGGCCGACTTGATCTGGTTCAGCTCGGCGTAGCGGCGGTTGACCTTCTTCGCGCGCGCGGCGTCCGCGTGCAGGGCGGGGTCGGACAGCTGCGTCTGGAGGTCCTCGTGCTCGGCGAGGAGGACGCTGACGGATTCGAACATGGGGTGATCCTGGTTTCCGGGGGTCGTAGGAGGCGGGTGGGCAGGACTTGCTGGTCGAGTAGGTGCCGCAGGCACCGTATCGAGACCGACGTGCTCAGCGGGGTGGGTCTCGATACGCCCGCTGCGCGGGCTACTCGACCAGCATGGGCGGCCCGCTGCGCGGGCTGCTCCATCATCACGGGCGGCCCGCTGCCCGGGCTGGCCGAGCCACAGCACATGCTGGTCGAGTAGGTGCCGCAGGCACCGTATCGAGACCGACGTGCTCGGCGGGGCGGGTCTCGATACGCCCGCTGCGCGGGCTACTCGACCAGCATGAGCGGCCCGCTTCGCAGGCTGAATGAAGTACAGGGCGGCCCGCTCTGCGGGCTGCTCGACTGCGGAGCCGCACCGCAAGCGCTGTGGGACGAGAAAACGCCCGCGGCCGCCCCCGGAGGGGCGACCGCGGACGTCGGGGCAGCTAGTGGTGGCCGTTGCCGTGGTTCGCGGTGGTCGGGCCGACGGCGGACTTCGAGACCTGCATCAGGAACTCGACGTTCGAGGACGTCTCCTTCAGGCGGGACAGGATGATCTCGAGCGCCTGCTGCTGGTCGAGCCCGGCGAGGGCGCGGCGCAGCTTCCAGGTGATCTTGACCTCGTCCGAGCTGAGGAGCATCTCCTCGCGGCGGGTGCCCGACGCGTTCACGTCGACGGCGGGGAAGATCCGCTTGTCGGCGAGGTGACGCGAGAGGCGGAGCTCCATGTTGCCGGTGCCCTTGAACTCCTCGAAGATCACCTCGTCCATCTTCGAGCCGGTCTCGATGAGCGCCGTCGCGAGGATGGTGAGCGATCCGCCGTTCTCGATGTTGCGCGCCGCGCCGAAGAACTTCTTCGGCGGGTACAGCGCCGACGCGTCGACGCCACCCGAGAGCACGCGGCCTGAGGGAGCGGCGGTCACGTTGTAGGCGCGGCCGAGGCGGGTGATCGAGTCGAGCAGCACGACGACGTCGTGGCCCAGCTCGACGAGACGCTTGGCGCGCTCGATGGCGAGCTCGGCGACCGTGGTGTGGTCCTCCGCCGGGCGGTCGAACGTGGAGGCGACGACCTCGCCGCGCACGGTGCGCTGCATGTCGGTGACCTCCTCGGGACGCTCGTCGACGAGCACGACCATGAGGTGGACCTCGGGGTTGTTCTGCACGATCGCGTTCGCGATCTGCTGCAGGACGATCGTCTTGCCGGCCTTGGGCGGCGCGACGATGAGGCCGCGCTGGCCCTTGCCGATCGGGGCGACCAGGTCGATGATCCGCTGGGTCAGCTTGCCCGGCTCCGTCTCGAGGCGCAGGCGCTCGGTCGGGTAGAGCGGCGTGAGGTCGTGGAACTCGACGCGCGCGGCGGCCTCGTCGACGGTCTGGCCGTTGATCGAGTCGACGCGGACGATGGCGTTGTACTTCTGGCGGCCGCCGCCCTCGCCCTCGCGGGGCTGGCGGATCGCGCCGACGACGGCGTCGCCCTTGCGCAGGTTGTACTTCTTGACCTGGCCGAGCGAGACGTAGACGTCGCTGACACCGGGCAGGTAGCCCGTGGTGCGCACGAAGGCGTAGTTGTCGAGGACGTCGAGGATGCCGGCGACCGGGATGAGGACGTCGTCCTCGCTGATCTCGGGCTCGAAGTCGTCGCCGACCGCTCCCCCGCGGCGCTTGCGGTCGCGGTAGCGGCTGCGGCGGCCGTCCTCGCCGTCGGCCTGCTGGCCGTTCTGCGAAGATCCCTGGGCGTTCTGCCCGTTGCCGCCCTGCGGCTGACCGCCCTGGTTGCCGCCCTGGTTCGACGGCGCCTGGCCGTTGCCGTTCTGCGCGGCGCCGTTCTGGCCGTTGCCGTTCTGACCGTTGTTCTGGCCGCCGTTGTTCTGCGCGTTGCCGCCCTGGCCGTACTGCTGGCCGTCGTTCGCCTGGCGGTCCTCGCCGCGGCGGTTGCGGTTGCGGCGGTTGCGGCCGCGGCCGGTGCCCTGCTGGTCGCCGCCGTTCTGCTGGCCGTCGTTCTGCTGGTCGCCGGAGTTCTGCTGCTCGTCCTGGCGGTCGCCGGAGTCCGGCTCGTCGCCGGCGTCCTGCGCGGAGGACTCGACGGCGTCGGTGGTCTCGGGCTGCTCGTTCTGCTCGGCGCTGCCGCCGCGGCTGCGACGGCGTCCGCGACGCTCGCGCTGGCCGCCCTCGCGGGAGGAGTCGTCCGACTCCGGCCCGTTGGGCAGCTCGATCTCGATGACGGGCCGCGGCGCCTGCTCGGCGTCGGGGGCCTGCTCGATCACGGGCGGGAGCTCGGGGATGAGCGACTCGACGCCGCTGCCAGCGGGGATGTTGACGTGCTCGCCGGCGGCGACGGTGCCGCTGGACGCGCGACGAGAGCCGCGGCGACGGGGAGCGCGCTCGGCGGGCTCGGCGACCGGCTCGGCGGCGACGGGGAGCTCGAGCTCGACCGGTGCGGCCTCGGCGGCGGCGGGTGCCGGCTCCTCGGTCGTGGCGGCGGCCTGCTCGAGGACGTCGGCGGTGTCCGCCTCCGTGCTCTCGGCGGGCGCGGGCACCTCGGCGGGGGCCTCGAGCACCGGAGCGCTCTGCTCCGCCACGTCGGCGGGCTCGGCCTCGACGCTCGTGCCGTCGACGACGGGCTCGGCCTCGGCCGGCTCGGCGAAGGCCTGCTCGGCGACCGAGGGCTCGGCGGGCGCCTGCTCCTCGGCGGGAGCGGCGGGCTCGGCGCCCTCGGAGTCCGCACCGGCGCGGAGGTCCGAGATGGCCGAGACGAGCTCGCCCTTGCGGAGCTTGGAGGCTCCGCCGATGCCGAGGCTCGTCGCGAGGGCCTGGAGCTCCGCGACGCGGAGGCCGATGAGATCGGCGTTGGTGTCCGCGGCGGTACCGCGGGTGTTGACATCTGTCACTGGAGAGGGGTTCCTTCCCCCCGGGAGCGATCGCTCACCGGGAGAGCACATCAGCCGTGCGGGTCCATCGCGAGTTCTGATCCACGCGATGCTCTCGGTCGCCGGCTCGACCTGCCTCGGGAAGCGCAGAGAGGGCACGAGCGACCAGGCGCTGATCTGCAAGAGAAGCAGGGGCGCCCTTCACACGATGTGATGGCCGTGATTATCGGGACGATCCGTCGGACAGATTCCGCTCGTTACGCGGCTCCTCGGGATGCGATCCCCACTGTAGCACCCTTGAAGTCGACGGCCAGCATGTGCGCCCGCCAGGGCGTGTGCGCCTCCTTCGCCACCAGATCTGCGGCGGCGAGGCGCTGCGCGGGGTCGCTGCAGAGCACGAGGACGCTCGGTCCGGCGCCGGAGACGACGGCCGCGTAGCCGTGCGAGCGCAGCAGCGCGATCAGCTCGGAGGTCTGCGGCATCGCCGCCGCCCGGTAGTTCTGGTGCAGCTTGTCCTCGGTCGCCGCGAACAGCAGCTCGGGGCTCTGGATGAGGGCCGCGATGAGCAGCGACGAGCGCGACACGTTGAAGACCGCGTCCTCGTGCGGGACGCTGATCGGCTGCAGCGAGCGCGCCAGCCGCGTCGACATGGTGTGCTCGGGCACGAAGACGACCGGCGAGACGCCGCGGTGCACCATCAGCTTCTTGGAGCGCGGCCGCAGCGGCGCCTCCGGCCCGCCCTCGGCACCGGGCTCCACCCAGGCGATGGTGAGACCGCCGAAGAGCGCCGGCGCGACGTTGTCGGGGTGCCCCTCCATCTCGGTCGCGATCCGGAGCAGGTCGTCGGAGTCGAGCTCGACGATGCCGTCGAGCAGACCCTTGGCCGCCATGATCCCGGAGACGATCGCCGCTCCCGAGGAGCCCATGCCGCGGCCGTGCGGGATGATGTTGCGCGCCGTCACCTCGATGCCGGGCATCTCCTGCCGCTGGTCGGCGAAGGTGTAGGCGATGGCCTGCACGACGAGGTTCGTCTCGTCGGTCGGCACCTCGCCCTCGCCCACGCCGTGCACCGAGACCCGAGCACCCGTCGCCGTGACGGCCGTCACCTCGAGCTCGTCGTAGGCCGAGAGCGCGAGGCCGAGCGTGTCGAACCCGGGGCCGAGGTTCGCCGAGGTCGCGGGGACCTTGACGTGCACGGTGCGGCCGACGGGAACCGCCGAGGTCATGCGCCGGCCAGCCCCAGCACGTCGGCGATCGCCGCGGTGTCCACGGGCACGACGGTCGGAGTGATGTCCTCGCCGTCCGCGGTGCGCAGGGCCCACTGCGGGTCCTTCAGGCCGTGGCCGGTGACGGTCAGCACGACGGTGGCGTCCTTGGGGATCGCCCCCGCCTCGGCGCGCTCCAGCAGGCCGGCGACGCTGATCGCGGAGGCGGGCTCGACGAAGACGCCGACCTCGCCCGCGAGGATGCGGTACGCCTCGAGGATCTTCTCGTCGCTGATCGCGCCGAAGTAGCCGTCGCTGACGCTGCGCGCGTTGAGCGCGAGCTCCCACGAGGCCGGGTTGCCGATCCGGATCGCGCTGGCGATGGTCTCGGGGTGGCGGACGACCGCGCCGTGCACGATCGGCGCGGAGCCCTCGGCCTGGAAGCCGAACATGCGGGGCAGCTTCGTCGACTCGCCGCGCTCGAGCTCCTCGGAGTAGCCGCGGAAGTAGGCGGTGTAATTGCCCGCGTTGCCGACCGGGACGATGTGGAAGTCCGGCGCGTCGCCGAGGACCTCGACGACCTCGAAGGCCGCGGTCTTCTGGCCGGCGATGCGGTCCGGGTTGACCGAGTTGACCAGGTGCACCGGGTAGTTCTTCGCGAGGTCGCGGGCGATGTCGAGGCAGTCGTCGAAGTTGCCCTGGACCTGCAGCAGCTGCGCGTTGTGCGCGATCGCCTGGCTCAGCTTGCCGAGCGCGATCTTGCCCTCGGGCACGAGCACCGCGGCGGTGATGCCGGCGTGCGTCGCGTAGGCCGCGGCGGAGGCGGAGGTGTTGCCGGTCGAGGCGCAGATGACGGCCTTCGCGCCGTGCTCGACGGCCTTCGAGATCGCCATGGTCATGCCGCGGTCCTTGAAGGAGCCGGTCGGGTTCATGCCCTCGTACTTGACCCAGACCTTCGCGCCCGTGCGGGCCGAGAGAGCCGCCGCCGGGATGAGCGGGGTGCCGCCCTCGCCGAGCGTGATGACGGGGGTCGCCTCGGTGACATCGAGGCGGTCCGCGTACTCGTGCAGGACTCCGCGCCACTGCTTGGCCATCTCAGGCTCCTTCAACTCGTAGAACGGACGTCACGGCGCCGACGAACCCGTGGGATTGGAGAGCGGTGACGGTGGCCGCCAGATCGGACTCTGCCGCGGCGTGCGTGCCGATGACCAGGGTAGCGGTCGGCTCGCGCCGCTCCGCACCGGCGTCGGCCAGCGGGTCGAGCACCGGCGGGGTCTGCACGAGCGTCTCGACGGACACCCCGTGCTCGGCGAAGACGCCGGCGATCTGGGCGAGCACGCCGGGGCGGTCGAGCACCTCGAGCGTCACCTGGTAGCGGGTGGTGACGTGCCCGATCGGAAGCACCGGGAGTCCTGAGCTGGCGCTGGTGACGAGGCCCGGACCGCCGACGACGTGGCGGCGCGCGGCCGAGACGACGTCGCCGAGCACGGCCGAGGCGGTCTCGACGCCGCCGGCGCCCGCGCCGTAGAACATCAGGCTGCCGGCGGCCTCCGCCTCGACGAAGACGGCGTTGTTCGCGCCGTGCACGGCGGCGAGCGGGTGCGAGCGGTGCACGAGCGCGGGGTAGACGCGCGCCGAGACGCCCTCCTCCCCCGTCTTCGCGTCGACCAGGCGCTCGCAGATCGCGAGCAGCTTGATGACGTAGCCGGAGGCGCGCGCCTGCTCGACCTGCTGCTGCGTGACGGCGGTGATGCCCTCGCGGTGCACCAGCGAGACCGGCACGTCGGTGTGGAAGGCGAGCCGGGCGAGGATCGCCGCCTTCTGCGCGGCGTCGTAGCCCTCGATGTCGGCGGTCGGGTCGGCCTCGGCGTAGCCGAGCTCGGTGGCGAGCGCGAGCGCCTCCTCGAGCGTGGCGTGCTCCGTGTCCATCCGGTCGAGGATGAAGTTGGTGGTGCCGTTCACGATGCCGAGGATCCGGTGCACCCGGTCGCCGGCGAGGCTGTCGCGCAGCGGGCGGATGATCGGGATCGCCCCGGCCACCGCGGCCTCGTAGTTGAGCTGCGCTCCCACCTGGTCGGCCGCCTCGAACAGCTCGTTGCCGTGCGCGGCGAGCAGCGCCTTGTTGGCGGTGATCACGTCGGCGCCCGAGGAGATCGCCTTGAGGATGTAGCTGCGCGCCGGCTCGAGGCCGCCGATCAGCTCGACGACGATGTCGGCGCCGAGGATCAGCGCCTCGGCGTCGGTGGTGAGGTACTCCTTGGGGATGTCCGCGGTGCGCGGCGCGTCGAGGTCCCGGACGGCCACGCCGGCGAGCTCCAGCGGCGCCCCCACGCGCTGGGCGAGCTCGTCGCCGTGGTCGAGCAGGAGGCGTGCCACCTGGGCACCGACGGACCCGGCGCCCAGCAGGGCGACGCGGAGGCTGCGGTACTCGATCATCGGAGGATGGCCTTTCGTTCGATGCCGGCATCGCGGCGGAGGAGGTCGTCCTCGGTCTCGCCGTGCACGATGACGCGCGCGACTCCGTCCCGGACGGCGACGACCGGGGGGCGGCCGAGGTGGTTGTAGTTGCTCGACAGCGACCAGCAGTAGGCGCCGGTCGCGGCGACGGCGAGCAGGTCGCCCGGCTGCACGTCGGCGGGGAGGAAGTCGTCGTGGACGACGATGTCGCCCGACTCGCAGTGCTTCCCGGCCACGCGCACGAGGGCCGGCTCGGCGTCGGAGACGCGGTTGGCGATCCGCGCCGTGTAGTCCGCGCCGTAGAGGGCGGGCCGCGCGTTGTCGCTCATCCCGCCGTCGACGCTGACGTAGCGGCGCACGCCGTCCGTGCCGACCGCGACGTCCTTGATGGTGCCGACCTCGTAGAGGGTCAGCCCGGCGGGCCCGATCAGCGAGCGGCCCGGCTCGATGGCGATGTGCGGCACCGGGATCCCGCGGCTCGCGCACTGCTCGCCGACCGCGTCCGCGATCGCCGCGGCGATGTCGTCGATCGGGGTCGGGTCGTCGGCGCTCGTGTAGGCGATGCCGAAGCCGCCGCCGAGGTTGAGCTGCGGGACCGGACCGTCCGCGAGGAGCCCCGCGTGCACCGCGAGCAGTCGCGAGGCCGACTCGGCGAAGCCGGCCGAGCCGAAGATCTGCGAGCCGATGTGGCAGTGCAGGCCGAGGAAGCGCAGGCTCCCGTGCGAGCGGATCCGGGCGACGGCGTCCGGGCAGTCCTCGAGGGTGATGCCGAACTTCTGGTCCTCGTGCGCGGTGGCCAGGAAGCTGTGGGTGTGCGCGTGCACGCCGCTGTTCACCCGGAGCCGCACCGGCTGGACGCGGCCGTGGCGCTCGGCCGCCGCGGCGACCCGCTCGATCTCGAGCACGCTGTCCAGGACGATCGCGCCGACGCCGGCCTCGACCGCCCGGTCGATCTCGGCGAGCGACTTGTTGTTGCCGTGCAGGCCCATGTGCTCGGGCTCGACGCCGGCGGCGAGCGCGACCGCGAGCTCTCCCCCGCTGCAGGTGTCGATGTTCAGGCCCTCGGCGCGCATCCAGCGCGCGACCTCGGTGGAGAGGAACGCCTTGCCGGCGTAGTAGACGGTGACGCCGGTGCCGATCCGGCCGAGCTCGCGCTCGAAGGCCTCGCGCGTCGCGACGGCGCGGCGGCGGGCGTCGTCCTCGTCGACGACGTAGAGCGGGGTGCCGAAGCGGGCGGCCAGCTCGGTCGCCGCGACGCCGGCGATCTCGAGACCGCCGTCCGCCGAGCGGAGCGTGCCGCCGGACCAGACGCCGTCGGCGAGCGCGTTCGCGTCCTCGGGGCGGTGCAGCCAGTCCGGAGCGAGGGGATGACGGGGGGCGCGGACGGGTGCGTCGGCGTGTGCCACGGGTGAGACCTCACAGGAGAGAGTGGGAGCGTCACTGCGTGGCGAGCGAGTCCGGATTGACCCCTGAAGCCAGCAAGATCCTTGAGAGTGCTGTCGGTGGCAGTGCTCTCGGTGCGCGCACTGCCGGCGTTCGGCCCACGGGACACGCGGGCACAGGGCTCCGATCCTACCGGTCGGGCGCTGCGCGTCCGTCCCGGGTCAGGAGCAGACGCCGGTCTCCTGCTGCGCCGGGTCGCTGAGGAACGTCGGAGAGAGGTCGAAGGAGGCGTTCAGCGAGTCGGCCGTCACAGCCACGCCGGTGAGGGCGAGGCCCTGCGGCACCGCGTCGGCGATGCAGACGGAGCGCGCGGCGAGCAGCCCCTCGGCGACGGCGCCGAAGCGGTCCTCGACGTCGGCGGCGCTGATCGTGGTGCCGCCCGCCGTCACCTCGGACGGCGTCAGCTCGATCGCGCCGTCGGCCGCGCCGAGCTCGATGCCGACGCCCGCGGCGAGGGTGAGCCCGAGCACGTCGACCGAGGTGCTGACGCGCACCAGCGGCGGGTCGAGCGTGACACCGTCGATCGGCACCTGGCTGCGCGCGGCGACGAGCGTGCTCACCGAGTCGGGGTCGAGGGCCACGGTCGCGCGTCCCGCCTCGAGCGGACCGTCGCCGCTCGCGGGGACGCCCTCGAGAGTCGCGTCGACATCGCCGTTGAGGTCGCCGAACGCGACGTCCTCACTGCGGATGTCGAGCCGGCCGAGCGAGCCGGCGATCAGCTGCGGCAGCACCGCCCAGCCGGCGACCTCGACCTCGACGGGGTGGTCCGCGGGGAGCGAGAGCGCCTCCCGGATGCTCGACGCCGCGGTGTCGGCGACCGCGCGGCGGGCGAGCACGTCGCCGACGACGGCGGCGACCGCCAGCAGCACGATCACGATCACGGCGACGATCGCGATCCGGCGGCCGCGGCGCGGCGCACCGGCATCGGCGGCGGTCACATCCGGTCCGGAGCGGTCACGCCGAGCAGCGAGAGCCCGTTGCGCAGGACCTGCGCCGTCGCGTCGTTCAGGCGCAGGCGGGTCGAGTGCACGGCCTCGATCGGGTCGTCGCCCTGCGGGACCACGCGGCAGTTGTCGTACCAGCGGTGGTAGAGACCGGCGATCTCCTCGAGGTAGCGGGCCACGCGGTGCGGCTCGCGCAGCTCGGCGGCCAGGGCGACGATGCGCGGGAACTCCTGCAGCCCGCCCAGCAGTGCCGACTCGCTCGGGTGCACGAGCGTCTCGGGGGCGAACGGCTCGCGCGGCACGCCCGACGCCTCCGCCTTGGCCGCCACCTGCCGGGTGCGGGCGTGCGCGTACTGCACGTAGTAGACGGGGTTGTCGTTGCTGCGCTTCGTGAGCAGGTCGAGGTCGATGTCGAGCGAGGAGTCGGCCGAGGAGCGCACCAGCGAGTAGCGCGCGGCGTCGACGCCCACAGCCTCGACGAGGTCCTCCATCGTCACCACGGTGCCGGCGCGCTTGGACATCCGGACGGCCTGCCCGTCGCGGAGCAGGTTGACGAGCTGGCCGATCAGGATCTCGAGGTTGACGCCCGGGGTGTCGCCGAAGGCCGCGCACATCGCCATCATCCGGCCGATGTAGCCGTGGTGGTCGGCGCCGAGCATGATGATGGCCCGGTCGAAGCCGCGCTCGCGCTTGTCGAGGTAGTAGGCGAGGTCGCCGGCGATGTAGGCCGCCTCCCCGTCGCTCTTGATGATGACGCGATCGCGGTCGTCGCCGAAGTCCGTGGTGCGCAGCCAGGTCGCTCCGTCGGCCTCGAAGATGTGGCCGAGCTCGCGGAGGCGCTCGATCGCGCGCTCGACGGCACGCGACTCGTGCAGCGAGTTCTCGTGGAAATAGACGTCGAAGTCGACGCCGAACTCGTGCAGGCTCTGCTTGATCTCGCCGAACATCAGGTCGACGCCGATCGAGCGGAAGGTCTCGTTCAGCTCGGCCTCGGGCAGGACCGAGAGGTCGCCCGGGTAGGCCGCGACGACGCGATCGGCGATGTCGGCGATGTACGCGCCGCCGTAGCCGTCCTCGGGCGTCGGCTCGCCGCGATAGGCGGCGAGGACGCTCCGGGTGAAGCGGTCGATCTGCGCGCCGTGGTCGTTGAAGTAGTACTCGCGGGTCACCTCGGCGCCCTGCGCGATCAGCACGCGGGCCAGGCTGTCGCCGACGGCCGCCCAGCGGGTCCCGCCGATGTGGATGGGGCCGGTGGGGTTGGCCGAGACGAACTCGAGGTTCATCTTCAGACCGGAGTAGGCGGAGCCGGTGCCGTAGGCCTCGCCCGCGTCGACGATCGCGCCGGCGAGCGCGCCCGCCGCGGCGGCGTCGAGCCGCACGTTGAGGAACCCGGGGCCGGCGACCTCGACCGAGGCGACGCCGTCGACCGCGCCGAGGCCCTCGGCGAGCTCGGTCGCGAGCTCGCGCGGGTTCGCCCCGGCCTTCTTCGCGATCTTCATCGCGATGTTCGAGGCCCAGTCGCCGTGGTCGCGGTTCTTCGGCCGCTCGAGCACGACGTCGCCGAGCGCGACCTCGGCGTCGCTCCCTCGTCGCTGCACGGCGTCGAGGACGAGGGCGTGCAGGGAGGCGGCGAGCTGTTCGGGAGTCACGGGGCACGATTCTACCGGCCGGTCCCCACGCGCCTTCTTCCTGCTGATCGGGCCGCCGTCTTCCTGCTGATCGAGCAACCGGCGTATCGATATCCACCGATTCATGCTGATCGAGTAGCCGGCGCAGCCGGCGTATCGAGATCCACCGTCACCGAGAGCCCGCCCGTCAGACCCCGCCCGCCCGCGCCTCGGCGCCCCGCCCGCCGCGATTGCTAGGGTGCAGCGCATGCGCCGACCCGCCGCCCTCGCCCTCCTCGTCGTCGTCGCCGCCCTCGCCGGCTGCGCGCCGGCCGCGGATCCGGTGCCGAGCGCGAGCGACGCGGTCACCGGCACGCCGGTAGCCGTCACCTGCGAGCAGCTCGTGCCCGCCTCCGCCCTGACCGGCCTCTGGGCGGGCTTCTCCCCCAGCGACGCGGTGGAGCCGACCGCGGTCTCCGCCGAGATCGCCGGCTACGACGGCCTGGTCTGCGGCTGGGCCGACTCCGAGGGCGCCGACTTCCAGCTCGCGGTCGCCCGGCTCGACCCGGCCGTCATCGAGGCCCTCAAGAACGAGTTCTTCACCACGAGCGAGGCCGTCCCCACCTACGGCCGGCCGCCGGAGATCGAGGGGTACTACGAGGTCGCCGACAGCCGCGGCATCGCGGACGCCTTCATCGGCGACCACTGGCTCGAGGCGTCGAGCGCGTCGTTCGTCGAGCCGGGCGATCCGGAGCCGCTCGTGCGCGCGGCGCTGGACGCCCTCGCCGGCTGACCGCCCCGGTCGGAGGGGGTGGGCTCAGCCCAGGCGCACCGGCGAGACGTGGTCGTCCTCGACGACCTCGTCGCAGGTCGCCTCGACGTTCATCGTCTCGAGCCGCAGGTCGGTGAGGTAGCTGCTGAGGAAGGCCGTGTCGGCGGTGTCGCGGCCGGAAGAGATCCGGAGCATCGACGGCCGCGGAGCGAGCCGGGTCGCGTCGACCACGTGCCAGGCTCCGTCGACCCAGGCCTCCGACACCGCGTGGAAGTCGCGCGGCTCGAGGCCGGGAGCGTAGACGGCGGTCACCCGCGCCGGGATGTCGAGCGCGCGGAGCAGCCCCACGACGGTGTGCGCGAAGTCGCGGCAGACGCCCTGCCCGCTCTCGATCACCTGCGCGGCTCCCCCGGTCGCGACCGTCGAGCCGTAGACGTAGGAGAGATGCGCGTGCACCCACTCCTCGACCGCGGCGAGCGCCTCGAAGCCCCGCGCCCGGCCGAACTCGCGCCGGGCGATGCCGCCGAGCGCATCCGTCTCCGCGTAGCGGCTCGGCCGCAGGTACTCGACCAGCTCGAGCTCGCTCGGCTCGTCCGGCACACCGCGCCCGGAGACGCGACCGCGGTACTCCACCTGCATCGCCCCGGCGTTCGCCGCGACACGGTGCACCCGCGCGCCGTGCCGCGCCGGGAACTCCCGCACCGGGACGGGCTCGCCGTCCAGAGTGACGGTGAACGAGTCCTCGAACCCGTCTCCGGTCGGCGTCGCCGCCATCAGGAAGATCAGGTCGGTCGGCCCGTTCAGTCGCAGGCCCAGCGAGGCGGAGACGGTGCGCAGCATGCCTCCATCGTGGCACGACCGCACGGCCCGCCAGGGCGTCCGGCAGCGCCCACCCCGGGTGCTAATGTTGACAGGCACTCCTGGCCCCCATAGCTCAGGGGATAGAGCACTGCCCTCCGGAGGCAGGGGCGTAGGTTCGAATCCTACTGGGGGCACCACTTCCCAAGGCCCGGAATCACGCTGAAAGCAGCGCAGCCGGGCCTTCCTCGCTCCCGCTCGCCTTCTCCGACGACCGTCCCGACCAGGTCAGGGTCCTCGGCTGATCAGCCGCCGCCTGTGGCCGCGCGCCGCGGTCGCCGGAGACGCTCGACGACGCCGAGCACCCGGGCACGCACGGCCTCGGTCCTCCGCTCCGTGAGCGCGCCGAAGGCCCAGCCCACGGCGCAGGCGAGGAGCGCGAGAGCGAGGACGGTCGCCCAGCTCGCCGCCGAGGGCTGCCACCAGGCCGACGGCGGCGGGAACAGCAGCGCGTGGAGCAGCATCAGCACGGGCACGTGCGTCGCGTAGAGCGAGAACGAGAACCCCGAGACCCAGGTGCCGCCGCGCAGCAGGCGGTCGAGACCCGTGCCGGGAGTCCCCTCGGAGTGGCACAGCACGACGACGAGGGCCGCCGCCGCGACCGTCGTCGCCCACGTCGTCCAGCCGAGATCGTCCGTCCCTGCTCTCGCGAGGCGATCGACCGACATCGCCGCGATCAGGAGCAGCAGCACCGCGAGGATCGAGGCGGCGGTGCCCTTCGGTCCGAGTCGGGAGAGGAACCGCGTGGCCGCCGATCCCTTCCAGGCGACCGCCGCGCCGGCGAGCCAGGCGAGGAAGAGGCCGGTGCCCGCCGGCCCGAGAACGCAGACGATCACGACGGCGGCCCCGGCGCGCAGCACTCTCCGCTGCCGGGAGCCGCACGTGAGCCCGACGAGGAGCAGCGGGAACAGGAGGTAGTAGCCGGCCTCGTAGCCGATCGACCAGAGCGGCTGGTCGGTGCCGAAGGGCCGGACCAGGTGCGGCTGGAGGAAGATCACGTTGCCCAGCGCCCCGAGGACGCCGCCATCGACCTGGGCGGAACCCCCCGGCGCGTACTGCGGCCGGTCCGCGAGGAAGGCGACGCCGACGGCGTCGAGGACGGCGGTGAGCACGAGGGCCGGGATCAGGACGAGCCAGAGCCGGGTCAGTCGGGACGTGAGGTACCTGGTCCAGCTGAATGTGCCGCGGGAGAGGGAGCTGAGCACGGAGCCGCCGACGAAGAAGCCGCTCAGGACGAAGAAGACGATGACGGCGCCGTGACCGAGGGAGGTCAGCGCATAGAGCGTGCTGTCGACGGGACCGAGCCGCGTCTCACCGGCCGGGATCAGGAAGGCCTGCCGCACGTGGGCGACGAGGACGAGCAGCGCCGCGCAGGCCCGGATGGAATCGAGGGATCGATAGGTCATCGCGGCCGCTCCGTCCCGTCACCCGGACGCGGCGGAGCTCGCAGCGATAGCAGCGGGGGACGTCAGCAGGCTGCCGCATCGGCGGCGGCTCTCGTCCTCAGGACGCTGCCGACGGCGGAACTGGCGCGGGACGGCACGTCCACCACTCTCCGCGACGCCGCCGTCAGGCGCTCAGACCGGACCTCTGCGCTTTGCGAGCGCACGTGAGGAGCAGTACAGCTCGGCCGCAGGGTTCGTCTCCCACAGTACCCGCAGGGAGGTCGGGCGCGATCAGACGTACAGGTAGTTCGTCCTCGCACAGGCGTCGTCACAGAAGCCGTCGCGTCGAGCCGGCTTGACGCCGCAGGCCTCGCACCGTGAGGAACTGGAGTTCTTGCGCGAGAACGAGAACGCCGCCGCAGGAGCCCTACGGTGCGACTGCTGCGGGGTGGACCGCTGGGCTGCCGATTCCTTGGGGATTCTGACGGCCGCTCCGATGAAGCGGGCGAGGATCGAGGGCGGTCGTGAGATCTTCATGAGCATCGTTCGCTCCGTATCTACGCGACTTTCGGGTCGTCGCGTTTTGACGTACTTTACGCCCCCCGTAGGGGTACTGGCAGGGTGGAATTCCGTGCAAGTGCTGGAAAGTCTGGGCCTCCGCGCTCAGCACGTCCGCAACAGAGGAGCGGCAGCAGCACGATCACGTCCCGGCCGGTGAGCAGCGCGTTCCTCTCCCTCGCGCCGGGACACGCTCGGCGCACACGTCGTTCCTGAGAGCGGCGTCGTAGGGTGAGCCCGTGAAGATCCTTGTCGTCGAAGACGATCCAGCCATGGGCGAAGCACTCGTGGGCGGCCTAGAAGACGCCGGCTACGAAGCGGAGCTGACGACGAACGGCATCGACGCGCTCGTCGCGTTCAGCAACGCCGAGTTCTCGGCCGCCATCGTCGACGTGATGCTCCCCGCGATGTCGGGCTTCGAGATCTGCCGGCGCATCCGCGAGCTGGGCCGCTCCACGCCCATCCTGCTGCTCACCGCCCGCGACTCCGTCGAGGACCGCGTCTTCGGCCTGGACGCCGGCGCCGACGACTACCTGACGAAGCCGTTCGCGTTCACCGAGCTGAACGCGCGGCTGCGGGCTCTGCTGCGGCGGAGCCCCTCGCTGATGTCCACCTCGATCGAGGTCGGCCGCATCACCGTGGACGGCTCGAGCATCCGCCGCACCGCCGACAACACGCGCATCCACGTCAGTCCGAAGGAGCTCGAGCTGCTGAAGCTGCTGATCTCGCCGGTCGGCTCGGTCGTCACGCGCCAGCGGATCCTCTCCGAGATCTGGGGCGGTGGCGAGATCGTCGACAACAACATCGTCGACCAGTACGTCAGCTACCTCCGCAAGAAGCTGCCCGCCGAGGACACCGGGGTCAGCATCGTCACGGTGCGCGGCAAGGGCTACTTCCTCCGCCCGGTCGAGTAGCCGCATGGCCGCCCCGAGCCCGCTCGCCGCGGCGCGTGCCGCGAGGCGGCGCTCGGGAGCCCTGTCGATCCGCGCCCGGATCACGGTCGGCTCCGTCGCCGTCGCGACCGTGCTCTTCGCCCTCGCGGCGATGCTCTTCTACCAGGTCGTCACCGGGATCGTCGAGCGCAGCGAGCGGACGATCCTCGTCTCGATCGAGGACGAGATCCGGCGGGACATCGCGGCGGGCGACGTCCCCCGGGTCCGGGACTCCTCCACGGGTCAGCTCTATCTCGCGATCACCCCGGACGGCGCGGTCGACGCGACCACCATGCCGACCGAGGTGCGCCGCTCGGTGCAGGCGGAGCTGCGCGACCGCGCGGCCGACGCAGTGCCGCGCTACACCGAGGTCGCCACCGCCACCACGCGCTACCTGGTGCGCATCACCGCGGTGGAGGGCGAGGACGGCACCTGGAGCGTCGCCACCGCCCGCGACCAGGCCGCGTCGCAGCTGGTGCTCGACGACTTCGCGCACGTGCTGGTCTACGCCGCGATCTTCCTCGTGGTCACCTTCGGGCTCGCCTCCTGGATCCTCACCGGAGCAGCACTGGCCCCGGTGCGCCGGATGCGCGCGCGCGCCGACCAGATCGCTGCCGACCCCACTCCCGGCGATCAGCTGCCGGTCGTCGGCACCCGGGACGAGATCGACGAGCTCGCCGAGACTCTCAATGCGTTCCTCGCCAAGCAGACGGCCTCCCTGGCGCGGGAGAAGCAGATGGTCTCGGACGCCAGCCACGAGCTGCGGACGCCGCTCGCCGCCCTCTCCGCTCAGCTCGAGATCGCGCACCACCGCGTCGAGGACCCGGTCGCGGTCGACCGCGTGATCCTCGACGCGCAGAAGAGCGTCGACCGCCTGGTCCGCCTCGCGTCTGCACTGCTGGACATCTCCCGGATCGAGAGCCGCTCGGCCCGGCCCGCCTCGCCCTTCGCCGAGCTGGTCGACGAGCTGGTCGGCGCGGTCGACCGCACCCGGCTGCTCGCCGCCGAGTCGGACGTCGAGATCGACTACGAGATCGACGAGCGCGAGCCCGCCCGGCTCTACGCCGTCGCCACCCAGGACTTCGGCCGGGTGATCGACAACCTCGTCCGCAACGCGATCCAGGCGATCGGCCGCGGCGGGACGATCGTCGCGGCGCTCGCGCAGAAGGACGGCCGGCTGCTGCTGACGGTCTCCGACGACGGACCGGGCATGCCGGCGGAGTTCATCCCGGTCGCCTTCGATCGCTTCTCCCGTCCCGACGACTCGCGCACGATCGCCTCGGGCGGCAGCGGCCTGGGTCTCGCCCTCGTGCACACCACGGTGCTCTCCGGCGGCGGGACCGTGGCGCTCTCCAACCGGGAGCCGCACGGCCTCGCGGTCGACATCGTCCTGCCTCCGGTGGGCTCCGCCGCCCGCTGAGGCGACGGCCCGGCGGAGGGGCCGTCCGATCGCGACGGCCCGGACGCGACGAAGGCCCCCGGATCGCTCCGGGGGCCTTCGAGGTGGGTCAGCGCCGCTCGTCCTCCGGACGGATCGGAACCGGCTCCGCGTCCGCGGGCGGCGGCGACCAGACCGGCGCCGCCGACTCGGCGGGGGTGCCGTCGAGCAGGTTGCGCGCGCGGTTCACCACCTCGGGGTCGACGATCACCGAGTAGCTGGTGGCGATGACCTGCATCGTCGAGGTGAAGTCGCGGCGGCGGCGGTTGACCGCGTAGGAGGCGAGGCCGAAGAGCATGCCGAAGCCGGCACCGAGCAGCACGGCCGCGATGAGGAAGGAGAACTCGGTGGCCGGCGAGAAGATGATCAGCAGCAGGCCGAGGAAGACACCGAGCCAGGCGCCCGAGGCGGCGCCGGCCAGGGCGACGCGGCCCCAGGTCAGTTTGCCGGTGACGCGCTCCACGCTCTTGAGGTCGTTGCCGAGGATGGCCAGCTGCTTGACCGGGAAGTCGGCCCGGGCGAGGACGTCGACGGCCTGCTGCGCCTTCTCGTAGGTGTCGAAGGTGGCGAGGATCTCGCCGCGCGGGATCGTCGGGGAGACGGCGCCCCGGCGGTTGTTCATGGGCATCTGCTGAGTCACCCGCTCAGACTGTCACAGAGGACTTGGAGCATTCTGGACACGGATCGAGAGCTTCCCGAGCGCGCGATGGGAGCGCCGGGACCCCGCGCTCGGCTTCCGCAGGGGCGCCCGGGTCTAGGTTGGTAGCCGTGAGTTCCGCCAGAGTCTTCGTAGCGCGCTTGGCCGGTTGCAGCGTCTTCGACCCGGCGGGCGATCGCGTCGGCAAGGTCCGCGACGTCCTGCTCGTCCCCCGACAGAACGACGCGCCGCGCGTGGTCGGCCTGGTCGTCGAGATCCCCGGCCGCCGCCGGGTCTTCGTCTCGATCGGACGGGTGACCAGCATCGGCAGCGGGCAGATCATCACCACCGGCCTGATCAACGTGCGCCGCTTCGAGCAGCGCGGCGGCGAGGTCCGCGTCATCGCCGAGCTGCTCGGCCGGAAGATGACCTTCGTCGACGGCTCGGGCGACGCGATCGTCGAGGACGTCGCGATCGAGGAGGTCGGGCCGGGCGAGTGGGAGCTCGCACAGCTCTTCGTCCGCCGCCCCAAGACCAGCCCCTCCCCCTTCGCCAAGGGCGCCACCACCTTCGCCGGCTGGCGCGAGGTCCGCGAGAGCGTGTCCACCGAGGCGCAGTCCGCCGAGCAGTACGTGGCGAGCCTCGCCGAGCTCAAGCCCGCCGACCTGGCCAGCACGCTCCTCGACCTGCCGCAGCAGCGGATGCTCGAGGTCGCGGGCGAGCTCTCCGACGACCGGCTCGCCGACGTCCTCGAGGAGATGCCCGAGAGCGAGCAGGTCGAGATCCTCGGCCGGCTCGACGACGACCGCGCTGCCGACGTCCTCGATCAGATGCAGCCCGACGACGCCGCCGACCTGATCGCGCAGCTCTCGGACGAGCGCGGCGAGGCGCTCCTCGGCCTGATGGAGCCGGAGGAGGCGGACGACGTCCGCATGCTCCTCTCCTACGCCCCGGAGTCGGCCGGTGGCCTGATGACGACCGAGCCGATCATCGTCTCCTCCGAGGCGACCGTGGCCGAGGGCCTCGCGATGATCCGCCGCCACGAGCTGGCCCCGGCGCTCGGCGCCGCGGTCTGCGTGACCCTGCCGCCCTACGAGCCGCCGACCGGCCGCTTCCTCGGCATGGTGCACTTCCAGCGGATGCTCCGCTACCCGCCGCACGAGCGCCTCGGCACCCTGCTCGACCAGAGCCTGGACCCGATCACGCCCGACACCTCCGCAGCCGAGGTCGCCCGTATTCTCGCGAGCTACAACCTCGTCTCGGTGCCGGTCGTGGACGAGTCGCACCGCCTGGTCGGCGTCGTCACGATCGACGACGTGCTCGACTACCTCCTCCCCGACGACTGGCGCAGCCACGACGGCGACGACGAACCGCGCGTGCCGGTGAGCACGACGACCCAGGGCATACCGATCCCGGCACCGGTGGCGGCGGCGGGCAGGTTCAAGGCAGGACGACGAGGACGGAGGGGTGCGCGTGGCTAGGGACACCAAGCAGGATCGACGGCTCGACGCCCCGAAGGGCCTGCGCACGCGGGTGCTCCCCCGGCGCAACCGGCAGAGCAGCGACCGCTTCGGCCGCCTGACCGAGTCGTTCGCCCGCGGCATGGGCACGCCGTGGTTCCTCGTCGGCATGACGATCTTCTGCGTGTTCTGGCTGCTGTTCAACACCTACGGTCCGGAGGAGTCGCGCTTCGACTCCCAGGCCCTCGGCTTCACGGTGCTCACGCTGATCCTGTCGCTGCAGGCCTCCTACGCGGCGCCCCTGCTGCTGCTCGCGCAGAACCGCCAGGACGACCGCGACCGCGTGCAGATCGAGCAGGACCGCCAGCGCGCCGAGCGCAACCTGGCCGACACGGAGTACCTGGCCCGCGAGGTCGTCGCGCTGCGACTGGCGATCCGCGACATGGCGAGCAAGGACTTCATCCGCTCCGAGCTGCGCAGCCTCGTCGAGGAGCTCGAGAAGGACCGGGCGGAGTCGACCGCGAGCGAGCGGCGCGATGCCTGACCCGGCGACGCCCGACACGGTCGATCCCGCCGCTCTCGAGCAGGCGGTCCTCGCCGCACTGGCGCGAGTCATCGATCCGGAGATCCGGAAGCCGATCACCGAGCTCGACATGGTCGACTCGGTGTCGGTGGCCGAGGACGGCGCGGTGACCGTGGCGATCCGGCTGACGATCGTCGGCTGCCCCGCGGCGTCCGCGATCGAGCGCGACGTGCGCGCCGCAGCCGAATCGGCTGCAGGCGTCGGCGCCGTGCAGGTCGAGGTCGGCGTGATGACGCCGGCGCAGCGCACGGCTCTGACCGAGCGGCTGCGCGGCGGGCGGCGCGAGATGCCGTTCGGCCCGGACTCGCTGACGCGGGTCTACGCGGTGACGAGCGGCAAGGGCGGGGTCGGCAAGTCCACGGTCACCGCGAATCTCGCGGTGGCTCTGGCCCGGCGCGGACTCGCGGTCGGGCTGGTCGACGCCGACGTGCACGGCTTCTCCATCCCGGGGCTGCTCGGCCTCATGCACGACGGCCGCGTCGCGGGGCCGACGCGGGTCGGCGAGCTGATGCTCCCCCCGGTCGCCCACGGCGTGAAGGTGATCTCGATCGGGATGTTCCTCGAGGGAGACACCCGCGGCGCGGCCGTCTCCTGGCGCGGGCCGATGCTGCACCGCACCATCTCGCAGTTCCTCACCGACGTGTACTTCGGCGACCTGGACGTGCTGCTGCTCGACCTGCCACCGGGCACGGGCGACGTCGCGATCTCGATCGGCCAGCTCCTGCCGCACGCGGAGGTGCTGATCGTGACGACGCCGCAGCCGGCTGCCGCCGATGTGGCGGAGCGCAGCGGTGCGCTCGCCCGGCAGTCGGGGCAGCGGATCGTCGGCGTGGTCGAGAACATGTCCGGGCTGCCGCAGCCCGACGGGTCCGTGCTCGAGCTCTTTGGCAGCGGCGGCGGGGCCGAGGTGGCCCGCCGGCTCAGCGCGAGCGGTGAGGACGTGCCGCTGCTCGCCTCGCTGCCGATCAGCGTGGCGCTGCGCGCGGGCGGCGACGACGGCCTGCCGGTCGTCATCGGCGATCCGGAGGACCCGGCCGCCGTCGCGATCACGGAACTGGCTCGGATGCTCGCCTCGCGCCCGCGCGGTCTGACGGGCCGCCGCCTCCCGATGTCGGTCGGCTGAGGCCTTCGCCGCACGCCCCGGTTCGGGTGGGTCTCGATACGGCCGCTGCGCGGCCTACTCGACCAGCATGAGGGAGCCCGCTGCGCGGGCAGCTCGACCATCATGCAAGGGCCGCACTGCGGGCTGCTCGACCAGCAGCATCCGAGGGAAGTGCCGCGATCATGCTGGTCGAGTAGCCCCGCAGGGGCGTATCGAGCGGCGAAGCCGCTTCGCGTCTCGGTGGTGAGGGAAAGGGACGCGGCTGCGCCGCGTCATGCTGGTCGAGTAGCCCCGCCAGGGGCGTATCGAGACCCGCCGTCACCAGCAGAGCGGGTCTGCAGACTCAGGTGCAGACGGTGGTGGATCTCGATACGCCCGCTGCGCGGGCTACTCGATCAGCATGGTTCTTCCATACTTGTGAGGTGATCTTTCCTAGGAGACCCACCAGCGTCAGCACGTCGGCCGACGGGAGCGCGTCAGGTGGCTTCGAGGTCGATGGGCGGGGGCGCCACCGTCGAGAGCTCGCCGGCTCCGGCCGAGCGCTTCATCGTCGTGTAGTAGCTGTCCGCCGTGGAGGCGCCGCCACCCGCGGTGACGGGCGCGGAGACCGCGGAGGGCGGTTTGACCGTGGGGGCCGGCTCGTCCTCGAGCAGGGCGTCGCGGATGATGCGCCGCGGGTCGTACTGCCGCGGATCGAGCTTGCGCCAGTCGACCTCGTCGAACTCGTCGCCCATCTCGTCCTTCACGCGCTCGCGCGCCTGCGTGGCGAATCCGCGGACCTTCCGCACCAGCGCAGCGAGCTGCGAGGCGTAGTAGGGGAGGCGGTCAGGGCCCAGCACGAAGACGGCGATGACTCCGATGATGAGGAGCTTGTCGAACGTCAAACCGAACACGGGACCACCCTAGTCCGCCGCGCCTGCGCCGACGACCGCACGGACCCCCGTACCCTGGCGATGCGCAGGCGCGATCCGCCCGCCGCGACCACCACCAGAGGAGCCCACCCGTGTCCGACAAGGATGCCAACTGGAAGTACGCCGAGGACGCCGTCGTCGAGCCCGAGGCGATCGCCTCCGCCCGGCGGCTCGCCGTCGAGCTGGGCATCGACGCGATCGCGCCCTCGATCGGCGCGCAGTCCGCCCTCGTCGCGGCGGCCGCGCGGGCGACGTCGATCATCGAGATCGGCACCGGCACCGGCGTGAGCGGACTCTGGCTGCTCGACGGCGCTCCGGAGGCGATGCTGACCTCGATCGACTCGGAGGCGGTGCACCAGCAGCACGCGCGCGCCCAATTCCACGAGGCCGGCATCTCGCCGAACCGCCTGCGCCTGATCCCGGGACGCGCCCTCGAGGTGCTCCCCCGGATGAACGAGAACTCCTACGACATCGTCTTCGTCGACGGCGACCCGCTGCAGGTCATCGAGAACGTCGAGCACGCGCTGCGCCTGGTCCGCGTCGGCGGCACGGTGCTCGTGCCGCACGCTCTCTGGCGCGGCCGCGTCTCGAACCCGGCGCAGCGGGACGAGATCGCCTCCGCCTTCCGCACGCTGGTCGCCGAGGTCTGCGGCTCCCCCGCCGTGGTCAGCGTGCTGTCGCCGATCGGCGACGGGCTGCTCCAGGCGAACAAGCGCCGCGCCTAGCACCGAGCCGACCCCGGGAACGAGGGAACGCCCGCCGCATCGGATGCGGCGGGCGTTCTCGACGGTGCTGGTGGGTCAGGCTGGAGTCACCACCGACGCGAGAGCGTCGTGGAGTTCTTTCGCCTCTGCATCGTTGACTGAGACGACGAGGCGTCCGCCGCCTTCGAGCGGAACGCGCACGACGATGAGTCGCCCCTCCTTAACAGCCTCCATCGGTCCGTCTCCGGTCCTCGGCTTCATGGCCGCCATAGAGTTCCCCTTTCGTGACGTATCCGTCTATTATCGTGCATCCGCGCCAGGGACGAAATCGGCGGCCTTCCGCGGAAACACGGCGTCGATCACGGCGGCGTCCAGTCGTAGCCGTCGACGGCCCAGCCGATGGTGATCCAGCCGATCTGGCCGGCGATCGAGACGAGCACCAGCGCGCTCCGGAACAGGGGCGAACGCGGAACCGCGAGCGCTCCGACCAGCGGGAACATCGGGCCCAGCAGGCGGAACGTGCTCGACTGCGGGAAGAAGAAGGCGAAGAGGTAGACGCCGTAGCCCGCGACCCACGCGCGGCTGAAGAGGTCCAGCCGCCGCGTCCAGGGCGAGGCCAGGATGCCGACGAACAGCAGCACGAGGACGACGACCAGCGCGATGCCGAGCATCGGCGCGCCGAACCACCAGCCGCCCCACCACGCTCCGCCCTGGAACCAGGAGGTGAACGGGAAGAGCTCCTGGTAGCCGATGTAGGAGGCTCGCCAGGCCAGCTCGGTGTCGGTGTAAGCCGTCGGCGAGCCGGTGACCGCCCAGGCGACGGCCGGCCACAGGAAGCCGACCACGAGGCCCCAGACCGTCAGCGCGACCGCGGGCACGGCGTCGGACCGCGGGAACGGCTCCTTCGCGCGCCGGACGAACCGGTAGAGGACGTAGAGGCCCATCGCCGCGGCGAAGGCCAGCCCGCTCGGGCGCGTCAGCCCGAGCGCGAGCACGGTCGGGAAGACCCAGGCGTACCGGCGCCGGACGAGCAGCAGCAGCACGATCGCGGTCAGCATCATCGCCATCGACTCGGCGTAGGCGATCTGCAGCATCGGCGAGGTGGGCGCGACGCAGAAGAACAGCACGGCGACGAGGGACTGCGACTCGCTCAGCGAGTGCCGCATCAGCCGGTAGAGCACCAGGCAGGTGACGGCCGCGCAGATCACCGAGACGGCGACGCCCGCGGTGGCCCAGCCGAGCCCGGTCAGCACCATCAGCAGGCGCACGACGACCGGGTAGAGCGGCATGAACGCCCAGGCGTTCTCGCCGATCTCCCCGGCCTCGGTCACGGGCAGCTCGGTCGGATAGCCGGCGGTCGCGATGATCTCGTACCAGCGGCCGTCCCACATCGTCGCGAAGTCGACATAGGCGGGTGACGGGCCGGTCCACGAGTTCGCCTGCTGATTCGCGGCGAACTGGAGCATGATCACGGTCGTCACGATGCGGGTGAGGACGAAGACCGCGAGGACGCGCGCCCACCAGGGGACGAGGCGCAGCTGCGCGCGGCGGCGGACCGGGAGCCCGGTGAGGACGGCGCTCACGCGGAGCCGCTCAGCCAGCGGCGGAGGCCCTCGGTGCAGGCGGTGATCTCGTGCACGGCGACGTGCTCGTCGTCGGCGTGCGCCTTGAGCGGGTCGCCGGGGCCGTAGTTGACGGCGGGGATGCCCATCGCCGAGAAGCGGGCGACGTCGGTCCAGCCGTACTTGGGCTTCGCCTCCGCGCCGACCGCGGCGATGAACGCCTGCGCCAGCGGGGCGTCGAGCCCGGGGCGCGCGCCCTCCGCCAGATCGACGACCTCGAGCTCGAAGCCCTCGAACAGCTCGCGGAGGTGGGCGACCGCCTCCTCGCCGGTGCGGCTGGGCGCGAAGCGGTAGTTGACGTGCACCGTGCAGAGATCGGGGATCACGTTGCCGGCCACTCCCCCGCTGATGCGGACCGCATTGACGCCCTCGCGGTAGACGAGGCCCTCGACCTCGACCTCGCGCGGCTCGTAGGCGGCGAGCCGGTCGAGGATCGGGGCGGCGGCGTGGATCGCGTTCTCGCCGACCCAGCTGCGGGCGGAGTGCGCGCGGCGGCCGTGCGTCGTCACGTCGACGCGGAGGGTGCCGTTGCAGCCGCCCTCGACCTCGCCCCGCGTCGGCTCGCCGAGCACCGCGAAGTCGGCGGCGAAGACGTCAGGGCGGTGGCGGGAGAGGCGGCCGAGGCCGTTGAGGTCGGAGGCGACCTCCTCGTTGTCGTACCAGATCCAGGTCACGTCGACGACCGGATCGGTCAGCTCGGCGGCGAGGACCAGCTGGACGGCGACGCCGGCCTTCATGTCGGTCGTGCCGCGGCCGACGAGGTGCTCGACGCCGTCGATCGTCTCGGCGCGCACCGGGAGGTTGTCAATGATCGGGACGGTGTCGAGGTGGCCGGCGACGACGACGCGCTGCTCGCGCCCGAGGTTCGTCCGGGCGACCACGGTGTGGCCGTCGCGGATCACCTCGAGGTGCGGGTACTGCTCGAGGGCGAGCTGGACCGCGTCGGCCAGCGCCAGCTCGTCGCCGGAGACGGAGGGGACGTCGCAGAGCACGCGGGTCAGCGCGATCGGATCCGAGCGCAGATCGAGGGGCGCGACGGGCGCCGGGGCGGAGGTCGGTACGGCCATGCGCCCCAGGGTACCGGCCGGATCGTGCGCGCTACCCTGGGCGACATGAGCCCCCAGAACACCGCTGACTCCGCCGTGCCTGCGCCCGCCTCCGCCTGGGGCTACGGACTGGCGACGATCGCCTCGGACGGCACCGTCCTCGACACCTGGTTCCCCGAGCCGCGGCTGGGCACGATCCCCGCGGGCCGCGACCCGTGGATCGTGCCGGCGGAGTTCGAGTCCCTCGCCGGCGAGGACGCGCGGCGCGAGGTGCGGATCGACGTGGTGACGCTGCAGATCGACCTGCAGAGCGCGCCGGCCTCGACCTCCGACGCGTACCTGCGGCTGCACCTGCTCTCGCACCTGCTCGTCCAGCCGAACACCGTGAACCTCGACGGGATCTTCGCGCACCTGCCGAACGTCGTGTGGACGAACGCCGGGCCCGTCGCGCCGGACTCGTTCACCCGGCTGCGTCCGTCGCTGCGGCGCCACGGGATCCAGGCCGCGGGGATCGACAAGTTCCCGCGACTGACCGACTACGTCACGCCGGCGAAGGTGCGCATCGCGGACACGTCGCGGGTGCGATTGGGCGCGCACCTCGCTCCCGGCACGACGGTCATGCACGAGGGGTTCGTCAACTTCAACGCCGGGACGCTCGGCAGCTCGATGGTCGAGGGCCGCATCTCGCAGGGCGTCGTCGTCGGCGACGGCTCGGACATCGGCGGCGGCGCCTCGATCATGGGGACGCTCTCCGGCGGTGGCGTGCAGCGCGTGTCGATCGGCGCGCGGGCGCTGCTCGGTGCGAACTCCGGCATCGGCATCTCGATCGGCGACGACACCGTCGTCGAGGCCGGGCTCTACGTCACGGCGGGCACGAAGGTCGTCGTGGTCGGCGGCGCCCCGCGCGCCGACGGGCGGCCGCAGACGGTGAAGGCCGTCGAGCTCTCGGGGGTGCCGAACCTGCTCTTCCGCCGCAACTCGCTCACCGGCGCGGTCGAGGTGCTCCCCCGCACCGGCGCCGGCATCGAGCTGAACACGGCACTGCACGCCTGACGCAAGGCTTCGATGCGCCGCGATCGGTCCATGCTGGTCGAGTAGCCGCGGAACGCGGCGTATCGAGATCCGCCATCTGCAGACGGCGGGTCTCGATACGCCCGCTGCGCGGGCTACTCGACCAGCATGAGAGGCCCGCGAGCGGGCTACTCGACCAGCACGGTGCGCCCGCGGCGCGGGCTGCAGGATCGGCGATCCGGGCCCGCGGAGCGGGCTCCTCGGGCCGGGTCAGCGGTCGGTGGGCCAGTGGCGCTCGGGGGCTCCCGTGTAGAGCTGCTGGGGGCGGCCGATCTTGGTCTGCTTGTCGGTGTTCATCTCGCGCCAGTGGGCGATCCAGCCGGGCAGGCGGCCGATGGCGAAGAGGACGGTGAACATCCGGGTCGGGAAGCCCATCGCCTTGTAGATGACGCCGGTGTAGAAGTCGACGTTCGGGTAGAGGCGGCGCTCCTTGAAGTAGTCGTCCTCCAGCGCGAGGGCCTCGAGCTCCATCGCGATGTCGAGCAGCGGGTCCTTGACGCCGAGCGCCTGCAGCACCTCGGAGGCGCTCTCCTTGACGAGCTTCGCGCGCGGGTCGTAGTTCTTGTAGACCCGGTGGCCGAAGCCCATCAGGCGGACGCCCTCCTCCTTGTTCTTCACCCGCTCGACGAAGGTCTGGACGCTCTCGCCCGACTCGCGGATGCGGCCGAGCATCGTCAGCACGGCCTCGTTCGCGCCGCCGTGCAGCGGGCCGAACAGGGCGTTGATGCCGGCCGAGACCGACGCGTAGAGGTTTGCCTCGGTCGAGCCGACGAGGCGGACGGTGGAGGTCGAGGCGTTCTGCTCGTGGTCCTCGTGCAGGATCAGCAGGCGGTCGAGCGCCTTGGAGAGCACCGGGTCCACCTCGAACGGCTCGGCCATGGTGCCGAAGTTCAGGCGGAGGAAGTTGTCGACGAAGCTCAGCGAGTTGTCCGGGTAGAGGAACGCCTGGCCGATCGCCTTCTTGTGCGCGTACGCCGCCATCACCGGCAGCTTCGCGAGCAGGCGGATGGTGGTCAGCTCGACCGCCTCCGGGTCCTTCGGGTTCGAGCTGTCCTCGTAGTAGGTCGACAGCGCGGAGACGCCGGCCGAGAGGACCGACATCGGGTGCGCGCTGTGCGGCAGCGCGTCGAAGAAGCGCTTGAGGTCCTCGTGCAGCAGCGTGTGCCGGCGGATGCGGTCGTCGAAGCCGGCGAGCTCGTCCGCGGTGGGCAGCTCGCCGTAGATCAGCAGCCAGGCCACCTCGAGGTACGTCGCGTTCGTCGCGACCTCCTCGATCGGGTAGCCGCGGTAGCGCAGGATCCCCTCGTCGCCGTCGATGTAGGTGATGCTCGACTTGGTGGCGGCCGTGTTGACGAAGCCGTAGTCGAGCGACATCAGACCGGTCTGCTTCGACAGGGTCGAGAAGTCGATGCTCGAGGAGCCGTCGACGCTGCGCAGGACCGGGAACTCCGCGGTGCGATCACCGAACGTGAGCGTCACCTTCTCGGGCAGGACCTCGGCCGCGGCCGGCGCACTCTCCGTGGCGGGCTCGGGTGTCTCCACCGTCGCGGTTCCGTCGCTCTGCGTGCCGGATTCGGTCACAACGCCTCCCAGGTCATCGGTCGCACCCGGGTGCGCTCGCGCGGAGCGGGCGGCGCCGGGGGCTGGAACTGGCCGGACCCAGGGCCGTTTGTGGCGACACTGACCGAACCGCATACAGCCTATGGGCAAAGCGGGGGCACTGTGACATCGCCCAGTGCTCGCCCCCGTCCCTTGTGGAGATCCTTCAGGAACGGGGTGCGCGCGGGGTCAGAGACCGCCGGCGAGCCGCTCGGCGGCCGCCGCGATGCGCTCGTCCGTCGCCGTCAGCGAGAGGCGGACGTGCTCGGTGAAGTGGTCGCCGTAGAAGACGCCGGGCCCGGCGAGGATCCCCAGGCGCGCGAGCCGGTCGATCGACTCCCAGGCCGGCCGCCCCTCGGTCGCCCAGAGGTAGAGACCGGCCTCGCTGCGGTCGACGCGGAAGCCCGCGGCCTCGAGCGCCGGGCGCAGGAGGTCGCGCCGGGCGCGGTAGCGCTCCTTCTGCTCGGCCACGTGGCCGTCGTCGGCGAGAGCGACGACCATCGCCTCCTGCAGCGGTGCGGGGACGATCATCCCGGCGTGCTTGCGGACGGTGACGAGCTGAGCGATCAGCTCGCGGTCGCCCGCGACGAACGCGGCGCGGTAGCCGGCCAGGTTGGACTGCTTGCTGAGGGAGTAGACGCCGAGCACGCCGCGGCGGTCCTCGCCCGCCACGCGGGGATCGAGGACGCTCGGGATCGGCTCGTCTGCCCAGCGGCCGTCCCAGCCGAGCTCGGCGTAGCACTCGTCGCCCGCGACCACGGCGCCCAGCTCGCGCGCCCGGTCGACCGCGCGCCTCAGGGCGTCGACGTCGAGCACGGCGCCGTCGGGGTTGCCGGGCGAGTTCAGCCAGACGAGGCGCGTCTCGGCCGGCCACTCGTCGGGATCGTCGGACGCCAGCACCGAGGCTCCGGCGATCGCGGCGCCCATCGCGTAGGTCGGGTAGGCGGCGCGCGGGTGGACGACGACGTCGCCCTCACCGAGACCGAGCAGGAACGGCAGCCAGGCGACGAGCTCCTTCGAGCCGATCGTCGGCAGCACTTCGTCGAGCCCGAGACCCGGGACCCCCCGGCGCCGGGCGTACCAGGCGGCGATCGCCTCGCGCAGGGCGGGCGTGCCGACCGTGGTCGGGTAGGCGTGGGCGTCCGTCGCCCGGGCGAGCGCCTCGCGGATCGGCTCCGGCGTCGGGTCGACGGGCGAGCCGATCGAGAGGTCGACGAGGCCGCCGGGGTGCGCGGAGGCGACCCGGGTGGCGGGACCCATCAGGTCCCAGGGGTAGTCCGGCAGCGGTCCGAGTGACACGGACGCGCGCTCAGTGGCTCTGCGGCGGGAGGACGGCGATGACCGGGTGGTCCTTCGCGATCACTCCGACCTTCGCGGCACCGCCGGGCGAGCCGATCTCGTCGAAGAACTCGACGTTGGCCTTGTAGTAGTCGGACCACTCCTCGGGGAGGTCGTCCTCGTAGTAGATGGCCTCGACGGGGCACACCGGCTCGCACGCCCCGCAGTCGACGCACTCGTCGGGGTGGATGTAGAGCGAGCGCTCGCCTTCGTAGATGCAGTCGACCGGGCATTCGTCGATGCAGGCGCGGTCTTTGACATCGACGCACGGAAGTGCGATCACGTAGGTCACGGTCGTGGACGTCCCTTCGAACAGTGTTCTCTATCGTACGGGGAGCGGCGGGGCGGTGCTGTCGGCCGCCGGTTCCGCCGGAGCGGGGCGGGACGGCGGGCGGACCCGCGGCCAGGCGATCACCACGAGGGCGATCAGCGCGGGGGCGAAGGTCCAGACCACGCCGAGGCCGTTGGCCGGCACGAGGACCGAGCCGCCGGTGCTGCGCAGGGCCAGCAGCCCGATCGCGCCGAGCAGGCCCATCGCGGTGCAGAAGGCGACGAAGCGGTCCACCATCACGAGACGGAGGCCGAGCAGCAGGAGCAGCACGGCGGCCAGCGACACGGCGAGGCCGACCGGGAGCTCCGCATCGCCGACGGTCACGGTGCTCTGGTGCGCGACGGTCGTGATCGCACCGACCACCGCGCCGGTCAGCACCGAGAGCAGGCCCGAGACGATGCGGGTGCCGAGATCGGGCCGCTCCTCGGCGACCGGCTCCGGCGGCGTCGGCGCACCCTCGGGGCGGAAGCGCTCGAGGCGGCCGATCGGGAACGCCGGGCCGCTCGAGAGCCGCAGCTCGTCGCCGTCGACGACGAGCTGCGTGCGGTGCGCCTCGAGCGCCGCGCGCTTGCGGGCGTAGTCGCTGTCGTCGAGCTCGATCGCGACGTCACCGGGCTGCTCGGCGACGGCCTCGGGCAGGACGGCGAGGTAGCGCAGTCCGAGCCGCTCGGCGGCCGTCGAGGCGATCAGGGCGGCCCGGATGTGGTCGGGATGGCCGTAGCCCCCGCCGACGTCGTAGGAGAGCACGAGGGTCGCGCCGGTCTGCACGAGGACGGCGACGAGGTCGGCGATCGCCTCCTCCTGCGGCGCGGAGGTGAAGGAGCGCGGGTCGACCGGCTCGAGCGGGACGGGCACTCGGCCCGGGCCCCACTGCATGCCGGAGTCGCGGTAGACCCGCGGGGCGAGGCCTGCGGCGCGGGCGGCCGGGTCGCCGAGGAAGCGGTGATCGGCGACGCCGAGGGCGGTCAGGGCGACGACCAGCTCGGTGGTGCGGTGCGCGGCGAGCTCGTCCGAGCCCTCGAGGTGCGCGAGATCGGGCGGGATGACCTCGCCGCACTCGCCGCGCGTCGCGGTGACGACGGTGACCGCGGCGCCGTCCGCGACGAGTCGCGCGAGGGTCCCGCCCATCGTGATGGTCTCGTCGTCGGGATGGGCGTGCACCGCCACGACCCGCTCGCCTGCGCCGTCTCGACTCGCGTCCACTCTCCGCCTCTCGTCCGTCCCGTGCTCTCGTTCCGCCGCGCGGCCCCGCCCGAAGCGCCTCCGACCGGCTGCCCGGCGCCGCACATCGCACGCCCGGCGTCCTGTGTGGACACGCGACCGGATGGCCACTACAGTCGTCCACGGGTTAGGCAAGGCTTACCTGAGGATGCGGCCCGGGGGTGGGCTTCGCACCGTCCTCCCGTGCAGACGACGAAGAGAACACACGTGCTCGCAAACTACCTCATCGGCCTCCGTGAAGGCCTCGAAGCCGGGCTCGTCGTTGGCATCCTCGTCGCGTACCTGACCAAGCTGCAGCGGCGCGACGTGCTCCCCCGCCTCTGGACGGGCATCGCCGCCGCGGTCGTCCTCTCCCTCGTCACCGGCGCGATCCTCACCTGGGGCCCCTACGGCCTCAGCTTCACCGCGCAGGAGCTCCTCGGCGGCGGCCTCTCGCTGCTCGCCGTCGGCCTCGTCACCTGGATGATCTTCTGGATGGGCGCGAACGCCCGCAGCCTGAAGGGCGAGCTCGAGTCCAAGCTGGACGCGGCGGTCAGCGGCTCCGCCCTCGGGATCGTCGTGCTCGGCTTCGTCAGCGTCGGCCGCGAGGGGATCGAGACCGCGCTGTTCGTCTGGGCGAGCGTCTCCTCGAGCAGCGCCTCCTCCGACTCGGACGCCTGGGTCGGCACGGTCGGCGCGTTCCTCGGCATCCTCAGCGCGGTCGTCGCCTCCTACCTGATCTTCCGCGGCTTCGTCCGGATCGACCTCGGCCGCTTCTTCACCTGGACGGGCGGCTTCCTCATCGTCGTCGCGGCCGGCGTGCTGCTCTACGGCGTCGGCGACCTGCAGGAGGCGGCGCTGCTGCCCGGCTCGGGCACCCCGCTGTTCGACCTGGGTCCGATCCTGCCGGCGCCGGTCGCCGCGATCCTCGGTGGGCTCTTCAACTACACGCCCGAGCCGACGGCGCTGCAGTTCTCGGCCTGGCTGCTCTACCTCGTCGTCGTCGGATCCCTCTTCGTCCGCCAGGTCCGCTCCCGCCGGCCGCGACGGGGCAGCGCGGCCCCGGTCGCCGCTCCCGTCGCCACCTCCGTCTGATCCCGCCCCGGCACCGCCGGAACGACCTCCCACCACCAGGAGAACCATGCCCCCGCGCACTCGACCCCGCCTTCCCCGCGTCGCCTCCGGCCTCGCCGGCGTCGGCGCTCTCGCCCTGCTCCTCACCGGCTGCGTGCCGAACACCCCGGCCGCCTCCTCCGCCGCGGCCCTCGACGTCGCGATCGACGACGGGGCCTGCGCGGTGTCCGCCGCCACGGCCGAGGCGGGTGCGGTCACCTTCGCGCTCGAGAACACCGGATCGGACGTCAACGAGTTCGAGATCCTCGCCGAGGACAAGCTGCGCATCGTGGGCGAGAAGGAGAACGTCACCCCCGGTCAGAGCGTCTCCTACGTCGCCCAGCTCGAGCCCGGCACCTACTACACGGCCTGCAAGTTCCAGCAGGTCGGCGCTCCCGTCGGGCTCGCCGAGTTCACCGTGACCGGCGAGGCGACCGAGCAGTCGGCCGACGAGCAGGCCGCGACCGAGGCCGCCGTCACCAACTACGTCTCCTACGTGCAGTCGCAGTCGGGCGAGCTACTGCCCGCCGTGACGGCCTTCGCCGACGCGTACGCGGCCGGCGACGACGAGAAGGCGCGCAGCCTCTTCGCCGCGACCCGCGTCTTCTACGAGCGCATCGAGCCGACCGCCGAGGCGTTCGGCGACCTCGACCCGAAGATCGACTACCGCGAGGTGGATGCCGTCGCCGAGGGCCTGGACTGGACCGGCTTCCACCGCATCGAGAAGGACCTCTGGGTCCCCGCCGCCGATGCACTGAACTCCGACGGCACGAGCGCCTGGCTCGACTGGGCGCCGTCCACTCCCGAGCAGCGCACCGCGTTCGCCGACGGGCTCGTCTCCGACGTGCAGGACCTCTACGACCTCGTCGCCGCACCCGACTTCACCGTCTCAGTCGGCGACATCTCGAACGGCGCGATCGGCCTGCTGGACGAGGTCGCCGCGGGCAAGATCACCGGCGAGGAGGACTGGTGGTCGGGCACCGACCTGACCGACTTCGCCGCGAACGTGCAGGGCGCGGAGGTGGCCTTCGGCAACGTCGAGCCCATCGCGACCGCCTCCGGCGAGGACGGCGCGGCGCTGACCGCCGAGATCGGCCGGCGCTTCGCCGAGCTCGACGCGATGCTCGCGCAGTACGGCTCGCTCGACTCCGGCTTCGTCGCCTACTCGAGCGTCACCGCCGAGCAGAAGAAGGAGCTCTCCGACCAGGTGAACGCCCTGTCCGAGCCGCTCTCGCAGCTCACGCACACGGTGCTCGGCGTCGAGGAGCCCGCGGAGTAGTGGAGCCCGAGCAGAACAGCGCCGACCCCGGCACCGACCCGGGCCCGAGCGCCGAGCAGCCCCGCCGCCTCTCGCGGCGCGGGCTGCTCGGCCTCGTCTCGGCCGGGACCGCGGGCCTCGCCGCGGGCATCGGCGGGACCGTCGCCGTCACCTCCTCGGCCAGCGCGAGCGCCTCCTCCGCCGCGACCCGGGTCGTGCCGTTCTTCGGCGCGAACCAGGCCGGCATCACCACGGCCGCGCAGGACCGGCTGCACTTCGCGGCGTTCGACCTGGCCTCCACGGCGACCCGCGACGACCTGATCGAACTGCTGCAGGACTGGACCCTCGCGGCCGCCCGCCTCACGCAGGGGCTCGACGTCAGCGAGGAGGGCGCCGTCGGCGGCCCGGACACGGCGCCGCCGGACGACACCGGCGAGGCGCTCGGCCTCGACGCGTCCTCGCTCACCCTGACCTTCGGCTTCGGGCCGACGCTCTTCACCGACGAGTCGGGTGCCGACCGCTTCGGCCTCGCCGACCGCCGGCCGGCCGAGCTCGCGGCACTCCCCCGCTTCCGCGGCGACGCGCTGGTGCCGACCGCGGGCGGCGGCGACCTCTGCATCCAGGCGTGCGCCGACGACCCGCAGGTCGCGGTGCACGCGATCCGCAACCTCAGCCGCATCGCCTTCGGCCGCGCCTCGCTGCGCTGGTCCCAGCTCGGGTTCGGCCGCACCTCCTCCACCTCGACGGCGCAGGCGACTCCGCGGAACCTCTTCGGCTTCAAGGACGGCACGGCCAACATCAAGTCCGAGGAGCCGGACGCCGTGCAGGAGCACGTCTGGGTGCAGGACGCCGACGGCCCGGCCTGGCTCGCGGGCGGCAGCTACCTCGTGGCGCGCAAGATCCGGATGATCATCGAGACCTGGGACCGCAGCCAGCTCGGCGAGCAGGAGCGCGTGATCGGCCGGAGCAAGGGCTCCGGCGCCCCGCTCTCGGGCGGCGGCGAGTTCACGGAGCCCGACTTCGAGGCGGCAGGAGCGACCGGCGTGCCGCTGGTCGACAAGGAGTCGCACGTGCGGCTCGCGCACCCGACCGTCAACAACGGCGTCCGGCTGCTGCGCCGCGGCTACAACTTCGTCGACGGGAACGACGAGCTCGGGCGGCTGAACGCGGGGCTCTTCTTCCTCTCGTTCCAGCGGTCGCCGGAGCAGTTCATCACCGTGCAGAGGAACCTCGCGACCGATGCGCTCAACGAGTACATCAAGCACGTCGGCTCGGCGGTCTTCGCCGTCCCGCCGGGCGTGCGCGACGAGGGCGACTTCGTGGGGTCGGGGCTGTTCGCCTGAGCCGCTCGGATTCCTGAGGGAATCTCCATGTGGGCACAGGTCGTCGACGGCTGCCTCTCCGAGTGCGGCAAGGTCGGCTCCCTAGCCTCGACCGCGATGTCCGGGAACAGTGCGAAGAACCAGCCGACCAAGCGCGAGCGTCAGGAGCTCGCCCGCCTCGAGGCGAAGGAGCGGCGCGAGCAGGAGCGGCGCCGGAAGCGGCGGAACCGGCTGCTCGGGCAGAGCGGTGCGGTGGTCGGCGTGCTCGCCGTCGTGGCGCTCGTCGCGTGGAACGTCTGGTCGCAGCAGGAGATCGCGAGCACCGGGCCGGCGAACATGCTGAGCGACGGCATCGTGCTCGCGGGAGCGGAGTCGGCGGTGACTCCCGTGACGACCGCTCCCCTCGAGGCGGGCGAGGAGCCGGTGCCGACCGACGAGACCGCTGCGCGCGCGGGCGGCGTCGTCACCGTCGACCTGTACGTGGACTACCTCTGCCCGTACTGCGGGCAGTTCGAGACGGCGAACACGGCGAATCTCCAGTCGTGGCTGACGCAGGGGGCGATCACGCTCGAGATCCATCCGGTCGCGATCCTCGACTCCTCCTCGGCGGGGTCGGAGTACTCGAGCCGGGCGGCGAACGCCGCGGCCTGCGTGGCGGACGAGGATCCGGACCGCTTCCTCGCCGTGCACGAGGCACTGTTCGCGAAGCAGCCGGCGGAGGGGACGACCGGGCTGAGCGACGACGAGCTGCGGGCGCTGGTGACCGGGGCGGGCGTGACGGACGACGACGTGCTGGCGTGCATCACGAGCGGCGAGTTCCGGCCGTGGGTCGCGGCGGCCACGAAGCGGGCGACGAGCGGGACCCTGGCGAACTCCTCGGTCGCGAAGCTGAGCTCGACGCCGACCGTGCTCGTCAACGGCGAGCAGTACACGGGGAAGCCGGACGACGCCGACGCGTTCGTCGCCTTCATCACGGCGACGCTCGAGGCGGAGGGCGCGACGGCGACCCCGACGCCGGCGGGCTGACGGCGGGGTCTCGATACGCCGCGTTCCGCGGCTACTCGACCAGCATGCTGCGCTCCATGCTGGTCGAGCAGCCCTCGGAGAGGGCGTATCGAGACCCGGCGGACCGCGGAACGACGAACGACCGGCGGAGCGGGCTCCGGCCGGTCGTGCGTCGTGGGAGCGCCGCTGGGGCGCCCCGGGTCAGGCCTGCTTCTTGAGGCGGCTGGTCGCGCGGGCGCGGGCGTTCGCGTCCAGCTCGACCTTGCGGATGCGGACGATCTCGGGGGTGACCTCGACGCACTCGTCCTCGCGGGCGAACTCGAGGCACTCCTCGAGCGTCAGCTGGCGCGAGGGCGTCATCGACTCGAACGTGTCGGAGGTGGACTGACGCATGTTGGTCAGCTTCTTCTCCTTGGTGATGTTCACGTCCATGTCGTCGTTGCGCGAGTTCTCGCCGATGACCATGCCCTCGTAGACCTCCTCGGTGGGGTTCACGAAGAAGGTCATCCGCTCCTGCAGGGCGATGATCGCGAACGGCGTCACGACGCCGGTGCGGTCGGCGACGATCGAGCCGTTGTTGCGGGTGACGATGGCGCCGGCCCACGGCTCGTAGCCGTGCAGGATCGCGTTCGCGATGCCGGTGCCGCGCGTGGTGGTGAGGAACTCGGTGCGGAAGCCGATCAGGCCGCGCGAGGGCACGATGAACTCCATGCGGACCCAGCCGGTGCCGTGGTTCGCCATGTTCTCCATGCGGCCCTTGCGGGCGGCGAGGAGCTGCGTGATCGCGCCGAGGTACTCCTCCGGAGCGTCGATGGTGAGGTGCTCGAAGGGCTCGTGCACCTTGCCGTCGACCTGGCGGGTGACCACCTGCGGCTTGCCGACCGTGAGCTCGAAGCCCTCGCGGCGCATCTGCTCGACGAGGATGGCCAGCGCGAGCTCGCCGCGGCCCTGGACCTCCCACGAGTCGGGGCGGCCGATGTCGAGGACCTTGAGCGACACGTTTCCGATGAGCTCGCGGTCGAGGCGGTCCTTGACCATGCGCGCCGTGAGCTTGTGGCCCTTGACCTTGCCGACCAGCGGCGAGGTGTTGGTGCCGATGGTCATCGAGATCGCCGGGTCGTCGACCGTGATGGCCGGCAGCGGGCGGATGTCCTCCGGGTCGGCGATGGTCTCGCCGATGGTGATCTCGGGGAAGCCCGCGATCGCGACGATGTCGCCGGGGCCGGCGGTCTCGGCCGGGTAGCGGTCGAGCGCCTTCGTGATCAGCAGCTCGGTGATGCGCGCGTTGGTGTGCGAGCCGTCGTGGTGGACCCAGGCGACGGTCTGGCCCTTCTTGATCGTGCCGTTGAAGACGCGGAGGAGGGCGAGGCGGCCGAGGAACGGCGACGCGTCGAGGTTGGTGACGTGGGCCTGGAGGGGCGCCTCGTCGTCGAAGGTCGGCGCCGGGATGTGCTTGAGGATCGCCTCGAACAGCGGCTCGAGGTCCTCGGCGTCGGGCAGCGTGCCGTCCTCCGGCTTGTTCGCGGAGGCCCGGCCGGCCTTGCCGGACGCGTAGACGACGGGGACGTCGAGGATGGCGTCGAGGTCGAGGTCGGGGACGTCGTCCGCCATGTCGGAGGCGAGGCCGAGGAGGAGGTCCTGGCTCTCGGCGACGACCTCGTCGATGCGGGCATCGGGGCGGTCGGTCTTGTTGACCAGCAGGATGACGGGGAGCTTCGCCTCGAGCGCCTTGCGGAGCACGAAGCGGGTCTGCGGGAGGGGGCCCTCTGACGCATCGACGAGGAGGCAGACGCCGTCGACCATCGACAGGCCGCGCTCGACCTCGCCGCCGAAGTCGGCGTGGCCGGGGGTGTCGATCACGTTGATCGTGATGGGGCCGTCGACCGCGTGCTTGCCGCTGTAGGACACAGCGGTGTTCTTCGCGAGGATCGTGATGCCCTTCTCGCGCTCGAGCTCGTTCGAGTCCATCGCGCGCTCGTCCACGTGGGCGTGCGCGTCGAAGGAGTTCGTCTGCTTGAGCATGGCGTCCACCAGGGTGGTCTTGCCATGGTCGACGTGGGCGACGATCGCGACGTTGCGCAGGTCGGAGCGGGTGGCACTTGCCATGTGAACGGACTCGTCTCGTGTTCTCGTGCAGTAAGGGGGACCCTCCATCGTACCGCAGGCTCGCGCCGAGACGGCGGAGGGCCCCGTTCCGGGCCGGCGACTCGATGAACATCGGGTGTCGCCGGCCCGGAACGGGGCCCTCGTGGAGTGGATCCGGCGGACTAGACCGCGAACTCGATCCCGGCGCCGGGGATGGCGGCGAGCAGCTCGCGGGTGTACTCCTGCTGCGGCGACTCGAACACGGTGTCGGTCGAGGCGTGCTCGACGATCCGGCCCTTCTGCATCACGCAGACGTCGTCGGCGATCACGCGGACCACCGCGAGGTCGTGCGTGATGAACAGGTACGTCAGCCCCAGCTCGGCCTGCAGGTCGGCCAGGAGGCGGAGGATCTGCGCCTGGACGAGCACGTCCAGGGCCGACACCGCCTCGTCGAGCACCACGATCTCGGGCTTGAGCGCGAGCGCGCGGGCGATCGCCACGCGCTGGCGCTGGCCGCCGGAGAGCTCGTTCGGGTAGCGGCTCGCGATGACCCGCGGGAGGGACACCTGGTCGAGCAGCTCGAGCACGCGCTCGCGCTGCGAGGTGCGGTCGCCGACCTTGTGCACCCGCAGCGGCTCGGAGATGGTGTTGCCGATGTTGTGCAGCGGGTCGAGCGAGCCGTACGGGTCCTGGAACACCGGCTGCATCGAGCGCCGCAGCGCCAGCATCTCCTTGCCGCGGAGCTTCTCGGTGCGACGGCCGTCGATCGAGATCGCGCCGGACGTCGCCGTCTCGAGACCGAGCACGAGGCGGGCGATCGTCGACTTGCCCGAGCCCGACTCCCCCACGAGCGCCGTGGTGGTGCCCTTGGGGATCGAGAACGACACGTCGTCGACCGCCGTGAAGTCCTCGGCCTTCAGCCCGCCGCGGCGGATCTTGAAGACCTTGGTGAGCCCGTCGAGCTCGATCATCGGCCGCGCGGTGGTGGTCGCCGTGCCGTGGTGGGCGCCGGCCGCGCCGACCAGGTCGACCTCGCGGACGGCCTCGGACTCGCCGGGCACCGCCTCGGTGGCCTTCCCGGCGGTCGACTGGATGCGGCGCGAAGCGAGGCTCGGCGCCGCGGCGATCAGGCGCTGCGTGTAGGGGTGCTGCGGGTTCTGCAGCACCTCCACCGAGGCGCCCGACTCCACGATCCGGCCCTTGTACATCACGATGAGCTTCTCGGCGCGCTCGGCGGCGAGGCCCAGGTCGTGCGTGATGAAGAGCAGCGCGGTGCCGTCGGTCCTCGTCAGGGTCTCGAGGTGGTCGAGGATGCGCCGCTGCACGGTCACGTCGAGCGCCGAGGTGGGCTCGTCCGCGATCAGCAGCTGCGGCGACGCGGCCAGGCCGATGCCGATCAGCACCCGCTGGCGCATGCCGCCGGAGAACTGGTGCGGGAACTGCTTGAGACGCTTCTCGGCGTCCGCGAGTCCGGCGTTCTGCAGGACCTCGATCGCCTTGGCGCGGACCTCCTTGCGGCCGGAGGCGAGGCCGTTGGCCTTGATCGTCTCCTCGACCTGGAAGCCGACCGACCAGACCGGGTTGAGGTTGGACATCGGGTCCTGCGGCACGTAGCCGATCCGGCGGCCGCGGATGTCCTCCAGCTCGGTCCTGGTCGCCTTCGCGAGGTCCTTGCCGTCGAACAGCACGGAGCCGCCGGTGACCGTGCCGGTGCCGGGGAGCAGGCCGATGATCGCCGCGGCGGTCGTCGACTTGCCGGAGCCGGACTCGCCGACGATCGCGACGGTCTGGCCGTGCTCGATCGTCAGGCTGACGCCGCGGAGTGCGGGGACCAGTCCGCTGCCGGTCTGGAAGCCGACCTCGAGGTCGGTGACCTGGAGCAGCGGCCCCTGCGGGGTGCTCGGTGTCGTGGACGTCATCGGAGGGCCCTCGCCTTCGGGTCGAGCGCGTCGCGGAGCGACTCGCCCAGGAGGATGAAGCTCAGCACCGTCACCGTCAGCGCGATCGACGGGTAGATCAGCGTCTGCGGGTTGGTGCGCAGGTCGCGCTGCGCCTGGCTGATGTCGTTGCCCCAGGACATCACCGAGCCGGGCAGGCCGACGCCGAGGAACGACAGCGTCGCCTCCGCGGTGATGGCGGCGCCGAGCGAGATGGTCGTGACGACGATGACGGGGGCGATCGAGTTCGGCAGCACGTGCCGGAACAGGATCGCCATCTTGGACAGGCCCGTCGCGGTGGCGGCGCCGACGAAGTCGGACTGCTTGACGCGGAGGACCTCGGAGCGCAGCACTCGCGCCGTAGTCGGCCAGGCGAACGCTCCGATCGCCAGGGCGATGACGAAGACGTTCCGGTAGGCCGAGAAGACCGACATGATGACGACCGCGGCGAGGATGTAGGGGATCGAGAAGAAGATGTCGCCGAGGCGCATGATCACGGTGTCGACCCAGCCGCCGAAGAAGCCGGCCAGCGCGCCGCCGATGACGCCGGAGACGGTCGTGATGACGATCACGATCAGACCGACGGTCAGCGACGTGGACGTGCCGTGGATGATGCGCGAGAAGACGTCGCAGCCCTGCTTGGTGTAGCCGAGCAGGCTGCCGCCGCCCGGGCCCTGGTTGCTGAACGAGAGCGCGCACTGCCGCGGGTCCACCGAGGTGAACAGGCCGGGGAGCAGGGCGACCGCGATGATCAGGACGATCATCACGCCGGAGATCCAGAACATCGGGCGCTTGCGCAGGTCGCGCCAGGCGTCGGTCCAGAGGTTGCTGGGCTTCTCGTCGAGGTTGACCGCGTCGACGGACGCGATCGGCGTCTCCTCGAGCGGGGCGACGAAGTGGTCGATGCGGCGGGCCTTCTGCGCGCCGCCGGAGAACTCATTTGGCATAGCGGATCCTCGGGTCGAGTACGGCGTAGAGCAGGTCGACGAGGATGTTCACCACGAGGTAGAACAGCACCATGACCGTGACGAAGGAGACGACGGTCGGTCGCTCCCCTCGGATGATCGCCTGGTAGAGCGTGTTCCCGACGCCGGGAACGTTGAAGATGCCCTCGGTCACGGTGGCACCGACGATCAGGAGGCCGAAGTCGGCTCCGAACTGCGTGGTGACCGGGATCAGCGAGTTGCGCAGGACGTGCACAGGGATGACGCGACGACGCGAGAGTCCCTTGCTGTACGCGGTGCGCACGAAGTCCGAGCCGGCGGTCTCGATGACCGAGCCGCGGGTCAGGCGGATCGCCGAGGCGACCACGAACAGCGCGAGCACGATCGCCGGGAGCAGGAGCCTCTGGAACGACGCGTCGGCACCGACCGTCGGAGGGAACCAGCCCAGCTGGATCGCGAAGAACGACTGCGCGATGAAGCAGAGCACGAAGATCGGCACCGAGACGAGCAGGAGGCTGACGACCAGGGCGCTCGCGTCGAAGAAGCTGCCCTTGCGCAGTCCGCTGATGAGGCCGATGGTCAGCGCCACGACGATCTCGATGATGATCGCCATCATCGCGAGGGTCAGGGTCACCGGGAAGGTGCGGGCGAGGATCTCGTTGACCGACTGGCCCGAGAACGAGATGCCGAAGTCGCCGCGGACGACGCCTCCCAGGTAGTACAGGTACTGGACGATGAACGGCTCGTTCAGGTGGTACTGCTCCTCGAGGCGGGCGAGGAGCGCGGGGCTCGGCGTCTTGTCGCCGAAGAGCGACAGGAGCGGGTTCCCCGGCATGGAGAAGACCATGAAGTAGATGAGGAACGTGGTGCCGATGAGCACGGGGACGGCTTGCAGGATGCGTCGGACGATGTAGGCGAGCATGTCAGCCCAGCCGGTTCCGGAGTCGCATGGATGGGGACCTCATTCGATTGTGACCGAAACAGGGCGCTCCGCCCGTGCCGTGACCTGGTGGCCGGCGGCACGGGCGAAGCGCCCCAGTGGTTCGAGCTTAGTTCTTGGTGATCTCGTAGTAGAGCGGCACCGAGTTCCAGCCGAACTCGACGTTCGACACGCCCTCGCCGTAGCCGCCGGTCACGTTCGCGTACCAGAGCGGCAGCGCCGGGAGGTCGGTGAGGAGGGTCTCCTGTGCCTGCTGGAACGTGGTGTTCGCAGCGTCGGTGTCGGCGTCGGAGAGGCCCGAGGCGACGAGAGCGTCGAACTCGGGGTTCGTGTAGTCGCCGTCGTTCGACGAGGCGCCGGTCACGTAGAGCGGTCCGAGGAAGTTGTAGAGGCTCGGGTAGTCGGCCTGCCAACCGGTGCGGAACGCCGTCTCGATCGAGCGGTCGACGATCTTGGTGCGCGCCTCGGCGAAGGTCGGGTAGGCGTCGCCCTCGGCCTCGATGCCCAGCGTGTTCTTGATCGAGTTGGTCACCGCGTCGACCCAGCCCTGGTGGCCGCCGTCCGCGTTGTAGGCGATCTTGAAGGTGCCGTCCCAGGGGCTGATCGCGTCGGCCTGAGCCCACAGCGCCTTGGCCTCGTCGGGGTTGTACTCGAGCACGTCGGCGCCCTCGAGGGAGTCGCTGTAGCCGTCGATCACCGGGGAGGTGAAGTCGGAGGCGGGGGTGCGGGTGCCCTCGAAGATCACGTCGGTGATCTCCTTGCGGTCGAAGGCCATCGAGATGGCCTGACGGCGCAGCTGGCCCTCCTCACCGCTGAAGTGCGCGAGGCGCTCCGGGATGGTGAAGGACTGGAAGATCGCGGCGGGCTGGTTCACGGCGCGGTCGCCGAGGTCGCTCTCGAAGGTGCCGAAGGCGGAGTCCGGGATCTGGTCGACCACGTCGACGTTGCCGCCGAGCAGGTCGGCGTAGGACGCGTCCTGGGTGGCGTAGAAGACGATCTTCAGGCCGCCGTTCTGCGCCTCGCGGGGACCGGAGTAGTCCTCGTTCTTGACCAGGTCGATCTGGACGTCGTGCTGCCACGCGTCGTCGCCGGCCAGCTTGTACGGGCCGTTGCCGATCGGGTTCTCGCCGAACGCGGCCATGTCGTCGAACGCGACGGCGGGCAGCGGGTAGTACGCCGAGTAGCCGAGGCTGATCGGGAAGTCCGACTGCGGGGACTTGAGCGCCACGGTGAAGGTGGTGTCGTCCACGGCCTTGAGGCCGGTGAGCTCGCTGTCCTCGGTGTCGCTGTAGCCCTCGAAGTTCGCGAAGAACGACGAGCTGAGCTGGTTGTTCGAGAGCTTCCCGCCGTAGTTCCAGGCGTCGATGAAGGAGCTCGAGGTCACCGGGTCGCCGTTCGTGAACGTCAGGCCATCCTTGATGGTGATGGTGTAGTTCTGCGCGTCGTCCGACTCGATCGACTCGGCGACGTCGTTGTTCGGCGCCCCCTCGGCGTCGTAGTAGACCAGGCCCGCGAAGATCTCGTCGAGGATCTTGCCGCCGCCCACCTCGTTGGTGTTGGTCGGGACCAGCGGGTTCTGCGGCTCCGAGCCGTTGGTGGAGACGATCGCGGCGGTGTCGCCGCTCGCGTCTCCCCCGCCCGAGTCGTTCGAGCTGCTGCAGCCGGCCAGGACCAGCGTGCTCGCGGCGACGAGCGCCAGAGCTCCGAGGCCGTAACGTCTGATTTTCACAATTCCTCCAGTGGTGTGGGGGCGCGCGAGAAGTGGTTTCCCTGACGCGTGGAGTGCCGTGCGCGTGGCGACGACGTCGGCGCGCGAGACTGGTGGCCACCGCGCGAATGCCTCCGACGAGACTATGTATCGACTGCCTATCGCCACAAAACGATGAGGAAACCGTTACACAGCGGTAACCAGGAGGTGGAATCCTTGCGCGGATTCGCACGAAACGTGCGTCTGCGCGTCGTTCCGCGCACACCAGCGAATCCGAGGAAGGGGCCCGCGTGTCCACCGCTCCCCCAGCGTCCGCACAGTCCCGGGGCCGGATCGGGGCGGAGATCCTCCTGGTCCTCGGGCTCTCCCTCGGGGCGTCGGCGGTCTACTCCGTCGTCTCGATCGCCAACAAGCTCACCCGCTCGGTGTCGCTCGGGCAGCAGTCGACGACGATCAACGGAGCGCTCAGCGACCGGCCCGCTTTCGACCTGATCTACCAGCTGCTCGCGCTGTTCTTCGACCTCGTGCCGGTGCTGCTGTGCGTCTTCCTGCTCTGGCAGGGCGGTCGGCGTCCGCTCGGTCGGCTCGGTCTCGACCTGCGCCGGCCGCTCCCCGACCTCGGCACAGGAGTCGTGCTCGCGGTGGCGATCGGCGCACCCGGCATCGGTCTGTACGCGCTCGGCCGGGCGCTCGGGATCACGGTCGCGGTGGTCGCGTCACCGCTGGACGCCTACTGGTGGACGGTGCCCGTGCTGGTGCTCTCCGCGATCCGGGCGGGGGTGCAGGAGGAGGTGATCATGATCGGCTACCTCTTCGCGCGCCTGGGCGACCTCGGCTGGGGGCGGTGGAGGATCCTGTTCGCGAGCGCCCTGCTCCGGGGCAGCTACCACCTGTACCAGGGCATCGGGCCGTTCATCGGCAACGTGATCATGGGCGTCGTGTTCGGGCTGTTCTACCAGCGCTTCGGTCGCACGCTTCCGCTGGTGATCGCGCACTCGATCATCGACATCGTGTCGTTCGTGGGCTACCCGCTGGCGGTCGCCCTCTGGCCGGAGCTGTTCGCGGCGCCGACGCCGCAGCCGACGCCCTCGGTCACTCCCACCCCCTGACGCCCCTCGTCGTCCGACGCCGAGCCGATCCGTCACGAACGGTCGTATCGCGAGAGCGGACACGACCGTTCGCGACGGATCGGCGGCGGGCGTCAGGCGCTGATCAGGCGAAGGCCTCGATCGGCGGGCAGGCGCAGACGAGGTTGCGGTCGCCGTAGGCCTGGTCGACGCGGCGGACCGGCGGCCAGTACTTGCCGCGGACCAGCGAGCGGACCGGGTACACGGCCTCCTCGCGGCTGTACGGGTGCGACCACTCGGCGTCGACGAGGCACTCCGCGGTGTGCGGGGCGCCCCGCAGCGGGTTGTCGTCCACCGGCCACTCCCCCGCGCCGACGCGGTCGGCCTCGGCCTTGATGCCGATCATCGCGTCGATGAAGCGGTCGATCTCGGCGAGGTCCTCGCTCTCGGTCGGCTCGACCATCAGCGTGCCCGCGACGGGGAAGCTCATCGTCGGCGCGTGGAAGCCGTAGTCGACGAGGCGCTTGGCGACGTCGTCCACCGTCACTCCGGTGGCCGCGGTGAGCGGGCGGATGTCGAGGATGCACTCGTGCGCGACGAGTCCGCTGCCGCCGGTGTAGAGCACCGGGTAGTGCTCGCGCAGGCGGGCGGCGACGTAGTTGGCCGAGAGGACAGCGGCGCCGGTGGCGGCGCGCAGTCCCTCCTCGCCCATCATCCGGGCGTAGGCCCAGGAGATCGGCAGGATGCCCGGGCTGCCGTACGGGGCCGCGGAGACGGGAGCGCCGCCGTGCACGACGGTCTCGCCGTGCTGGCCGACGGAGTGCTCGAGCCGGTGCGCGAGCGGGTGGCCCGGCAGGAACGGCGCGAGGTGCGCCTTCGCGGCGACCGGGCCGACGCCGGGGCCGCCGCCGCCGTGCGGGATGCAGAACGTCTTGTGCAGGTTGAGGTGCGAGACGTCGCCGCCGAAGTCGCCGAAGCGGGCGAAGCCGAGGAGCGCGTTGAGATTCGCGCCGTCGACGTAGACCTGGCCGCCGGCCTCGTGCACGAGCCGGCAGATCTCGGCGACCTCGTGCTCGTAGACGCCGTGGGTGGACGGGTAGGTGATCATCAGGGCGGCGAGGCCCTCGGCGTGCTCGGCGATCTTCGCGCGGAGGTCGTCGAGGTCGACGTTGCCGAGCTCGTCGCAGGCGACGACCACGACGCGCATCCCGGCGAGGACGGCGCTGGCCGCGTTCGTCCCGTGGGCGCTCGAGGGGATGAGGCAGACCGTGCGCGCCTCGTCGCCGCGCGAGCGGTGGTAGCCGCGGATGGCGAGGAGTCCGGCGAGCTCGCCCTGCGAGCCGGCGTTGGGCTGCAGGGAGACGGAGTCGTAGCCGGTGAGGTGCGCGAGCCAGCGCTCGAGCTGGTCGATCAGGGCGAGGGAGCCCTCGACGTCGGCCACGGGCGCGAAGGGGTGCAGTCCGGCGAACTCGGGCCAGCTGACCGCCTCCATCTCGGCGGCGGCGTTGAGCTTCATCGTGCAGGAGCCCAGGGGGATCATGCCGCGGTCCAGCGCGTAGTCGGCGTCGGCGAGGCGCTTGAGGTAGCGCATCATCGAGGTCTCGCTGCGGTGCGTGTTGAAGACGGGGTGCACCAGGAACGGCGTGGTCCGCTCCAGCGCACCGGGGATGCTGCGCGCGGCGCCGGCGAGGACGCCGTGCCGGGCGTCGAGATCGCCGATCGCGACGGCGACCGCCACGACCTCCGCCGGGGTCACGGTCTCGTCGAGGGCGACCGCGACGGTGTCCGCGTCGACGAGGCGCAGGTCGAAGCCGGCCTCGCGGGCGCGGGCGACGGCCGCCTCCGCGCCCTGCGGCACGACGACCGCGACGGTGTCGAAGAAGTCGGCGTGCCGGAGCGCGTGGCCGCGGTCGAGCAGGAGCCGCGCCAGCAGCGCGGCACGGGAGTGCACCTGCTCGGCGATCCGGGCGAGACCGTCCGGCCCGTGGTAGACCGCGTACATCGCGGCCATCACGGCGAGCAGGACCTGCGCGGTGCAGATGTTCGAGGTCGCCTTCTCGCGGCGGATGTGCTGCTCGCGCGCCTGCAGTGAGAGCCGGTAGGCGGGGTTGCCCGCCGCGTCCTGGCTGACGCCGACGAGGCGTCCGGGCAGCTGGCGCTCGAGGCCCTTGCGGACGGCGAGGTAGCCGGCGTGCGGCCCGCCGAAGCCCATCGGGACGCCGAAGCGCTGGGTGGTGCCCACGGCGACGTCGGCGCCGAGCTCGCCCGGCGAGCGGACGAGGGTGAGCGCGAGGAGGTCGGCCGCGACGACCGCAAGACCGCCGTGCGCCTTGACCGCGCCGAGGACGGCGGACGGGTCCCAGAGGTGGCCGGACGCGCCGGGGTACTGGACGAGGGCGCCGAAGGACTCGGGCAGCTCGTCCGCGTCGGTCCGCGAGAGCGGCAGCTCGACGATGCGGATGCCGACCGCCTCCGCCCGGCCGCGCAGCAGCGCGAGGGTCTGCGGCAGCGCGTCGGAGTCGACGACGAAGACGTCGGTCTTCGCCTTGGAGGCGCGGCGCGCCAGCAGCATCGCCTCGACGACGGCGGTGCCCTCGTCGAGCATCGAGGCGCCGGCGGTGTCGAGACCGGTGAGGTCGGCGACCATCGTCTGGAAGTTGATCAGCGCCTCGAGCCGGCCCTGGGAGATCTCGGGCTGGTACGGCGTGTACGCCGTGTACCAGCTCGGGTTCTCGAGGACGTTGCGCTTGATCACGGCCGGGGTGAGCGTGCCGTGGTAGCCGAGGCCGATCAGCGGACGTCGCACGGTGTTGCGCGCGGCGAGGGCGCGCAGCTCGGCCAGTGCCTCGGCCTCGGTGGCCGGCGCGGGGAGCACCGGTGCGAGATCGCGGACGTGGATCGACTCGGGGACGGCGGCCTCGACCAGCGCGTCGACGGAGTCGTAGCCGAGGGCGGCGAGCATGGTGCGCTGGGCGTCGGCGTCGGTCCCGATGTGGCGGGACTCGAACTCTCCGGGCGTGCGGGCCGCCATCTACTCGCCCACCAGCTCGTCGTAGGCGGCGGCGTCGAGCAGGCCGTCGGGCAGGGCGTCGAAGCGCACCTTGATCAGCCAGCCGTCGCCGAAGGGGTCGGCGTTGACCAGCTCGGGGTTGTCGACCACCGCGGCGTTGGTCTCGAGGACCTCGCCGTCGACGGGGGCGAACAGCTCGCCGACCGACTTGGTCGACTCGATCTCGCCGACGACGCTGCCGCCCTCGACTCGGCTGCCCGCCTCGGGCAGCTCGACGAAGACGACGTCGCCGAGCTTGTCGGCGGCGTACGCGGTGATGCCGACGGTCGCGGTCTCACCCTCGACCAGGATCCACTCGTGGTCGGAGGTGTACTGGAGCTCGGTGGGAACGGCCATGGTCAGTTCTTCTTTCTGGAGTAGAAGGGGAGCTCGGTGACGGTCATCGGGAGCCGGCTGCCGCGGATGTCGACGGAGACGACGCTGCCGGGCTGCGCGGAGGCCGGCGCGACGTAGGCCATCGCGATCGGCACGCCGAGGGTGGGCGAGAGGACGCCGCTGGTGACGACGCCGATGACGTCGTCGTCGGGGCCGTGCACGCTGTACTCGGCGCGGGCGGCGCGGCGGCCCTCGCCGATCAGGCCGACGAGCACGGGAGCGTCGCCGGAGGGGCCCTCCTCGCTGGCCGCGCGGCCGACGAAGTCGATCGGCTTGCCGAGGGCGACGACGCGGCCCAGGCCGGCCTGCGCCGGGAAGACGTCGCGGGAGAGCTCGTGGCCGTAGAGCGGCATGCCCGCCTCGAGGCGGAGGGTGTCGCGCGCGGCGAGCCCGGCGGGGACGAGGCCCGCGCCGGCGCCGGTCTCGGCGAGCGCCTCCCAGAGCTCCGGGGCGGTGTCGGGGGCGACGTAGATCTCGAAGCCGTCCTCGCCGGTGTAGCCGGTGCGGGCGATCAGGATCGGGTGCGCCTCGAAGCTGGCGGGCACGGCCCGGTAGTAGCGCAGCTCCTCGAGCAGGCGGGCGGCGTCGTCGGTGTCGAGCACCGACTCCTCGCCGCGGTCGACCTCGATCGCGAGGCCCTGCACGTTCTGCAGGATCTCGAGCGAGCGCGGGCCCTGGATCGCGATCAGGGCGACGTCGTCGCTCTCGTCGTATAGCTCGCACTCGAACATCGCGGTGCGGTCGCGCAGCTGCTCGGCGACGACGTGGCGGTTGGCCGCGTTCGCGACGACCATGAAGCGGTCCTCGCCGGTGCGGTAGACGACGAGGTCGTCGATCACGCCGCCGGTGCGGTCGAGCAGGAGGGTGTACTTCGCGCGGCCGACGGCGACGGCGGAGAGGTCGCTCGCGAGCGCGTAGTCGAGGGCGTCCACCGCCTCCGGGCCGACGACGAGGATCTCGCCCATGTGGGAGAGGTCGAAGAGGCCGGCCGCGGTGCGGACCGCGTGGTGCTCGGCGAGGTCTCCGGAGTAGCGGACGGGCATCCACCAGCCGGCGAAGTCGGTGAAGGAGGCGCCGGCGGCCACGTGCACGTCGTGCAGCGGCGAACGGCGGGGCTCGGTGCTCGGCGCGGTGGCGTCGGGCGAGTCGATCTCGATGCCGCCGGTCTCGGGGGCGCCGGTACCGGCGGGGGTCTCTTCGACGGAGTTTTCTTCGGACATGTGGGAGTTCTCCATTTCGTCGCAGTGCTGCGCACGCGCCCGCACAGGTCGGTGATGCGTGGCACAGCAGTGCCGTGGGAACTCCCCCTCTGTCGTGGTGCCTGAGAGATTCACGCCGTCCCTCGCGGGGCGATCGCTTTCACCATCGGCGGATCCTCTGCGGATCGCTTTCCAGAGTGGCCAGTTCGACGCGGTACAAGACCTGAGAGATTGGCGGGGAGGCTTGCTCCTTCGGTGCCGACCGGAGTCGGCTCTCCCGCGTCGCGTATGCGGCCCGGTATTCGGTTGTCCGCTCACCCTAGCGGGCGGGTGCGCGTCCTGTCCCCCCGCCGCGAGATGCCACTTGTGCACGCTTCTCACGGCGTGTCGCGTACGCAAGTGGCATCTCGCGGCGGGGAGGACGGCGTGTGCCGGGGTGGTGTTCGGGTCGGGGTGACACTAAGCTCGGGGAAGTCGTTAGCGTCAGGGTGACTTTTAGGGGGTCTCGTGGAGGCAGCAGTGCCGCAGCTCGCGGTGTCCACCGTGATCTTCGCGCTGCGCCCGCATCCGGAGACCGGGGCCGCGGCCGTCTGGATCCCCGTCGTCCGCCGCCTGCGCGATCCCTATCAGGGGCTCTGGGCGCTGCCCGGCGGTCCGCTCCGGCCCGACGAGGACCTCGCCGAGGCGGCGCGCCGCACCCTCCGCGAGACGACGGGCCTCGCCCCGCGCTACCTGGAGCAGCTCTACGCCGTCGGCGGCACCGAGCGCTCCCGCGGCGAGCGCCGCGTGGTCTCCATCGTCTACTGGGCCCTGGTGCGCACCTCCGAGGCCGACGCGGCGATCGTCGACGGGAACGTCGCCTGGCTCTGCACCGATCTGCTGCCCGAGCTGGCCTTCGATCACGGGCTGATCGTCGACTACGCCCTCTGGCGCCTGCGCAACAAGATGGAGTACTCCCGGATCGCGCAGGCCTTCCTCGGCGAGACCTTCACGCTCGCCCAGCTGCGCGAGGTGCACGAGGCCGTCCTGCAGAAGCCCCTCGACCCGGCGAACTTCCGCCGGACGATCGAGGCCTCCAAGACCGTGGTGCCGACCGAGCAGCGGCTGACGGGCACCCGTCACCGCCCGCCCCGGCTGTACCGCTACGACGGGTCCGTGGCACTCGTCGACAACGGGCCCCTGCCGGTCTAGCACCGGCCGCCGCCCCCGTCCGAACCGCACCATCGAGGAGACACCGTGACATCGGTCGACAGCACCATCCAGCTCATCGAGCGGGGAGCCGCCCCCGGCGCGACCTGCGCACCCGAGCTCGCCGAGGCGCCCTGGGCGTTCGACCTCGGCCTCCCGGCCTACGGACCCGGCGCCTCGCAGGCGGACCCGATCCCGGCGGCGTCGCCCGTGCAGGGCCGGCTGCCCGACGAGTACACCGCGGCGAGCGCCGACGAGCTGCACCGCCGCATCCTCGCGGCGAAGGAGACGCTGGGCGAGCGCGTCGTCGTGCTCGGCCACTTCTACCAGCGCGACGAGGTGGTGCAGTACGCGGACTTCGTCGGCGACTCCTTCCAGCTCGCGAAGGCGGTGGCGAACCGGCCCGACGCCGAGGCCATCGTCTTCTGCGGCGTGCACTTCATGGCCGAGACGGCGGACATCCTCTCCCGGCCGGACCAGGCGGTCATCCTGCCGAACCTCGCCGCGGGCTGCTCGATGGCGGACATGGCCGACATCGACTCGGTCGAGGACGCCTGGGCCGAGCTGACCGAGCTCTACGGCACCGAGCCGGACGCCGACGGCCGGGTGCCGCTGATCCCGGTGACCTACATGAACTCCTCCGCGGCACTCAAGGCGTTCTGCGGGCGCAACGGCGGCGTGGTCTGCACCTCGTCGAACGCGACCACCGTGCTCGAGGACGCGTTCGCGCGCGGGCAGCGGGTCCTCTTCTTCCCGGACCAGCACCTCGGCCGCAACACCGCGAAGGCGATGGGCGTGCCGCTCGAGCGGATGCCGATGTGGAACCCGCGGAAGCCGGGCGGCGGCTCGGACGAGGCGACGCTGCTCGACGCGCAGGTCATCCTCTGGCACGGCTTCTGCTCGGTGCACAAGCGCTTCACGGTCGCGCAGATCGAGCGCGCGCGGCTCCAGCACCCGGACGTCCGCGTGATCGTGCACCCGGAGTGCCCGATGGCGGTCGTCGACGCGGCGGACGAGTACGGCTCGACCGATTACATCGTCAAGGCGATCCAGGCCGCGCCGGCAGGCAGCACCTTCGCGATCGGCACCGAGATCAACCTCGTGCAGCGCCTCGCGGTGCAGTACCCGCAGCACACCATCTTCTGCCTCGACGACGTGGTCTGCCCGTGCTCGACGATGTACCGGATCCACCCGGGGTACCTCGCGTGGGTGCTGGAGGGGCTGGTCGCCGGGACGGTGCACAACCGGATCTCGGTCGACGAGTCGGTGCAGGACCAGGCGCGCGTGGCGCTCGAGCGGATGCTCGCCGCGGTGCCGCCGGCCGGGCCGGTGGCTCCTGCTCCTACGCCTGCTGCGGGGGTCTGACGTGGCCCGCGTCGTCGTGGTCGGCAGCGGGATCGCCGGCCTGGTCGTCGCCCTGCTGGCCTCGCGCCGGCACGAGGTCGTCCTCGTCACCAAGGGCGCGCTCGCGGAGTCGAGCACGCGCGCCGCGCAGGGCGGGATCGCCGCCGTCACCGCGGCGGGAGACTCCGTCGCGCTGCACGTCGAGGACACTCTGACCGCGGGCGCCGGGCTCTGCTCGCGCTCGGCCGTCGAGGTGCTCTGCGCCGAGGGCCCGGCGGCGGTCGCCGCGCTGCAGGCGTGGGGCGTCGGCTTCGACCGCGACGGCGACGACCTCGCCCGCGGACTGGAGGGGGCGCACTCGCGGCCGCGCATCCTGCACGCCGGCGGCGACGCGACCGGCTCCGCGATCGAGGAGGCGCTCGTCGCCGCGGTGCGCGCGGCCGCCGTCACGGTGCTCGAGGAGACGGTGCTGGTCGACCTGGTGCGGCCGGGACCCGCCGTGACCGGCGTGGACGTGCTGCGGGACGGCCGGGTCGAGCGGATCGACGCCGACTCCGTCGTCCTCGCGACCGGCGGCGCCGGGCAGCTCTACCGGCACACCACGAACCCCGCGGTCGCGACCGGCGACGGGCTCGCCGCGGCGCTCCGGGCCGGTGCCCAGACGGCCGACCTGGAGTTCTACCAGTTCCACCCGACCTGGCTCGCGCTGGCCGGCGGGTTCCTGGTGTCGGAGGCGGTCCGCGGCGAGGGCGCGGTGCTGCGCGACGCCGCGGGCGAGCGCTTCCTCGTCGGGGTGCACCCGGACGCCGAGCTGGCGCCCCGCGACGTGGTGGCCCGTGCGATCGCCGACCGGATGCTGCTCCAGGGCGGACTGCCGGTACACCTCGATGCGCGCGCCATTCCCGCGGACGTGCTCGCGCACCGCTTCCCGACCATCTCGGCCGCCTGCCGCGCGGGCGGTCTCTCGCTCGCCGACGACCTCATCCCCGTGACGCCGGCCGCGCACTACTGGATGGGCGGGATCGCCACCGACCTCGACGGGCGGACCAGCCTCCCCGGGCTCTTCGCCGTGGGCGAGGTCGCCTGCACCGGCGTCCACGGCGCGAACCGGCTGGCGTCGAACAGCCTGCTCGAGGGCGTCGTGTTCGCCCGGCGGGTCGCGGCGGCGCTCGACGGCCCGCCTGCGGTGCCCTCGTCCGAGGCGCCGCAGCCTTCCGCCCTCGTGCCGCTCGCGCTCGACCGCGCACTCCTGCAGGAGACGCTCTGGACGGGGGCTGGTCTCTCCCGCGACTCCGCCGGTCTCGAGGCCGCCCGGGCTGCCCTCGCCGCCGCCGGCTCCCCCGCGCCGCTGACTAGAGCGACGCTGGAGGACGCGAACCTCCGCGCCTGTGGTCTCGCCTTGATCGACGCCGCCCTGGCCCGCGCCGAGTCGCGCGGCGCCCACCACCGCACCGACCACCCCCACCCCTCGGCGAGCGCCTACCGCGTCGCCGGCACGAGAAAGGTCGCCGTCCCGTGCTGACCCGTCAGAGCATCGAGCGCATCGTCACCCTGGCCCTGGAGGAGGACGCCCCCTGGGGCGACCTCACCTCCGACACCCTGCTGCCCGCCGACGCGACGGCCTCCGCGGCCCTCGTCGCCCGCGAGCCCGGCGTCTTCAGCGGCGGCGCGGTGCTGCTCGGCACGTTCCTGCAGGCCGACTCGCGGATCCGCGTGCAGGACGTCGCCGCGGACGGCACGGTCTTCGCGGCCGGCGACGTCCTCGCGCGGATCGACGGCCCCGCCGGCGGGGTGCTGCGCGGCGAGCGCGTGGCGCTCAACCTCGTGCAGCGGATGAGCGGCATCGCGACGCTGACCGCGCGCTACGTCGAGGCGGTGGCGGGCACCCGTGCGCGCATCGTCGACACCCGGAAGACCACTCCGGGCCTGCGCGCCCTCGAGCGGCACGCGGTGCGCAGCGGCGGCGGGCACAATCACCGCTTCTCGCTCTCGGACGCGATCCTCGCGAAGGACAACCACCTCGCGATCCTCGCCCAGCGCGGTCTCGACCTGACGGAGGCGCTGCTCGCGGCGCGCGCGGCCGTCTCGCACACGACGCACATCGAGGTCGAGGTCGACCGGCTCGAGCAGATCGGCGCGGCCCTGGCCGGCGGCGCCGACACGATCATGCTCGACAACTTCACCCCCGAGCAGCTGGCGCAGGGCGTCGTGCTGATCGGCGGCCGGGCCGTGGTCGAGGCGAGCGGCGGGGTGAACCTCGAGACGGTCCGCGCCATCGCCGAGGCCGGCGTCGACGTGATCTCGGTCGGGGCCCTCACGCACAGCGTCCGCTCGCTCGACCTCGGCCTCGACATCGCGATCGAGGCTCCGGCCGCGTGATCTACCTCGACCACGCGGCGACCTCGCCCGTGCGCCGCGAGGTGCTCGAGGCGATGTGGCCGTACCTCACTGGCGAGTACGGCAACCCGTCGAGCAGTCATGCGCTGGGCGCGTCGGCGGCGCGCGCGCTGGAGGAGGCGCGGCGGCACGTGGCGCGCTTCCTCGGCGGGCGCGGCTCGGAGGTCCTCTTCACCTCGGGCGGGACGGAGTCGATCAACACGGCGGTCAAGGGCATCGCGCTCGGCGGTCTCGCCGCGGGGCGAGGCCGGCACGTCGTGATCTCGGCGATCGAGCACGAGGCGACGGTGGAGTCGGCCGATCATCTGCGGCGGCTGCACGGCTTCGAGGTGTCGGTCGCGCCGGTGGACGGCGCGGGGCGGCTCGACTTGGCGGCGCTCGCCGCATTGCTGAGACCGGACACGGCGCTGGTCTCGGTGCTGGCGGCGAGCAACGAGATCGGCACGCTGCAGGACGTGCCGGCGATCGCGGCGCTCTGCCGGCCGCACCGGATCCCGCTGCACGTGGACGCGGTGCAGGCGGCGGGGTGGATCGACCTGGTCGGACTCGGCGCGGACGCGGTGTCGATCTCGGGGCACAAGCTCGGGGCGCCGAAGGGCGTGGGGGCACTGCTGCTGCGCAGTCGCGTGCCGTTCGAGCCGCTCGTGCACGGCGGCGGTCAGGAGCGGGCGCGGCGCTCGGGGACCGAGAACGTGGCGTTCGCGGTGGCCCTCGGGGCGGCGGTGCAGCTCGTGGATCCCGCGCGGGGCACCCGCGTCTCGGCGGTGCGCGACGCGTTCGCGGCGCGGGTGGCGGCGGAGGTGCCGCGGGCCGTGCCGCTCGGGGCGGCGGAGCACCGGCTCCCCTCGATCGCGTCGTTCGTCGTGCCGGGGCGCAGCGGCGAGTCGATCCTGCTCGCGCTGGAGGAGCGCGGCGTCGTGGTGTCCAGCGGCTCGGCCTGCGCGGCCGGCCGTGACGAGCCGTCGCCGACGCTGCTGGCGCTCGGGCTCGAACCGTCCGTCGCCCAGACGGCGGTGCGCTTCAGCTTCGGCGCGGAGTCGACGCCCGCGGACGCGGACGCGGCGGCGGACGCGTTCGCGGCGGTGCTCGCGCCGGCGTAGGGCGCGGCGCGAGTGCCCCCCTCCCTGCTGGTGAGGAGTGGAGCAGGCGCACCTCCTCCCTGCTGATCGAGTAGCGCGCGCAGCGGGCGTATCGAGATCCACCACCGTCAGGAGCAGGGCCCTCAGCGCTCACGTACCGACGGGGCAGGTCTCGTGACGCCACTGCGGGGCTGCTCGACCAGCATGTGAGTGCGGCCCGATCCACTGACCAGACGTCGCGCGCCGATGCCCTCGAGTTCTTGCGCCGGGAAGGCTCTGGCTGTCGATCGTGCCTAGGGTCCTCTACGGACCAGGACGACGACGATCCTGCAGAAGGACGAGCGGTCGGTGTGCAGATGGTGATTCGCGAGCCGACGCCGTCGCCCTCCCGGTCCGGCGCCAGGGCCGTGACCGTCCTCGCGGTCGTGACCGCCGTCCTCAGCGGCTGCGCACTCGGACTGCCGCCGATCGACGGATCCGCACAACCGTCGCCCGCTCCGAGCGCCGTCCCGAGCGTCGACGGACCCGGTCAGGCCGTGCCTCTCGATCTCGAGGCGTTCGACGCGATCAACAGCGCGTCGGTCGCGTCGATCAGCGACCCGAGCGGCGCGGATCTGACGCGGGCGCTGATCGCCGGTGGCGTGGACCGGGCCGGTCTGGAGGTCACGGCCGACATCACGACCGCCGACAAGAGGGCCGATGCGGTCTTCGTCGCGGTGAGGGTCGGCGGCTCCTGCCTCGTGGGTCAGTACCGGCACAAGGCCTCGGGCGAGGACGGCGACCCGAGGTACCTCGGGGCGGTCGTCGCACCGCTCGCCACCGGTCGGTGCCTGATCGGGGATCCGGTTCCCGTCGAGTGACGATCGCGTGGGCGTCATGCTGATCGAGTAGCGGCCGCAGGCCGCGTATCGAGATCCACCGGCGACAGACGAGACGACTGTCGACCTGCCCTGCTGGGGACGGTGGGTCTCGATACGCCCCTTCGGGGCTACTCGACCAGCATGCAGTCGCGACATGCCCCTGCAGGGCAGCTCGACCAGCATGCAGTCGCGGCGGCGGTGCGCCGTCGCGCCACCACTCGCCTCGCGGCCGACACGCCGGATGCGCGACGGATGTCGGCCGATCGGGAATGTCGGAGGCGCCTGGCAGTGTTCTGAGTCTCGTACCACCCGTCGCATCGACGTCACCCTGGCGATGCGCCCCCTCACGACGATCCCCTTCACGACCGGAGACGCACCAGTGACCGAGCGCACCCTTCCCGAGACGCGGCCCGCCGCCGCGACCGACACGCCCTCGACGGCCCTCGATCCGCGCAGCCGCCTGGTGATCAGCCTGCTGCTGGTCTCGGCCTTCGTCGTCATCCTCAACGAGACGATCATGAGCGTGGCGCTGCCCGACCTCATGCGCGACTTCGGTGTCGAAGCTCACGTGGGCCAGTGGCTGTCCACGGCGTTCATGCTGACGATGGCGGTCGTCATCCCGATCACCGGCTACCTGATCCAGCGGCTGCACACCCGCACGCTCTTCGCCGCCGCGATGACCCTCTTCAGCCTCGGCACGCTCAGCGCCGCGCTCGCGCCGACCTTCGAGGTCCTGCTGGCGGCGCGCGTCGTGCAGGCCGGCGGCACGGCGATCATGATGCCGCTGCTGATGACCACCGTGATGACCCTCGTGCCGCCGGCGATCCGCGGCCGGATGATGGGCAACATCTCCATCGTCATCTCGGTCGCACCCGCCGTCGGGCCGACGATCTCGGGCGTCATCCTCAACTTCCTCAGCTGGCGCTGGATGTTCTGGATCGTGCTGCCGATCGCCGTCGGCGCCCTGATCCTGGGCCTCCGCAAGGTCGAGAACGTCACCGAGCCGCGCAAGATCCCGATCGACTCGCTCTCCGTCGTCCTCTCGGTCTTCGGCTTCGGCGGCCTGGTCTACGGCCTGAGCAGCCTCGGCGAGGGCGGCGAGGCGATCGTCGCTCCCTGGGTGCCCTTCGTCGTCGCCGGTGTCGCGCTCGCCGCCTTCATCGTCCGCCAGCTGCTGCTGCAGAGGACCGACCGCGCCCTGCTGGACCTGCGCACCTTCTCCTCGGGCAACTTCACCGTGGTCATCGTGATGATGGCGGTGAGCATGTCGGCGCTCTTCGGCACGCTGATCCTGCTCCCGCTCTACACGCAGAACGTGCTCGGCCTCACCCCGCTCGAGACCGGTCTGCTGCTGCTGCCGGGCGGGCTGCTGATGGGTCTGCTCGCGCCGTTCGTCGGCCGCGGCTACGACCGCTTCGGCCCGCGGGTGCTGCTGGTGCCCGGCTCGATCATCGTGGCCGGTGCGCTCTGGGGCTACACGACGCTCGACGAGAACTCGGTCTCCTGGTTCATCCTCTCCCTGCACGTGGTGCTGAGCCTCGGCCTCGCGCTGGTCTTCACGCCGCTGTTCACCGCGGGCCTCGGCTCGGTGCGCCCCGCGCTGTACTCGCACGGCAGCGCGATCATCGGCACGGTCCAGCAGCTCGGCGGCGCAGCCGGCACGGCGCTGTTCGTCACGGTTCTCTCGGTGCAGTCGGCCGCGCTCGCCCGCGAGGGCGTCGACGAGGTCGTCGCCACGGCGGGCGGCATCCACTCCGCGTTCGTCTGGGGAGCCTCGATCGCGACCGCCGCGATCGTCGCCGCCTTCTTCGTGAAGCGCCCCGCCGAGACGGACGGCCCGCGGCCGATGGTCGCGCACTAGGCCGACCGTCGGTGCTCCGCGTCCGCGCGGGGCACCGGCTGTTCACCTCCGCGACACCGGGTGCCCCTACCGTGGCGCCCCGGCCGATCCGCTCCCGGACGCGCGGCCGGAACGGAGAGCACTCGTGAGCACGGACGCGCATCCCCAGGACCTCCTCGACGCCGGCGCCCTCGCCCCGGCACCGCGGACCCTGATCGACGTGCTCCGCGACACCGCCGAGCGCCACCCCGACGCCTCCGCACTCGAGGATCCCGCCGGCGCCCTCAGCTACCGCGAGCTGCTCGCCCGCGTCGTCTCCGCCGCCGCCGAGCTGACCGCCGCCGGGGTGCGTCGCGGCGACCGAGTGGGCGTGCGGATGGCCAGCGGCTCGCGCGAGCTCTACCTCGCGATCCTCAGCATCCTCGCCGCCGGTGCCGCCTACGTCCCGGTCGACGCCGACGACCCCGAGGAGCGGGCGCGACTCGTCTTCGGCGAGGCCGCCGTCCGCGGTGTCATCACCGGCTCCGGACGCTTCGAGCGCGCCGACGCGGAGCCCGCGCGGCTGTTCACCGGGTCGGCGCCGCACCCCAGCACCGCCTCGATCCCGCTGCTGCAGCCGCCGACCCTCGAGGACGACGCCTGGATCATCTTCACCTCGGGCTCGACCGGCACACCGAAGGGCGTGGCCGTCAGCCACCGCTCGGCCGCGGCCTTCGTCGACGCCGAGGCGCGCGTCTTCCTCCAGGCCGAGCCCCTCGGGCCCGGCGACCGGGTGCTCGCGGGCCTCTCGGTCGCCTTCGACGCCTCCTGCGAGGAGATGTGGCTGGCCTGGCGGCACGGCGCCTGCCTCGTGCCTGCGCCGCGCTCGCTCGTGCGCAGCGGGATGGACCTCGGCCCCTGGCTGACGACGCACGGCATCACCGTCGTCTCGACCGTGCCCACCCTCGCCGCGCTCTGGCCCGCCGAGTCGCTCGAGAACGTCCGCCTGCTCATCTTCGGCGGCGAGGCCTGCCCGCCCGAGCTCGGCCAGCGCCTGGCCGTCGACGGCCGCGAGGTCTGGAACACCTACGGCCCCACCGAGGCGACCGTCGTCGCCTGCGCCGCTCCCCTCGGCGGGTCCGGCCCGGTGCGGATCGGCCTGCCGCTGGACGGCTGGCGGCTCGCCGTCGTCGATCCCGAGGGCCGCCGCGTCGGCGAGGGCGAGGTCGGCGAGCTGATCATCGGCGGCGTCGGGCTGGCCCGCTACCTCGATCCCGCGAAGGACGCCGAGAAGTACGCTCCCGCGCCGACGCTGGGCTGGGAGCGCGCCTACCGCTCCGGCGACCTCGTCCGCTTCGAGAGCGCCGGGCTGGTCTTCCAGGGCCGCGCCGACGACCAGGTCAAGCTCGGCGGCCGGCGGATCGAGCTCGGCGAGGTCGAGGCGGCGCTGCAGGGGCTGCCCGGGGTCTCGGGTGCCGCGGCCGCCGTCCGCACCACCGGCGCGGGGATCCAGGTGCTCGTCGGCTACCTCGCCCTCGCCGGCGGCCGTGAGCTCGACCGCGACGCGGCGCTGACGCGGCTGCGCGAGGAGCTGCCGGCCGCGCTGGTCCCGCTGCTCGCGGTGGTCGACGAGCTGCCGACGCGCGTGTCGGGCAAGGTCGACCGGGCCGCTCTGCCCTGGCCGCTGCCCGAGAGCACCGCGGCCGACCCCGGGCTCGACGCCGGGACCGCCCGGCTCGCCGGACTCTGGCGCGAGGTCCTCGGCGTCCCGGTCGACGAGAGGGCGAACTTCTTCGACCTCGGCGGCGGCTCGCTCGCCGCCGCCCAGCTCGTCGCCCGGATCCGCGAGCAGGACCCCGAGTTCACCGTCGCCGACGTCTACGCGCACCCCCGGCTCGCGGCGATGTCGGCCGAGATCGCGAGTCGCGCGACCGGCGCCGGCGAGGTCTCGAGTCACCGGATCGCCCCGGTCCCGCGCCGGATGCAGGTGCTGCAGACCCTCCTGGGCGCGCCGCTCCTGGTGCTGAGCGGCGCCCGCTGGACGACGGTCGTGCTCACGGTCTGCGCCCTGCTCGACCTGCTGCCCGGCTTCGGCTGGCTGCCGACCGTGCCGCTGCCCGGGCTCGTCGTCGCGTTCGCGCTCTTCTGCACTCCGTTCGGCCGGATGGGCCTCACCGTCCTCGCCGCCCGCGCACTGCTGCACGGGGTGCGCGCCGGCGACCACCCGCGCGGTGGCGGGGTGCACCTGCGGCTGTGGCTCGCGGAGCGGATCGCCCACCAGCTCGGCGCCGTCAGCCTCGCCGGAGCGCCCTGGGTCGCGCATTACGCCCGTGCGCTCGGCGCCCGGATCGCCGACGACGTCGACCTGCACTCGCTCCCGCCGCTGACCGGCATGCTGACCCTCGGCCGCGGCGCCGCGATCGAGCCCGAGGTCGATCTCTCCGGCTACTGGATCGACGGCGACGTCCTGCGGGTCGGCGCGGTCCGCGTCGGCGCCGGCAGCACGGTCGGCGCCCGCAGCACCCTCCTGCCCGGCACCCGCATCGGCAAGAACGCGCAGATCGAGCCCGGCTCCGCGGTCTTCGGCCGGGTGCCGGCCGGCCAGCGCTGGGGCGGCTCGCCCGCGCAGCGCCTCGGCAAGGCGAGCGCGGGCTTCCCCGCCGAGCGCCCGCCGCGTGCGACGCCGTGGGTCTGGGCCTACGCCGTCTCGGCAGTCGGCCTGGCCGCCGTGCCGGTCGTCTCCTTCGCGGCGGGACTCGGCGTCCTCGCCCTCGCCGTGCAGGGCGCAGCGGATCTCGCGGAGGCTCTCCCCCGCGCCGTCGCCGCCCTCGTCCCCGCGGTCGCCGTCACCGGCGTCGTGCTGGCGGGGCTGGTCGTCGTGCTCGTGCGCCTGCTCGGCCGCGGCGTCGAGGCCGGCACGCATCCTGTCCGCGGCCGGATCGGCTGGCAGGTCTGGTCCACGGAGCGCCTGCTCGACCACGCGCGCGCGCTCCTCTTCCCGCTCTACTCCGGCCTCTTCACGCCGGTCTGGCTGCGGCTGCTCGGCGCGAAGGTCGGCCGCGACGTCGAGGCCTCGACCGTGCTGCTGCTGCCCGCGATGACGACCATCCGCGACGGCGCCTTCCTCGCCGACGACACCCTCGTCGCCTCCTACGCCCTCGGCGGCGGCTGGATGCGGCTGGCCCGCGCGGAGATCGGCGAGCGCGCGTTCCTCGGCAACTCCGGAATGGCGGCGCCCGGCCACACGGTGCCGGCCGGCGGGCTGGTCGCGGTGCTCTCCTCCGCCCCGCGGAAGTCGAAGGCGGGCTCGTCCTGGCTGGGCTCGCCGCCGGTGCGGCTGCGGCGCACCGTGGTCGAGGCGGAGTCGGCGCGCACGTTCCGGCCGGCCGCGCGCCTTCGCGCCGCCCGGATCGTCTGGGAGCTGCTGCGCTTCGTGCCGGTCGTCGTCTCGATGGCGATCGGCCTCGGCGTCGTCGCGGCCCTGCTGGCGCTGATACCGGTTACCGCGTCGAGTCCTACGATCTCGACCTGGACTACCGGGTCTCGAGCAACCGGCTCGCCGGCCGGGCGACCCTGCGGATCGTCGCGCTGCAGCCGCTGCGCCGGTTCTCGCTCGATCTCAGCCGCCTCCGGGCGACGCGGGTGCGGGTCGCCGGTCGCAAGGCGCGCAGCGACCAGGCGGCGCACAAGCTCCGGATCACGCCCGCTGAGCCGCTCGAGGCCGGCGCGAGCGTCGTCGTCGAGATCGAGTACGGCGGGCACCCCGGGCCGCGCGCCAGCCACTGGGGCGAGCTCGGCTGGGAGGAGCTGACCGACGGCGTGCTCGTCGCCTCGCAGCCCTCCGGCGCGTCGACCTGGTACCCCTGCAACGACGACGTCGCCGACAAGGCGACCTACCGGATCAGGGTGAGCGCGGAGGAGGGCTACTCCGTGCTCGCGAACGGCGTGCTGCTCGAGACGAGCGAGCGCTCGGGCCGCCGCACCTGGCTGTACGAGCAGCGCGAGCCGACCGCGAGCTACCTCGCGTCGGTGCAGATCGGCCGCTACGTGCTCGAGGACCGCCTGCTCTCCGGAGTGGCCGTGACGCTGGCGCGCCCGGCCGCGCTGGCCGCGCGGGTCGCCCGCGACTTCGCACCGCTCAGCGCCATGCTCGCGTTCTTCTCCCGGGTCTTCGGCCCGTACCCGTTCCGCCAGTACACCGTCGTGGTCACCGCGGACGAGCTGGAGATCCCGCTCGAGGCGCAGGGCATGGCCGTGTTCGGCGCGAACCACGTCGACGGCCGCGGCGGCTCGGAGCGGCTGATCGCCCACGAGCTCGCGCACCAGTGGTTCGGCAACAGCGTCGGCCTCGCCCGCTGGCGGCACATCTGGCTGAACGAGGGCTTCGCCTGCTACGCCGAGTGGCTGTGGTCGGAGGAGTCGGGCGGACTCAGCACCGACGCCCAGGCCCGCCGGCACCACGCGCTCCTGCGGTTCCAGCGCCAGGACCTCGTGCTGGGCGACCCAGGACCGGTGGACCTCTTCGACGATCGCGTCTACAAGCGGGGCGCGCTGACGCTGCACGCGCTGCGGCTCCGGCTCGGCGACGAGGCGTTCTTCCAGCTCCTGCGCACCTGGACCGCGCGGCACGCGTCCGCCACCGCCAGCGAGGTCGACTTCCGCGCGCTCTGCGCCGAGGTCGCCGGCGGCTCGGCGATCGCGGGCGGCACGGCGGCCTCGGCGGTCGAGTCGCTGCTCGACGCCTGGCTCGTCGACGTGCGGCTGCCGCCGCTACCGCCCGCCCGCTGAGACCAGCGAGTCCTCGAGCGCGTCGCCGTGCTCGCGGCGCCAGCCGATGATCGGACCGGCACCTCCGACGGAGTCGCCCAGCGCGACGCTGACCCGGAGCGACGGGTCGAGGTGCGGCTCGGCGAGCCGGAAGCGCGAGGTGTCGATGCGAGCCTCCGCGGTGAAGCGCGACTCGTGGATCCGGACGCGCCGTGGGTCGACGTCCAGCCCGCGGCCGTCGGCCTTCAGTGCGGCCTCGATGCGGGTCCAGTGCAGGATCGGATCGGCGGCGCGGAACCCGCCCGTCGCGAAGGGAGCGCCGGCGATCCGCGTGATCGCGACGCCGCGCTCGGGCGGACCCGCGACCGGCTCGACGTCGACCCCGACGACGCCCGCGCTGCTGGCCGCGACGACGACCGCGCCCGGGCAGTGCGCGATGCTGACGGAGAGATTCTCGGCGCCCTCGATCCAGGGACGCCCGTGCGGACCGCCGCAGCGGGAGCAGCGGGCGGTGACCCGGATCATCGAGGCGGACAGCCCCAGGAGCTCGCCCGCGAGCATGCGCAGCAGGACGCGGCCGAAGACGAAGCGCTCCGCCACCGCCGCCGACCCCGTCGCGCGGTAACGCTCCCGCTCCGCCGTGCCGAGCAGCGGCAGCAGCCGCTCGGCGTCGAGGCGCTGCTCGTCGAGCGCGAGCCAGCGCAGGTGCACCCCCGGCAGATCGCGCACGCCGTCATCGTTCCTCATCCCGTCCCCCACGGTCGTGTCCCCCATGATCCCGTTACCCCGGTCCGGCGCTACTCGGCAGCCCGAGCGGTCGCCGCGTGCTCGCCGCGCTCGTAGACGTCCGCCGCCGAGCCGACGATCAGCGGATCGGGTCCGAGCGGCGAGACGACCTCGTCGTCCCGGCCGTCGTAGTCGTACAGGCTCAGCACGTAGCGCATCGCCTCGAGCCGGGCGCGCTTCTTGTCGTTGCTCTTGACGATGGTCCACGGCGCGTCGGCGGTGTCGGTCGCCGCCATCATCGCCTCCTTGGCCGCGGTGTAGTCGTCCCACTTGTCCAGCGAGGCGAGGTCCATCGGCGAGAGCTTCCACTGCCGCACCGGGTCGATCATCCGGATGGTGAACCGGGTGCGCTGCTCCTCGGCCGAGACCGAGAACCAGAGCTTGACCAGGTCGATGCCCTCGCCGACGAGCATGCTCTCGAACAGCGGCGTCTGCCGGACGAACTCGTCGTACTGCTCCGGAGTGCAGAAGCCCATCACGCGCTCGACCCCCGCCCGGTTGTACCAGGAGCGGTCGAACAGCACGATCTCGCCCGCGGCGGGCAGGTGCGAGACGTAGCGCTGGAAGTACCACTGCGTGCCCTCCCGCTCGGTCGGCTTCTCGAGCGCGACCACCCGGGCGCCGCGCGGGTTGAGGTGCTCGGTGAAGCGCTTGATGGTGCCGCCCTTGCCCGCGGCGTCGCGCCCCTCGAAGACCACGACCAAGCGCCGGCCGTGCTTCTTGATCCAGTTCTGCAGCTTGAGCAGCTCGATCTGCAGCAGCCGCTTGCCGGCCTCGTACTCCTCGCGCGACATCCGCTCGTCGTAGGGGTAGCCCTCGCGCCAGGTGTCGATCTGCGTGCCGTCGCGGCGCAGCAGCACCGGATCGTCGTCGTCCTCGTCGAGCACGACGAGATCGCGGGCGTCCTCGGGCGTGAGCGAGCGGAGCAGCTCGGGCGTCGGCACGAGGGCGCCGTGGGGAGCGGCATCGGGAGTGGCGTCGGGAGCGGCATCGAGGACGGCGTCGGAGCTGAGGGAGCGATCGGAGACGGAGGGCACGGAGCGACGCTAGGGGCCCCGAGCGACGCCGGGGTGAACGGCGGGTGTCCGCCCTCTCGCGCCCGCGCCGCCGAAGGACCGCGTGGTCGAGGCGGCGAAGGTCCGCGAGCGCTCGGCCCAGCGCTTCGCCACGGCGTGAGGTGCGACGCACGCGCCGGCCGATCCGGGAGAGGCACGCGCTAGCCGATCAGGTAGACGAAGCCGCGACCCGACCGCGCGATCCGGGACGCGAACTCCACGGCGCGGTCCAGGTACTGCCCGAGCTGCTCCCCCTCGGGATGCTGCGACAGGCCCTCCTCGAGCTCCTGCCGGAGCGCGAGCAGATCGTCGGCGATCTCGGCGACCTCGCCCGGGGTGATCGCGCGCGTCCACGGGTCCCAGCACATCCCCCGCAGCGAGACCCGGCCCTCCAGCATCCGGTGCGCCGGCCGCGGCGGCTGCCCCGGCGAGCGCGGAGCGGTCAGCGCCTGCAGCCCGGACCACGCCCGGTCGAGGAAGAGCATGTCGTCCTCCGGCACCGGCTTCGGCAGGTCGGCGGCCTCGATCTCGGCGCCGTGCGGCATCCCCCAGGCGCCCGCCAGGGCGGTCTCGCCGATCACGCTCCGCGGGTCGGCGAGCGCGCGCTCGGTCAGATCGGCATCGAAGGCGTAAGCGTAATAACGGATTCCCATGCGTCGATGGTGGCGAGCGCCGCGCTCGCTCCGGCGCCGGATCCCGAGATCTGGGGAGGGCCGGGCGATCCCGCGACTGTGGAGGACTTCCGTCCTCGAAGCGGAGCGGAGCAGACCCCGATGGCTCTCGAGCAGAATCGATGTCTCAGACGGTCCGCAGAGCCTCGGGCGTCCATCGTGGCCAGTGAGGGCTGCCCACGGGCGTCCCGTGCTCGAACACCGCGCAGAGGCGGAACGGCTCCCGTGCACTGCTGTTGTCGAACACCTCGACGACGTCCGCGATCCTGATCGCGCTCCTGATATGGCCCCACAGTCGCTCGTAGCGGTCCCGGATCTTCTGCTCCGGCACACTGTGCCCACCCCTGCGGACCCGCTCGAGCACGCGTTGCACCGTCAGTTCGACCGGGACCATCACGACGTGGAGATGGACGAGATACCCCGCTTCCACCGCATCGGACAGCAGCTCGATCTTGCTCGGGTGCGAGAACACCGTCTCCGAGATGAAGGATCTCCTCGCGGCGAGCAGCTCGCGTCGACGGGTCTCCGCCATCCGCGCCGCCTCGTACGCGCGCTCGGCCTCCGCACCAGGCCACACCGCTGCCGCGATCTCATCGGCGTTGATGAACGGCAGGTGCGTCGTAGGCGCGAGGACGTCACGCACATACGTCGACTTGCCTGCTCCGTTCGGACCGGCGAGAAGATGCAGCAGTGGCATCAGGAGTGAGCGGGGTGGACGACGAGATCGCCGTTCTCGTCGACCTCCGAGTAGGACTCTCCGGACGCGGCGAACGCCGCTTCGTAGTCGAGGTCGGCGCGCAGAGCGGCCTGCCGATCCGCCCACTCCTTGCGCACCACGGCCTGCTCGCGCTCCTCGAGATCGTCGTAGGACCCCGCGCCGACGAGGACCTCGGTGATCGCCCGGTTGTTGATCTGGGGAGACATCTCCAGCTCCCTGCCGATCCGCGCCCAGTGGGCGATCTGCTGCGGGACCGTACGGGAGGAGAACCGCGCCGCTGTCACCGCGGAGTCGTACACGTCGGAGGGAAGGCGAGTCGGCTGACTGGAGCGCGTCATGAGCTCACGGTAGCACCGTGCTACAGAACCCGGCTCGATCCCACCGAGCCGGCCGCCGTCAGGCGTCGAAGGCCGCCGGCGGCAGGTCCGTCTCGCCCTCCTCGACGGCGCGGACGATGCGCGCAGCGACCGACTCCGGCGAGTGCCCCGCGCCGAAGCGCGGAGCCGTGCCCGCCAGCGGGTGCTGCGACAGCGCGGTCTCCGTGTGGCCGGGCCGCGCGTCGAGCAGCAGGACGCCCGCCTTCCTGTACTCCCGTGCCGATGCCCGGACGAACGAGTACAGGGCCGCCTTGGACGCGGAGTACGCCGCGAGACCGGCGGTCGGCGCCTCGGCGACCACCCCGCTGATCGTGACCGCGAAAGGCCGATTCCCGGAGGCGGACAGGGCGGCGAACGACGCCGTGAGCACGCGGATCGGCGCCAGGGCGTTCACGTCGACGAGCTCCTCGAGCACCGCCGGATCGAGCTCGGCCGAGGGGCCGAAGGCGACGACGCCGGCCGCGACGACGAGGCCGTCGAGACGCCCGTGGCGGCGCAGGACCTCGTCCACCAGGCGCTGCGGGGCGTCCTCGCCGAGGAGATCGGCGACGAGCGGCGCGTCGCCGAGGTCGGCGGCGCGGCGCCCGGAGCGGACCACGGTCGCGCCGCGCTGCTCCAGCTCGTCCGCGATCAGCCGCCCGAGCCCGCCGGAGGCACCGAGGACGAGGACGACGGAGCCTTCGAAACGAGTCATGTCCGAAGCGTAGACGGGGGGTCTGGCGCGAATCGCCTCTACCGGGACGCAAGGGCCGTCAATACGGTGGATCGCATGTCGCGTCCGGACACCTGCGCCGTGCTCCACCGACTGGTGGAGGTCCTCGAGGACCCCGCGCCGATCAACCCGGGCCACGCCCGGCACGTGAGCGGACTGCTCGCCGGCGCCCTCGACTCCGCCCCGGTCCTCCGCGACTGCGCCGGCGCCCCGGCCCAGCTCGTCGCCTTCGCGACGGAGGACCCGGCGGACGAGAACCCGGCCCTTTGAGCGCACCGACCGCCACCGCGTCACCCGGCACTTCACCGCCTCGCTCCACTCCTCAGAAGTCGCGGTAGTCGAGCGCGAGTACCGCGACTTCCGCGGAGTCGGGGCCTCCTCCGCCGAGCGGAGGGGCGCCGCGGGCCCCTCGTAGACTCGACAGGCCGAGAGAACGGGGACCCGGTGGATGACGAACGCGCCGCACCTGCGGGCTGGTACCGCGATGACGCCCACCCGGGGTCGATGCGCTGGTGGGACGGCACCGCCTGGACCGACGCCCGCCGCTCCGCGGAGGACTCGGCACCCGGCGACCCGGACGAGCACGAGCAGCGCAGGCTGCCGGAGACCGCCTCCGAGCACGTCGAGTACCGCCTCCCCCACTCCGCAGGCACCCCCACCGTCGACGCCGTCGACGAGGCGGAGCGGATCGAGGAGATCGCGTCCGTCATCGGCCGCCCGCTGCGCGTGGGCGAGATCTCGAATCAGATCCTCGACGTCGTCCTCGTGCCCGAGCCGGACCACCCCACCGGCACTCCCGCCGTCTCGGTCCGCGCCGGCGGACGCGTGATCGGCTACCTCCCCGACGCCTACCGCCGCGCTCCCGCGCTTCCCGGGCTCTCCCGCGTGGTCGCGAGTCGCGCCGCCCCCACCACCACCGCCCGGCTCCGCGCCGAGCGGACGGAGGAGGGCCTGCGCGCCTCGGTGAAGGTCGCCCTTGTCGCCCCCGAACTCCTCGTGCCGCTCAACGCTCCGCCCCAGGAGCGCTACTCGATCCTGCCCTGGGGCCGCGCACTGCAGGTGCAGCGCGAGGACGAGCACTTCGTCCGTCTGGCCGGCGTGGTCCCCGAGGGCGGCCGCGGGCTCCTCCTCGTGACGCTCCACCCCGTCGGCGGCCTCGTGGAGATCCGCCTCGACGGCGACCGCGTGGGCGAGCTGACCGCGGCGATGTCCGAGCAGTTCGCGCCCACCCTCCGCCACCTCGCCGGCCTCGGCCTCACCGCCGTCGCCTACTGCTCTCTGCAGGGCTCGCCGCTGAAAGCCGAGTTGACGCTGCAGGCGGCCCGCGCCGCAGAGCTGCCCGCGGACTGGGTCGACGGCCGCCCGGCGACCCTCCCCCGCCTGATCCCCGGCGCCTCGGAGGCCCCGCCCGCCTACGTCGCGCCGCTGCGGCCGACCCCGCGCACCTCGGAGTCCGTGGCCCGGTCCACCCGCCGCACCGTCGCCTGGGTCGTCGTCGGCGTCTGCACGCTGGTCGGCCTCTCCAGCTGGATCATCGGCGACGTCCTGAACTGACCCGATCGGAACACGAGCTACTCGACGGCCCGCGTCCACGATCCGAGCAGCCTCGCCGTGCCCTCCGCAGTGACGGAGCCGGTGGCGACGCCGATGACGAGGTCGTACGCGTCGTCCTCAGGGGCGTCGAGCTCGAGTCCGTCGAGCCCGAGGAAGACGACGACGGACAACCAGCCGAGCCGAGGAGACCACGATCGCGGGTGGGCGGCACCCCGGATCGTAGGGCCGGAGCGAGCAGGTCTTCGAGCCGCAGACATCGCACCTGTCGCGAGTCCCTCGCCGAACTACTCAGCGAGCCGATCGAGCAGAGCCGCATACCGCGCTCGCCCACGGGCGGACAGCGCAGCGACGTTGTCGCGGTGCGCGCGTCGATCCGCTGCCTCGAGGGTGGCGCGCACCGCCGCCTCCTGCTTGCCGGTCCCCTGCGCCTCCGTCGGCTCGGTCGGAGAACTGTCCTGAGCGTCGGTCGGTCGAAGAGTCCTGGCCATGACCTGACAATACCGAGGTGAGATCGCGCGCGCAGGGAAGTACGAGATTCGCGAGGATCCGAGATCACCCGGACCCGAGAAGAAGAGACGTCAGCTCTGAGGATCGGTGTCGACAGACAGATATTCAGCGAGCTCGCGGAAGTAGTCGTGCCCTCGCCACGCGTCGCCGTCGCCGATGACGAACAGTCGACGGCTGGCTCGACTGGCCGCGACGTTCACGAGGTTGACAGAGGAGGCGGCCCACGCGCGAGCCCCCGGCGAGCTCGGATCCCCGCCCAGGACCAGGAACACCACGGGCGCCTCCTTCCCCTGCGCCGTGTGGATCGTGCCCGCCGTGAGACCCGGATACTGCGCGGACAGCGCAGAGAGCCGATCGGCGACAGCGCGGAACGGCGAGATCGCGATCACCTGGCTCGGAGGGATCCCGAGCCCCTTGAGATACGACAGACCGCTCTCGAGGCGCGCGATCTGGTTCTCCTGGAGATGCGTTCCCGGTGTCGGAGCCGCTTCGTCGATCCACCGGCTCGTGACGACGCGCGGGCCGGCTTCTCTGTCGAAGAGATCGGGCTTCTCAGGGTGAGTGAGGTCGCGCTTCACGCCGTTCACCATGATGCCGTCGTAGGCGATCGCGTTGCAGAGGCTGAACATCGGGTCGTCGCAGCGGCGGTGCACGGTGAGCGGCGCACTCACCCACACCTGACGATCCGCCTGCGTGAGTGTCGTGCCGTGCAAGGAGACCCTGTCGGCCAGGGTCTGCACCGACGCCTGCGGGGGAATCCAGGTGTCGTCCAAGCCGAACGCGGAGGCGATGTCGCGCTGAGCCTTCCGCGGCATCGTCACGACGGGCTGGAGCTGGAGGGGATCACCGACCGCGACGACGCGGCGCGCCCGCCAGATCGCTCCTGCGGCGTACTGCGGGCAGGCCTGGCCCGCCTCGTCGATGAGGAGCCAGCCGATGCTCTCCTGACCGACGTCGCCGAACATCCGCCCGAGCGACGCGAACGTCGTCGAGACCAGCGGGACGACGAGGAAGAAGAGCTGCCAGGCTGCCAGCCGCTTGGCCGGCTCCAGCCCGCGTGGCCCTCCGCCCACGACGACGTCGAGTGCCGCGCGCAGCCCACGGATCATCTCGGCCGCCGTGTTCGCGAGGAGATCCCTGTGCAGAGCCAGTGCAGCGAGGAAGAGATCGGATCGGGCTTCGTCCAGCACCGGGTCGAGCCAGGGGGCGATCATCTCGCGGGCGTTCCCCGTCCACGCCTCGCCCGGGTACCCGGCACCGACCTGCTCCTCGTCGGCGGCGAGCTGCTGCCTCAGCCGGGCGAGGGACTCCGTCGCCTGCGCTCGCTCACGCCGAGCACTCGCGAGGTCGCGGTCGAGCCGCTCTCCGCGGTCGTCGATCCCGGCGAGCCGGGATCGTTCCTCGTCGCGGGCGGCGCTCGCGGCACGGGCCGAGGCCTCAATTGGAGTCAGTTCTCGTCGCCAGTCGCGTCGTGACCGACCGAGGGACATGATCGTCGCGAGGACGCCGGGCCTCCGGGAACGGATGCGCTCCCGGGCGACCTCGATGCTCGCGAGGAGAGCGCTCGCACCATCGACAGCGGCTTCGCAGGCGATCCGCTCCTCTTTCGCAGCGTCGAGGCGGGACCGGAGCGACGTGACGATCTCCGCGATCCGGTTCTGCTCCTCCACCGCTCGGGGAAGCGTCGAATGGCGTGCCTGCTGCTCCCGTCGTTGTTCGAGCAGCGCCTCGACGCGCCGCTCCGCCTCCCCGAAAGCGTCCCGCGCCGCCTTCCACGAGCGAGGCGGGCCGGCGCCGTCGCGCCACTCCTTGAGCACCGCCAGCATGCCGCCGGCCGGGTCCGCTTCGGAGGCATCGCTCGCCGAGCCCCTTCCGCCGAACCAGAAGGCCGACTGGAACGCGCTGCGGTTGCGCTTGTTGCCGAGTCGTGCCGCCACCAGGCCCCACGCATCGACAGCCTCATCACCGTCGCTCCGGGACGCGGAGGCAGCGAGCACCTCTCGAGCGATGTCGGCGAAGTAGTCCGCTTCTTCACTCCACGGGGGCTCGATCGCTGTCCGCGCCGGGATCTCCGCCGTCACGTTCTCCACGGCCGCATTGTTGGCAGAGGCGACGACCATCTCGTAGCCGGTCAACTCCGGCCGCACCTCCCGCACGGTGTGCGTGCGGCCGTCTCCCGCCTTCCAGCAATGGGTCTTCGGGCCGAACGCGTCCTCCGCTCGCTCCAGGGCGGCGAGGCGGCGGGCCCGCTCGACGACGTTGCCCGCGAGGATGTCGCGGAGCATCGTCGTCTTGCCCGTGCCGGGCGGTCCGTTCACGCCCATCAGTCCGCGCCCGGGCCCGAGGTCGACCAGTGCCCGGTTCACCGCGAACTGCTGACGCAGGGAGAGACCGTGCTCGGGCGTGGAAGGCCAGCGCCCGAGCGGAAGCCGTTCGACGACGACGCCGTCCTCGGTCGCCGCGTCGTCGAGCATGACATCGACGCGAGAGCTCTCGTCGAGCCGGCCCCCGCTGGTCAGATACCCGGTCAGCGCCTCGCCGCCGTGCCCCTGCGCGACAGCGGCGCGGACGGCCGCGAGGTCGTCGAGGAACAGGCTGTTGAGGAAGTCGATGTCAGCCGGCTCGTTCTGGCGCCGGACGGAGACGGCGACGGACTGGATGACCGCGACGGGGGTGGCGAGCTCCGGCCTTCCGCTCACCCCCTGCAGCTCATGAGCGATTCGCGTCAGCGCGGTCAGCGATTCGGAGTCCTGTGCGCGGGCGGCGTCGCCACGACCGCCCGGGCGCCCGCCCTCGTGCTCGTCCACCGCCTCTCGGAACGCCTTCACCGCCTCCGGGAAGCCCGCTGCCCACTCCGGATCATCGATGCCGCGCGTCTCGATCCGCCCGACCGCCCACAGCGCGGACGAGAGGACCGCGGAGTCGACCGCCAGAACGCCCTCGGCGTCCACGAGCAGGCCTGCCGCAGCACTGCGCCCCGCCGACCGTTCGTCGTACGCGTCTGCGTCCTCCCCGAACGCGCGCTGGAGGCTGTCGTACGTCGACTCGAGGTCGTAGACGCCCAGATACACCGTGTGTCGCCATGCTCGCTCGGATCCGCCCACTCGCCGCGGAGTCTGCAGCTCCTTCCACGGCAGCGGGTCACCCGGACACCACGCGATCACCTGCCGGTCGGCCGCCCCCGCTACACGCGGTGTCGGCCGCGGCACGCTCTGCGGACTGAACAGCTCGAGGAGCCACCAGAAACGCAGGATCCGCTGTCGTTCTTCACTGCTGCTCATCGAACGCGTCCCCCCTGAATCGCAGCTTCGGACGCCCGTCGCGTCAGAACCGCCCCGCACCGACGACGACAGACCGTTTCCGCCCCGGGCAGGTGCCCCGGGCGGTCGCGCGTCTCGGACGACGAGTGGTCGCCGTGTTCAGGAGAACACGGCGGAGGACTCAGACCACCGCGGGCGCTTCGACGCTGTCACGGCGCATCTCCTCGACACGCACTGTCGGCCAGCCCGGTGTCCCCAGCGACGCGGCGTGCGATGCGGCGCGGACGAGAGCCAGGGCCCAGGTGAGCGGATCACTCGTGTCGTCCTCGTCGTCGACAGGGATCTCGAAGACGAGGGAGCGTGTCGACGCCGAGCCCGAGATCGCGACTCCGAGGCCGCCATCAAGGCGGGACATCTCAGTCGCCACGCTGCAGATCGCGTCATCGAACTGAGACTCCTCAGCTGCTCCGATGACGATGCAGCTCACTTCCACGTAGCCCTGCATCATCGGTCTTCCTCCTCGGTCGTACACGAGTACTTTTCCACCGACCGTCGTCGGATCTCAATCATCGGCCGGATCTCAGCGACGTTCTGCACGAGCTCACGGTGCCCGCAGGTCCCGCCGCACCGCCCGATGAAGTGAGCGTCGCCGAGGCTGACCGACCACCCGATGCTCTCCAACCACTGAAGGAACTGCTCGGCACGGGCATCCGGATGCTGCGGTCTCCCCGGCACGTCTTCCCCTCGTGTCACACGGCGTTGACCGAGTCTGTCGGAGCCGGCTCGCGGAAGAATGTCCGGCACGGAAACTGGCGCGCCATCCGTCCGCGGCACCTGCGCCGAGCAGTGATCCGCTCCGAGCGGACCCGACTTCATGACCCGCTCGGCGCGAGCTCACCCACAGCCCGGCCGGCAGAGCTGAAGCGCGTCAGACGTTGAAGCGGAACTCCACCACATCGCCGTCCTGCATCACGTAGTCCTTGCCCTCGATGCGGGCCTTGCCCTTGGCGCGCGCCTCGGCGATGGAGCCGGTCTCGACGAGGTCGTCGAACGAGATGATCTCGGCCTTGATGAAGCCCTTCTGGAAGTCGGTGTGGATCACGCCGGCCGCCTGCGGGGCGGTCCAGCCCTTGCCGATCGTCCAGGCGCGCGTCTCCTTCGGGCCCGCCGTGAGGTAGGTCTGCAGGCCGAGCGTGTCGAAGCCGATGGACGCGAGCTGGTTGAGGCCCGACTCGGTCTGGCCGGTGGACTCGAGCATCTCGGCCGCGTCCGCCTCGTCGAGGTCAATCAGCTCGGACTCGATCTTCGCGTCGAGGAAGATCGCGTGCGCCGGGGCGACCAGCGCGGCCAGCTCGGCCTTGCGCGCCTCGTCGGTCAGCACGGCCTCGTCGACGTTGAAGACGTAGATGAAGGGCTTCGCGGTCAGCAGGCCCAGCTCGCGGATCGGCTCGAGCTCGATCGAGGACGCCGAGAGCGGCTTGCCGGAGTCGAGGAACTCGCGCGCCTTCTTCGCCGTCTCGAGGACGATGGGCTCGATCTTCTTCCCCTTCAGCTCCTTCTCGTAGCGCGCCTCGGCCTTCTCGAGGGTCTGCAGGTCGGCGAGGACGAGCTCGGTGTTGATCGTCTCCATGTCGCTCGCGGCGTCGACCTTGCCGTCGACGTGCACGACGTCGGCGTCCTCGAAGCCGCGGATGACCTGGGCGATCGCGTCGGCCTCGCGGATGTTGGCGAGGAACTTGTTGCCCAGACCCTCGCCCTCCGACGCGCCGCGGACGATGCCGGCGATGTCGACGAACGACACGGGCGCGGGGAGGATGCGCTCGGAGCCGAAGATCCCGGCGAGGACCTCGAGGCGGGAGTCGGGCAGGTTCACGACTCCGACGTTGGGCTCGATCGTCGCGAACGGGTAGTTCGCGGCGAGCACCGTGTTCTTGGTCAGCGCGTTGAAGAGCGTCGACTTGCCGACGTTGGGGAGTCCGACGATTGCGATAGTGAGAGCCACGGGCATCCATCCTACGGCGTGGTCGCGGGGGCGCCGCGTGCCGGTCCCGGCGGCGTCGGAGGTGCGTGAGAGGGTGAAGTCGTGCCCATCGACTTCACCGCCATCGACTTCGAGACCGCCAATTCGCACGGAGCCTCCGCCTGCTCGGTCGGGCTGGTGAAGGTGCGCGACGGCCGCGTCGTGGACCGCGCGGGCTGGCTCATCCGCCCGCCCTACGGCTACGACGACTTCCTCGAGTGGAACACCCGCATCCACGGCATCCGCAAGCACGACGTGCACGGCGCCGCCTCCTGGGTCGAGCAGTTCGCCGACCTCGTCGCCTTCGCCGGCGAGGACGTCTTCGTCGCCCACAACGCCGGCTTCGACATGAGCGTCATCCGCGCCGCCTGCGCCGCGACCGCGCTCGAGCTCCCCGCCTACGACTACCTCTGCTCGCTCCAGCTCGCCCGCAGGACGTACCAGCTCGAGTCCTACCGCCTGCCGTCCGTCGCGTTCGCCGCCGGCTACGACGACTTCCGCCACCACGACGCCTCGGCCGACGCCGAGGCCTGCGCTGCGATCGTGGTGCACGCCGCCCGCCGGCACGGGGCCGCGAGCCTGGCCGAGCTCGGCGAGCTGGCCGGGGTGTCGGTCAAGCGCCTGCGGCCGAAGGCGCCGGTCGCCGCCTGACTCCCGGGTCGGCGATCCGAGGGCCGCTGCAACTCACTCCCCCGCGCGCGGGTCGCCGAACCAGTTGCTGAAGATGCGCCAGAAGTTGCGGTTGCCGTAGGCCGAGCACGCGTCGCCCGAGCCGTAGAGGTTCGCCAGCGCCGCGGCGTTCGGCTGGTACGGCGTGTAGTAGTACAGCCCCGCCGTCGCCGCGTTCTCGATCCGCACCGGAGCCGTCCCGCAGGCGGCGTCGGGCGAGTACTGGATCTCGCTGGTCTCGCCGACCGGGTACCAGTCGAAGCTGCTGTCGGGGTTCCGGTAGCGCTGGAACTGCCAGGCCGCGCCGTAGACCTGGCCGAAGAAGCCGAAGTAGTCGCTGTCGCAGTCGGCGGTGTCCGGGCAGCCGTAGCCGGTGGCGCTGCGGAACTGCCGCTCGCTCGGCGCACTGTCGGTGACGAGCGACTGCTCCTTCTGCAGCAGTGTCAGCAGGACGGCGGGGCTGACGTCGCAGGCGCCCGCCACCGCGCTGACGATCTCCGCGGCGGAGACGTCCTGCCCGCCGAGGTACGCGTCGCACTGCTCGTCGGCGGCGACGTCGCCGGTGTCCTCGGCGTAGTCGCGCAGGCAGGGGACGTCGGTCCCGTTGCAGGAGGGCACCCGCGCGTTCAGGAACGCCTGCACGGTCAGCGGGCCGAGCGCCCCGCCGTCGAAGAAGACCTCGTCCGAGACGATGTCGCCCGGGTCGAAGCCGGACTCGTCCACGCCGCCGGCCAGGTCCGTCCACATCCGGATGCCGGGCACCTCCGTCGCGGGAGCGGCCGCGGCGCCCAGGTCCGTGGCTCCGGTGAGCAGCAGCACGACCCCGAGGGCGGCGAGGACCGCCGTCCCTCCCCGGCGCCGTCGGACGGCGGACGAGGAGGCGGCGGCCGGTGAGGGATCGGCCGGGCTCATCCCTCCACGCTAGCGGCCGGGCGCCGGACGATCCGCTGCAGGGCGCGCGCCGCGCGGCAGCGTCCGACCGCGTGTCCGGCGCCCCGGGAACCGGTGGAGGACACCCCGTCGAGCGCAGCTCTCCGGGGCGCAGGACGGCCGCTCCGGAGCGCCGCCGCTCGGATGTCGGAGGTCCGTGGTCTCCTCGGCGCATGGAACTCAGCTTCGTCCTCGGCCTCGCGGTCGGTGCGCTCCTCGCCGCCGTCGTCGCCGTGCTGCTCGCCCGCGCCCGTACTCCCGACACCGCGCTCGCCCTCGAGCTGGCCATCGCACAGGCGCGGGCCGAGGGGCTCGAGGAGCGGCACGAGTCCGTCGTGGAGCAGCACCGCGAGCACCTCGGCTCCGCCCGCGACCAGATCCGCGAGCTGCAGGAGCAGCTGCGGGTCGTCGCCGAGCGCGAGCGCCACGACGCTCGGATCCTGCAGACGCTGTCCCCCGTCGCCGAGAGCCTGCGTGGGATGCAGGAGTCGGTGCGCCGCCTCGAGAGCGAGCGCGCCGCGCAGTTCGGCGCCATCACCGAGCAGCTGGAGGGGCAGCGGCTCGCCGGGGAGAGGCTCCGCTCGACCACCGAGACGCTCGCCTCGGCGCTGCGCTCGAGCGCCAGCCGCGGTGCGTGGGGCGAGACGCAGCTGCGCAACGTCGTGGAGGCGGCCGGGCTGACGCAGCGGGTCGACTTCGACGTGCAGTTCGGCCTGGAGGGCGAGGGCGGGAAGGGCCGCGCCGACATGGTCGTGCGCCTGCCCGGCGGCAAGGCGATCGCCGTCGATGCGAAGGTGCCGTTCGACGCCTACCTCGAGGCGAGCGCGATCCCCGCCGGCGCCGGGGCCGAGGAGGAGGCCCGGCGCGCCGGGCTGCTGCGCGCGCACGTGCGTGCCCTGCGCGGGCACGTCGACGCCCTCGCCGGCCGCGCCTACTGGACCGGGCTGCCGGCGAGCCCGGAGTTCGTCATCGCCTTCATCCCCAGCGAGCCGCTGCTCGCCAGCGCGCTCGACGCCGACCCGACGCTGCTGGAGTACGCGTTCCGCAAGCGGGTCGCCCTCGCCTCGCCGGTGACGCTCTGGTCGGTGCTGAAGACCGTCGCCTACACCTGGCAGCAGGACGTCCTGACCGACGACGCGAAGCGGCTGCTCGACCTCGGCAAGACCCTCTACGCGCGCCTCGCCACCCTCGCCGACCACGCAGAGGGGCTGCGCCGCTCCATCGAGAAGACGGTCGACTCCTACAACGCCTTCGCCGGCTCGCTCGAGACCCGCGTCCTCGTCACCGCGCGCCAGTTCGACACCCTCGACGAGTCCCGCGTGATCGCGCCGGCCGGCGGCGTCACGACGTCCCCCCGTCGGCTGACCGCCGTCGAGCTCCTCGCCCCGGACGAGCGCACGGCCTGAGCCGCGGGGTCTCGAGACGCCGCTGCGCGGCTACTCGACCAGCATGTGGGCGCCGCTCCGCGGCGGCTCGACCGTCGGACAGGGCGCGCCCCACCATGCTGATCGAGTAGCGCCCGCAGGGCGCGTATCGAGATCCACCGTCCGATGGCGGCGGGGTCTCGATACGCCGCTCCGCGGCTACTCGACCAGCATGGGTGCGCCGCTGCGCGGGTACTCGACCGGCGTGTGGCGGCCTCGGCCTAGACCCACTTCTCCGCGAGGTGCTGGGCCGTCACGCGGCGGATCGTGCCCGAGCGCGAGCGCAGGACGATCGACTCGGTGGTGATGATGTGGCCCTCCTTGCGGACGCCCTTCACCAGACCGCCGTTGGTCACGCCGGTGGCGACGAAGTAGGTGTTGTCGCTGCGGACCAGGTCGTTCGCGTGCAGGACGCGGTCGAGGTCGTGGCCTGCGTCGATCGCGCGCTGGCGCTCGTCGTCGTCCTTGGGGCGGAGGATGCCCTGGATGACGCCGCCGAGCGCGCGGATCGCGCACGCGGTGATGATGCCCTCGGGCGTTCCTCCGGTGCCGACGCACATGTCGACCCGCGAGTCGTGACGAGCGGCGTTGATGCCGCCCGCGACGTCGCCGTCGAGCAGCAGCCGCGTCCCGGCACCGGCGGCGCGGATGTCGTCGATCAGCTGCGCGTGCCGCGGGCGGTCCAGCACCGCGATCCGCATCTCGTCGACGGGCTTGCGCTTCGCCCGCGCCAGCGCGCGGATGTTCTCGCCGATCGGGCGCTCGATGTCGATGATCCCGACGCCCTCGGGCCCGGTGACGATCTTCTCCATGTAGAACACGGCGGACGGGTCGAACATCGCCCCGCGATCCGCGACGGCGATCATCGACAGCGCGTTCTGCCGGCCCGCCGCGGTCAGCGAGGTGCCGTCGATGGGGTCGACGGCGATGTCGGCGGCCGGCCCGGAGCCGTTGCCGACGTGCTCGCCGTTGTAGAGCATCGGGGCGTTGTCCTTCTCGCCCTCGCCGATGACGACGACCCCGTCGAAGTTGACGGTGCCGAGGAAGGTGCGCATCGCGTCGACGGCGGCGCCGTCGGCGGCGTTCTTGTCGCCCTTGCCGATGAAGGGGACGGCGCGGATCGCGGCCGCCTCGGTGGCTCGGACGAGCTCCATGCCGAGGTTGCGGTCCGGGTGGAGGTAGAGCGAGTCGTGGTCGATTTCGGTCACAGCGCGGAGTCCTTCGCGTTCGAGTTCGTGCAGACGGCGTCGTCGCAGGACCCGCGGAGCGGATCCCCATCCCAGGGCGAAGCCTATCGGAGGCGTGCCCCGCGCCCGGGGGATGCCAGGGAGCCGCCTCGCTAGACTCGACGCCGACGCGGGCCTCGCCCGACCCCCTCCCGTTCATCCGTCAAAGGAGATGCCATGCCCGTCGCTACCCCGGACCAGTACGCAGAGATGCTCGACAAGGCGAAGAAGGGCGGCTTCGCGTACCCCGCGTTCAACGTCTCCTCCTCGCAGACCATCAACTCGGTGCTGCAGGGCCTGTCCGAGGCCGGCTCGGACGGCATCATCCAGGTCACGACCGGAGGCGCCGACTACTTCGCCGGCCACACGGTCAAGAACCGCGCCGCCGGTGCGATCGCCTTCGCGAAGTTCGCCACCGAGGTCGCCAAGAACTACCCGGTCACGGTCGCGCTGCACACCGACCACTGCCCGCAGAACGCGCTCGAAGGCTTCGTCTACCCGCTGATCGCCGCCTCCGAGGAAGAGGTCAAGGCCGGTCGCGAGCCGCTCTTCCAGTCGCACATGTGGGACGGCTCGGCCGTGCCGCTCGACGAGAACCTGAAGATCGCGCAGGAGATCCTGCCGCGCGTCAAGGCGATCAACGCGATCCTCGAGGTCGAGATCGGCGTCGTCGGCGGCGAGGAGGACGGCGTCTCGCACGACATCAACGAGCACCTCTACACCACGCTCGACGACGCGATCGCGACCGTCGAGGCCCTCGGCTTCGGCGAGCAGGGCCGCTACATGGCCGCGCTGACCTTCGGCAACGTCCACGGCGTCTACAAGCCCGGCAACGTGCGCCTGCGCCCCGAGCTGCTCCGCGAGATCCAGGACGGCCTGCAGAAGAAGTACGGCACCGAGGCCCTCCCGCTCGACCTCGTCTTCCACGGCGGCTCCGGCTCGACCGACGAGGAGATCGCCGAGGCGGTCCGCAACGGCGTCGTGAAGATGAACATCGACACCGACACCCAGTACGCCTTCAGCCGCTCGGTCGCCGACACCGTGCTGAAGAACTACGACGGCTTCCTCAAGGTCGACGGCGAGGTCGGCAACAAGAAGGTCTACGACCCGCGCTCGTGGGGCAAGATCGCCGAGTCCGCCATGGCCGTCCGCGTCGCCGAGGCGACCCGCCAGCTCGGCTCCGCCGGCCACTCCGGGAAGTAGGGCACCGCTCCGTGACGAACGCACACGACCAGCCGAGCGGCTCCCCGCGCCCGGAACCGCAGTACGGCGAGTACGCGCCGCCCGGCTGGTCGTGGACGCCTCCGGAGGACGCCGTCGTCGTCCCCGACCCGCGAGGGTCCGAGACCGATCCGCGGCCCGCGACCGCGCCGTCGGCGAAGACCGTCGCGCACCCCGTCGACCGGCTGATCACGATCGTCCTGCTCGCGCTCGGCGTCTTCTTCGCCGTGCCGACGCTGCTCGACCCGTCGAGCTTCGCCACCACGCTCTCCGAGCTCTACACGAGCCAGGGCATCGGCACCTACGCCTCCCCCGACCTCGCCCGCACCCTCGGGCTGGTCGTGGCGCTCGCGCAGGCGCTGATCGTCGCGTTCGCGGTCTGGATCTCGATCCGCCGGCTGCGGGCCGGCAAGCGCGCCGTGCTGGTGCCGATCCTGGGGATCGTCGCGACGGTCGTGCTCTCGCTGACGGTCGCGGCCATCGCGATCCTCGGCGATCCGACCTTCGCCGACTACGTCTCGCGGATGTCCGCCGGGACCGGCACGGACGTCTAGCGCCCGAGCCCGCACACGTGAGAAGGCCGCCCTCCCTCGGGAGCGGCGGCCTTCTTCTCGTTCTGGGTGCGGAGCGTCAGGCGCTGACGGAGGCGCTCACGCGTCCGCCGGCCCCGCGGGCGTCGCGCTTGCCGGCGACGTCCTTGCGCAGCTCCTTGGGGAGCGAGAACATCAGGTCCTCCTCGGCCGTCTTGACCTCCTCGACGTCGCCGTAGCCGGCGGCGGCGAGGTCGTCGAGCACCTCGCGCACGAGGACCTCGGGCACCGAAGCGCCGCTGGTGACGCCGACGGTGCGGATGCCGTCCAGCCACTCCTGCTTGATCTCGCTGGCGTAGTCGATCCGGTAGGCGGCCTTCGCGCCGTACTCGAGCGCGACCTCGACGAGGCGGACCGAGTTCGAGGAGTTCGCGGAGCCGACCACGATGACCAGCTCGGCGTGCTCGGCGACCTTCTTGATCGCGACCTGGCGGTTCTGGGTGGCATAGCAGATGTCGTCGCTCGGCGGGTTCTGCAGGTTCGGGAAGCGCTCGCGGAGGCGGCGCACCGTCTCCATCGTCTCGTCGACCGAGAGCGTGGTCTGCGAGAGCCAGACGACCTTGTCCGGGTCCTTCACCACGATGTTCGGGACGTCGTCGGGGCTGCCGACCAGGGTCACGTGATCGGGGGCCTCGCCCGCGGTGCCCTCGACCTCCTCGTGGCCCTCGTGGCCGATCAGGAGGATCTCGAAGTCGTCGCGCGCGAAGCGGACGGCCTCGCGGTGCACCTTGGTGACCAGGGGGCAGGTCGCGTCGATCGCCTGGAGGCCCCGGTCGGCCGCGCCCTGCACGACTGCCGGCGAGACGCCGTGCGCGCTGAAGACGATGTGCGAGCCCTCGGGGACCTCGTCGACCTCCTCGACGAAGATCGCGCCCTGGCTCTCGAGCGTGGAGACGACGTGCACGTTGTGCACGATCTGCTTGCGCACGTAGACGGGGGCGCCGTAGTGCTCGATGGCCTTCTCGACGGCGACGACCGCGCGGTCGACGCCGGCGCAGTAGCCGCGCGGGGCGGCGAGGAGCACCCGCTTGGCGCCGTCGACGGGCTCGTCGCGCAGGCGCCCGGTAGCGCGGGGCATGCGCGGCATGGGCAGGCTGATCGGGGCTTCACTCACCCCGCGATTCTACGCGGTGCATCCTGTGCTCCCCGCGGAAGGGCCGGATCCGCTGACCGGCGGCCGGACGGGCGGCCCTGCGCCCGTCCGGCGCCGCTGCCGCCGAGGTGTCGGAGGCATCCCGTACCGTTGTCGTCGCGGGCCCGCCACCCGCTCCCCCGCCCGCCCGCTCCAGCGAAGGCACCGATGACAGACGCCCCTCCCACCGCCGATGCTCCCTGGCCGGTCGGTCTGCTCGCGAGCAAGATCAAGGGCTGGATCGAGCGCCTCGGCACCGCGTGGGTCGAGGGCGAGATCACGCAGTGGGGCGTCTCCGGCGGCAACGTCTACGGCAAGCTCAAGGACCTCTCCGGCGACGCGACCGTCGGCTTCACGGTCTGGTCCTCCGTCAGGGCCCGCCTCCCGGCGGATCTCAAACAGGGCGACCGGGTGATCGCGCTGGTCAAGCCGAACTACTGGGTCAAGGGCGGCACCCTCTCGATGCAGGTGTTCGAGATGCGGCACGTCGGGCTCGGCGATCTGCTCGAGAAGCTCGAGCGGCTGCGCCGGCAGCTCGCCTCGGAGGGGCTGTTCGAGCCCGCGCGCAAGAAGCGGCTGCCCTTCCTCCCCCACGGGGTCGGCCTGATCACCGGCAAGGACTCCGACGCCGAGAAGGACGTCCTCCGCAACGCCCAGCTGCGCTGGCCGGCCGTCCGCTTCCGCGTCGTGCACGCCGCCGTGCAGGGCGAGCGCACGGTGTCCGAGGTGACCTCGGCACTGCGCACCCTCGACGCCGACCCGAGCATCGACGTGATCGTGATCGCCCGCGGCGGCGGCGACTTCCAGAACCTGCTCGGCTTCAGCGACGAGTCCCTCGTGCGCGCGGTCGCCGCCTGCGCCACGCCCGTCGTCAGCGCCATCGGCCACGAGGCCGACCGCCCGCTGCTCGACGACGTCGCGGATCTCCGCGCGTCCACGCCGACCGACGCGGCGAAGCGGGTCGTCCCGGACGTGTCCGACGAACTGCTCCGCGTGCAGCAGGCTCGGCTGCGGATGACCACCCGGGTCAGCGGACTCGTCTCGCACGAGATCGACCGCCTCTCGCAGCTGCGCTCCCGGCCGGTCCTCGCGCAGCCCCGGGTCCTGGTCGACCAGCGCTCGGAGGAGCTGACCCGCTGGGTCGCCCGCGGCGCCGAGCTGGTCGAGCGGCGGATCGAGCGCACCCACCTCGAGGTCGAGCGCCTGCACGGCCACCTCCGCGCGCTGTCGCCGCAGCACACCCTCGACCGCGGCTACGCGATCGTGCAGAACGGCAGCGGTCACGTGGTCCGCACCCCGCAGGACGCGGCCGAGGGCGAGGCGCTCGTGCTCACCCTCGCCGAGGGCGCCGTCGCCGCCCGCTCGACCGGCCCCGCGGCCGATCCCGCCGGCCGCGGCTGACCCGTCCCGCTCCCACCCGCCCGCGCCCTCCTCGCAGCCCCGATCGATAGGATCACCCCCATGGCCGACGCCCGCACCGACTCCCCCGCCGTGCCGTCGAGCGACCCCGTCCCGACCCGCGAGTCCGACGTCTCCGGCTTCAGCTACGAGCAGGCGCGTGACGAGCTCGTCCGCGTCGTCTCCGAGCTCGAGCAGGGCAGCTCCACCCTCGAGCGCTCGCTCGCGCTCTGGGAGCGCGGCGAGGCCCTCGCCGCCCGCTGCGAGGAGTGGCTGATCGGCGCCCGCGCCCGGCTCGACGCCGCCCGCTCGGGCGGATCGGCCGCCGGCGGATCGAGCGCCGGATGAGCCGCGAGAAGCCGCCGCGCGTCGTCGCCGAGCTCGGCCGTCCCGAGACGGCCGCCGAGACCGCGGCCCGCAAGGCCGAGAACTCCCGGCTCTACCGCCAGCGCAAGACCGTCAACAACCTCGTCTTCTCGCTGCTCGCCACCGTCGGCGCCGTCGCGCTGATCGTCCTGATCGTCCCCCGCGGCGAGGGCACCGTCCGCGATCCCGTCGACGTCCCGGCGGTCGCCGCCCAGTTCCAGCTCGGCGAGAGCGAGACCCTCGCCGCGCCCGACATGCCCGACTCCTGGTCCTCGAACGCGGCCGAGCTTCGCGAGGACGGCGGGATCGAGTACTGGTACGTCGGTCTGATCACGCCGAAGAACGGCTACATCGGCGTCAGCCAGGGCTTCGACGCCGACGAGCGCTGGGTCTCCGGCCAGCTCGACAGCGCCGCGGCGACCGGCGTCGAGCAGATCGACGGCCGCGAGTGGACGGTCTACGACCACCGCGACGGTGCCGGCGAGACCGGCAACAGCCCCTACGCTCTCGAGACGACGGCCGGTGGCAGCACCTACCTCGTCTACGGCACGGCGCCGACGGACGAGATCCGCCAGGTCGTCGACGCCATCACCCCGCAGATCGGCCAGGAGGAGTCCCGTTGAGCTTCGATCCGTCGAGTCCCCAGCACGAGGTCCCGCAGAGCATCGCCGTCGCGCGCGAATCGCGCCCGCCGTCGTGGGTCTGGAAGGAGATGCTGCGCGGCAACCAGCGCTTCGTCGCCGGTGAGCCCCGCCACCCCCGTCAGGACGTCGAGCGCCGCAACGAGCTCGCCGCCGAGCAGAAGCCGCTCGCCGCGCTCTTCGGCTGCAGCGATTCGCGCCTCGCGGCCGAGATCATCTTCGACCTCGGCCTCGGCGACCTCTTCGTGGTCCGCAACGCCGGCCAGGTCATCGCGGACTCGATCATCGGCTCGCTCGAGTACGGCGTCGCTGTGCTCGGCGTGAAGCTGATCCTCGTCCTCGGGCACGACGAGTGCGGAGCGGTCAAGGCCGCGATCCAGTCGCAGGCGCCCGACGCCGAGCGCCTCCCGCCGCACATCGAGCACCTGATCGAGCCGATCATCCCGGCCGTCCGCCGCATCGTCGGCCCGCAGCCCGACGGTCGCGTGCTCGTCGACCCGTCGACGACCGACGCCCTCGCGGTCGGCCGCGAGCACCTCCGCGACACGGTGGCCGAGCTGCTGCAGCGCTCCCCGCTCATCGCCGACGCGGTCGCCGCGGGAGAGCTCGCGGTCGTCGGCGCCAACTACCGCCTCGCCGACGGCACCGTCGACTCCGACGTGGTCCTCGGCATCGACCCGCCGCAGATGAGCCCGTACCGCTCGGAGCAGGAGCGCACCTCCAGCCCCCTGCAGAGCGTGTCGAGCCCCGACGCGACCGCTCCGGCCGCCGAGTAGCCGGCCCTCGACCTCCTCTCTCCGAACCGATGAACCGAACAGAACAGGACGAACACAGCGTGGTGGACACCTCCCCGACCGACTCCGGCGCCGACGACGCCTTCCGCATCGAGCACGACACGATGGGCGAGGTCCGCGTCCCGCGCGACGCGCTCTACGCCGCGCAGACGCAGCGCGCGGTCGAGAACTTCCCGATCTCCGGCGCCGGCCTCGAGCCCGCCCAGATCGCGGCCCTCGCCCGGATCAAGAAGGCCGCGGCCCTCGTCAACGCCGATCTCGGCGTGCTCGAGGGCGAGATCGCCCGCTCCATCGCCGACGCGGCCGACCTCGTCGTCGGCGGCGGCTACGGCGAGCACTTCCCGATCGACGTCTACCAGACCGGCTCCGGCACGTCGTCGAACATGAACATGAACGAGGTGCTCGCCACCCTGGCGACCACCGCGCTCGGCCGCCCGGTGCACCCGAACGACCACGTCAACGCCTCGCAGTCCTCGAACGACGTCTTCCCCACCTCGGTGCACGTCGCCGTGACCGGTGCGCTGATCCAGGACCTGGTGCCCGCCCTCGAGCACCTCGCCGAGGCCCTCGAGACCAAGGCCGAGCTGTGGGCCGAGGTCGTCAAGGCCGGCCGCACCCACCTGATGGACGCGACGCCCGTGACCCTCGGCCAGGAGTTCGGCGGCTACGCGGCGCAGATCCGCCTCGGCATCGAGCGCGTGCAGTCCGCCCTCCCCCGGGTCGCGGAGGTCCCGCTCGGCGGCACCGCCGTCGGCACCGGCATCAACACGCCCGCCGGCTTCCCGGCGAAGGTCATCGCCCGCCTCGCGGAGGAGACCGGCCTGCCCGTCACCGAGGCGCGCAACCACTTCGAGGCGCAGGGCGCCCGCGACTCGCTCGTCGAGGCGTCCGGCGCGCTCCGCGTGCTCGCCGTCAGCCTCACCAAGATCAACAACGACCTGCGCTGGATGGGCTCCGGCCCGAACACCGGCCTCGGCGAGCTCAGCATCCCGGACCTCCAGCCCGGCTCGTCGATCATGCCGGGCAAGGTGAACCCGGTGATCCCGGAGGCGGTCCTGATGGTCTGCGCCCGCGTGATCGGCAACGACGCGACGATCGCCTGGGCCGGCGCCTCCGGAGCCTTCGAGCTGAACGTCGCCATCCCCGTGATGGGCACCGCGCTGCTGGAGTCGATCCGCCTGCTCACCGCCTCGGCCACGCTGCTCGCCGACAAGACCATCGACGGCCTCGAGGCGAACGTCGAGCACGCGCGCGCCCTCGCCGAGTCCTCGCCCTCGATCGTCACGCCGCTGAACAAGGTGATCGGCTACGAGGCCGCCGCCAAGGTCGCGAAGAACTCGGTCGCGAAGGGCATCACCGTCCGCGAGTCCGTCGTCGACCTCGGCTTCGTCGAGCGCGGCGAGGTGACGGAGGAGCAGCTCGACAGCGCCCTCGACGTCATGTCGATGACCCACCCGGGCTGAGCCGGCCTCCCTGCTGGTCGAGTAGCGCCGCAGGCGCGTATCGAGACTCACCCTCCGGACACCGGCGGATCTCGATACGCCCGCTCCGCGGGCTACTCGATCAACATGAAGGGTCGGCCGTCGCGCGACGGGCGCCCGCGCATGCTGGTCGAGTAGCCCCGCAGGGACGTATCGAGACCCGCCGCCGTCAGCGCGCGGCCGGCCGCCGCGCCCACGACGGCGCGCGCTCGGGCCGCGGACCGATGCCGACCAGTGCCGCCGGCACGACGGCGAGCCCGGGCAGCAGCCGGAGCAGCGCAGCGAGCGCGGGCGGCGGCCCTGAGAGCCGCCCGGCCAGCGCCGGCAGGATCAGGCGTGCGTGCAGCACCCGCTGCAGCGACTGGATCAGCACCGCGGGCAGCGCGCGCCGGCGCTGCACCCGGGCGAGCACGCGGTCGCCCGCCGCCGTCCGCAGGACGCCGCGGCGCAGCGGCCCGGCCAGCAGGCGCGCCGCCGCCACCGCGTCCTGCACGGCCAGGTTGATGCCGACGCCGCCCACCGGCGACATCGCGTGCGCCGCGTCGCCGAGGCAGAGCACCCCCGGAGCGTGCCAGCGCGGCAGCCGCTCGAGCCGCACGTCGAGGTGCTTCACATCGTCCATCGACGCGATCCCCGCCACGTCCTCGGCGACCTCGGGGAGCAGCTCGGCCGCCTCCGCCCGGAACGCCGCGATCCCCCGCTCCCGGACGGCGGCATCGGTGCCCTTCAGCCCGAGCCGCGCGATCTGCAGGTAGCCGTCGCGCGGGATCGCGATCGACACCCGCCCGCGCCCGATCCGCGGCAGGAGGGACTCGCCCACGGCCCGCGCGGTCGGCAGGCGGTACCACCAGACGTCGAAGCCGACCGGCAGCGACCGCACCCGCAGCCCGACCGCCCGGCGCACCGCCAACCAGCGCCCGTCGCAGGCGACGGTCAGATCGGCGAGCAGGCGCCCCTCCCCGGCCGGCGACCGGTACTCGACGCCGACGACCCGCCCGCCCTCGCGGACGACGCCGGTCACCTCGTGCTCGGTGAGGAGCGTGAAGCGGCGCTCGGCCTGCGCCGCCTCGGCGACCAGGGCGAGCAGGTCCCACTGCGGCACCATCGCGACGTACGGGTGGCGTACCGGCAGCCGCGCGAAGTCCGCGATCACCACGTCGCGCCCGTCGCGGCCGGGGATCGTCACCCGCTCCACCCTCGAGTGCCGGATCGCCTCGAACCGGTCGAGGAGCCCGAGGTCCTCGAGCAGCCCCAGCGTCGTCGGATGCACCGTGTCGCCGCGGAAGTCGCGGAGGAAGTCGGCGTGCTTCTCCAGGACCGTCACCGCGACGCCGGCCCGCGCCAGCAGCAGACCGAGCACCAGGCCTGCCGGGCCACCGCCCACGATCGCGCAGGTCGTCCGCCGCTCCCGCACCGCGCTCCCGCTGTCCGTCCCGTCGTCTCCGCCGCCGTCCGCCATGTCGGCCTCCTCGCTCGGCACCGGTCTACACCTCCGCGACCGTGCTGACCAGCGTCCGAGGCTCGCCCGTCACGCGCCGACGATGACGAGCCAGAACGCGGCGAGCTGGAATGGTCCGAACGGGATCCGCTCGCCCCCGCCGCGGAGCGCCGACGGCAGACTCCACGCGCCGGCCAGGACGAACGCCAGCACCGGCGCGGCCAGCGCGAGCCCCGGATCGCCCGCCGCGAGCGGAAGCGCGAGCCCCGTCCCGAGCTTCACGTCGCCCCGGCCGAGCCCGCCCGCGAGGTGCAGCACCCCGAGCGCGAGCGCGGTCACCAGCGCGGCGGGGAGCTCCGACGGCACCCGGCCGACCGAGGACCCGCCGGCCATCGACGCGAGCCCCGCCAGCAGGATCGGCACCGTCATTGCGTTCGGCAGCCGCCGCTCGCGCACGTCCGCGAGCACGAGCGGCACGGTGGCCGCGGCGACGACGAGGACGACGATCGCCGCCCGCCCCTCGACCCGCGCGAGCCCGATCGCGCCGAGCAGGACCGCGCCGACGAGCGCTGCCGAGAGGTCCTGGAGCCGGTGCATCCGGAGACTGTAGGGCCGATCGCCCCGCGCACGCCGGAGTTGTCCACAGGCGATGCCGGACGTCCACCGCTCACTCCCGCGGCGGCACCGGCCCGAGCAGCGCGTTCGCGAAGAGCCCGTGCGCGGACTCGTCGTCGGAGGGGTGGAAGAGCCCGGCGAGCACGTCGCGGTAGAGCCGGGAGAGCTCGGAGTCGCGGCGGTAGGACGAGCCGCCCGAGACGCGGACCGCGCTCTCGACGATGCGCAGCGCCGCCTCGGTGGTGCGGATCTTCACACCGACGAGCGACGGGAACCAGCCCGCCCCGCGGTCCACGAGCGCGTCGACGTCGGCCGCCGCGCTCGCGAGCGGTGCCCGGAGCCCGTCGAGCAGGATCGCGGCGTCGGCGAGGCGCCAGCGGATGTCCGGGTCCTCGGAGAGCGGCCGCCCGCCGGCCCGGAGCGACGTCCGCTTCCGCGCCGACGCCACGCCGAGCTCGAGGGCGCGCTGGGCGACTCCGAGGTAGACCGAGGCGATCAGCAGTTCGAAGTCGGCGAAGATCGCGAAGACCAGTGGGTCGGCGGTCGGGCCGACGGGCAGCGAGCGGAACATCCGCGCGGCCGGCACCTCGACGCCGTCGAGCACCGTGGTCCGGCTCTGCGTGGCGCGCATGCCGAGGGTGTCCCAGTCGTCGTGCACGGTGAGCCCCGGCACCGGCGCGTCCGGCGACGGCCGGTCGACGAAGCCGTGCACGAGCCGCGGCTCCGGCCCGCTGTCGTCGCGGCCGAAGACGCCGAGCCGGGTCCAGGCGGGCGAGAGCGAGGTGAAGATCTTGGTTCCAGTGAAGCGGTAGCCGCCGTCGCCGAGCGGCTCCGCGCGGGTGAGCGAGTCGGAGAGCACGAGGTCGTTGCCGGGCTCGCTGTTGCCGAAGGCGAAGACGTGCCCGGCCGCCGCCTCGACGAGGACGTGCTCGAGCGAGACGTCGCCGCGGGCGCGCAGGGCCTTCGCGATCCCGGTCCAGACCAGGTGCATCGTGGTCGCGAGCGCGGTCGCGGGAGCGGCCGTCGCCAGCCGGGTGTGCTCGGCCGTGGCCTGCTCGAGGCCGAGGCCGCCGCCGCCGAGCTCCGCCGGGACGAGCATCGTCAGATACCCGGCGGCCTTCAGCTCCTCGAGGTCCTCGGTGAAGAAGACGTTGCGCGCGTCGTAGTCGGCCGCGCGGAGGCGGAAGCGCTCGAGGAGCGCGTCGTCGAGGATGCTCACCCGCCCCACGCTACGCGCCGCACCCCCGGATCACTCCAGCCGTGGAGCACCTCCGGCACGCGGAACGACCTCCGGCTCGCGGGAACCAGTGATTCCGGCGAGCCGGACGTGATTCTGCGAGCCGGAGGCGACCGAAGGTCGCTCAGGACCTAGGCCGACTCGTTCGACTCCAGCATCTCGGTCACGAGCGCCGCGATCGCCGAGCGCTCGGAGCGGGTCAGCGTCACGTGCGCGAACAGCGGGTGCCCCTTCAGCGTCTCGATCACCGAGGCGACGCCGTCGTAGCGGCCGACCCGCAGGTTGTCGCGCTGCGCGACGTCGTGGGTGAGCACCACCCGCGAGTTCTGGCCGACCCGGGACAGCACCGTCAGGAGCACGTTGCGCTCGAGTGACTGCGCCTCGTCCACGATCACGAAGGCGTCGTGCAGCGAGCGCCCGCGGATGTGCGTCAGCGGCAGCACCTCGAGCATCCCGCGCTCGATCACCTCGTCGAGCACGTTCTGCGAGACCAGCGCGCCGAGGGTGTCGAAGACCGCCTGCGCCCAGGGGTTCATCTTCTCGGCGGCGTCGCCGGGCAGGAAGCCGAGGTCCTGGCCGCCGACCGCGTAGAGCGGCCGGAAGACCATGATCTTCTTGTGCTGGCGCTTCTCCAGCACCGCCTCGAGCCCCGCGCAGAGCGCGAGCGCCGACTTGCCGGTACCGGCCCGACCGCCGAGCGAGACGATGCCCACCTCCTGGTCGAGCAGCAGGTCGATCGCGAGCCGCTGCTCCGCGGAGCGGCCGTGCAGGCCGAAGACGTCCTTGTCGCCGCGCACGAGCGTGATCTGGCGCTTGCCGGTCACCCGGGCGAGCGCGGAGCCGCGATCGGAGTGCACGACCAGGCCGGTGTTGATCGGGATGTCGGCGACCTCGTCGGTGAAGAGCCGCTCGCGGTCGTAGAGCTCGCTCATCTGGTCGCCCTGCAGGGTGACGTCGTCCATGCCCGTCCAGCCCGACTCGGGGGCGAGCTCGGCGAGGTACTCCTCGGCGGCGAGGCCGATCGAGGCGGCCTTCACGCGCATCGGCATGTCCTTGGACACGACCGTGACGAGGGCGCCCTCGCTCTGCAGGTTCATCGCCACGGCGAGGATCCGCGAGTCGTTGTCGCCGAGCTGCAGTCCGCTGGGCAGCACCGACATGTTCGAGTGATTCAGCTCGACGCGGAGGGTCCCGCCCCGGCCGACCCGGATCGGGAAGTCCAGCCGCTCGTGCTTGACCCGCAGCTCGTCGAGGTGCCGCAGCGCCTGGCGGGCGAAGTAGCCGATCTCGGGGTCGTTGCGCTTGCCCTCGAGCTCGCTGATCACGACGATCGGCAGGACGACGGCGTGCTCCGCGAAGCGGAACATCGAGGAGGGATCCGACAGCAGCACCGAGGTGTCGAGGACGTAGGTGCGCTGGAGCTGCTCGGTGCGATCCGAGGAGCCGTGCTGCGCGCGGCGGTGGACCGCGCCCTGTGTGCCGTTCTGCGGATCCGTACCCTGGGGAACTGTCACGTCGACTCTCCACATTCCGGGGGCCGGAGCCCCCGACTCACTTCAGAGGATTCGAGTCGGCCGGTGGTGCGTCTCGGCACCGCGCAGTTCCTTCACTGGCAGTCATCGAGTCGTACTTGTGTGGCCGACTCGACCAGGCGCGTCACCTGATGATCCGAACCTAATCCCGGAAATGACAGCCGTGTGGTTCTTGCCGAGACGAACGTGTAACGGCTATGTGAACAGCGCGCGCGGGAGGGCGGCTCAGCTGCCGAATCGGCGGTGCCGGCCGGCGTAGTCGCGCAGCGCCCGAAGGAAGTCGACCTCGCGGATGTCGGGGCCGAGCGCCTCCATGAAGTAGAACTCGCTGTGCGCGCTCTGCCAGAGCATGAAGTCGGAGAGGCGCTGCTCGCCCGAGGTGCGGATCACCAGATCCGGGTCGGGCTGCCCGCTCGTGTAGAGGTGCTCGCCGATCAGCTCGGGGGTGAGCAGCCCCGCGACGTCCTCGATCGACGAGCCGCGCTTGCCGTGCTCGTCCAGGATGCTGCGGACCGCCTGCGCGATCTCGTGGCGGCCTCCGTAGCCGACCGCGAGGTTCACGTGCAGACCGGTGTGCGAGGCGGTGCGCTCCTCCGCGCAGTCGAGCGCCGAGACGAGCGACTCCGGCAGCCCGTCGTCGGAGCCCACGTGCTGCACGCGCCACTCGGGCTGCTGCGAGACCTCCTCGGCGAGGTCGGCGATGATCGCGATCAGCTCGGTCAGCTCGGAGCTGTCCCGGCCGACCAGGTTGTCCTGCGAGAGCAGGTAGAGGGTGACGTGCCGGACACCGAGCTCGTCGCACCACTGCAAGAACTCGTGCACCTTGGCGGCGCCCGCCCGGTGGCCGTGGGCGGCCGTCTCGAGTGCGCGCTGGCGGGCCCAGCGGCGGTTGCCGTCGATGATCATCGCGACGTGGTTCGGCAGCGCGGCGCCCTCGAGACTCGAGCGCAGCCGCTTCTTGTAGACGCCGTAGAGGAGGTCCCTTCCCACAGGCAGTCTCGGCTTCGGCACCCTGCCACGGTAGTCGAAGACGGACCCGGATGACGGACCCCGGCCACTCCCCCGTCCGAGCGCGGACTCCCGGTGCGGGCGGAGCGGCGGGTCGTATCCTCGACCGTATGAGCCACCGGCCGACCTCCCCCACGCCCGATCCGGATGCGCGCGCCCTGGCGGAGGACGACGCGGCAGGCCCGGCGCTGCCCGCCCTCCCGCTCGTCGAGGACGAGATCGCGCACGGTGCGGCGACGGAGGCGCGGCCGACCTGGCGCGGCTGGATCCACGCCGGACTGTTCCCGATCGCGATCGTGGCCGGCATCGTCCTGGTGACGCTCGCGGACGGCGCTCCGGCGAAGTGGGCCGCGACCGTGTTCGCCGTCTCGTCGCTGCTGCTCTTCGGCAACTCGGCGCTCTACCACCGCTTCGACTGGTCGCCGCGGACCAAGATGATCCTCAAGCGGATCGACCACGCGAACATCTTCCTGCTGATCGCCGGTACCTACACGCCGCTCGCCGCGCTCGCCCTGCCGCCCGCGCAGGGCTCGCTGCTGCTCGTGCTGGTCTGGGCGGGGGCGCTGCTCGGGATCGGCTTCCGGGTGTTCTGGATCTCCGCGCCGCGCTGGCTCTACGTGCCGCTCTACCTACTGCTGGGCTGGGCGGCGGTGATGTACCTCGGCCCGCTGTTCGAGGCGAGCGCGGCGATGATGGTGCTCGTCCTCGTCGGCGGCCTCTGCTACTCCGTCGGCGCGGTCGTCTACGGGATCAAGCGGCCGAACCCGGTGCCCGGGGTCTTCGGCTTCCACGAGATCTTCCACGCGCTGACCGCGGTGGCGTTCCTCTGCCACTGGACGGCGGCGCTGATCGTCTGCCTGCACCCGACCTACAACGTCGGCTGAGCGCCGGAGGCATCAGCGATCGGGACTCAGCGTCCGGGCGTCAGCGCCCGGAGGCGTCCTCCGCACGCTCGCGCTCCTCGGAGTCGAGCTGCTCGTTGACCTGGGCGCGGTAGGTCGTCCGGCGGACCCGGCGGACCATGTCGAGTGCGAGGAACACGGCGGCGAGCGCGATCACGAACATTGTGATGAAGCCGAACAGGCCGGGCGTCACCGTGTCCTCGTTGAACTCCGGCGCGGTCGTCGGGACCGGCGTCGCCTCGGCGGCGCGGATCAGGGCGAGGTGGGCGGCCTCGAGAACGGTCGCGGCGATCATGCGGACTGCTCCTCGGGGGCAGGGGCGGCGAGGGCGGCGTCACCCGGCAGCGCGACGTCGATCCCGGCGAAGAGGTCGGTCTCCGGCGTCGGCGCGTCGACCCGGCTCTGCACGAGCTGGAAGTCGTCGGTCGGCCACGCGGCGTCGATCGCGGAGTGCGGGAGGAAGAAGAACTTGTTGTCGGGCGCGACCTGGCTCGCGTGCGCCAGCAGTGCCGCGTCGCGGCGGTCGTGGAAGCCGGAGACGACGATCTTCGTGGTGGCGAGGTAGGGCGTCTCCTCGTTCCAGCGCTTCATCTCCTCGAAGGAGGCGAGCAGCGGGTCCTCCGGGTCGATCGAGCGGATGTGCTCGGCGATGGCCCGCAGCTTCTGCGAGGAGAAGACGCGGTCGTAGTAGAGCTTCGAGACGGACCAGGCGGCGCCGGTGCCGGGGTACTCGTCGGCCTCGCCCGCGGCGCGGAACGCCTCGACCGCGACCTGGTGCGCGCGGATGTGGTCCGGGTGCGGGTAGCCGCCGTTCTCGTCGTAGCTGATGATCACGTGCGGGCGGAACCGGCGGACGAGGCGCACCAGCGGTGCCGATGCGGTCGGCAGCGGCAGGCCGGCGAAGGAGTCCGCGGCGACGGCGCCGTCCTCGGGCATCCCGGAGTCGACGAAGCCCAGCCAGGCGTGCTCGATGCCGAGCGCGCGCTGCGCGGCGGCCATCTCGTAGCGGCGCAGGCCGCCCATGTCGCGCTCGGCGTGCGCGCGGGCGCCGAGCGCCTCGTTCAGAACGGAGCCGGCCTCGCCGCCGGTGCAGGAGACGACCATGACCTCGGCGCCGCGATCGGCGTAGGAGGCGAGGGTCGCGGCGCCCTTGCTGGACTCGTCGTCCGGGTGGGCGTGCACGGCGAGCAGGCGCGGGACCTCGCGCGGCGCGGCGTCCGCACGCGCCTCTGAATCTGCGGAGACCTGGACGGCCTGGGACACGATCGCTCGATTCCTCGGGGTTTAATGGGGGGCGTCGCTCGGTTCTCACCCGCGCACGTCATCCGCCAGAATAGTCGCTTCACCCAGGGAGTTCCGTGGCCGCCCGAACGTCCGAGAGCGACGAGCGCGCGAGCGACCCCGCCCTCGACCCGGACGCCGTCCGCGCCGCCGGACCCCTCGCCTCCCGCTACGGGAGAACGCCGCGCAGCCGCCGCGGCGACCGCCGGCTCTTCGCCCTCGTCGCCGTCGCCTTCGTCGCGGTGTTCGCCGCCTGGGTGATCTGGGCCGGCCTCGACGGCGCCCGCGACGGCGTCGACGTGCAGGACACCGCGCACGTGGTCGTGGACGACCGCACCGTCCAGGTGTCCTTCGACCTCACCGTCCCGACCGGGCGCGACGCGGCCTGCGCTGTCCAGGCGCTCAACGAGCAGTCCGCCGTGGTCGGCTGGCTCGTCGTCGAGTACCCCGCGTCCACCGATCGCTTCCGCTCCTACACCGAGACGGTGCGCACCACGGAGCTCGCCACGACAGGTTTGATCTCCTCCTGCTGGCTCCCGTAGGGTGTCGGGGTGCCCTGACGGACTCGTCGGGGCCTTGTCTTTTCCCCCGCCGCACGCCCTCGGTCGATCCGCTCGACGGGCCAGGCGCCCGACAGCACCGTCGGTCGCGCGCGGCCGTCATGTGAGGAGCCCACCATGGCCGACCAGCCTCAGGTCACCTGGATGACCCAGGAGTCGTACGACCGCCTCCAGGCGGAGCACACCGAGCTGTCCACCAACGGACGCCTCGAGATCGCCAAGCGCATCGAGGTCGCGCGCGAGGAGGGCGACCTCAAGGAGAACGGCGGCTACCACGCCGCCAAGGACGAGCAGGGCAAGATCGAGGCGCGCATCCGCCAGCTGACCGCGCTGCTGCGCGAGGCCGAGATCGGCACGCCGCCCGAGAGCCACGGGGTCGTCGAGGCCGGCACGATCATCACCGCCGAGATCGCCGGCGACGAGTCGCGCTTCCTCCTCGGCAACCGCGAGATGGCGGGCGAGAGCGACCTCGACGTCTACAGCCCGCAGAGCCCGCTCGGCGGCGCGATCATGGGTCTGAAGGTCGGCGACTCCACCACCTTCGAGGCCCCCAACGGCCGGAACATCACGGTCAAGATCGTGAACGTCGAGACCTGGAACGGCCACTGACCCTCAGCGCTGACGCACTCCGCGAGATGCCACTTGTGCGCTCGACACGCCGTGTCGGGCCGTCACAAGTGGCATCTCGCGTTTTTGGAGGGCTAGCCGCGGGAGAGGCGGGGGCTGTAGCCGGCGTCGCGGAGGACCTGGAGGACGCGGTCGGCGTGCTCGGGGCCGCGGGTCTCGACGCTGATCTCGAGCTCGACCTCGCTGATCTGCAGGCCGCGGCCGTGCCGGGTGTGCAGCACCTCGACGACGTTGGCGTTGGCCTCCGAGATCAGGTCGGCGATCCGCGCGAGCTGACCCGGCCGGTCCGGCAGGCCGATGCTCATCTTCAGGTAGCGCTCGGAGGCGGCGAGGCCCCGGCTGATCACCCGCTCCATCATCAGCGGATCGATGTTGCCGCCGGAGAGGATGACGGCGGTGCGGCCCGCGTTCCGGATCTTGCCGGTGAGGATCGCGGCGATGCCGACGGCTCCGGCCGGCTCGACGACGAGCTTCGCGCGCTCGAGCAGCACCAGCAGCGCCCGGGCGGTGTCGTCGTCCTCGACGGTGACGACCTCGTCGACGACCTCGCGGATGATCTCGAAGTTCAGCTGGCCGGGCTTCGCGACCGCGATGCCGTCGGCGATGGTGGGCGAGATCGTGATGGCGATCGGCTCGCCGGCCGCGAGCGAGAGCGGGTAGGGCGCGGCGTTCGCGGCCTGGACGCCGATGACGCGCAGCGTGCGGCCCTCCTGGGCGGCCTTCTGCTTCGCGGCCGACGCGACGCCCGCGATGAGCCCGCCGCCGCCGATGGGGACGACGAGCGTCTCGACGCCGGGGGCCTGCTCGAGGATCTCCAGGCCGATGGTGCCCTGACCCGTGATCACGTCGGGGTGGTCGTAGGGCGGGATGAAGACCGCGCCCGTGCGCTCGGCGAACTCGGCCGCCGCGGCGAGGGCCTCGTTGAAGATGTGCCCGCTGAGCACCACCTCCGCGCCGTAGTCGCGGGTCGCCGCGAGCTTGGGCAGCGCGACGCCGATCGGCATGAAGATCGTCGCCTTGATGCCGAGCTCGCGCGCGGCGAAGGCGACACCCTGCGCGTGGTTGCCGGCCGAGGCGGCGACGACGCCGCGCTCCCGCTCCTCGGGGGTGAGGTGCGAGAGGCGGAACACGGCGCCGCGGATCTTGTACGACCCGGTGCGCTGCAGGTTCTCGCACTTGAGGAAGACGGGCGAGCCGAGGACCTCGGCGAGGAAGGTGCTCGTCTCCATCGGGGTGTTCGCGATGACGGGGGCGAGGACGGTTCGGGCCGCCTCGAACTCGCTCAGGGTCGGTCCGACGACGCGGCTAGTCTGCATGCTCTTCGGCAACTCTCTCGGGGGTTCGGGTCGGCGAGCGCCAGGCTCCGCTCGCGACGTAGTTGACCATGACGTTGAGGGTCGCGACCACGGGGACCGCGAAGAACGCGCCCGCGATGCCGGCGACGATCGAGCCGCCGGCGACCGCGAGGACGACGGCGAGCGGGTGCACCTTGACGGCGGAGCCCATGATCAGGGGCTGGAGGATGTGACCCTCCAGCTGCTGCACGCCGAGGACGACGATCAGCAGGATCAGCGCGATGACCGGTCCGTTGTAGACCAGGGCGATGAAGACGGCCAGCGCGCCGGTGACGACCGCGCCGATCACGGGCACGAAGGAGCCGAGGAAGACCAGCACGCCGATCGGGATCGCCAGCGGGACGCCGAGCAGGAAGGAGCCGAGTCCGATGCCGACCGCGTCGACGAAGGCGACCAGGATCTGCACCTTCACGAAGTTGGTCAGCGTGATCCAGCCCGCGCGGCCGGCCCCGTCGACGGCGCTCCGGGCGCGGTGCGGGAAGAGCCGCACGACCCAGCGCCAGATGTTCGGGCCGTCGATCAGGATGAAGAGGGTCGAGAACAGGGTCAGCAGCACGCCGGTGAGCACGTGCCCGACCGTCGAGCCGACGCTGAGGGCACCGCTGACCAGCATTCCCGAGTCCTGCTGCACGGCGGCGAGCGCCTGCTGCGCGTACTGGTTGATGTCGGTCTCGGTCAGGTGCAGCGGGCCCTCGAGCAGCCACGACTTCAGGGCGTCGTAGGACTGCACGGTCTGGCGGCTGAGGTCGTCGAAGCCCGAGGTGACCTGGGTGACGACGAGGAAGAGCAGGCCGCCGATCACGAGGACGATGCCGAGCTCGGCCACCACGATCGCGAGCCACTTGGGCCAGTGGTGCCGCTGCAGGAACGTCGAGAACGGCACGAGCAGCGCCGCGATGACGATCGCGAGCAGCAGCGGGATGACGATCAGCCGCAGCTCGATCACCAGCAGGCCGATCACGGCGAGGGCGCCGGCGACCACGAGGATGCGCCAGGCCCAGGCGCCGGCGATGCGCATCCCGGTGCTGACGAAGGCGGCGTCCGGGTCGAGCGGGCGGGGCTGCGGAGCCCGCTCGGGAGCCGCGGCGGCGCGGACGGCGTCGCGGGCGCCGGACGTGCGGCGGGACCGGCCGAGTCTCATCCGCCCAGACTAATCCCCGCCGCATTCCGCGGGCGGAATCCGCGACAGCTCACGAGGCGGCGCGGACGGCCACCGGCCGCCGCGCGAGCGAAAGGCCGACCCGCTCCCCCGGCTCGAGCCGGGTCCCGGCCGCGTGCTGGACGACGAGCTCGTCCCCCTGCTCGGTGCGGACGGTCGAGCGGCGCACCGGGCCGAGGAAGCTGGTGGCGACGACCACGGCAGGCAGATCGCCCGGAGCGCCGCCCGGCACGATCTCGATGTCCTCGGGGCGGAGGAACGCCGAGACGGCGCCGTCGACGGCCGCGCTGTCCACCAGCGGCAGGCGCGCGCCGAGCACGGAGACCGCCCCGCTCGAGACGACCCCCGGCACGACGTTCGAGAGGCCGACGAAGTGGGCGACGAACGACGACGACGGCCGGGCGTAGAGGTCCTCCGGCGCGCCGAGCTGCTCGATCCGCCCCGCGTTCATCACCGCGACCCGGTCGGCGACGGCGAGCGCCTCCTCCTGGTCGTGGGTGACGAAGAAGGTGGTGATGCCGATCTCGGACTGCAGGCGCTTGATCTCGTCGCGCAGCTGCACGCGGACCTTCGCGTCCAGCGCGGAGAGCGGCTCGTCCAGGAGCAGCACCCGGGGGCGGGTGACGAGCGCCCGCGCCAGCGCCACCCGCTGCTGCTGTCCACCGGAGAGCTGGTGCGCGTAGCGGTCGCCCAGGGCGCCGAGGCCGACCAGGTCGAGCGCGTCCTGGGCGGCCGTCCGGCGCTCCTTGGCCGCGACGCCGCGGGTGCGCAGGCCGAACTCGACGTTCTCGCGCGCGCGCAGGTGCGGGAAGAGCGAGTACGACTGGAAGACCATGCCCATGTCGCGGCGGGCGACCGGCAGATCGGCGACGTCGCGCTCGTCGACCAGGATGCGGCCGGAGTCGATCCGCTCGAGCCCGCTGAGGGCGCGGAGAGCAGTGGTCTTGCCGCAGCCCGAGGGGCCGAGCAGGGCGATGAACTCCCCGGGCGCCACGTCGAACGAGACGCCGTCGAGGGCTTTCGCCGCGCCGAAGTGCCGGGCGACGTCGAGGAAGCGGACGCGGGCGCCCGGGGAGGAAGGCGCGGTCACGAGGTGCCTTTCGAGGCGCGGCGCCCGGTGGCGACGAGGCCGATCCGCGCGAGGCGGCCGATCCCGAGCAGCAGGGCGAAGGCGAACAGGAGGGAGAGGAGGGAGAAGATCACGGCGACGTAGGCGTCCTGCTTCGACACCTGCACGAGACCGGTCTGCAGCGTCGTGCGACTGAGCAGCGAGGCGATGGTGTACTCGCCGAGGACCACGGCGACCGTGATCAGTGCGGCGGCGACGAGACCGCGGCGGAGGTTCGGCAGCAGCACCCGGACGAGCACACCGAAGGGGCCGGCGCCCAACGAGCGTGCGGCCTCCGAGAGCGTGATCGCGTCGAGCCCGGCGAGGTCCGCGGCGATCGCGCGGTAGGCGTAGGGCAGCACGAGCACGCCGTAGGCGAGCGCGAGCGTCCACGGGGCCGAGCCGACGAGCCGGGTGATCACCGAGTAGACCGGGGCCAGCCCGACGACCAGCACGATCGCGGGGACGGTCAGCGGGAGCAGGCAGACCAGCTCGAGCGCCCGGCGCAGGCGCGGCAGGCGGATCTCGACGAGGAGCATCGTCGGCACCAGCAGCACCAGCACGATCAGGGCGGTGACCACCGCGAGGATCAGCGAGTTGCCGATGCCCTGGAAGAGCGCGCGGTAGCCGCGCTCGTTCTCGGGGTCGAGGATCGCGGTCCAGTGCGAGAGGTCGTAGCCGCCGGCGCCGCGGAGGGTGAACTCGGCCATCGCGATCAGGGGCACCGCGAAGGCGAGGCCGGTGACGACCAGGACGAGGCGGGACAGCGCGCGGGTCATCGCTGCCACCGCCGGGCCCGGCGCTGCAGCAGCGCGTAGCCGGACATCAGCACGATCATCACGAGGAGCATGCCGAGCGCGAGCGCGCCGGCCAGGTTCTCCCGGCCGAGGACCGTCTCGCTGACGAGCGCGGCGCGGATCTGCAGCGGCACGATCTGCGCGCCCTGGCTGATCAGTGCCGCGGCCGTGGCGAACGAGGAGAACGCGTTGGCGAACAGCAGCAGCACTGAGCCGAGGAAGGAGGGCGCGAGGACGGGAACGGCGACCCGCCACCAGTAGCTCACCGCTCCCCCGCCGAGCACGGCGTTCGCCTCGGCCCACTCGGGGCGCAGCCCCTCGAGCGCGGGCAGGAAGGTCAGCACCATCAGCGGCACCTGGAAGTAGAGGTAGGGCAGGATCAGCCCGGGCAGCTGGTACAGCCAGACGCCGTCGGCGTAGAGGTCGACGCCGGCGCCGGCCAGGAGGGTCGTGACCAGGCCCTGGACGCCGATCGTCGCGATGAAGGCGAAGGCGAGCATCACGCCGCCGAACTGGGCGAGGACGCTCGCGGCGGCGTCGACGATCGTGCGGAGCGGTCCGCGCGGATCGGCGCCGAGCAGAGCGAGGCAGACGATGCCGCCGAGGACCGCGCCGACGACGGCGGTGAGCGCCGACAGTCCGAGCGAGGCGCCGAAGGCGGACAGGACGACCGGGTCGCCCAGCGCCGTGACGTTCGCGAGCGTCGGCCGGCCGTCGCCGTCCACGAAGCCCGTGCCGACCGCGAGGACGGTCGGCACGGCGAGGAAGAGCAGGACGTAGACCGCGAACGGAGCGACGCCGAGCGCTGCGGGGAGACCGCGCCGTCCCCGGGGTGCGCGGGCCCCGGAGACGGCGCGGACGGCGGCGGTCGTCACTGGATCGCCGCGCCCCACTTCTCGGCCAGCAGGGCCGAGGCGGCCTCGGTCTGCTCGGAGGTGAACTGGACGAGGTCCTCCGGAGCGGCGCCGACGGCGTCGAGGGCCTCCTTGTCCACCGTGCCGGCGTCGACCATGGCCGCCAGGCGCACGGGGTAGGCGCCCGCCGCGAGGTAGAGGTTCTGCGCGGCGTCGGAGTAGAGGTACTCCTGCCAGAGGCGCGCGGCGGCCGGGTTCGGCGCGTCGGCGTTGATCGCCTGGTTGTAGTAGCTGCCGACCGCGGTGCCGGGCAGCACCGTCGTCGTCCACTCGCGGGTGCCCTCGTTCGCCTTCGCGGCGGCGAGGTTGTTGTAGCTCCAGTCGAAGACGACGGGGGTCTCGCCGGAGGCGATGGTCGCGTCGGTCGGGTCCAGCGGCAGGAAGTTGCCCGCGTCGTTGAGCTTCTCGAAGAAGTCGATGCCGGGCTGGACGTCGTCGGCCGAGCCGCCCGACTGCAGGGCGGCGAGCTGCACGGCGGCCGCCGCGGCGCCGGCCTGGGTCGGGTCGCCGTTGATCGCGACGGAGCCGCGGTAGTCGGCGCCGAGCAGGTCGTCGAGCGACTCGGGCGCGGGCACGGCGACGGCGTCGTAGCCGATCGACATCAGGCCGGTGTAGTCGTTCACCCAGAGGCCGGTCTCCTCGCGGTTGCCCTCCGGGATGTCGTCCCAGGTCTCGACCTTGTACGGCGCGAACAGGTCGGTGTTCGCGAGCGCCACGGCGGCACCGAGGTCGAAGACGTCCGGAGCGGTGTCCTGGCCGGCCAGGTTCTGCGCGGTGCTGATCTCCTCGGCGGAGGAGACGTCGGGGTCGGCCGAGTTGACGGTGATGCCGTACTCGTCCTCGAAGCCCGAGATGAGCTCGCCGTAGTTGGCCCAGTTGTCGGGCAGCGCGATCACGTTGAGCTCGCCCTCGGCCTTCGCGGCCTCGACCAGGGCGTCGAGCCCGCCGAGGTCGGCGGCGGAGGTCGCGGTCGAGGCGTCGACGGACGCGTCGCCGGACGCGGAGCCGGACGAGGCACCGGCGTCGCCGGAGCAGGCGGTCAGGGTGAGAGCGAGAGCGGCGGTCGCGGCGGCGAGCACACCGGCGCGGGGGAAGCGCTGGGTCGTCAAGAGTCCTCCAGGAGTCGGGTGGGTGGGCCCCTGCGGGCGCCTCGGGAAACGTAGGGGCGGCTCCCGACATCCCGGGGCCGCCCGGATGAACCGGACGGGAACACTCGGCGCCGAAGCCGGATCGCCTCCGATCGGCCGATGTCGGCGGCCTTCGCTAGCGTGGGTGCACCATGACCGAGCAGCTCAGCCCCGCGCTCGCGCGCCGCATCGCCCTGGCCGCCCAGGGCTTCGGTGCCGCCCCGCCGCCGCGGGTCGGCACGCGGCAGATCCTCGGCGTGATCGACCGGATCCGGCCGCTGCAGCTCGACTCGGTCAACGTCTTCGAGCGGAGCCACTACCTCCCCGTCCTCGCCCGCCTCGGCCCCTACGACCGCGCCCTCCTCGACGCGGTCGCGTTCTCGCCGAAGGGCCACTACCTCGAGTACTGGGCGCACGAGGCGGCGCTGATCCGCCGGGCCGACCTCCCGCTCTACCGCTGGCGGATGGAGCACTACCGCCGCGTGCGCCTGCCCGAGCACGAGGGCTGGGCGGCCGACAACCGGTCCACGCTCGACTGGCTGCGCGCGGCTCTCGCCGACGGCCCGCTCCGTGCCTCGGAGATCGAGCACGAGGCCAACACCCGGACCGGTCCGTGGTGGGGCTGGTCCGACATGAAGCGCGGGCTCGAGGTGCTCTTCCGCTGGGGCGAGGTGGTGACCGCGGGGCGCACGCGCTTCGAGCGCTCCTACGCGCTCGCCGAGCAGGTGCTGCCCCGCGAGGTGCTCGACGCCGAGGTCTCCGCCGAGGACGCGGTCCGCGAGCTGGTGCGCCGCTCCGCGCTCGCGCTCGGGGTCGGCACGCTCGGCGACCTGGCCGACTACCACCGGCTGCTGAAGGCGCCGACGCTCGCGGCCGTGCACGACCTCGTCGACGCGGGCGAGCTGGTGCCGGTCGAGGTCCGCGGCTGGGAGCGCTCGGGACGCCCGCTGCCGCTCTGGCGGCACACGGCGGCGCGGCGACCGCGCGAGCTGCGGGCCGACGCACTGCTCTCCCCCTTCGACCCCGTGGTCTGGCACCGCCCGCGCGCCGAGCTGTTCTTCGACTTCCACTACCGGATCGAGATCTACACCCCCGCGGCGCAGCGCGTGCACGGCTACTACGTGCTGCCCGTGCTGCTCGACGACGTGATCGCGGCGCGCGTCGACCTCAAGAGCGACCGGCAGAACGGCGTGCTGCGGGTGCAGGCGGCCTGGCGCGAGCCCGGTGCGCCGCCGGACACGGCCGAGCGCCTCGCCGCGCTGCTCGTCGCCGCCGCGCACTGGCAGGGGCTCGACACCGTCGATGTCGTCGGGCGCGGCACCCTCGCGCCCGCGCTCCTCGTCGCACTCACCACCGGCCACCGGGAGGTCCTCGCATGAGCGGTCCGCAGGAGCGGCAGGGCACCATCGCGCTCGCCCTGTCCGAGAAGTGCGTCGCCCTGCTGCTCGAGCGCGGGACCACGAAGGGCGTCAGCTCGATCGACCTGGCGCACGCCGCCGGCATCTCGCTGCGCACCTTCCACCGCTACCTCGGCGGCAAGGAGGACTGCGTGCGGCCCGTGCTCTACGCGGCCGTCGCGGCGATGGCGCGCGAGCTCGTCGCGCGGCCGGAGCCGGAGTCGCTGAACACCGCGCTGGGCGCCGCCTTCGCCGCGGCCGCGTCCGGTCCGCAGCTCGAGCGGACGCTGCGGCTGATGCCGCTGCTCACCGAGACGCCCGGCATGCGCGCGGTCTGGGCGCAGTCGCTGCACGACGGCGAGGCCGCGCTCACCCCGAGCATCGCGCAGCGGATGGGGCTCCCCGCGGCGGACGAGCCGCGCGCGGCCGTGCTCGCCACGGTCGTGCTCGCGCTGGTGCGGCGCGCCCTCGTGGACGCCGTCGCGACGGGCACCGACCCGTCCCCCGTCTTCGACGAGTACCTCACGACGCTCGACGGCGGCCCGCTCGCGGCGGGAGCCCCGGCGGCGCGCTGACGCGGGGTCTCGATACGCCCCAGCGGGGCTACTCGACCAGCATGAGGGGGCGCCGCTGCGCAGCTACTCGACCGGCATGAGGGGGCGCCGCCAGGGCCGCTTCCCCCGCGGCGTCAGAACTGGACGCGGGGCGGCTCCGAGATGGCGGCGAGGTCGCCGACCTCGAAGAACTCGCGCTCGGAGAAGCCGAGGCGGCGGGAGAAGAGCGTGTTGGGGAAGACGGTGACCTTGGTGTTCATCTCGCGGACGCCGCCGTTGTAGAAGCGGCGGGCCGACTGGATCTTGTCCTCGGAGTCGACCAGCTCGCCCTGCAGCTGCAGGAAGTTCTGGCTCGCCTGCAGCTGCGGGTACGCCTCGGCGACGGCGAAGATCGACTTCAGCGCCTTCTGCATGTGGTCCTCGGCGGCGGACGCCTCAGCCGGACCCTGCGCGGAGAGCGTCTCGGCACGGGCACGGGTCACCGAGTCGAACACCTGCCGCTCGTGCGAGGCGTAGCCCTTCACCGAGTCGATGACGTTCGGGATCAGATCCGCCCGCCGCTTCAGCTGGACGGTGATGTCGCTCCAGGCCTCGTCGACGCGGACGTTGAGCGTGACGAGGGAGTTGTAGGTGGCCCAGAGGTAGATCCCGAGGATCACGACGAGCACGACGACGACGATGAGCGGGACGAGCCATTCCATGCCGACAAGTGTAGGGAAGGACCCCGCGCCGTTCCCCGCAGTCCGGCGCATTCGCAGAGACGCGGGTGGCGCTACTTCAGCGTCTTCTGCATCAGCACGGTGCTCAGCCAGCGCTCGAACTTGAAGCCGACGCGGCCCATCCGGCCGACCTCGACGAAGCCGTACTTCGCGTGCATCGTCAGCGACGCCTCGGCCCCCTTGTCCGCGATGACGGCCATGACCTGGCGGATGCCGACGGCCTTCGCGCGCTCCAACAGCTCGGTCATCAGCGCCTTGCCGAGGCCCTTGCCGGTCGAGGCGGCGCGCAGGTAGATCGAGTTCTCGACCGTGAAGCGGTAGGCGCGCTTGGACGACCACGGCGACACCATCGCGTAGCCGAGGATCTGACCCGAGGGCGAGACGGCGACGATGAACGGCAGCCCGAGCTTTTGGTTGCGCGCGAACTTCGAGCGCCACTCCTTCAGCGTCGAGTCGTCCTCGTCGAAGGTCACCACGGTGTTCCGGACGTAGTGGTTGTAGATCTCCTGGATGTCCGGCAGGTCCGCGCTGCGCGCCTCGCGGATCTCGAAGGAGAACTCCGGCTCGGGGGCGGGTGCCCGGCGCAGGTGCGGCGGCAGGACCCGGCGCTGCTCGTACTCTTCCTCGAGCATCTCGCTCCTTCTCGGCGGTGGTGGTCGGCATCGCTGATCCCGGGCGGCGGCCGCGATCCGGGCCAGCGTAGCCGGGGTGGCGGAGCGCCGCACGCGCGGCGGGCCGCGGTGGGCGGGCCCCGAGGCTCAGGGCAGGAGCGCCCAGTCGACGGGCTCGGCCCCGCGCTCGGCGAGCAGCTCGTTCGCGCGGCTGAACGGCCGCGAGCCGAAGAAGCCGCGCGACGCGGACAGCGGGCTGGGGTGGGCGCTCTCGACGATGCCGGAGTCGCCCAGCAGCGGCCGGAGGTTCGCCGCGTCGCGCCCCCAGAGGATCGCGACGAGCGGCTGATCGCGGGCGACCAGCGTGCGGATCGCGTGCTCGGTGACCCGCTCCCAGCCCTTGCCGCGGTGCGAGGCGGGCGCGCCGGGTGCGACGGTGAGGACGCGGTTGAGCAGCAGCACCCCGCTGCGCGTCCAGCCGCTGAGGTCGCCGTGCTCGGGCGGGGCGACGCCGAGGTCGTCGCGGAGCTCGCGGTAGATGTTCTGCAGACTGCGCGGCAGCGGCCGGACGTGCCGATCGACGGCGAAGGACAACCCGATCGGATGCCCGGGTGTCGGATACGGATCCTGCCCGACGATCAGGACGCGGACGTCCTCCAGGGGCGCGGCGAACGCGCGGAGCACCTGCGCCCCGGCGGGGAGGTAGGGCCGCCCGGCCGCGGTCTCCGCGCGGAGGAAGTCGCCCATCGCCGCGATGTCGCCGGCGACCGGGGCGAGCGCCTCGGCCCAGCCGCGGTCGATCAGGCCGGCACCGGCCAGCTCCTGCAGGTCCACGCTCAGCTCGCGGCGAGGGTGGCGACCGACACTCCGGCCTCGCCCGCGCTCGCGCGCCAGACCGAGCCGGCGCCGCGGACGCGCAGGGCACCCATGCCGACGGTGAGCACGGTCGACTCGTCGATCGCGACGCCGCCGTCGACCAGTCCGGCCTCGACGGCCGCGACCAGGCGGCCGAGCGTGCCCCACTGCGCGGCGTGCACGTCGATCGAGACGTCGACCAGGCCGATGCCCTCGAGCACCGTCACCTCGTCCAGCTCCTCGGCCGCGAGCTCCGGCGCCACAGCGACTCCGCCGATGCGGTCGCCGCCGACGATCGCGCGGTCGGCGGCGACCGCGGCGCCCGCGGAGTAGCCGGCGTACGGCACTCCGGAGGAGACGAGGTCGCGCAGGCGCGGGAAGGACGCCTCGAGCGCGTCGCGGTAGGCGGGGGTGAGGCCGCCGCCGACGAAGATCCCGTCGACGTCGTCGAAGACCGCGGGGTCGATCCGGCCGCCCTCGGGCTTCATCACCGCGAACGGGAGGAGCTTGCCGACCGTGGCGAGCGTCGCGGCCCAGCCCGCGTAGACCTCGGGGCCGAGGCCGTCGTGCACGACGACGATCGCGATCCGCGGGCCCTCGATGCGGCCGGCGTCCACGGCGCGGTCGTGCGCCTCCGCCAGGAACGCGCCGTAGAGCTGCTGGTCGTGCTCGACGCCGCCACCGCCGCCGATCAGGTGGACGCTCACTCGCCGTCCTCCGCGAGGGCTCCCGCCACCGGGGGCAGAGCCGACCACGGGAAGACGATCCAGCGCGGCGTGCGCCGCCAGAAGAAGTCGGGCTCGAGCACCGTGCGGGGCTTGGTGTAGAGGGTGACGGTCTGCACCTCGGCGCCCATCGCGCGGATCAGGTCGACCGAGAGGGCGAGGGTGTGGCCGGAGTCGGAGACGTCGTCGACCAGGAGGATGCGCTTCCCGCGCACAGACGCCTCGTCCAGCAGCGGCGGCAGGACGACGGGGGCCGCGAGCCGCGCCTCGACGCCGGTGTAGAACTCGACGTTCAGCGCACCGCAGCTCTTGATGCCCAGCGCGTAGGCGACCGCGCCCGCGAGCAGAAGACCGCCGCGCGCGATGGCCACGACCAGCTCGGGTCGGTAGCCGGAGGCGACGACGTCGTCGGCGAGATGGCGAGCGGCGTCACCGAATTCGAGCCAGCCGAGGACCTCCTTCTCCGTGGCGGCGAGGAGGGCGGCGGAGTCGTCGGCGTCGGAAACCATGAGGGACAGGCTAGAGCGTCGCGAGGCCCCGCGTCACATCACGGGGCCCCGCGACGGGCGCCTGTCACGCCTTCGGGGTGAGCGCGCCCTTGATCACCTTGTGCGGGGCGGCCTGCGCCACCGGCTTGATCGTCACCAGATCGAGGTTGACGTGAGGCGGCAGCTCGACGGAGGAGACGATCGCCGCGGCGACGTCCTCGGCGACCAGCGGGGCGGGGACCTCGGCGTAGACCTTGTCGGCGCGCTCCTTGTCGCCGCCGAAGCGGACCAGCGAGAACTCCTCGGTGTGCACCATCCCGGGCGCGATCTCGATCACACGGATCGGCTCGCCGGCGAGCTCGAGACGGAGCACCGCGACGAGCGCGTGCGCGGCGAACTTCGCGGCGTTGTAGCCGCCGCCGCCCTCGTAGGCGACGTGGCCGGCGATCGAGGTGACGGTGACGACATCGGCCGAGCCCTCGGAGCCGGCGTCGGCGATGCCCGCCCGGAGCAGCGGGAGCAGAGCGCTCGTGACGAGCTTGACCGAGAGCACGTTGATCTCGAACATCCGGGTCCAGTCGGCGGGGTCGGACGCCTCGACCGAGTCGAGGCCGAGCGCGCCGCCGGCGTTGTTGACGAGGGCGTGCACGGCGCCGGTCTCGGCGAGGTGATCGCGCAGCGCGTCGACCTGCGCCGCGTCGGTGAGATCGGCGACGAACAGGCTCGCCCCGGTCTCCGCGGCGAGCGCCTCGAGCCGCTCCCGGCGGCGGGCGACCGCCACCACGTCCCAGCCGTGCTCGCGGAACAGGCGGACCGTCGCCGCACCGATCCCCGAACTCGCTCCTGTCACCACGACGCGTCGAACCACGCTCGTCCTCTTTCCGTCAAGCCTCGGACACCATCGACTCCGTCGTCGGAGCCAACGCTAGCCTGGCCGCATGCAGCCCGCCGACCCGGCTCCCGCCACTGCCGGGTCGCCCACCGCCCCCAAGCGCCGCGTGCCCCTCTGGGACAACGCCCGCTTCGTCTGCGTCGCGCTCGTGGTGGTCGGCCACGGCATCCAGCGGCTGACCGCCAACTCGGACACGTCGCTCGTCGTCTACCTGACGATCTACGCCTTCCACATGCCGGCCTTCGCGATCATCTCCGGCTACTTCTCCAAGGGCGGAGCGCCGAACGCCCGCGCGATGCGCCGGGTGCTCACCGACATCCTGCTGCCCTACCTGATCATGGAGACGATCTGGACGCTGGTGCAGTTCGCGGTCGAGGGCAAGCAGGAGTTCAACCCGACCAAGCCGAGCTGGACGCTGTGGTTCCTGCTCGCGCTCGGGATCTTCCGGCTGGTCCTCCCCTACCTCGCGCTGCTGCGCTGGCCGCTGCTGATCAGCGTGGTGCTCGCCGTCGGCGTGAGCTACTACGACAACATCGACTCGACCTTCTCCCTCGCCCGGGCGATCGGGATCCTGCCGTTCTTCGTCTTCGGCTGGCGGCTGCGCGGCTGGAAGGCCGGCTCGCGGCTGCTGGTGGACCGCTGGCTCGACCTGACGCCGCGGCAGATCCTGCTCTCCCGGGTGATCGCCGTCGCCCTCTTCGCGGCGACGGTCGTCGTGATGACCGTCAACATCGACGCCTTCCGCGCGGCGGACCTGCGCTACTGGTTCTTCTACGACCGGCCGTACGACGCGCTCGGCGAGACCGCCTGGTGGGCCGGGCTCGTCCGCCTGGCGCTGATGGCGACCGCGGTCGTGCTCTCGCTCGCGCTGTTCAGCCTGATCCCGCGCCGACGCACCGCGATGACGGCCTGGGGGCAGTCGACGATGTACGTCTACCTGCTGCACAGCTTCGTGCTCTACCCGCTGCGCGAGTCCGGGCTGCTGTCCGCGACCGAGAGCACGGTCGCGCTGATCCTGATGATCGTCTTCTGCATCGCGGTCGCGATCGCGCTCTCGCTGGGCTGGACGCGCACCGTCTTCCACAAGATCGTCGAGCCGAGGGCGACCTGGCTCTTCGCGCCGGTCGTCGACGAGCGACCCGAGCGCCCGAACCGGGCCGACCCGACCGGGTCCAAGCGCGACCCGCATCCGACGTCCGGGATCCGCACCGGACGCTGATCCGTCGCGGTTACCCCGTGTGTCGGTCGCCCTGGCCGCACCGGGGACCCGCACCTAGGCTCGTCGCGACGGGGAACGGCCTTCCGTTCCGAACCGACGATGCGATGGGATGCACCATGACCGACTCCGAGAAGTGGCAGTTCGAGACCAAGCAGATCCACTCCGGAGCCGCGCCCGATCCCGTCACCAAGGCGCGCGCGACCCCGATCTACCAGACCACCTCCTACGTCTTCGACAACGCCGAGCACGCGAAGAACCTCTTCTCGCTCGCCGAGTTCGGCAACATCTACACCCGCATCCAGAACCCGACGCAGGCCGTCGTCGAGGAGCGCCTCACCGCGCTCGAGGGCGGCTCGGGGGCGCTGCTGCTCGCGTCCGGCCAGGCGGCCGAGACCGCGGCAGTGCTCAACATCGCGCAGGCGGGCGACCACCTCGTCTCGTCGTCGTCGATCTACGGCGGCACCTACAACCTGTTCAAGTACACGCTGGCCAAGCTGGGCATCGAGACGACCTTCGTCGAGAACCAGGACGACCAGGAGGAGTGGCGCCGCGCGGTCCGCCCGAACACGAAGCTCTTCTTCGCCGAGACCATCGGCAACCCGAAGATCAACATCCTCGACATCCGTGCCGTGGCCGATGTCGCGCACGCGGCGGGCGTCCCGCTGATCGTCGACAACACCATCGCGACGCCGTACCTGATCCGCCCGTTCGAGCACGGCGCGGACATCATCGTGCACTCGGCGACGAAGTTCCTCGGTGGTCACGGCACGGTGATCGGCGGCGCGATCGTCGACGGCGGCACCTTCTCCTGGACCGCGAACGCGGCGAAGTTCCCCGGGCTGACCACGCCGGACCACTCGTACCACGGCGCGGTCTACACGGACGCGGTCGGCGACTCCCTGGCGTACATCATCAAGGCCCGCGTGCAGCTGCTGCGCGACCTCGGCGCCTCGATCGCGCCGGCGAGCGCCTGGCAGCTGATCCAGGGCATCGAGACGCTGTCGCTGCGGATCGAGCGCCACGTGCAGAACGCGCAGGAGATCGCGGAGTACCTGGAGAACCACTCCGACATCGCGACGGTCAACTACTCGGGGCTGCCCACCTCGCCCTGGTACGCGGCGGCGAACCACTACGCGCCGAAGGGCGTGGGCGCGGTCCTCTCCTTCGAGCTCAAGGGCGGGGTGGACGCGGGACGCGCGTTCGTCGACTCGCTCGTGCTGTTCTCGCACCTGGCGAACATCGGCGACGTCCGCTCGCTGGTGATCCACCCGGCATCGACCACGCACTCGCAGCTCACCCCGGAGCAGCAGCTCACCGCCGGCGTCACCCCCGGGCTCGTCCGCCTCTCGGTCGGCCTCGAGAACATCGACGACCTGCGCGCCGACCTCGCCCAGGCCCTGCAGGCCGCCCGCAGCGTCGTCGAGGCCTCCCGCGCGAACGCCTGACGGCCCCGTCATGCTGGTCGAGTAGCCGCGCAGCGGCGTATCGAGACCCACCGTGCTGAGAACGGCGGATCTCGATACGGCCGCTCCGCGGCCTACTCGATCAGCATGAAACGGCGCGCCTCCGTCCGTTGAGCAGCCGCGGAGCGGCGCCCTTCATGCTGGTCGAGTAGCCGCGCAGCGGCGTATCGAGACCCACCCTGCTGAGAACGGCGGATCTCGATTCGGCCGCTGCGCGGCCTACTCGATCAGCATGGGTGGGCGGCCGCTCCGCGGCCTACTCGATCAGCAGGACGAGCGTCACCCCCGCGTAACAAAGGCCGGGCGCCCGCTGCGCTCTGCCACGATGGACACCGCTATGGACTGGCAGCAGACACTCGAGGACACCGTCCCTTCGGCGTTCGTCACCGAGCGCCAGCTCCGCTCGGTGATCGGCAAGCCCCCTGCCACCGGGGCCTGGCGCGAGGGCGACCACCCCGGCGGCCGGCGCTTCGTCGAGATCGGCCCGTACGCCTTCGAAGCGGGCGGTCGCCTCCCCCACGTCCGGGTGGCCTACGAGAGCTGGGGCGAGCTCTCCCCCGCACGCGACAACGCGATCCTCGTCCTGCACGCGCTGACCGGCGACTCGCACCTCATCGGCCGCGGCGACCCGGGTCACGCGACCGACGGCTGGTGGTCCGGACTCGTCGGCCCCGGCCTCGTGATCGACACCGACCGCTACTTCGTCGTCGCTCCGAACATGCTCGGCGGCTGCCAGGGCTCGACCGGCCCCGCCTCGCTCGCCCCCGACGGGCACGAGTGGGGTGCGCGCTTCCCGTACACGACGATCCGCGACCAGGTCGCCGTGCAGGCGCTCTTCACCGACCGGCTCGGCATCGACCGCTGGCACACCGTCATCGGCGGCTCGATGGGCGGGATGCAGGCCCTGGAGTGGGGCATCGACCACCCCGAGCGGGTCGCCCGGCTCGCGGTCCTCGCCGCTCCCCCGCGCGCGACCTCCGACCAGATCGCGCTCAACTTCGTCCAGCTCGAGGCGATCCGCACTGACGCCGCCTTCGCGGGCGGCGCCTACTACGACGCCGGTGACGGCAAGGGCCCGTATCACGGCCTCGCGCTGGCCCGCCGGATGGCGCTGCTCAACTACCGCAGTCCGTCCGAGCTCAACGACCGCTTCGAGCGGAGCTGGCAGTCCGGCCTCAGCCCCCTGGGCGGCGGCGGCCGGTTCGCGGTCGAGTCCTACCTCGACTTCCACGGCAACAAGTTCACCCGGCGCTTCGACGCGAACAGCTACATCACCCTCGTCGAGGCGATGAACTCGCACGACGTGGGGCGCGGGCGCGGCGGCGAGGCCGAGGCGCTCGAGCGGATCACCAGCCCGACGCTCGTGCTCGGGATCGACAGCGACCGGCTGTTCCCGGTGGACGGGCAGCGGATCATCGCCGCCCACGCCCGCGGCAACATCGACGGCGACGAGGTCGCGGTGATCAGCTCGACGTTCGGGCACGACGCCTTCCTCATCGAGGACGACGCGGTCGGCGGCCACCTCGCGAGGCTCCTCGCGGTCTGACCCGATCCCGGCCGTCCCGCGGGCCGACCGCCGGTCTGTGACTATCGTGAGACGGGGGTCCGCCCCGCGCCGCCCACCGGAAGGAGCGTGCCCGTGCCGTTGGTCCGCAGCGCTCGCGAGCGCGACCGCCTCCTCCGCCAGTCCGCGTGCGGCATCGGCCTCCTGATCGACGCCACGGCGATCGCTCTGGTCCTCGGCCCCGGGGCAGTGGCGCCCGACGCCGTGCCGTTCGCGGTGGCGCTGCTCCTCGGACTCGCTGTCCTCCACCTGCAGCTCGGCCGCAGCGGACGCACGCTCTGGGTGCTCCTGCTCGCCGTCGGCGGCCTGGCACTGAGCATCGGGCTCGCGAGCGCCATCGGCGTGAGCAGCGGCTTCGAGGGATACGTGCTCGTCGGCACCGCCAACGCCGTCACCAGCACCGTCGCCGTCGTCGTCACCACCTCCGTCCGCCGGCTGCTGCTGCTCCTGCCCGTCCTGGTGCCGAGCGTGGTCGTCTCCGTGCTGGTCGCCGAGGAGGCGATGCTGTCCAACGCGCTCGTGCAGAGCCTGCTGCCCTGGGGCACGCTCGCCGGTTTCGCGCTCTGGATCAGCACGGCCGTCCCCCGGGTCGTCCGGCGCATCGACAGCATCGGCAACGCGCACCGCGTCGAGCGGCAGGCCAGCGAGACGGAGGCGCAGCGCCGCCAGGGAGCGCGGCTCCTGCACGACACGGTGCTCGCGACGCTCACCCTGCTCGCCCACTCCGGCCGCGGCGTCTCCAAGGACGCGCTCCGCCGCCAGGCCGCGCAGGACGCGCAGCTCCTGCGCCAGCTGCGCCTCGGCGGGACGCCGACGCCGAGCGCGTCCGGCTCGTACCAGCTGACCAGCGTCACCGCGTCGCCTGCCGCGACCTCGCTCGAGGACGTCCGGGACCGGTTCGGCCGGCTGGGCCTCGAGGTCGTCCTGCACGGCTCCGGGGAGGTCGTCCTCGAGGGCGACGCGCTCGACTCCTTCCTGCTCGCCCTCGCCGAGTGCCTCGAGAACGTGCGGCGGCACTCCGGTGTCGAGTCCGCCGACGTCACGATCACCGAGGACGAGCAGACCGTCCGCGCGATGGTGACGGACGCCGGTGCCGGCTTCGACATCGCCACGGTGCCCGCGACGAAGCTCGGGTTCAAGGAGTCGGTCGTCGCGAGGCTCGCCGACGTCGGCGGCCGCACCCGGCTCTTCAGCTCGCCCGGCTCCGGCACCACCGTCGTGCTGGAGGTGCCCAAGTGAGCGCCGGCACCGAGCGGGCCTCCCCCCTCCTCGGCGGACCCGGCGCCGCTCCTCGCCGGCCCGACGGCTCGCCCCGCTCCGCCCGCGCGCGGAAGGGCCAGCAGGAGACCCTCGGCACCAGCTACCTCGGCAGCGGCCTCACCGGCATCGCGGCGGCGCTGATGGCCTACGAGCTCCTGGTCTTCCTCGCCACCGTCGACGACTACGCGCGGCCGGGGCTGGTCGTCGTCGCCTGGCTCCTCCTCGTCGCCTCCTTCACGGCGACCGTCGTCGCCATCCACGTCTGCGGACAGCGGCTGCCCACCGCCGCCTACGTCGGCCTGCTCGTCGGGATCACCGGTGCCGTGGCGCTGGACCTGATCGCCGTCGCCGGGCACGGCCCGTCCGCCGCCGTCCCGACCGCCGCGGTGGCCGCCGCGGTCGCCCACGCCGCGATGATCGTGCACCGCCGCAGCATCGAGGTCCTCGCCGTCGCCTTCGCCATCGCGGTCGCCGAGCTCGTCGGCTACAGCGCCATGGGCTCGGGCGACGAGACCTCGTTCTCGGTGCGGATCAGCGCGATGGCCGTGACCCTCGCGCCCGCCGTCGTCGCGGTCGTGATGATGCGCGGCTTCCGCCGGATGGTCCAGCTCGAGATCGACCGCGCCCTCGTGCAGAGCACCACCCTCGGACCGCGCTACGCGGTCGGCATGCTCGCCTCGGAGGAGCTCGCCCGCCTCGACCTCGCGGCCGAGCGCCTGCTCGCCGAGGTCGGCGACGGCACGACCGTCCTGCCGCTCGATCCGCACCGCGCCGCCCACGCCGCCGCACTCGCGACCAGCCTCCGCCTGCACCTGATCGAGGGGCGTCGCGAGACCTGGCTGCACCACGCGATCCAGGAGTCCGAGCTGCTGGCCCCGCTCGTCGATCTGCACGACCCCGACGGCACCGCCGGCCTCCTCGGCCACCAGCAGCGCGACGGCCTGCTCTCCGCCATCTGGCTCATCCTCGACGGCGCCTCCGGGCTCACCGTCGTGCTGCACGTCGAAGCCGGAGCACCGCGCGAACCGGACGCCGACGCCCCGCCGCGCTCCCTGCTGGTGCCGCTCACTCTGCAGTCCGAGGGCGTGCCCGTGCGCGGAGTCGATCCCGCGACGTGGGAGGCTATCGCACAGGTCGGTGCGTTCCGCGACACGTCCCACGACGACGCGCTCCGGATCGAGATCGACTGCTACGTCGAGAATCCGGCCGATCGCTGAGCAGAGACGACCGCCCCGCCCTCCCGCCGAGCCGAAGGACACCGATGACCTCCACCGCAGAACCGAAGATCACGCTCGCCGTGGTCGACGATCACAAGATGCTCCTCGGTGCCCTCACGGAGTGGATCCGCGGCGCCGCGTCGGACATCCAGCTGGTCGCCGCGGTCGCGTCCTGGCCGGAGCTGCTCACCCACCCCGAGTTCCCCGTCGACGTCGTGCTGCTCGACCTGGACCTCAAGGACAACATCCCGATCTCGGTCAAGCTCTCCACCCTGAAGACCACCGGCGTGAAGACCGTGCTGATGAGCACCTACTCCGAGCCGGCCGTGGTCCGCGAGGCGCTCGCCTCGGGTGCGCTCGGCTACCTCGTCAAGACGGAGGACGCCGACATGATCGTCGAGGCGATCCGCGCGGCCAAGGACGGCCACTCCTACATCTCGCACGAACTCGACATGGCCCTCTCCACCGGCGACTCCGACGGCGCCCCCAAGCTCAGCGCGCAAGAGCGCCGCGTGATGGCGCTCTACGGCGGCGGCGAGCCCGTCAAGTCCGTCGCCTTCGAGCTCGGCATCTCCGAGGAGACCGCGAAGTCCTACCTCAAGCGCATCCGCGAGAAGTACCGCGTGGTCGGCATCGACGTCGGCACCAAGGTCGCGCTGCGCAAGCGCGCCATCCACGACGGCATTTTGATCGAAACGGATTGAGGTGGGCGCGTTCCGCAGAGCGTCTTACGGCGGCTGCGGAAATCCGCTGGCACGCCGTCCCGAGAGATGCGTGCCCGCTTCCCTGCTGGTCGAGTAGCCCCGCAGGGGCGTATCGAGACCCACCGGCGTCGACACGACGGCATGCAGACCCCCCGTCCGGTGCCGGCGGGTTCCGCCGGGCCGGCCTTACAGGGCGTTGACCGGGACGCTGCCCGTGGCGGGGCGGGCGGGGTCGCGCGGCGCGTCGACGGTGCCGCGGGCGCGGTCGATGGCGATGCTGGCGAACGCGAGCAGGATGCCGGCCGCGGTGAGGCCCACGCCGACCCAGATCGGCGACAGGTAGCCGAGGCCGGCGGCGATGGTCACCCCGCCGAGAGCGGCGCCGACGGAGTTGCCGATGTTGAGCGCGGAGTGGTTGAGCGCCGCGGCGATGGTCTGGCTGTCGCGGGCGACGTCCATCAGCCGGGTCTGGATGGCCGGCGAGGCCCCCGCCGAGAAGCCCGCCGCGAGGAACGTGAACACGACCAGGCCCACGACCGACGTCGCGGTCAGCGCCAGGCCGATCAGCGACACGAGCACTCCGAGGAACAGCACCACGAGTGCGAGCCGCACGTTCCGGTCGGCCGCCCAGCCGCCCGCCAGGTTGCCGACCGTCATGCCCAGGCCGATCACCACCAGGATCCACGGCACGGCGCCCAGCGGCAGGCCGGTCACCTCGGTCGACAGCGGCGTGATGTAGCTGTACATCGCGAAGAGTCCGCCGAAGCCGATCGCGCCGATCAGCAGGGTCATCCAGACCTGCAGCCGGCCGAAGGCCTTCAGCTCGTTGCGCATGGTCGCCCCAGGGTTCCCCCGCTGGAACGGCACGAGCAGCCACACGGCCACCACGGTCACAGCGAAGATCGCCGCGACGACCAGGTAAGCGCTGCGCCAGCCCGCGTTCTGCCCCACCCAGGTGATGGCGGGCACTCCGACGACGTTCGCGATCGTGAGCCCCGACAGCACGAAGGCGACGCCCTTGCCGCGCTTGCCCGGCCCCATCAGGTCGGCGGCGACGAGGGAGGCGATGCCGAAGTACGCGCCGTGCGGCAGCGCCGCGACGAAGCGGGCGGCCAGCACGAGCGGGAAGGTCGGCAGCAGGGCCGAGGCGACGGTCCCGATCGTGAACGCGGCCAGCAGCATCAGCAGCAGGCGCTTGCGCGGCCAGCGGGCGGCGGCCGCGGCGATCGTCGGAGCACCGACGACGACGCCGAGCGCGTAGGCGGAGATCAGCAGCCCGGCCTGCGAGTTGGCCTGCTCGGAGCTCACGGCGTAGACGTCCGGGAGCAGGTCGGCGGCGAGCTGCGGCAGCAGCCCCATCGCGACGAACTCGGTCGAGCCGATGCCGAAGCCCCCCATCGCGAGGGCGAGCAGGGCGAGGCGGGTCCGGGCTGGGGAGAGGGTCACCGGACCACGATAGCGAGGATCGGAAGCGGATCGAAACGATTCGAGTCGGAGAGCGCTCCCGCGCGCCTCACTCCTCGAGCGCGCGGCCGAGCCGCTCGATCTTCGCGTCGATCTCGCCCGAGTAGCCGGGCCGGATGTCGGCCTTCAACACCAGCGACACCCGCGAGCCGTAGGCGCCGACCGCCTCGGTGGCGCGCTTGATCACGTCGAAGACCTCGTCCCACTCGCCCTCGATCTCGGTGAACATCGAGGTCGTGCGATTCGACAGGCCGGAGTCGCGGACGATGCGGACGGCGGCGGCGACGGCGTCGTGGACGGAGGCGTCGGGGCCCTCACCGCCGGACGGAGCGACGGAGAATGCGACCAGCACGAGGGACCTCCCAGCGGATCCGACCACCGGACCCGCCGACCAGCCTAGGCGCGCGGACCGCCGACGGCGCCGTCGGCCACCGCGGTCTGCGCGAGCGGCGACCGCTCCTCCGAAGCCTCCGGCGAGACGTCCCGCGCGCGGCTCCCCGTCCGCCACAGCTCGCGGAGCACCCAGCCGAGCAGCACGAGCAGCAGGACGTTGCGCACGGTCAGCGCCAGCACCATGCCCGCGTTCGACCAGAGCAGGAAGAGGTAGAGGTACGGGTAGACGATCTGCGTGAACACCGCGATCGCCAGGGTCAGCTTCGCCGGCGTCGCGAAGTCGCGACCGGCCACCACGAGCCCGACGATCACCGGCGGCGCCAGCCAGACGATGTACTGCGGCGAGAGCACCTTGTTGATGTCGATCAGCACCAGCACGAGCCCGAGGCTCAGCAGCGGCAGCAGCCGCACCGGCGACGCCTTCGCGCGCAGCGCACGGAGACCGAGCAGCACCGTGCCGATCACCGCGAGCGCGAGCGCCGGGTTCATCAGCTCGGCGGCGACATCGGTGAACGGGCCGTGCATCTCGAAGGTGTTGATGTCGGCGGCGTACCAGACGTAGCTGCCGGCCCAGCCGCCGATCGAGAGCCACATCCAGAGCGTGCTGACCGGCGCCTCGATCTGCAGACCGCGCGTGGTCTGGTCGGTGACGAAGCTGAAGACGTACTCGCCGCCGCCGAGCGCGTACACGCCGGCGATGATCGCGACGGAGAGCCCGGCGCCGACGGCCACCAGCCGCCAGCGGCCGCGCAGCACCAGGACGGCGGCGCCCAGCAGGGCCGCGGGCCAGACCTTGATCCACGTCGCGACGGTCAGCGCGAGCGCGGCGACGACCGGTCGGCTCGAGGCCCAGAGCAGTCCGGCGATGGCGAGCGGAACGGTGAAGGCGTCGATCCGGCCGACGGCGATCGGCCCGAGGAGCACCAGGAAGAGCAGCCACCAGCGCGCCGCGGCGAGCCGGGCGGGGACGCCCCGGTGCAGGAGGAGCGCGAAGGCCGCCGCGTCGACGGCGATCACGCCGATCAGCCAGGTCAGGTCGTAGCCCGCCTCGCCGAAGAGCCAGGCGGCGCTGATCGGCACCAGGGCGAGGATCGGGTAGACCCAGCCGGTGTCGAAGCCGACGAGCCCGCCGCCCTCGACGGCGGTCCGCATCCAGCCCTTGTAGACGATGCTCACGTCCCCCATCGGCAGTCCCGGAGCGTACAGCGCGAGCAGGGAGAGCAGGACGTGCACGAGGGCGAAGCCGCTCCACAGCACGGCGGCGGAGTCGCGGTTCTCGCGCAGCCACGCGACCGGGCGCGAGGAGGCCCGGGGGGCGGCGGTCTCTGAGGCGGCAGGGGTCGGCACCGCGTCAGTGTAGAGGGCGACCTCATCGGACCCCTGAACGGCGCTGGGAACTCCTCCCTGAGCGGCCACCGGCCGCATCAGTACCCGGCGAAGGCGTCGGTGCGGACCTTCTTCGCACCGGCCGACCGGAGGGCGCCGCGGACGGAGTCGACGAACGCGGGCGAGCCGGAGACGAAGCCGACGCGGCGGGGCGCGTCGGGCACGGCGTCTGCGAGGCGCTCCGCCGTGATCCGGCCGGCGACGTGCGACCAGCCCTCGGGCAGCCGATCCGGCGCCTCGGGCGAGACCAGCACGACGCGGGCCCCGGAGGCGCGGAGGAGCTCGCGGTACGCCACGTCCTCCAGCCGGGCGGCCGCGTAGACGACGACCACGTCGCGCTCCGGTCCGGCCGCGATCGCCGTGAGCTGGCTCGCGAACGGGGTGATGCCGATGCCGCCCGCGACCAGGAGCAGCGGCGTCGCCGGGTCGGCCGGCAGCACGAAGTCGCCACCGACGCTCGTGACGCGGACCACGGCCCCGGGCTCGAGACCGGCGAGCGCCCGCTTGAAGCTGCTCGCCTTCTCGGGCAGCCGCATGGCGACGGCGATCTCGCCGTCGGTGGGAGCGGAGGCGATGGAGAAGGTGCGCCGGCTCCCCCGGCCGTCGGAGCGGTGCGGCACGTCGAGCTCGAGCCACTGGCCCGCCTCGAAGCGCACCGGCGTCCGCGGGGCGAAGCGGTACTCCGTGATGCCCGGCGCGATGACGCTCGAGGAGCGCAGCTCCAGCGACAGCCGCCGGCGCTGGCCGAAGAAGAACGCGATCGCGTTGCCCGCGACGAGGCCGAGCTCCGGGCTCGCGTGCAGCGGTCCGAGCGAGAACGGGACGGTCGTGAGCAGAGCCGCGACGACGGCCACGATCAGCTGCTGCGAGCGCTTGGGCGCCAGGGTCAGCGGCTCGGTCAGCATGAAGGCGCCGGCGAACACGAACGGGTACGCGGTCAGGACCAGCGACAGCGCGGCTCCGGGCTCCTGGCCGTTCATCACCGAGTTGAGCACGGACACGGCGCCGGCGACCGCGATGAACACGACGACGATCGCCCAGCGGCGCACCCGTGCGACGACGACGAGCGCGCCGACCAGCACCCACGGCCAGAGCGCGCCGGTGGGCAGAGCCCAGGCCGCGGCGGTCAGCGAGCCCGCGAACGGGGTGTCCTGCAGCAGGCCCTGCGCGATGCCGACGATCAGCACCGCGACGGCGGCCGGGTTGAAGAGGTGGCGACCGCGCCACACCAGCACGTACTTGGAGGCCGCCGCGATCACGCCGATCAGCGCCACGACGAGGAGCGCGCGCGGCTCCGAGGTCGGGAAGAGCAGGAACGCGATCAGCAGTCCGGTCACCAGCGACGACTCGAGGTGGGCGGGCGAGCCGACCAGCCGGGCGATCAGCCAGGTCGCCCCGGTCGTCGAGACGATCGCCACGACCGCCGTCGCCGCGATCTCGATTGGTGTGAAGAAGATCAGCCCGGCGGCGGAGTAGCCGAGCGCGACCACGAGGAGCGCGGCGAGCGTCAGCCAGACCAGCCGGTACATGGTGATGCGACCGAGGGCGCGATCGAGGGTGCCGAGCATCAGAAGACCTCTCCGGGGAAGCGGGGCGAGTAGTGCAGCCCGCCGGCGCTGAGCACGCGGACGAACTCGAAGTCGAAGCGCTCGGCGAGCACCTCGGGCGGGCGGACGAAGAGGGCGGTCGCGAGTCCGTCGGCGACGAGGGTGCTGTCGGCGACGACCCAGGTGGCGACGACCGTGTCGACGGGACGGCCGGTGCGGCCGTCGAGGACGTGGTGCAGCCCGTCGCCCCAGGCCCGCCGGTTGCCGGCCGAGGCGCAGAGCGCTCGCTCGCCCGGCTCGGCGACGCCGATCGCGCGGCTCGCGTCGAAGGGGTGCTCGAGGCCGACGCGGTAGGCGCCGACCCCGCGGGCGCGCAGGTCGCCGCTCGCGTCGACGACGGCGCGCTCGACACCGGCGCTCGCGAGCTCGTCCAGGACGAGGTCGACGAGCTGACCCTTGCCGGCCGCGCCGACGTCGAGCACGACTCCGGCGGCGGTGCGCAGCGTCGCTCCCCCGCCGCCGCGGGCCGCGGCCCAGGACGGAGCCGGCGCGACGGGGCCGCGCGGCACCAGGGAGTAGGCCGGGTCGTAGCCGAGCTGCTCGAGGGCGTCGCCGATGAACGGCGTGACGCCGCCCCCGGTCAGCGCGAAGAGCTCGTCGTAGAGGGCGAACAGCTCGACCGCCTCCGCCGGGAAGACGTGCTCGCCGGGCTCGGTCCGAAGGCGCGAGGCGGCGGAGTCGTCGCGGAACCGCGACCAGGTGCGGTCGTAGGCCTCGATGCGCGCGCGGACCCGTTCGCGCACGACCGCGTCCAGCGGTGCGTCCGTGTCGATCTGCCAGGTGGTGCCGATCGCGTCGAACCGCCAGGCGCTCTCGAGGACGCGCCGGGTCGCGGTCGGCGCGGCGTCAGGGTGCAGAGGTTCAGGCCGCGGCATCGGCCTTGATCGTCTCGACGGCGTCGTTGAAGCCGCCGGAGGTGAGCGAGGAGCCGGAGACCTTGGTGACGTCGAGCTCGTCGAGGCTCTTGCCGACGACCTCGCCCGAGATGCCGCTGGCGAAGCGGGTCTGGTACTCCTGGCCGGTCGGGTTCTCGGACTCGGGGGTCACCGTGACGGCGGTGACGACGCCCGACTCGAGGGTCAGCTCGACGCCGACCGACTCGTTGCCGCCGGGCGAGGTGTAGGAGCCGTCGGCCTCGTAGGTGCCGTCGGCGTAGGCGCCGGTCGCGGCGGAGCCGGTCGAGTCGGTGCCGGTCGACTCGGAGGAGGAGGCGCTGGAGGTGGCGGCGGGCGCGCTGGTCGCGGCGGCGCTCGAGCCGGCGTCCTCGGTCCCGGCGGTGGCGGTGCTCGAGCAGGCGGCGAGGGCCGCGAGGGTGCCGGCTCCGGCGAGGAGGGTGAGGGCGTAGCGGACGGGAGTCGTGGTCTTCGCGGTCATGTCTGTTCTCCTGTGTGGGGGTCGGACGCGGCTGTCGTCTCCGACGCTAGGGCCGGGAGCTCGGGGGTTCCGATGAGGCGGCTGTGCGGCTCCGATGTCCGGGTCGCGGGGGAAGCCCGCCTCTCCTGTGTCAACGGACCGAGGACGCGATCGGTTCAGTGCGGCAGGCGATGCCGGCGTTTCAGTTCAGCAGCCGCGCGACGACGCCGGGGAGCTGCTCGGCGATGTCGAGGGCCGCGATCGGCCCGCCTCCGGACGCCGCCGCGCCGGCCTGCGCGTGCAGGACGGCCGCGGCGGCGGCGACCGCCGCGAGATCCTCGTCCCCGAGCGCCGTCCCCCGGCTCTCCGCGTCCGCGGCCCGGCCGGCCAGCAGAGCGCCGAGCACTCCGCCGAGGACGTCGCCGCTGCCCGCCGTGGCGAGCCAGGGCGTCGAGCCGCTGACCTCGTGGGCGGTGCCCCCGGAGACCACGTGCGTGGTGCTGCCCTTGAGCAGCACGCAGACCCCGAAGTGCTCGGCGGTGCGCCGCGCCCAGCCGCTCGCGTCGGCGGCGATCGCGGCCGCGTCGACGTCCACCCCGGCGCGCGTGAGCAGGCCGGCGAGCTCGCGGTAGTGCGGAGTGACGACCACCGGCCCGCGAGCCTCGCCGATCAGGTCGAGCGCGCCCGCGTCGAGCACCACGGGGACCCCCGAGTGCAGCTGCTCGAGCAGGACGGCGCGCTCGTCCTCGGACCGGTCGTCCGCGCTCGTCCCGGAGCCGAGGAGCCAGGCCTGCACCCGCCCGGCCGAGGTCACGACCTCGGGGCGACGCGCCAGCACAAGGGCGGACGGCCGCTCCGGCCCGAGGTAGCGCACCATGCCGAGCCCGGTGCGCACCGCCGCCTCGACCCCGAGCACCGCCGCCCCCGGGTAGCGCTCGGACCCGGTCGCGATCCCGAGCACCCCGCGGCTGTACTTGTCGTCGTCGGCGCGCGGCACCCGCACGGCCAGCGCCGCCTCCGCGAGCCCGAACTCCCTCTGCCCATCCGTCATTCCGCCAGCCTAGGTCGCACCCCCGACGCCACCCTCTGCGCGATCCACCCGCAGCAGAACGTCGGCAGCCGCGCGCCTGGTGACCGCGGGTCTCGACACGCCCTGCGGGCTACTCGACCAGCATGGTCGAGCCCGCGCCGACGCGCCCCGCACGCCCTGTCGCCTCGCCCGCCCTGACCGCCGGCGCGCGCGCCGATGCGCCTTCCCTGCTGATCGAGTAGCCCGCATCGCGGGCGTATCGAGATCCATCACCGTCAGAACGGCGGCGGCACATCGACGAAGCGCGGTCGCCGGGGCGGGTCCGGCGGCCGCCCGGGCAGCGGGGGCGGCCGGTTGCTGATGCGCCTGCCGGTCGGTGTCGTCCACACGATCGTCCCGTCGTCGTCCTTCGTGTACGTCCACCGGTCGCCGTGCCGGAGGTGATGGTGCGCCGTGCACAGTGAGACGAGGTTCTCGAGCGAGGTCTCGCCGCCGTTGCGCCACTCGATCGTGTGGTCCGCCTCGCTGCGGGCGGAGGTGCGCAGGCAGCCGGCGAAGCGGCAGGTCTGATCCCGCAGCTGCACGTGCAGGCGCATGCGGGACGGCGGGAGGCGCTGCGTGCGGCCGACGGAGACGACCGCACCGGTGTCCCGATCGGTCAGGACGCGCGTGAAGGAGGCCGCCGTCCGGATGAGCTCCCGCGCGACAGCGGCGGGGACGGGGCCGTAGCCGTCCAGCTCCGCTGGTTCGTCGTCGAGGTCGACGGCCGTGGAAGCCGCGAGCGTGAGCCGCACCTCCGCCCGGACACCGGGAACGAACGTCGGGTCGGGCGGTCCTCGGCGTCGGGGGTGGTGCCGATGATGTCGCCGTCGCAGAGCAGGTCCACGGCGACGTCCGCGCGAAGCTGCGAGAGCGTGCGCACATCCCCGGCATCACGCAGAGAATGCGCCATCCGGTCCGCGCGGTCGTAGGCGCCCATCACCGCAGGGGCCGGCCCGTACAGGCAGAGCGTCGCCATCCCGTCCACGTCCGGCGTGACCCACACGGCCCGGTCCGTCCGGGCGCGGGAGTGCCGCGCCGCGAGGGACTCCTGGTGCAGCTCCTCCCGCCAACGGCGCAGGGCGCGACGCAGCTGCGTGAGCGTCATCGACGGCGCCGCCTCCGCGACGCGCTCATCGAGAGTGGCGCGGGACCCCTCGGGGAGGCTGCTGGCGGTCGCGCAGATCGCCTCCCCCTCCTCCCAGTGCAGGCGCGCCTGCGCGAGCAGCTCGCGCGTCAGCGGGAGGTGCTCGAAGAGCAGCTGCGCGTTCTCGAGACGGCGGGCGATCACCTGCTCCGACAGACCCTCCGCGACCGCGAGCTCTGCGCGGATGGAGCGCTCGACGAGATCGCGGGTCTCGCTGGGGGTCGCGCCGCGGGCGAAGGCGTCGGGGTGGGCGAGGGCCGTGCGATGGAAGTCGTAGAGGAATCGGGCCTCGGCGAGACGCGGCCGGGCTGCGGCGCGGGCGTTCGCGGCGGCGCCGTCGCTGAGGGCGCGCAGGTGCTTCAGCACCTCTTCCGTCGATCCGAACTCCGTCATACGAGTATTGAAGCAGGGACCACCGACACGGGGTCCGGCTCGAGGGTGCAGCGGGACGATCGCGGGCTGAATCGGGGCTGTGGAGGAGGCACTGCGCTGGTGGGCGGGGGCGGTTTCATACGGTTGTTGCAACGGAGGGGTGGTTGCATGCCGGGTCGTCGGTTGGATGCGGGTGAGCGGGGTCAGATCGCGGTGTTGTT